>JBFXED010000003.1:0-146449 GCA_050180485.1 Alphaproteobacteria bacterium | reverse complement strand
CATCCGCGCGCGGCACGCTACCGCACGCCCATCAAGGCGCTCTATCTCTGCGGCTCGGGCGCCCATCCGGGCGGCGGCGTCTCGGGTGCGCCGGGCCACAACGCGGCCAAGCGGGTGTTGAAGGATTATCGCCGTCTCTGACGGATATCGGGGGAACCATATGGCGTACGACGCGATCGTCATCGGCGGCGGGCATAACGGGCTCGTGGCCGCCTGCTATCTCGGCAAGGCGGGTAAGAAGGTGCTGGTGCTGGAACGCCGGCACGTCGCGGGCGGCGCCGCGATCTCCGAGGAGTTCCATCCGGGCTACCGCAACTCCGTCGCCTCCTACGCCTTCGGCCTCATGCGCGGCGAGGTGGTGCGCGATCTGGAGCTGAAGCGGCGCGGGCTTCAGGCCATCGCCTATACGGGCGCCGTGAAGCTCCTGTCCGACGGGCGCCAGATCCAGCTCACCGGCGACGCGGCGCGCGACCAGGCCACCTTCGCGCGCATCTCGAACAGCGATTACGACAACATGAACCGCCTCTATGCGCAGCTGCGGCGCGTGGGCGACGTGATCCGCAACCAATGGCTGCGCGAGCCGCCCGATCTCGCCGGTGGGCTCGATTCGATCCTGGCCAGCCTGCGCATGGCGGGCGAGATGCGGAACTTCACCCTCGAGGACCGGCAGTTCCTGGTCCAGATGTTCACGCTTTCGGCCTGGGACCTGATGTCGCGCTGGTTCGAGAGCCCGACCATGCGCGACATCTTCACCGGCCACTGCGCCTCCAGCAATTTCATGAGCCTCTATGCGCCGGGCTCGGCCCTGCCCTTCTTCATCAACGTGCTGGGCGAGCTGGACGGACAACGTAACAAATGGGGCATCGCCAAGGGCGGCATGGGCGGTGTGACCGACGCCATCCTGGACGCGGCCAAGGAATACGGCGTCGAGGTCCGGGTCAACGCGCCGGTCGCGCGCGTGATTGTCCGCAACGGACGTGCCGACGGGGTCGCGCTGGACTCCGGGGAGGAGATTCGCGCCCGCGTCGTGCTGTCCAACGCCGATGCCAAGCGCACGTTCCTCCAGCTCGTCGGTCGCGAGCATCTGGACGGCAAGTTCGCCTCCGACATCGAGCATATCCGCGTCGGTCAGGCGTCGTTCCGAATCAACCTGGCCTTGGCTGGCACGCCGGAATTCGCCGGCATCGCCGGTCCGGACGCCGCTCTCGCGCGCGGCGCGGCCATTACCGTGATCCCCGACGCGGCCTCCTTGGAGAAATCCTATCAGGCGGCGCGGGCCGGCGAGGTTTCGACCGAACCTTTCATCCATGTGCAGATTCCGTCCGCCCTCGATCCCGACCTGGCGCCCAAGGGGCATCATGTCATGGGGCTTCTGGCCAAATATTATCCCTACACTCTGTCGGGTGGCCGGAACTGGGATGCGATCAAGGAGCAAACGGCCGATCACATCATTTCCGTGATGGCGCGGCATTTCCCCAACCTGCCCAAGCTGATCGTGGGGCGGCAAGTCTTCACCCCCCTCGATCTGGAACGCGTCTTCGCGCTCCCCGAAGGAGACGTTTTCCATGCGCGCCACGATCTGGACCAGATCTTCAGCCTGCGTCCGCACCCGAAGGCCGCGCGCTATCGCACGCCGATCAAGGCGCTTTATCTATGCGGCTCGGGCGCCCATCCCGGCGGCGGTGTCACCGGCGCGCCTGGCCATAACGCGGCAAGGCGCGTTCTGAAGGACTTCGCACGGCTTTAAAAACCCGTGAGCCTTTCCATCTAAACCGGCATACTGGCCGCCCTTCGCTTCGCGTTCCAAGGAGTCTGCTATGGTGAAACGTATCCTCGCCGCGCTCGCGGCCCTCGCAATCATGGGCTCGGTATCCGCATCCGCAGCAGACAATCCGCGCGTGAAGTTCACCACCAACTACGGCGCGTTCACCGTCGAGTTGTATCCCGACAAGGCGCCGATCACGGTCAAGAACTTCCTGCAGTATGTGAATTCCGGCCATTACAATGGCACGATCTTCCACCGTGTGATCCGCGGCTTCATGATCCAGGGCGGCGGCTTGGAGCCCGGCCTGAAGGACAAGTCCAGTCGCGATCCGATCAAGAACGAGGCGGATAACGGCCTGCGCAACGACATGGGCACCATCGCCATGGCGCGCACCGGTGATCCGCACTCGGCCACCGATCAGTTCTTCATCAACGTGGTCGACAACGACCCCCTCAACCACACGGCGCGCAATCAGCGCGGTTGGGGCTACACGGTCTTCGGCAAGGTGACCGAAGGCATGGACACGGTGCGCAAGATCGAGATGGTACCGACGCGCAAAAACGGCCCGATGGAGGACGTTCCTGTGAAGGACGTTGTCATCGAAAAGGCTGAAGTCGTTCAATAGCCGGCTCACCGCGAAAATCTCTTCGCGCAGCCCCAACATTTGTGAGTCCCATGTCCGCAGCCAAAGCAGATAGCCCCCGCGTAAAACTCACCACCAACCATGGTGCGATCGTTATCGAGCTGAATCCCGGGAAAGCGCCGAACACGGCGAAGAACTTTCTGCAATACGTGAAGTCGGGCCATTACGACGGCACGATCTTCCATCGCGTGATCAAGGGCTTCATGATCCAAGGCGGCGGCTTGGAGCCCGGCTTGAAAGACAAGTCGAGCGGCAGCCCGATCAAGAACGAGGCCGACAACGGCTTGGCCAACGACACCGGCACCATCGCCATGGCGCGTACCGGCGATCCGCACTCGGCTACCGACCAGTTCTTCATCAACGTGGCCGACAACGGCTTCCTGAACTACACCGCGCCGAACCCGCGCGGCTGGGGCTATGCCGTCTTCGGCAAGGTGGTCGAAGGAATGGACGTGGTGCGGAAGATCGAGACCACGCCCACGGGCAGCAGCGGCCACATGGATGACGTTCCAACGAAGGACGTCGTCATCGAGAAGGCCGAAGTCCTCAAGTAAACCTTAAGCCGCCGCGAGCGGATCGCGAGCCCGGCGGGAAATCATTCCCGCCGCATCCGCGCTGGCGTTGTTTGCGCCTATCGGGCCGCTAGAACCTCTTCACGCTCATGGGAGACACATCGGTCTCGGGCTTCTTGCCTGCGACCAACGCCGCCAGCAGCTTGGCGGTGGCGGGCGCCTGGGTGAGACCGGTATGGCCATGCCCGAAGCCATAGAAAAGCCCGTGGCAGGACGGCGCCGCGCTCACGCACGGCAGGCCGTCGGGCGTGGACGGGCGGTTGCCCATCCATTGGTCAATCGCCTTTTCCTTCATCTCCGGCAAATCGAGGACGCGCGATCCAAACCCGCGTAACAGCTCAGCCCGATTCCAATCCGGGTCGGCGTCGACGCTGGCAAGCTCGACCTGCCCCGCGATACGCAACCCTTTTGCCGTTGGTGTGATGCCCATCTTGCCGTCGGACGGCATCACGGGATGGCTGAAGGCGTTCCCGCCGAGAGGCAGTACGACGTGATAGCCGCGCTCGGATTCCAACGGGACGCGGTCGCCCGCCGCCCTCGCCAGTTTCTTCGAGCCGATGCCGGCGGTGACGACCGCTTGCTCGCACCTGATGATGTTTTCCCCCACCTTCACCCCTTCCAGGCGGCCGTTTGAAACCTGGAAGCCGGTGGCGGGCGCGCGGACGAATTCGCCGCCGCGCTTCTGAATGAGATCGGCGATCGCCTGGCAATAGGCGTTGGGATCGCGGCAGTGCGCCCCATCGACCTGCACGGCGAACTGATATCGCTCGGTGATGTTGGGCTCGAGCTTCACCAAGGCGGTGCGATCCAGCTCGTTGATCTTGACGCCCAAACGCCGCCGCATATCCCACTCGCGGCTTTCCTTCAGGAATTCCGCTTTGTCGCGGTAGATGAACATCAGGCCCTTGTGCTCGAGCAGATGGCTCACGCCCGCTTCGGCGGCCACGCCCTGATGATCGGTCACGGCGCGCCGGCAGAGCTCGAAGCGCACGCGCGCGCAATCCTCGACCAGCTTCCAGTTCCGGCCAGACCAGATGAACCGAAGAAGCCAAGGCATAAGGCGCGGCAAGTGGCTCCAGCGGATGACAAAGGGCCCCGACTTGTCCATCAAGTAGCCCAGAACCTTGCGCCAAAGTCCTGGCACGGAAACCGGCATGATCGCCGCGGGATAGATCCACGCGCCGTTGCCGTACGAAGCAGCCTGCCGCCCACCCGGCTCGCCCGGATCGATCACCACCACCTGCCGGCCGGTCCGCTGGACCTCCAGCGCGGTCATCAGCCCCACGATGCCGGCGCCGATGACGGCGACCTTTGCCTTTTCAGGTGAATTGATTCCCGTGTTCATATCGTCCAACCCCCAACCGCGAAAATGGTGTCCCCGGCGGGATTCGAACCCACGGCCTCAGGATTAGGAATCCTGCGCTCTATCCGGCTGAGCTACGGGGACACGGGCCTTCTTATATCGCAGCAGCGACGGCGGAAGAAGGCGTCAGTCCGGCGCCGGTGTCGCGTTTGAACGCTGCGCGTCTCACAAACAGGGGCGGATATAGGGGCGGTTCACTTCCCACAGCTCATCAAGGAGCTTGACCGCAGCGGAGGCGGAGTTCACGACGGGGTCAATCAACAACGCCTGCAAGGCCAGCTCCTTCGAGCCCCGCATGGCGGCCTCGACCGCGAGTTGTTGGACGTTGACCTGCGTGGCGATGAGCTTGGCAACCGGATCGGGCAAAGGGCCCAGCGAGACCGGGTGGACACCCGTCGCGTCGGTCATCACCGGCACCTCGACCGCAGCGTCCGTCGGCAAGTTCTCGATCGTGCCGCGGTTCATGACGATGCCCGAGTCGAAGAGACGCTTTCGGTTGTGGAGGATGCTGCCCGCGACCGCCGCCGCGCGCGCGCCCGACGGCGTCAGCCAATGGGCCGGCATGGTTCTGCCCCCAAGCACGCGGTCGAGCTCGGCGGCAAACTCCGCGCGGCCACGCTCGTCCGCCGCAAAGTCATAGCCATGCTCGCCGCTCTCCCAGCCGTAGGCCAGGTATTCGCCCAAATGGTCGTCGCTGCAGGTCATCCAGTAACCGAATGCCCGGAATAACGTGCGGGTAAGCGGACCGAACGTCGGATCGTAACTCCGCTCCCGCTCGCGCAGCAGCGGGTAGAGGTCCTCGCCGCTGGCTCGGTCTCGGATCTGCAGGATGCATTGAAAATGGTTGATGCCGGCGGCCCAGACTTCGAGGTCGTCGTACTGCCGGTCGAGAATGCGAGCCACGTCGCCCCGCCCCATGAAGATGCCGTGACACAAGCCAAGCGCGCGGATCGAGCTGTATTTCCCCAGCGCAAGGATGATGCGGTTTTCCGGGTTGGAGAAATTGATGAACAACGCCTTGGGGCAGAGTGCTTCCATTTCGCGCGCGAAATCGAACACAAGAGGCAATGTACGCAAAGTGAAGAAAAGTCCGCCGGGGCCGCCATTCTCGCCCAACGTATGGCGGATGCCGTATTTGCGTGGAATTTCGAAGTCCAGCTTCCACAATCGGTTGCGGTCGATGGCCGCGGCATTGACCACGAAGTCCGCGCCGTCCAGGGCAGCGCGGCGGTCGGTGGTCTGCTCGACCGTAAGCCCCGCGCCCGATTTGGCATTCAGGAGCTTTGCAAGCTCCGCCATCTTGTTCAGCGTCTGCGCGTTGCGCCCGACTAGGGTGAGGGTACTGCCGCGCAACTCGTCGTTGCCGAACACGTCGCGCAGCATCTCCAGCCCGAAGGCCATGCTGGTCGCGCCGATGAACACGATCTTGGCCTGCTTTCCCATGGCACTGCCCTCTGGTCAGGATTAAGCCTGCGCCGCCGCCGCATGAAGGAGTTCGGCTTCGCCGTTGATGGCAGCCATCGCGTCGACGAGTGTCCCATAGACGCGGTCGTCGATGGTGACCATGCCGAAATTGGAGTTTTCGCCATCGAAGCGCCCCTCCGCCGGCTGATCCGCGTATTCGAACCAATGATAGCCAACGCAGGACGGATACCGCAGCGCCGTAGCCACATAGGAGCGGAAACCGGCTGCGCGCTCGGCCTGGGTCGCCACACGCGGCCCAGCCCCGCGCGTATTCGGAAGACCGGAATCGTCGCCGCGGAAAGAGAATTCTCCGATCAAGCAAGGTTTGCCCGTGGCCGCATAAGCATCGAGCGCGGCCGCCGGGTCGCGGTCGTAACAGTTGAACGAGATCACATCGACGTACCGCCCTGCCGCCGCGATCACGGCCCTCGCCGGCGGATAGGCAAATCGGCAACCCAGTAGGAGATGGTTCTGATCGACCTTCCTGATCGCGGCGCTCGTCAGTTCGAAGTAGCGTGTCGCCACCTGCCCGAGGAAACGATCGCAATCGTCCATCACGGCCATGCGCCCGGGCTGCGCGCGGTTGGCTACTTCCTCGCCGGCGGCGGCTCGGTCGTAAGGTGGCGGCCGGAAGTAAGGCTGAACCACCTGGTCGATTGCGGCCAACTCGTCCCAAGACCGCGCGGGAAGCCGCCAGACGGCGCTGCAAGCGGCAAATTCGCCATACCGGGTCCGCAGGAATTCGATAGCGCCTTCGCGACCCGGACTGCCGGGCGCCATATTGAGGAAGAGGGTCAGAAGCTCTTCCGGCCCGCGCCAGTCCGGATCCCAGCGAAGCTCGTTGTCCGCGAACCAGCCGATAATGCGCGGATCGCCGCTGCGCCCGGCGCATAGTTCCGAAGCCACTCGAACGACGTGGCGCTCGAGCGCCGGATCGAACACGTCGGGGAATTCGTGCTTGCGGCCGTCCCTGGCCGCTTCGTTCTTTCGCCAGGCGAACGACATGGCTAGGTGCAGATTGGGCGTGACGGCCAGGGGACGCGTCGCTTGAGCCGCGACTCTATCGTCGGACCAGGAGCCAAGGGTATTGAATCCCCAGCCCGCGAGCCGCACGGCCGTCGCCGTGCGCCACGCCTCTTCATCGCCGTACTTGCGCCGGCACGCTTCAGCGTAGGGAATGCGATCGCTGTTCTGAATCCGATCCTGGTCGAAACGCACCGTGTTGACGCCCTTCGACAGAAAACGGCCGCCGTCGGGATCGACGAGCCAAGATACGCCGCCCCGCTCGCCCACGCGAAAAAAGGCGCCGGAGATAGTCGAACGGTCGACGATACCGCCCCATCGGGTTCTGGACGCGTATTCCACTGCCCTGTTCCGCAAGCAGGAGAAAAATCTAATGCCTTTTGCCGCTATGATGTATTGATTTGGCTCAACCTGGCATCAGGCCGCGTATGGCGGGCTTGAGGTCTAACCCTCCAGCCTCTCGTGACATTGCTGGCCTTGATGGCGCGGCAAGACCGATGGACACAAACATTTCGCACATGGCGTTGCCATCCACCGCCGCGCTGGGCCCCGACTTCATCTGGGGGGTGTCGACGTCAGCCTTCCAGATCGAGGGAGCGGCGCGTGAAGGCGGCCGCGGGCTCAGCGTTTGGGACACTTATGGCCAGAAGGGCTTGGTGGCGAACGGCGAAACCGGGGACGTGGCATGCGATCACTATCACCGCTATCGGGAAGACGTCGGCTTGATGCGGCAACTGGGCGTCCAAGCATATCGATTTTCGGTGGCCTGGCCGCGTATCCTTCCGCTCGGGCGCGGCGCACCGAACGAAGAAGGGCTCGCCTTTTATGATCGGCTGATCGGTGCGCTCGACGAGGCCGGCATCGAGCCGTGGTTGTGCCTCTTCCATTGGGATATGCCGCAGGCTCTAGAGGACCGGGGCGGCTGGACCGCGCGGGATTGCGTCGGATGGTTCGCCGATTACGCCGCGCTCGTCGCGAAGCGCTATGGCAGCCGAGTCGTGCGCTTCGCGACCATGAACGAACCATCCATCTTCACGCTATTCGCTCACGGCTTCGATAATGCAGAGAGCAGGACGTCCCGCTCGGACGTCCTGCACAGCGTCATTCACCACGTGAATTTAGCCCACGGTGCGGCCGTCGATGCTCTGCGCACGGAAGCGCCTGGCAGTTTGATCGGATCCATCCACAACGTGCAGACTTGCCTTCCTTCGTCGGTCGCCGATGCGCAAGCGGCGACGCTGTGCGACGCCTACTGGAATCGGGCGTTTCCGGATCCCCAATGCCTCGGAACCTATCCCGAGTCCATGCGTTCCGCCATGGAACCCCATGTTCGTCCTGGCGACCTCGAGCGCATCCGGCGGCCGATCGATTGGTTTGGCTTGAATCACTACGGTCCGGTCTACGTGAAGGGCGATCCTGCACAGCCCATGGGATTCGGGTTCGGCGCCCGTCCGCCGGATATTCCTCTGACGCCCATGGGCTGGCCAATCAATGCGGAGTTGTTCGCGAACACCCTGCGCATCCTCGCGGCGCGATACCGGCTCCCGATCTATGTGCTGGAGAACGGCCTGGGCGCTTACGATAAGCCAGACGACAACGGCGCCATCGTAGATGAAGCCCGCATCGCCTATCTGCGCGCCCATATCGGCGCGGTGGACAAGGCCGTCGCCGCAGGCGCGGATGTGCGCGGCTATTTTGTCTGGTCGCTGCTCGACAATTTCGAGTGGAGCGCCGGTTACAGCGTGCGGTTTGGCCTCACCTATGTCGACTACCCGATCCAAAAGCGGATACCGAAGGCGTCATTCCACTGGTACCGGGACGTGATACGGTCCGCGCGTGGGCGCGTGCCGGCATGACACGAACCTCGTCAAATCGCGTCCTGCTGGCGGATGTCGGAGGCACCAATGTGCGCTTTGCCGTCCTGGCCAACGGCGTGGCGGGCCCGATCGCACATATGGCGGTCAAGGATCATCGACATTTTGCCGACGCCCTTGCCGTTTTCCTGACCGACCACGCAGGCTCCACGATTCCTCAGGCCATATTGGCCGTGGCCGGCGTGGTGACAGGCCAGCGCTGCGAACTCACCAACAGCGCCTGGACTGTCGATGCCGATGAACTCAGGGCGCGCTTCGGCTTCGAGACTGTGCGCCTTCTGAACGACTTCGAGGCGCTGGGCTGGGCGCTTCCACACCTGCCCGCGGGCCATCTCGTCCAGATCGGCGGCGGCGCGCGGGTGCCGGAATTGCCTGCGGTCGTCCTGGGGCCTGGCACCGGCCTGGGCGTCGCCGTCTACCTGCCCAAGGTGAAGAGCGTGCTGCGGAGCGAAGCAGGACACACCACGGCGTCCAGCGCATCGACTCGCGAAGCCGCCGTGATCGAAAGGTTGCGCGCGAAGTTCTCCCACGTGTCGGTGGAGCGCCTCCTGTCCGGCGATGGGCTGGAGAACATATACCAGGCACTGTCGGACATCGGATCGGTTGCGGCGCCGAAGCGGAGCACGGCCGAGATCACGCGTGCGGCGCGTGCAGAAAGCTGCCCGATCAGCCGGGCGGCTGTAGACATGTTTTGTGCGCTGCTGGGCGACGTGGCGGGAAACTTGGCGCTCACGTTCTGCGCCCAGGGCGGCGTCTTCATTGCCGGCGGCATTATTCGCCACATCGTCGACCACCTGCCGCACTCGGCATTCCGCTACCGCTTCGAGTCGAAAGGCCGGCTCGGGTGGTATGTCCAACCCATTCCGATCTTCGTCATCGTCTGCGACGACCCCGCGTTCGTCGGATTGCGGGCACTCGCCCTGGAGCTGGGCTAGAAGGGCACTCCACTAGGGTTCCGGGGACGCCGGAGCCTCGGCGGATTCTTCGGCCTCGGTCTCATCGAGCGCCAGGAGAAGGGTTGCGACGCGGTGCGACGCCGAACGCCAGTCCGCCAGCCGTTGGTAATTGTCCACGAGCCAGTTGAACGCGCCCTGCACGGTGACGAAGGCGGCGGCAGTTTGGGTCAGCTCTCCGAGCGTCATGGCGCCGCTCAAATACTTGGGAACGCACAGTATCCATGCGACAACGGGCGCGAACAGGAAGTTACCATGGGAAATGATCGTCGTGCGCGTGAGTTGCGAGCAAAGCTCGCGCCACCAGAGCAGCACGGCCTGCAACTTGAGCCAAAGATTGCGTTCCCTTCCGTCTTCGACCTCGGCCGCAGGAGCGTGCGCGTCATCACCCCGAAACATCTCGGTGGCGGCGCGAAACTCCGCCTCCGATTGGTTTGTGCGCTCGATCACGTTAGTGAGTCGGCGGCCAATTAACAGCATCGAACCCGACAGAATGCCGGAATAGATGATCACGCCTAACACCAGATAGCCTGGGATCGTGATCCTGACACCGAACACGAAAACGTCCAGGCTGCCACCGATCGACCAGAGGACGCTGAAAAAGGTGATGGCCGTCAAGATCGACGACAGAAAAGCAAGCACGAGATCGACCGGCGCATCCGTCGATACACGTATATCTACCGCGATGCGGTATTCCGGATTCTCCGTACCTTCGGCAAGCGTATTGAATTTCCGAAAGCGGCCCCCCTTGAGCCATTTTCCGATGACCTGCCGCGTCAGCGCTTCGCGCCAGCCGCGTTGCGCGGTCATTCGCCCCCAGACAGAGATAGCCGCCAACGCGACGCTACCAAGGGCGAGCGGAAGGAAGACCATGGATTGAGTCCAAAGCGCTTGTTCATCCCGCTGCTCGAGCGCATCGAAGAACCTGCGGTTCCAAGTGTTGAGCAGAACCTGCAATAGCAGTTGCAGCAGAACGACGATGACAAGAAACGTTGCTAGAGCGCATACCCAGGTCTTTCGGGCGCGCCACACCTCCGATCCAGACTGCCAGAACCGCCCCAGAAGCTGCTTACGGTCAAGGACCAGCGTGACTTGACGGAAGATACCCATCGACCGGCTCTACCTCGGAAACGCTCCCGCCGTGCAAAAGTGCCGCTCGCCTCCTTCAATGCGGCCCGACAGTTTCAAGGCACGATGACGACGGCGCACGGAGCTAAGGTCGCCAGTTTCTGTGACACGCTGCCCATCAGCAACCCCGCAAGGCGTCCATGGCCGCGCCTGCCGGCAACGACTATATCCGCCTTCTCCTTTTGGACGACATCAATGATGACCTCGGCTGGGTCGCCCCATTCGTGTCGAAGCCTGGGTGCGAGAATGCCGGCTTTTTGCGCCCGTTTTTCAGCCTGCCGCAGGATCTCCTGGGAGGCCAGTTCTAAAGTCTCGCTCAGTTTCCCTCCGGTGTCGGCCAATTGGCGCAATTCCGCTCCGCTGATGCTGCCACCCACCGTTAGGATCACCAACTCGGCGCCGAGTGCCTTGGCAAGATGGGCGGCGGTATCGATAGCCCGATCCGCATCGGCCGATCCATCGGCTGCCACTAAAATGCATTTCATCGCGATCGCCGGCCGTTTCCGTTTAAATGTACCTATAAGTCTAACGGTACCCTAACTTATCGTCACGCCGACATGCCCCTATCTCTTGCTCAGCCCGTGCGGTGGACGGCACAGAGTTCATACGGCATCCAGCCGATAGTAGATGTCACGGGGCGGCAATCGTTCCAATCGATCGCGAGCCCATAGGCCGCCGCGCTGGTTTCGGGCGAACGCCGGTCGGTCGGAATCGTCAGGATATAGATAGGCCCCTGGTGGGACGCGATGGCGTCGCGCATCAGCGTGTTGAAACCCACCTCAGGCTCGCGCGGCGTGGTGAAGCCCCCGTCGATACGCAGGAAGCGCGTCTCGGGCGGGAAACCGGGCACAAGAAAACCGAACGGCTCGTGTCCGGCCAACAGCACGATGGTCTCGCCCGGTCGGTCGAGCGGCGGCACCTCGGTGCGCACCCATTTGTCGGCCCAGGCCACGCGGCCCCAGTCAACCGGCCGCGCGGTTCCGACCACCAGGAGGATGACCACGCCCGCACCCACCGCGCGCCAGCGCCAGCCACCGGGGAATTGCGAGAAGCAGGCCAGGATGACCAGCGGCGCCAACATCTCGAGCGCCAGCACATAGCGGTAAATCCCGAACAGAACGACCCAGCTTGCATAGGTCACCGCCGCGAAGGCCAGAAGGATGCGCGCGGGCAGAGGCCGCACGAGCGGCGGCGCGGCTCGCCGCGCCAGCGCCGCGATCGCGGCCAGCGGTACCAGGAAAAAGCACGCCAGGATGCGATGGTCGCGGAAAGCGGCGTCGCTGGTGACAGTGGGATCGAGCGTGTAGGTGACCGGGAAGAACAGCCGCGCCAGCAGGCTGTCCGGCAGATAGAAGACCTTCTTGTAATCCGAGATCAGCGCCATCGGCGAGGCGAAGACGTCGTTGTAGAAGGGGAACATCGGATTGCCCAACGTGCTCCACAAATGCCACATCCACCAGCCGCCGCTGACAGCCACGCCCGCGATGGCACCCAAAGCGAAGGCCGTGGCAAGAGCGAAACGCCGAGGCCAGGTGGCGGGCACGACCAGCAACGCCGCGCCCACGCCCACGCCATAGATCGCCGATGGCTGCTTGAGGCCCGCGGCAAGGCCGCATAGCGCGCCGGTCAACAGCGCCAGCGCGCAGACGCGCCAGGCCGGCGTGGTACCGAAGCCGCGGTATCGCGCCATCACCAGACATAGGGCCGCGAGCGGGCCGAGCGTCACCACGTTGTCGTAGAAGGTGGTCCCGACCAAAGAGAGAGTAATCGCACCCGCGAGTCCCAGCACCGCGAAGCCCGCCGCGATGCCCACGCGCCGCAATGGATCATCGACGGCGACCAGCGCGCGCCCGATGCCAAACAGCGGCAAGGCGTTGAGCCCCTGCACGGTGCCGAGCAGGAAACCCACCAGCCGCGCGGGCCACGCCTCGGCGGCCAAGAAGAACGGCAGATCGAGCAGCGGGTTGAAGAAGGTCGGCACCGAGGCCACCAGAAGATCGTAGCCTTCCCGCCCGCCGAGGAATGCATAGGCGTTGTAGTAGTGGTAATTGCGCAAGTCCCAGTTCGCATCCATCGCGAACACGAGGGCGAGAAGCCCATGGGCGGGCGGTGCTAATAGAAGGAATGCCCAGCGGGCGTGGCGGGCGGACCGTTCTCGGGGCGGAGACGGGACCTCGTTCACGATGCCGCCGGTTTATGGGCGTCCTTGTGCCGTTTCCGGAACCAATAGACCAGCGGCACCATCGCTAGCGCGAAGGCAAACTCCAGCCAGATGGCGCCGAGCGCCGCCAGAATCCGCGCCTCCATCTCGTTCACCCCAGCCGCGATCATCCCGGCCTCGCGGGTGGTCACGAAGCCGTTGAGCACGGCCACGCCCAGCGCCGGCCCGAGCTGCCAGCCCAAGACGTAAAGGCTAGAGGCGGCATCGGAGAGGCGCTTCGGAATGTTCTGAAACGCGAGCACCGCCAGCGACGTGCCGACGAAGCCATAACCCACGCTGGTCACGATGTTCGGCCACAAAGCGCCGATCATGTCGAGGCCCGGCTCATAGTTCGTGTAGCCGTAACGGCCCCAGACCAGCACCAAGAGGGCGATGAGAAGCGCGCGCCGCGCGCCGATATGGGCCACGAGCCAGCCGCAACCCAGCACACCGACCAGCCACGCCACGCCGCCGAGCGCACCGCGGATGCCGATGAAGAAGCCGCTGAAATGAAGCAGCGTGCCCAGCTCCGCGGTTTCAATTTGCCCGGTCGAGGTGGCCGCGACACCGAACGCGATCACGATCGCCAAAGCCAGATTGCGGTCGTGCAAAACGTTCAAATCGACGAAACGCCCGCGCTCGCGCCGGTAGCGCGTCGCGAACACGGTGAAGCCAAAGATACCCGCCAGCAAAAGCGCATAGGTCGGCGGCGCACTCCACCCCATGTCGGAGCCGATATTCAGCAACGCGCCGAAACCCAGGATGCCGATACTGAACGCCGCAAGCTCGAGCCAGTCGATGGATTCATGGCGCTCCCGATGCGAAGGCGCGAAACGGCGCACGAGCAGCAGGGATAGGGCGCCCAGCAGAAGCGACGGCGCGTACATGACGCGCCAGGAAATCTCCTCGGCCAGGACCGAGCCCGCGGTGTAGCCGACCATGACACCGATGGTGGAACCGGCGCCCCATAAGGCCATGCCCATCGCGCGATGCTCGCCGGGATAGGCCACGATCACCAGGGTCTGGGTCGCAGGCAGCACCGGCGCCACGAACATGCCGAGCACGAAAGCGGCGCCGATCAGGATCGGCAATGTGGGCGCCATGGAGGCCGCCAACGCTGCGGCCAGGATGCCGCCGGCGCTCAGCGTCAGTACGAGCCGATGCCCCAGGCGACGCAAGAGAAAGCCGGTCATGGGCGTGACGCAGACGATGGCGATCAGGTAGGCGTCGGTGATCCACAGCACCCGGTCCGCACCATGCGGAAAGGAGATCG
Source organism: Alphaproteobacteria bacterium (assembly GCA_050180485.1). Lineage (GTDB taxonomy): Bacteria > Pseudomonadota > Alphaproteobacteria > CADEGL01 > CADEGL01 > CADEGL01. The sequence continues at coordinate 132,191 of JBFXED010000003.1, read as the reverse complement.
CGACGAATTCCAGCGCCGAGGTGGTGGCGTAGAAGCAGAAGGGCGCGAAGGTATTGAGCGCGATGACCATCGCGAGAAGCCAATGCCTCTCGTGGGCGACGACCGTGTCGGACCAATGGAGCGGGTCGGGAACGACGCGGCTGTCGGCGCTCATGGCCGGAGTGTGGCACCCCCGCGCGCGGGCAGGCAACGGCTCAAAAACGCCGCGGCCGCCCACCGGGCGGCCGCTTTGTCGCGTCAGATATAAAATTCCTGCAACGGCGGAATACCGTTGAATCCGGCCGACGCATACACGGTCGTATAGGCGCCGGTCGACAGGATATGCACCCGGTCGCCCGCCTTGAGGGCGGCCGGAAGCTGGCAAACGTTCTTTTCGTACAGCACGTCGCAGCTGTCGCAAGTCGGCCCCGCCACCACGCTCGGCACGGTGGCCGCGCCGTTGTACTTGGTGACGAAGCGGTAGCGTATGGCCTCGTCGATCGTCTCGGCCAGGCCGCCGAACTTGCCGATGTCGAGGTAGATCCAACGCTGATCGCCGCGTTGGGCGGTCAGCACCACCTCGGACACGGTGGTACCCGCGTCGGCCACCATGTAGCGGCCGGGCTCGACGATAATCTGCTTGAGCCCGCCGTTCAGATCGGCCTCCGCCAACGCCGCCTTGATCACCGCCGCGTAGTTGCCGACAGCGGGGATCGCGCGGTCGTAGTGCGCCGGCAAGCCGCCGCCCAAATTAAGCATCTGCAGATGCACGCCCTTGGACCGCAAGGCGCCCATCACCCCGGTCGCCGTCGCGATGGCGGAGTTGAAGGACAGAGGGTTGGTCTGCTGGGAGCCGACGTGGAACGACAATCCATAGGGCACCAGGCCCCGGTCGCGCGCCATCAGCATAAGGTCGGTCGCGATCTCCGGTTCGCAGCCGAACTTGCGCGACAACGGCCAATCGGCACCCGTGTTGTCGACGACGACACGGCAGAAGACGCGCGCGCCCGGGGTCATCCGGGCGAGCTTCTCCAGCTCCTCCTCGCAGTCGAAGGCGAACAAGTCGATGCCCAGATCCCAGACGGTGCGGATGTCCGCGTCCTTCTTGATCGTGTTGCCGTAGGAGATGCGCGAGGGTGCGACGCCCAGGTCGAGCACGTCCCTCACCTCGCGCGGGCTGGCGCAATCGAAGCACGAGCCCAGGCCGGCCAGGAGCGACAGGATCGGCCGCGCCGGGTTCGCCTTCACCGCATAATAGATGTCGGCGAACGGCATCTCCGCGGCCAAGGTCCGGTAGCGCTTTTTCACCTCGTCCAGGTCCAGGACCAGGAACGGCGGCTCAAGGTCGGGGTTTCGCGCGAGAAAGTCCCGCACGCGCTCCGTCATCATCTCTTCTGGTTCCCCCATCGGGAGACGCGCGGGACGCCGCCGCGCCGGCAAAAGCTGCTCCCGACGCGGCCGCGTCACGCGGCGCGCTTTCGGGCGTTCGGACACTCGCTCGTTCTGCAGGGAGACAGAGGTGCCCGCCGCGCTCTTGCGCGGAAGCCGGGCGGTCAACTCGTGAGTCCCCCAGACACGACGGCATGGTCCGGCTTCACGATGAAGCCGGCGGAATGGCCGTCGAGGCTCAGGATAGACCGGTCTCCGTTGCGGGTCGCACTTGGGGCGGCTTGGCCAAGCGCACGAACCGCATCAAACGGAGCCGGGTGGAAGCAGATCGACATGACCGGCAACTCCCATCTCTCATTCGACGCTGTCTGCACACCTTTCCTGCTCGCACCGTCGCCACCTTATGCCGTTGCGTCAAAAACGGCTGGGGCACCCACGACGGTCAACACAGTGGCGCGGAATGTATGAGCGCTATCCCCCCGATTCAAGAAAAACGAGGGGCGTGGGGGAAAATTTTTGCCTGGCGTGTCCATGACAGACAGGCAAAACCGTTTGAAGAGCAGCCGGTGGCGGCCGAAGATACCCGTTCACCCAGCGGAGAGAGGCGCGTGACCAACCCGATTCCCTTCGTGCGCGAGATCACCTTCGAATATGGGCGGACCGACACGCTGACGCCTCTGATCCGCCGCGTCGTGGCCAGGAATCCCAGTGCCTTCACCTTCCACGGCACGGGCACCTACATCGTCGGGCGCGGTGAGGTAGCGGTGATCGACCCCGGCCCGGCTTTGGACGCCCATGTCCAGGCGCTTCTGGCCGCGGTCGAAGGCGAGCGCGTCAGCCACATTCTGATCACCCACACCCACCTGGACCATTCGCCCGCCGCGCGGGCGCTCCAGGCCGCCACGGGTGCCTTGACCTACGGTTTCGGCCCCCATGGCGGCGGCGATTCACTGGTCGAAGAAGGCGGGGACATGGAGTTCGTGCCCGACATCGTGACGCGCGAGGGCGACGTGATCCGCGGCGCCGGATGGACCATGGAGGCCGTCCATACGCCAGGCCACACCTCGAACCACCTGTGCTTCGCGCTGAGGGAGGAAAACGCCCTGTTCTCCGGCGACCATGTCATGGGCTGGTCGACCACAGTGGTCTCGCCGCCCGATGGCGACATGCGCGCCTACATGGCGTCGCTGGACAAGCTGCTCGTGCGCGACGAGGCCGTGTTCTGGCCCACGCACGGCCCGGCGATCCATGAGCCCAAGCGCTTTATCCGGGCGCTGGCCGCCCACCGGCGCCAGCGCGAAGCCCAGATCGCAGATTGCGTGCGCGCGGGCCTGACCACGATTCCGGAGATGGTGGAGCGCATGTACGCGGGCGTGCCCCGCAATCTGCATGGCGCCGCCGCGCACACCGTCTTGGCCCACATCATCCATATGGTGGAGACGGGCCGCCTGAGGACCGACGGCCTGCCCAGCCGGACAGGACGCTATCGCCTGCCCACCTAAGCCGTTACGCCGTTGGCGGCCAGCATGCGCTGGACGGCCGGGCGCTCGCGCACCGCGGCCAATGTCCGCGCGACATTCTGATATGACGCCAGCGGCCGGTGATGCGGCTGGTGCCAGATCGAGAAGGTCAGCATGTACAGGTCGCAAACGCTGAAGCTCTTGCCCAGAAGGTACGGGCCGGGATTGAGTTGCCCGTCCAGGATGCGCCAGGCCTGATCGACCAGCTCGGCGGCCTTGGCTTGGACGCCGGGAATGCCGTTCGCGTCGGCCGTGAAGCGCTCGGTATAGAAATGCATCAGATAGGCCGGCTGAAGCTGCTCGGCCATGAAGAACAGCCACTGGTGGGCGTGGGCGCGCTCGATCGTGCCGACCGGCGGCAGAAGCTTGGTTTCCGGATGCTGGTCGGCCAGATAGAGAAGACAGGCCGCCGACTGGAAGATGACGCGCCGCTCTTTGCCCGTGTCGTGCACCAGGATCGGCACCTTGCCCTGCGGGTTCAGCGCCAGATGCTCGTTGGTACGTGGCTTGGAGAGATCGACCGCGATCAGCTCGTACTTCGCGCCGATCTCCTCGAGCGCGGCATGCGTGCTCATCGCCGCCGAGCGGGTCGTCTGATAGAGCTGGTACATGATGGTTCCCTCAGGCGGTCAATTGCCGCGGATAACCCGCGTGCGTCCGCGATAGCAGTATAGCGGCACCGGATCGGCCTTGACGCGCTCCGGATGCAACAGCGCGCGCTGCACCTGCCGCACCACGGCTTCCGTCACGTCGGCCAGCGGCAAGGCAACGGCCTCGTCGATCGTGACCCATTGGATCTCCTCCAACTCGCCGCTGCCCGACAGCTTGCCTTCGGCCTTGTCCGCATTGGCGATGAAGAAACGCGCATCGAACCGCTTGGGCGAATAGGTCGGCGTGATCGCCCGCATGACCAACTCCAGCTCGTCGAGCGCAGGCGCCAGGCCACGGTCGAGGAAGCCGATCCACTCCTTGGGCACGTCTTTCGGCTTCTCGATCGGTTTGCCGAGCAAGAGCCCAACTTCCTCAAATGTCTCGCGCACGGCGGCGACCGCCAGCGCCCGCGCGCGGGTGGGCGACGGCGTGCATTGGGCCAGGCGCTGCGCCACGTCGTCACGGAGCGGCGTCGCCGGCATCACGCGCGAATCGCCGGGGTCCACGCGCCCGCCGGGGAAGACCCAACGCTGGGGCATGAAGCTGTGGCCGGCGTGGCGGCGCCCGATGAGGATCTCCGTCCGCTTGCCACGATGGCGGTAGAGGATGAGGCTCGCGGCATCCCTGGGGCGAACCGGCTTGGCGACCATGGAGGGTCCGGAAATGGCTAAAGACGGGGCGAAGCTAAGGGGCGGTCGCGCGGCTTGTCCAGAGGCCAGGAGCGCGTAGCGCCATGCGCTTTCTATGCGGGTGCGAACGTCAGGAAGACGCCGCAGGCCTCCTTCGGATCGACCAGGATGCGGGCGCCATCACGGGTATGGCTCACGCCCTTTCCCTTCAACGCCTTCTCCGCTTGGTCGAGCGACGAGGTCGCCACGGTGATGCCCACCACGGAAGGCGCCTTGGGCGCGTTGGCCCGAGGCAGCGCGGTCGAATCGACCAGGACGCAGCGCCCGCGCGGCAGAGTGAAGGTGCGCGTGCCGCCGTTGCCCGCGCCGCGCACGCCGAGCTGCCGTTCGAAGCGCCGCGCGGCCTCGTCCAGATCGGTCACGTGGATGACCACCTCGTCCAGGGCGACCGCACCGTTGGCATGCTTCAGAAGCTGGGGTTGCCAGATCACGTCCCGTGTCAGGTGTTTCAAGTGGAAGATGACGCCCTCGGGCACGTCCGATGCCGTGACCGGCACCCGGTCGAACTTGGCCATGCGGGGGCCTTGCGGCGTGTCGACCATGCGTTCCAGATAGACCGTGCCACGCGCGCCGAATCCGGCTTCCTTCAGCGCCGCGTTGGTCGCGGCGGGATCGTCGCAGCCAAAGGCCACGATGTGGATGCCCTCGCGCGCAGCGATCCGCGCGGCCATGTCGCCCGAAGGCAGTTTGGGATCGATGATCGCGATCAGCTCGATATAGCCGGCCTGCAACATGGCGCAGCGGTTGCCGGTCGCACGTTGGACCGTCGGCCCGCCCGGCTCGACCGCGCCGGCATGGCGCGCGAAAGGCGACAGGGTAAAGCCGAGCCGTTCGTAGGCGCGCGCGGCGGCGTCGAGATCGCGCACGCCCACACCGACGTGATCCAAATCGGTGGTCCGGACAACCATGGTTCCCCCTCGATGATTCAAGCGACCGCGCCGCGCGCCGCGATGGGCCAGACGACCTCGACGCGGTTGCCGCGCACGCAGACATACCAGTCGTAGAGATTGACGGTGGGATCGCAGTGTCCCGGGATAAGACGCAGCTTGTCGCCGAGCTTGATCCCCCGCGCGGATGCGCCGAGCTGAAGCTTGCCGTGCTCATCCGAGGCTGAGACGTATTCGGCCTCGACGCCGTCGGCCAGGGTCGGCAGGCCCGAATCGATCGAGAGCGCCTTCATGCCGGCGTCGGTCACCGCCCGGTCGGGCGCCGAACGGCTCATCACCGTCGCCAGCACGAACAGGCTGTGGCGGAAATCGTCGAAGGGCCGGTTGCCCTCGCCCTGGTTCCGCGCGTAGTCCGCATCCATGAAGATGTAGGAGCCGGGCTGAATCTCGTTATAGACGCCGCTCGCGGCCTCCAGCCGGTATGTGCCCGTGCCCGCCCCGGTGACAATGGGGCATGGAATGCCCGCCTTCTCGATCAGCGCTTTGGCCTGCGCCGATTTCGCCGATGCGCTCTGGATCGCCGCCTTACGTTCGGCCGGCGTGCGCAGATGCTGGGCCGAGCCGTGATAGGCCTGGAGCCCCATGAATTTCAGCGACGGTTTCGATGCCGCCTGCTTGGCCAAGGCAACCGCCGCCTGATCGGGCGCGACGCCGCAGCGCGCGGCGCCGACGTCAATTTCGACATAGAGGTCGAGCGTCACGCCCGCCTCGGTCGCCGCAGCAGCCACATCGTCCAGATTGCCCGCGTCGTCGACGCAAACGCCGATATGGGCGCGGCGCGCAAGCGCGGCGAGCCGCTGCAGCTTATGGCGCCCGACCACTTCGTTCGTGACCAGCACATCCGATACGCCGCCATAGACCAGCGCTTCGGCCTCGCTGACCTTCTGGCAACACATGCCGACGGCGCCGAGCGCCATCTGCTGCAGGCCGATGACCGCGCATTTATGCGTCTTGGCATGGGGACGGATGCGCACGCCGGTCATCTCGCGCGCCATGCGCTGCAGATTGGCTTCGAACGCATCCAGATCGACCAGGAGGGCGGGCGTATCCACCTCGTCCACGGTCATGCCCGGGCGGGCCGGCGGGGGTGTCGTCATGGCGGGAAAGTCTAGCGGAGGGTCATGGGCCGGGCTATGGCCCCCGCCCTGCCCGTGTACACTGCCAGCGAGCGAGGTCCAGGGAGAGGGGCATGGGCTATACCCAGATCACGTACGAACGCGACGAGACGGACAGGTTCGTCACCGTCACCATGAACCGGCCGGAAAAGCTGAACGCGCTGGGCGACACGATGCTGGACGAGCTGGACGACGCGGTGAAACGCGCCAGCGCGGACAAGACGGTGAATGCCCTGATCCTGACCGGCGCGGGCCGCGCCTTCTCCACCGGCTTCGACCTGCAGAGCGACAATTTCGAGATGGGCATCGAGGCCTGGCGCGAGAACGTGCTGGCCAACATGCGCCGCTTCTACGCGCTCTGGTCGGCGCCCATTGCCACCATCGCGGCCGTGAACGGCTATGCGCTCGCCGGCGGCATGGAGCTGATGATGTGCTGCGACCTGGCCGTGGCGGCCGAGGACGCCAAGATCGGCGAGCCGGAGATCCGCCATGTCTCGGCGCCGCCCACGCTCATGATGCCGTGGACCGCGCCGATCCGGCATGTGCGCTATCTGATGTTCACGGGCGACATGATCTCGGGCGAAGAGGCCGCACGGATGCACCTGGTCAACAAGGCGGTACCGGCCAGCCAGGTGATGACCGCGGCGCGGCACCTGGCGCGCAAGGTCTCGCGCATCCCGGTGCCTGGCATCAAGTTCAACAAGCTGGCGATCAACAATGCCCAGTTGGCCTCGGGCATGTACAACGCTTGGCTCTACAACGCCGAGACGACGGCGCAGCTTCATTCCACGCCCGAGGGCGCGGATTGGTTCCGCCTTCTGTTCGAGAAGGGGTTGAAGGAGTTCCTGACCAAGCGCGAGACGCCGTTCGAGGATCTGGACCGGAGCTAGTGCACAGGTCGGTTGCGCAGGAACTGCACCGTCGCCACCGCGCCGATCACCATCGCCGCGCCCAGGATCTTCTGCGGCGAAAGCGATTCGCCGAGAAGAAGGCCAGCGAGGGAGACGGTAAACACCGATTCCATAGCCTGGGCCATGGATGTGCGCACAGGGCCGATCAGGGTCAGGGCCTTGAGCGCCAGGAACACCCCGACGCCATTGAAGGCCGCCATGCCGCCCAAGGCCGCCACCCCTTCCAGCGTCTGCGGGAACTGAAGCAGCCCCAAGAGCCCGAACAACGGCAGGGCAACCGCCAACCCAGCCACCTGCATATGGATTAGAAGTCGGATCACGTCCGCCGTGCGCAGGAACCGGCTGGAGGCGATCAGACGCGTAGCAACCCACACGGCCGATAGGGCCGCCAGCGCGACGCCCAGCGGATGGGCCTTACTGGGGTCAACGCCGAGGGCGAGCGCCAAGCCGGCCAGCGCCACCACCATGGCCACGATGCGCGCGACGGTCAGCCCTTCGCCAAACAGGACGCGCATGGCGATGAGTACGAGCAGCGGATAGGTGTACTCGATCAGGATCGCCAGGCTGATGGGGATGTAGCGGAAGGACGTGAAGATCACGAGCGTCTGGAACGCCGTCAGGATGCCGAGCGCGAAGGCCACATAGCGCTGGCGCGGCGGCAGGACGATCGGCCGCTTGGTTGCTACCGCGAAACCGAAGAAGACCGGCAAGATGAGAGCAAGACGGACGACCACGATGGCGGCGGCGCTGCCGCCCGCCGCGTAAACCGTGGGCGACAGAAGCGTGCCCATGGAAAAGCAGAACGCCGCGACGATGCCGCAAGCCAGGCCCAGCCAGCGCCACCCCACCGGCGCGATCTTTGCCGCTTCGGCTGCCCCCATGAGAGCCACGCTAGCAAGCCCAGGACGCCAAGCCTAGCGCTTGCCAGCCGCGAAGCGGCAGGCCCACTATTCCCCAGGGACATCGGGAGGGGCGCATGGCGAAAACGCTGATCGAGAACGGCTGGGTCATTCCCATGACGCAGCGGAATCTGACCATTCCCGACGGCGCGGTTGCCATCGAGAACGACCGGATCGTGGCGGTGGGTGAAAGCGAAGCGGTGCGTCGGAACTTCAAGCCCGATCGCACGGTGGACGCGCGCGGCAAGGCCGTGCTGCCAGGCCTGATCAACACGCATACCCATCTGGCCGGCGGCTTCAACAAGGCGACGACCGAGGACGCCAAGCGTGCCACAGGCGGCTCGTTCAAGCGCGCGATCCCGCTGCAGGAAGACTACGTCAAATCCGACGACCTCTATTTCCCCGGCATGGTCCACGGCATCGAGATGCTCAAGACGGGCACCACCACCATCAACGAGATGTGGTGGTACATGCCCGAGCCCGCTCGCATCGTGAAGGACCTCGGCATCCGTGCCGTCGTCGCGGGCGTCGTGCGCGAGATGAACACGGGCAAGATCACGCCTGGCAAGTTCGACCGCGATTGGCTGCCCGATTTGGCCAAGCAGAATCTCGACGAGGCCGAGGCGCTGATCCAGGAATGGGAAGGCGCCTGCAACGGCCGCATCACGACGCGCGTGGCGCCGGACGGGCCCGACCGCGCGCGGCCCGAGGTGCTGGCCAAATGCGGTGAACTGGCGCGCAAACATGGCGTAGGGCTTCACACCCATTGCGCCTCCGTGCCCGCCGAGCAAGGTTTCATGGAGCACAACTACGGCAAGCGCGCCGTGCCCATGTTGAAGGAGCTGGGTTTGTTGGGCCCTAACATGATGGCGGCCCACTGCGTGTTCGTGAACGACGAGGAGATCGACCTTCTCAAATCGACCGGCACCAAGATGAGCCACACGGCTTACCTGGTCGGCAAGCGCGCTTACTTCCCGCCGATGGAGAAATTCTACGGCTCGGGCATCAACATCTCGCTGGGCTCCGACTGGGCGTCGAACGATTTGTGGAAGACCATGCGCGCCGCGATCCTTCTGGCCCGCGTGCAGTCCGGCAATATCGAGCTGATCGACGCCTGGGACGTGCTAAGTCTCGCGACCGTTGGCGGCGCGAAAGGCCTAGGCATGGAAAAGGACCTGGGCACGCTCGAAGCCGGCAAGAAGGCCGACATCATCCTGGTCGATCTGGAGACCGCTTGGTGCAACCCGATCCGGCGCGAGAACGTCATCACCGATTTGGTCTACAACGCCAACGGCAGCGACGTGACCCATGTCTGGGTGAATGGCGAGCCGGTCGTGGCCGACAAGCGCCTTCTCACCATGGACGAGAAGGAAATGTTCCGCGAAGCGCAGAAGGTGGCCGACCGCGTCTGGCACGAAGCGCGCGGCTTGTTCGGAGACCGCGCCACCGCATAGGGAGAAGCCGATGGCCGAGCGTCAACGCATCCCGGCGCGCAAGGGCGCTTTCGCGCGCCTTAAGGCCGGTCAGCACCTCAAGGTCATCAACACGCACGGAACCCAGGTGGTGGACATGTGGGCGGTCGCCTCCAACGACCCGGCCGAATTCATGTCCATGTGCCACACGCACAGTTACGTGAAGCGGCTGGTCCCGGCCTTGAACGAGAGTTTCGTGACCTGGCGTCGGCGGCCGATCCTGACCATGGTCGAGGACCATTCGCCGGGCGCGCACGACACCACCTATCCGTGCTGCGACGAGCATCGCTACCGCCTGGACGGGTTCGTCGGCCACCACGACAGCTGCGGCGAGAATTTCGCCACCGCGCTGAAAGCGGCCGGCATCGCCTCACCGCCCTATCCGCCGCCCCAGCCCTTCAACCTCTGGCAGAACTGCCCCGTCTTGCCCGACGGGCGCATCGGCTTCGCCCCGCCCGTCAGCAAGCCCGGCGACTACATGATCCTGCGCGCCGCCATGGACTGCGTCGTCGCGATGTCGGCCTGTCCCTACGATCTCGGCCAGATTCCAGTCAACGGCACGGGCGGACCGGTCGACGCACATTTCGAGGTGAGTTAGGCCCGCCAAACGACCGGAAAAAGCTCGCTGTCGAGAGCATCGCCGGGCTTGATCTCAGGGCTCGAGAAACTCGGCGACATACCCTCGGACCGATAGGCATAGACAGCGTCATCGCCCGCGAAGCGAAAAGTCGTGGCCCGTAACGGCCGATCAGCGTGCTTATTGCCTGGCGAGCCATGCAAAGCATAACCATGGAAGACGATGCAGTCGCCCGGCTCCATCGACCAGCGCAGCACGTTCTTGGCCTCGGGCCCATTCTCCAGATCCGGCACCTCCTTGGCGTCGCTCCGATCACCCGCCGCGAAGTGCGGCGTTTTGCCGCCGTCGCGGAAGCTCAGCCGCTTGAAACGGCCCATCCGATGAGAGCCGCGGTAGAAGGACAGCACACTGTCCAGCGGCGCGAGGTCGAGCGGCATCCAGACGCTGACGATCTGGTCACCCTCGATAGGCCAGTACGGCATGTCCTGGTGCCATGGCGTGGGCTGGTCGAGACCAGGTGTGCGGTAGAACACGCCGTCCCATAACAGGTTCAGCTTCTTGGATCGCGCGAAGCGCGCAGCCAATTCTGTCACGCCTGATTCCCAGATGAAGCGGCGGAAGGCCTCCACGCGCGGCCAGCTATAGGAAACATTGAAGAACACACGCTCCTGCCCGGGCCCGCCGTGATACCAGTGAGTGTCGGAAGAAGGCTCGTGGCGGGTCTTCTCCGCGCCCTCGCGCAAAGTCTCAATCCATTCGCGCGGAAACGCGCCCTTCAGGCACACCGCGCCGTCTCGCCAATAGGCCGCGACATTCTCCTCGGTGGCAAAGCGGGCGGGCATGACGCTGTTCATCGGGGGCCTCCGTTCAATACGGCTTGCCGTCCTTGTGGACGTAGCGCGAACCGCCGTTGAACGGCTCCGCGCGCATGTCGATGTCGGGATATTCGCAGACATCATTCGGGTCGCGGCCGCCCACCTCCAGATAAACGGCGGGCTTATCGTTGCGATTGATCAAGTGGTGACCGTCTGCTTTTCCCGCCGGAAAGCCGGCGACCATGCCGGGTTTAAGGATTTGCTCGCCCGCATCCGTCGCCAGCACCAACTCGCCCTCGACTACATACAGAAACTCGTCCTCGTGCGAGTGCCAATGGCGCATCGAAGCCAGGCAGCCGGGCGGCAAAGTCGCCAGATTGACGCCGAACTGGGTCAATCCGAACGCGTCGCCCAGCCGCCGCTTGGCGCGGCCCGCCACTTGCGAGCGAAACGGCTCGGGGTACGTGGAGCCCATATGCTCCGCTACGGTTTTCGGATCGAAGCCCGGTCCGTTCGTATTCGCCATCGCGTTCCTCCCTATTTGGTCCCGAAGATGCGGTCCCCCGCGTCACCCAGGCCCGGCACGATATAGCCGTGTTCGTTCAACCGCTCGTCGATCGCGGCGGTGTAGATCGGCACGTCCGGATGCTCGGCCTGGAACGCGGCGATACCCTCGGGTGCCGCGACCAGGCATACCAGCTTCAGCGACAGGGGCCCGATCTCCTTGAGCCGGCGGATCGCGGCGATCGCGGAATTCGCCGTCGCCAGCATGGGATCGGCGACCACCATGTGGCGCTGGTCGGCATCCTCGGGCACCTTGAAGTAATATTCGATCGCCACCAACGTTTCCGGATCGCGATAGATACCGACATGGCCGACGCGCGCGTTGGGCAGCACCTCGAGCATGCCGTCCACGATGCCGTTGCCGGCGCGCAGGATCGAGATGAAACACATGGAGCGGTCAGCGAGGACCGGCGCCATCATGCGTGCGACCGGCGTTTCGATCTCCGCCGTGGCCATGGGCAGATCGCGCGTCACCTCATAGGCGAACAGAAGGCTGATCTCACGCAACAGCCGGCGGAATTCGCTGCTGTCCGTCTCCTTGTGCCGCATACGCGTCAATTTGTGCTGCACGACCGGATGGTCGATGACGTGAACGTTCCCCGGCATGTCGCCCCCGTTATGTTTTTGCCGTTGCATTAAAATACCGTGCCGTCGCTGGCGACACGGACGGGCGGCGCGCCACCCGCGCGTTTCTCCACCGCGAGCCGCCGCCCCGCCGCCCAGGTGCCGCCTTCCAGCACCTTGGCCAGCGGCAGCGCCTTTGCATCCAGCTTCAGCTTCGCGCGAATCTCATCCGCCATGCGATCGAGCAGCGCCACGGTTAGCGCGCGCCATTCGACCACCAGCTCGGAATCGACCGCGTGCGAGCGCATCGCGGCCTTCTCGTCCTTGAAGCGCAGCACGCCGCCGTCGATGAACAGCCCGCCGTTACGGTACTCGGCGAGGCCGGTGAGCCCATCGAGATCGCCGACTGCGATGCCCGCCTCCTCCAGCGGCTCGACCAACGAGTAGGTCAGCCACTGGGACAGCTTGTGGAACGGCACGAGGCCGTCGGTCGCGTCGCCCGTGCGCATGGAGCGGTGGCGCCAGACATCGCCCAAATTGACACCGTCCAGTTCGATCCGCCCGGGCCAGATGGGACCCAGTGCTTCCAGCACCAGCTGCAGAATCGCGGGTGCCGCGATGGTGCGGCCCTGTGCGCGAAGCCTGAGCGTGTCGAACAATCCGCCGACGCAGCCGCCGGGAAAAACCTCCGGCCGCCCGCGCACCGCCGCGCCCAGACGCCGTATCAAGTCTGCCCGGCCGGGTAGGCCCGTCAGCAAATTGTCCGGTCCCACCTGAAAGCCTTGCGCCAGTTCCAGATCCTCTAGGGCTTCCAACCGCTTGGCGTCGGCGCGCAGCGGATTCTTGAGATCGGCCGAAAACAGGCCGCCCGCGAACATACGGAGCGTGGCTACGCCCAGCCCCTCCGAGCGCGCGTGGACGCCGCCATCCGCGTCGCGATAGCTCCACGACGGCCCCGCGCCCGCGTCGAGCAGGACACTGGGAATCACGAGGTCGAAGCGCGCGCGGGCGATCTCGTCCGCGTCCTTCAAACGCGCGCGCAACTCCGCCCAGCGATCGACGCCGCCGGCTTCGAAATGGCGCCAGCGGCTGTGGTAGGGCACATCCAGCGTTGGATAACGCGCACGAATCGTCTCGATCACGTAATCGGCCAATGGTGCCATGCGCGCGCCGTCCACGGCGAAATGGGCCAACTCGTCCCGCTCCGCCGCCGACAAGAGGCGATGCGCGCGTTCGCGCACGGCGGCCGACGAGCGCAGATATGCCAATGCGTCCGCCACGCCTATTCCTTGAGACCGCGGCCCTTCACGGCCGCGAGGTCGGAGGAGATCGGCGCCTCGGTGAAATAGCCGGCCGCCTTCTTGGCTTCCATCTCGACATGGGCGTCGGGCGGGATCAGCGCGTCCGGAATCGACATGCGTTCGCCGACCGCGATGCCCTGGGACACGATCTGCTCGTGCTTCATGTTGCTCATCGACACGAGCCGGTCGATGCGCTGGATGCCGAGCCAGTGCAGCACGTCGGGCATCAGTTCCTGGAACCGCACGTCCTGCACGCCCGCCACGCATTCGGTGCGCTCGAAATAGGCGCGCGCGCTGTCGCCGCCGGGCTGGCGCTTGCGCGCGTTGTAGACCAGGAACTTGGTCACTTCGCCCAGCGCACGGCCTTCCTTACGGTTGTAGACGATGACGCCGACGCCGCCTTCTTGCGCGGTCGACACGCACACCTCGATACCATGGGCCAAGTAAGGCCGGCAGGTGCAGATGTCGGAGCCGAACACGTCGGAGCCGTTGCATTCGTCGTGCACGCGGCAGGCCACCGTCTTCTTGGTATCGGCCAGTGCCGCCACATCGCCCATGACATAGACCGACACGCCGCCCACGGGCGGCAGGAAGACCTTCAAGTCCGAGCGCGTGACCAGTTCCGGATACATACCACCGGTCTGCTCGAACAAAGCGCGGCGCAGTGCCTGCTCGGTGATGCCAAAACGCTCCGCCAGCCCGGGCAAATACCAGACCGGATCGATCGCGGCCTTGGTGACGCGGATGTCGCCATTCTCGGCCAGGATTTCACCGTCGGGCTTGAGGCGCCCGGCGCGCACGGCGTCCTTCAGCTCAGGCATGTTGATATGGGCTTTGGTCACCGCGATGGTCGGCCGGATGTCGCGCCCGGCTTTCAGGTCCGCCGCGAACACTTGCGCCACCATGTGGCCCCAGGGATCGAGCGAGACGATGCGGCCGGCATGCGACCACTGCTGGTACGGCCCGATGGGCTCCGCCGGCTCGGTGTTGGTCAGGTCCGGGCGCCAAGCGGGATCGAGATCGCCCGCCGCCACCGCCAGCGCGCGATAGACGCCATAAGAGCCCGCGTGCGTACCGATGACGTTGCGGTCGGCCGGGTTCGTCACCGTGCCGACGATGGGTCCGCGCTCCTGCGACGACGGCGCGCCCCATAGGATCGCGCCCGTCTTCTTCGCCCGCTTGCCGGGGTGCGAGGTGAGGATGATGTGCTTCGGTGACGGCTTGCCGTCTGCCACGCTTTGCCTCCACGCTGAAAAGACCGTCCCTTACAGCGGCCCCCGAAGGGCCGCCCTTTGGCCGGTCCAGGCTGTGGGAAGCGCAAGAACTTAATATGAAAAATCACCCCTTTCCAGGGGCTTCCCGCCCCCCGCCGCGATCGGTTCAAATGGCACCGGGACGGCTTGGGGGGGAATGCGATGGGTCAGTACGATGCGCTGTTGAAGCCCTTGACCATCAAGGGCGTCACGATCCGCAACCGGATCATGAGCACGGGGCACGCCCCGGCCTACGACGACAACGGCAAGCCCAAGGGGCGCTATCAGGCTTATCACGAAGAGAAGGCCAAGGGCGGCATCGGCCTGACGATCTTCGGCGGCTCGACCGGCATCTCAGTGGACTCGCGTACCGAGTGGGGTGCGCTTCACGCGGCCGACGATTCGATCATCCCCGACTTCGCCCAGATGGCCGAGCGCGTGCACAAGCACGGCGCCAAGGTGATGGTGCAGATCGCCCATATGGGCAAATGGGCCAACTGGTCACTCGCTGACTGGATTCCATCCGTGGCGCCATCGGCTTCCATGGAGCGGCGCAAGTACACGTATCCCAAGGAACTTGAGGATTGGGACATCCGCCGCATCGTGAAGGATTTCGGCCAAGCCGCGCGGCGCTGCAAGGAGGCCGGGCTCGACGGGCTAGAGGTGTCTTGTCACGGCAGCACCTTGGTCGACCAGTTTTGGTCGCCCGTGCACAACCAACGCACCGACGCCTATGGCGGCAGCCTGGAGAACCGGTTGCGCTTCTTCCGCGAGGCCCTGGAGGAGATGCGCCGCACGACGGGCGGCGACTTTCCGCTCGGCGTCCGCATGTCCGGCGACGAGATGTTGAAGGAAGGGCTGCACAACGACGCATTGGTGGAAATCGCGCACTACTACAGCGAGCACGGCCTGGTCGATTTCCTGAACGTGAGCGGCGCGGGCTCCTTCTCCTACATCCTGCACGCGCAGCTCACACCCAACATGGCTTGGCCGGTCGCGCCCTATCTGCATCTGGCGAGCGCCGTAAAGGCCGCGGTGAACGTGCCGGTGATCCAGGCCTCGCGCATCAACGACCTGGCGACCGCCGCGCGCGCCATCGAGGACGGGCATTTGGACATGGTCGGCATGACACGCGGCCACATCTCCGATCCCCATATCGTGCGCAAGCTGATGGAGGGGCGCGCCGACGATATCCGCGAGTGCGTCGGCGCGGCTTACTGCATCGACCGGCTCTATTCCGGCGGTGGCGCGCTTTGCCTGCAAAATGCCGCCACGGGGCGTGAGCAGACCATGCCCCACGTCGTTCCCAAGACCGCCCGTAAGAAGAAGGTCGTCATTGCGGGCGCCGGCCCCGGCGGAATGGAAGCCGCGCGCGTCTGCGCGGAGCGCGGCCACACGGTCGTGCTGTTCGAGGCCGCACCGCGCGTGGGCGGACAGATCAACCTAGCCACCAAGGTGCGGCATCGCGAAAGCCTCTCCGGCATCGCGCGTTGGCTAGAAGGACAGGTGCGCAAGCGCGGCGTCGACCTGCGCTTGGGCACGCCGGCGACCGCCGAAATGTTGGAAGCCGAGCAGCCGGACATCGTCATCGTGGCAACGGGCGGACGGCCCAATCTCGGTCCGGCCGCGAAAGACGGCCTTATCACCAGCAGCTGGGACATCCTGACGGGCAAAGTCGCGCCGGCGGAGAATGTGCTGCTCTACGACGATTACGGCGACCACCAGGGTCCGTCGGTCGCGGAGTTCATGGCCGAACGCGGCTCGATGGTCGAGTTGGCGACCTGGGAACAGCGCATCGCGCCGCTCACGGGCATCACCAGCCGGCCGATCCATATCCGCAACCTCTACAAGCAAAAAGTGGTGATGACGCCGGACATCCGCTTGGTGAGCGTGCAGCGCGAAGGCAACAAGCTGATCGCCATCCTGCGCAACGACTACACGGACGCCGAGGAAGAGCGTTTGGTCGACCAGGTGGTGGCCGAGCATGGCGCCCTGCCCGTGGCCGACCTTTACTTCGCCCTTAAACCGCTTTCGACCAATTTGGGCGAGGTGGATTACGACGCGATCCTCAAGGGCGGACCGCAGACCATCGCAGCCAATCCGCAAGGACGCTTCGCCCTCTACCGCGTGGGCGATGCCGTCTCGGGCCGCAACATCCACGCCGCCATCTACGACTCCCTCCGCCTCTGCAAGGATCTGTGAGATGCCCCGCGCGCCGCTTTCCGATTTGAACGGACGCAAGTTCGACGTGGCCGTGATCGGCGCGGGGGCCATCGGCTCCAGCGCCGCGCAACATCTGGCCGCCGCCGGACACGCCGTTCTGCTCGTGGACAAAGGCGATTTCGGCGCCGGCACCAGCAGCCGTTCGGGCCGCATGCTGGCCTGCGGCATCCGCTATCTGGAGCCCGGAGACGGCCTCGCGTATATGGCGCCGGGCGCGTCGCCGCTGTGGCAGTTTGTGCGTCATCCGGGTCAATTCCTCAAAGGTGTGCGCAAAGCGCGCGATTGCGCGGCCAGTCGCTCGCACATCGTCCGCACGATGCCGGAGCGCGTCGAGCCCAACACCTGGTTCTATCCGCTCTACGACACAGACAAATACGCACCGTGGCAGGTCAGCCTGGGCTTCCGCATGCTGTGGGCGCTGAGCCCCAGGGACGTGCCGCTCGACCATCGCAACCTCACACCCGCCGAAGCGAAAAAACTGCCGCTGGTCGGCTGGCTGCGCGATTTCGATCGGCTGAAGGGCGTGGCGTCGTTCCGCGAATACCGCTTCGAATGGCCCGAGCGCATCGTCGTGGACAATGTGCTGGACGCCGAGCGCATGGGCGCCGTCGTGCGCAACCACACACCGGTGCGCGGCCTCAGCCGCATACGCGATGCCTGGTCGATCGATCTGGCCGATGCGACCGATCTCACTGCGTCCGCCCGTGTCGAGGCTAAAGCCGTGGTGAACGCGGCCGGCATCTGGATCGACGGGGTCAACCGGCTGGCCGAACCCAAAGCCGCGCGGCGCATCACCGGCACCAAGGGCTCGCACATCATGGTGCAGCTGCCGCCTGAATGCCGGACGCTCGGCATCATCACCTCGTACCGCGACGGCAACCCGCTCTACATCTATCCCTGGCGCGGTATGCACTATATCGGCCCCACCGACACGCTGTTCGAAGGTGACGTCAACGAGGAGATCACCGCGACCGAGGACGAGATCGCGTTTCTCCTCAGCGAGGCCAATCATCTGCTGCCGAGCGTGAATCTGAAGCGCAAGGATGTGCTGTTCACCTGGGCCGGCGTACGGCCGCAGACCTACGATCCCGAAATCCCCATGGGCCGCCGCTGGCGCCATATGCACGACATGACGGAAGACGGCATGCCGAACGTCTTCGCGCTGACCGCGGGCAACATCATCACCCATCGCTTCGCGGGCGCTGAGTTGAGCCAGGCCGTTTCGGAGCGCGTGCAGCCCTCGGGCACACCGCGCGAAATCTCCTATGCGACCAAGTTGAAGCCGGACGACGGACCGCGCCTTCTCAACCACTGGGACGGCGCGACGCTTGGCCAATTGCGCCACGCCGCCGCGCATGAACATCCGGTCAGCCTGACCGACCTTTTATTCCGGCGCGTGGGCGCTGGCTGGACCGCGACCATGGCGCGCGAGGCCGCCCACCGTGCGGCCGAAGAGGTGGCTCCGATCCTGGGCTGGGATAAAGCACGCGTGGACCGCGAGGTCGCCGACTATCACGCCCACATCGCGCGGCTGCACGGCGTGACGGCGGACCGCTAAGCGCTACTCCGCCGCGGCGCCAGTCAACTGGCGTTGCACGAGCCGCGCATAAAGGCCGCCGCGCCCAAGCAGCTCGGCATGGGTGCCGATCTCGACCAAGGCACCATCCTGCAGCACCACGATGCGATTCGCCTTGCGCACGGTCGAGAGCCGGTGCGCGATCACGACCGTGGTGCGGCCCTGCATCAACCGGTCGAGCGCTTCCAGCACCGCCGCCTCGCTCAGCGCGTCGAGATGCGACGTGGCCTCGTCCAGGATCAGGATCGGCGCCTGCTTCAGGAAGGCGCGCGCGATGGCCACACGTTGGCGCTGGCCGCCGGAAAGCTGCGCGCCGCGTTCGCCCACATGCGTGTCCAGTCCGTCGGGCAGCCCTTCGACGAAGTCCTGGAGCGCAGCTTGGCGCACGGCATCGAGAAGCTCGGCTTCGCTGGCATCCGGCCGCGCGATCATGATGTTGTGGCGCAGCGTGTCGTTGAACAGATACGTGTCCTGCGCCACCAGCGCGATGCGCTTGCGCAGATCGTCCAGCTTGAAGCTTTTCAGATCCGCGCCATCCATGCGCACGGCACCCGTCTCAGGATCCCAGAAGCGGAGGAACAGCGCCGCGACCGTGCTCTTGCCCGCGCCCGAAGGGCCGACCAAGGCGACGGAGGCGCCGCGCGGCACCGCGAAGGAAACATTCGACAACGCGCGCCGGCTGCGGCCGGGATAGAGGAACTGAACGGCGTCCATCTCGAGCGCGGACGCATCGGCCTTGGCCGGCGGGGCGCCCGGCCCGTCGACGACCGCGGGCTTCTCGCTGTGAACCGCAAAGACGCGGCGCGTCGAGCCGAGTGTGTCGGCCAACTGACGGCCGACTTGCGCGATCTCGGAGACCGGCAGGAACGACGCCATGGCCAAGATGGTGAGAAGCGGCAGGATGCCGGCGTCCACCGAACCCGTGGCAACCAGCCAGGCGCCCGACAGCACGACCGCCAAGCCGCCCAGTCCTGTCACCACCTCTTGCGCCGCGGTCTGGAACGTCAGGTCGCGGAAAAACCGGAGGCGGATCGAGACATAATCTTTCGCCCGCGCGACGAAGGACGCGCCACGGCGGCCTTCATCCTGGAACGCCACGATGTCGGACAGGCCCTGCACGGAATCGACGGCGAAGGCGTTGAGCTCGCCCAAGCCTTCGCGCGCGCGCGAGCCCAGCGCATCGATGCGGCGGCGCAGGAACACCGGCGACAGACCGGCATAGAGAAGGAACGGCGCCAGTGCCACGGCGATGGGCCAGCCGAAGGTGGCCAGGACGATGAGGACCGTGGCCGGCACAACGATCGCGACGAAGGCCGGCGCGATCGTGTGGGCGAAGAAATATTCGATCATCTCGACGTCGTGAGTTGCAACGCCCAAAAGATCACCCGTGCGCCGGCGCGTCATATAGGCCGGGGCCAGGGCATCGAGCTTGCGGAAGATATCGATGCGCATCTCGGCCAGCAGGCGATAGGCCATGTCGTGGGCGATCCACGATTCCATCCAGTGCAGGATGCCAGCCAGGGGCGCGACCACCGCCAGGCCGATCAGGATGTCGGTGAATGGATCGCCGCTGCGCACTGCACGCACGACGAAGGCCGAGAGGACGCCGACGCCGATGAAGGCCGCCACGCGCAGGACGCCGAGGCCAAAGGTCGCGACCAAGCGTGGCCACCACGGCCCCACCAGTTTCATCAGCACGCCGAGCAGGCCGAACCAACCGAGTCCGTCGGCGCGAATGACGCCTTCCGTCGGCGCCGCGGCTTCCACCGTTTTCCGCGCCTCTGGAGCCACGACCGCCGGCAAATCCTCAAGGATCAGTTCCGGCGCCTTGTCCTGGGCCTGCGCCGACATTAGACGCTGATAGAGCCCACCCGCGCGCATCAGTTCGGCGTGGCTGCCTGTCTCGGCCACGCGCCCCTGGTCCACCACCAGGATGCGGTCAGAGCCGATGATGCTCGACAGGCGATGGGCGAAGACCAGCGTGGTGCGCCCGACCATGAGGCGGTCGAGGGCTTCCTGAATGACCTGCTCGTTCTCGGCGTCAACCGAGGACAGTGCCTCGTCCAGCACCAGAATCGGAGCGTCGCGCAGAAGCGCACGGGCAATCGCGATGCGTTGCCGCTGGCCGCCCGACAGGCGCACGCCGCGTTCACCGACAACGGTCTGATAGCCCTGCGGCAGGCGCGCGATGAATTCATGGGCGTTGGCCGAACGCGTGGCGTCCTCGAGCTGAGCTTGGGTCGCGTCCGGGCGGCCCATACGCAGATTGTCCTCGATGGTGCCGTGGAACAGATAGCTGTCCTGGCTGACCACGGCGATGAGCGCGCGCAGATCCTTCAGCGAGATCTCGCGCAGATCCTTGCCGCCCACGCGGACCGCGCCGCCCTGCGGATCGTAAAGACGCAGAAGTAGCTTCGAGATCGTGGATTTGCCGGCACCGCTGCCGCCGACGATGCCGACGCGTTCGCCCGCCCGCACGGTGAAGCTCAGTCCCTGCAGCGCCTGGCGGCGCCCGCCGGGATAACCGAAAGCCACGTTGTCGAAGGTGACGGACGGCTCCAGCCTTTCTGCGCGCGCGGCGGATGCGTCGGCGATGACCGGCTTGGCGCCCAGGATGTCAAAGATGCCTTGGGCGGCCGAAAGACCGACCATCCCTTGGTGCAGCAATGAGCGAAGCTCGCGCAAGGGGCGGAACACCTCGACACCCAGCATCAGCACGATGAGCAACGTCGAAAGCGGCATCACGCCTTCGACCACACGGAAAGCACCCCAGCCGAGCGCCACGGTGGCGCCGATGGCGATGCCCGTATCGGTGATGCCGCGCGCCAGCGTGTTGGTGCCCAGGACCCACATAGTGGTCTGGAACAAATCGCGCGCCTTCTTGGCTAGAAGCTGAGCACGCGCGCCGCTTTGGCCGAACGCCTTGAGCGTGACCAGCCCTTGGAGCGAATCGAGGAACTCCGCGCCGAATGCGCCATAGGCCTTCTGGCGCGCGACCGAGTTGCGGCTGTCCATCCTGTGCCACGCGGCGGGCGCGATCAGCGTCACCAGCGCGGCGACCAGAAGGATGGTCGCGATGGGAAGGTCGAGCCAGGCCAGGAAGGCGAAGATCAGGATCGGCGTGAGCGCCGCGACGAAAAGCTGGGGCAGATACTGGCCGAAATAGGTTTCGAGCTGCTCGACGCCCTCGACCATGGACAGGACGACGTCACCCGTGCGCTCGCGCCCGAAATGGGCGGGGCCCAGCGCGACCACTTGGTCGTAAATCTCCTTGCGCAGGTTGACCTGGACGAGCGCCGCCGTGTGATGCGCCAGCATGGCGCGGAGATATTCGAGGGCACCGCGCGCCAGCATGACGACTGCGACGAGAATGGCGGGTTCGATCAGCGCATCCAGCGGCGCGCCCTGCAGCACCAATGCCAGCAACCAGCCGAGAAGGCCCAAGCGCGCCACACCCACGCCGGCCGCCAGGATGCCCACCAGCACGCCCACCGCCACGCGCCCGCGCACACTCTTGGTCAACGCCCACAGCCGCCTGTCGAAATACATGAACTAAAACCCCTCGGCGAACATGGTCATGCCGCGAACTCGCGCCGGATGGCGTCGGTATGCTCACCCAGCGCCGGCACGCGGCCGTATGAAATCCCCTCTCCCATCACATGGACTGGCGGAGCGACGAAGTCCACCGGGCCCTCGGGCGTTTCTCCGCGCAAACGCCGAAGCTGCGGATGCTTGGCGAAATCCGCCACGCTGTTGAGCGCGCCATAGGCGATCTTCGCCTTGCGCAGGCGCGCAATCACCTCGGTGCGCGAAAGCTTGGTGAAGACCGCCGCGATGGCGCGGTCCAAAGCCGGGCGATTCTGCACCCGGGCGTTGTTGCCTTTGAACGTGGCGTCCTCGGCCAGCGCGGGTTGCTCCAGCACGCCCGCGCAGAAGGTGGCCCATTCACGTTCGTTCTGGATGCCGAATACGACCGGCCCGTCCGCCGTCTCATAAAGCCCATAGGGCGCCAGCGACGGATGGTTGAGGCCAACGCGCTTTGGCGCCTTGCCGCCATATTCGTGGTGGAACAGCGGCACGGTCATCCAATCGGCGATGGCGTCGAACAGCGAAACCTTGAGCGACGCGCCCTCGCCCGTGCGGCCGCGCGCGATCAACGCGCGATAGACGGCCGCGAGCGCGTACATGCCGGCCGCGATATCGACCAGCGAAACGCCGACGCGGCCGGGCCCGTCCGGCGTGCCCGTGATCGCCGCCAGCCCGGACTCGGCCTGGACCAGCAGGTCATAGGCCTTCATCTCGGTATAGGGACCTTCCTCGCCATAGCCGCTGATGTCGCAGGTGATGAGGCGCGGGTGGGCGCGCCGCAGTTCTTCCGCACCGAAGCCCGCGCGTGCGGCAGCACCCGGCGCCAGGTTTTGGATGAAGATGTCGGCCTTGGCGATCATGCGGCGCAAGAGGTCCGCATCCGCCGGCTGCTTGATGTCGAGGCAGATCGATTCCTTGCCGCGGTTGAGCCAGACGAAATAGGAGCTTTGCCCCTTCACCGCCTTGTCGTAGCCGCGCGCGAAATCGCCCTCCGGCCGTTCGATCTTGATCACCCGCGCGCCGGCCTCGCCCAGGCGCGAAGACAGGAACGGCGCGGCCACGGCCTGCTCCAGCGAGACGACCAGCATGCCTTCCAAGGGATTGATCACAAAAACCGTCCGGCGCGCGGGGCGCGAACACGCAAGCGTTCAACCATGGGTTTGGTCCATAATGGCGGCCCGGACTGGGGCTCAGGCGCGGATGCGAACCTAGCCGATCCGGCGATCCAAGGGAACCCCCGAGACACGCCGCGCATGGCTGGTAATTCCCCGGAAATCCTTACACTTCTTGCGGGCTTGGCCGGCGGCCTCGTCCTGGGCTGGGTGGGCTTGCGCGCCAATTTCTGCGTCATGGGCGGGATCACCGACATCCTGCTGATGGATGACGCGCGGCGCTTCCGCGCCTGGCTTCTGGCCATCGCCATCGCCGTGCTGGGCACCGAGGGTCTCGGCCTGCTCGGGCTCGTCCGGCTAGAGAGCGCGCCCTATCTCTCGCCGTCCTTCGGCTGGCTTGCCGCCGCGGTCGGCGGAGTGCTGTTCGGCTTCGGCATGACCTTGGCCGGTGGCTGCGTGCAACGCTCGCTGGTGCGGCTGGGCGCCGGCAGCCCCAAGGCGCTACTGGTGATCGCGATGGTGGCGCTGTTCGCCTGGCTGACCGCGCAGGGGCCACTTGCTCCCTTGCGGCAGTTCCTGAACGGCTTCGCGAATGTCCTCTCCACTTCATCGAGTCAAGATGTGGCATCGCTCCTGGCGCCGTCTCTCGGAATATCCGCGTCGACGCTGCACACAGCACTGGCGGCTCTGCTCGGCATTCTGTTGCTGTGGATCTGCCTCGGTAACGCGAACTTTCGCGCATCGCCCCGCGATCTGGGCGCCGGCGCCGCGTTTGGTTTCGCCGTTTGCTTCGGCTGGCTTGTCACGAGCGAAACCGGCGCCGCGCCCGATTCATTCAATTTCGTGATGCCGTTCGGCGAACTCACACCGAGCTTCGGCGCGGCGGGCGCGCTGGGGTTGGTCCTCGGCGCGTTCCTATCCGTCGCCTTTCCCTGGCGCGTGCGCGTTGAATGGTTCGCGGATGCGACCGATGCGGTGCATCACGCCGCGGGCGGCGCCCTCATGGGGATCGGCGGCACGCTGGCGCTGGGTTGCACCATCGGCCAGGCCGTCACAGGCGTGTCGATTCTGGCGTTCGGCTCGCTCGTCGCCTGGGCGGCGATCGTCGCGGGCGCCGTGCTGGGCTTGCGCTATCTCGAAGCGCGCGAAGCCTAGCGCGACAGCTTGTAGCCCGACTTTTCCAGGTCCCAGGAATCGTCCGCCTTCTTGGACAGCTTTTCTTTCTGAACGCGGTCGGTCGCGGTCTTGGCGAAGCTGTCGACGAAGGCGATGTAGCGCGGCACCTGGAAATAGGCCAAACGCTTCTCGCAAAATTTGATCAGCTCCAGCGGATCGGGCTTCGCCCCTTCCATCGGACGCACGAAGGCTTTGATCTCCTGCTCGCCCA
The DNA here is from genome assembly GCA_050180485.1 of Alphaproteobacteria bacterium. GTDB lineage: Bacteria > Pseudomonadota > Alphaproteobacteria > CADEGL01 > CADEGL01 > CADEGL01. Next base: position 107,659 of record JBFXED010000003.1, on the reverse strand, counting down.
TCTCGACATCCACGCCGACGATGGCGCATTCCGCGACGCTGGGATGTTCGCCGAGCACGCGCTCGACCTCCCAGGCCGAGACATTCTCGCCGCGGCGACGGATGGCGTCCTTCTTGCGGCCGAGAAAGCGGAAATAGCCCTTCTCGTCGTAGGAACCGAGATCGCCCGTGTACATCCAGCCGTCGCGCAGCGCGCGACTGGTGGCCTCCGGATTCCGGAAATAACCTTTCATGATGTAGCCGGGCGATTTCTCGCGCACGACGATTTCGCCCATCTGCTCGGGGCCGAGCGGCTTGCCCTCGTCGTCGGCGATGCGCACCTCGAAATAGGGCAGCGGCTTGCCGACGCGGCCGAAGGTGCCGTCGGTGTTGGCCAGCGTGATGCTCGAGCATTCGCTCATGCCGTAGTTCTCGCGCACCTCGAGCTTGAAGCGCTTGACGAACGCCTCCCACACGTTGGGCGGCGCGCCGCCGCCCCAGGCCACGCGCGCGGTCGATTTGCCGTCGTCGGGACGCGGCGGCTGCTTCAGGAGAATCGAAAGGATGCCGCCGAGATAATGGATCTGCGTCGCCTTGTAATGGTTGACCTGATCCCAGAATTTCGACGCGCTGAAACGGTCCACGAGCGCGATAGTCACATCGTGCTCGATGGCGGCGACGATCATCTGGCTGCCGCCGATATGGAACAGCGGCTCCCACAGAAAGCAGACATCCTTGGGCTTCAGGTCGGCCACGATGGAGGCCGCCCAGGCCGAGGCGCGGAACATCTTGTCCGTCACCTGCACGCCCTTGGGCGGACCGGTCGTGCCTGAGGTATAGCTGAGCGAGATCGTGTCGCCGGACTTGGGATCGCCCGGCGGCGGGCCGTCATGGCCGCTCTGCATCACGTCGTCGAGGGCCAGGACCTTGGCCTTGGGAACCGCGGCCGTGCCGTTGCGCCAGATCACGATCTCGCAATTGGTGCGCGCGAGCGCCGGCAGAAGCTGCTCGGCGTAAATCGTGTCGGCGATGAGCGCGCGCGGCTCGGCATGCTCGATCAGATACTCCAGGCTGGCTCCGCGCAGATGCGCATTCACCGGCACCTGGATCACGCCCAACTTGATACAAGCCAAAAACGCGTAGATGTGGTCGGGGTGGTTGGGCAGCATGACGGCGACGCGGTCGCCCTGCTTCAGGCCCAACTTGGCCATGCCGTTGGCCAAGCGATTCACGCGCCGGTTGAGCTCCGCGACCGTGACCGGCACATCCTCGAAGATCAGATAGACGCGGTCGGATTGGCTGCGCGCCGCCTCCTCGAGTTCCCGGCGGATCGTGATGTCGTCGCGGATCTGCGTCATGGAAGTTCCTTCAGCCGCCGAGGGCCCGCCGCATCAAGCGGCCCACTTCGGTCACGTTATCGCCCAGATGCGCCCCGGCCGCGGCCAGGACGGCGCGCTTGGCGGGTGCATTCTCTTCCTCCGCGCCGAGGCGCGCGCCCAGATGCCCCATCTGGCGGTCCGCCGGCGCGGAGCCGCCGATAATGACGGCGACGACGGGCTTCGTCATCGTCTTCACGAAAGGGGCCGCATCGTATTCCGAGCGGCCGCCGATCTCGCCCACCATGACGACACCCTTGGTTTCGGGGTCGGCCTCGAAGCGTTCCAGGATGTCGCAGTGATAGGCGCCCAGCACCGGGTCGCCGCCGATCGAGACGATGGTGGTGACGCCGAGCCCCTCCTCGCGCAGATAGTTCGCGGATTCGGCGCACATGGCGCCGCTTTTCGCGACCACGCCGATATTACCCTTGAGCAGGAACTTGGGGTCGAGCTCCGAAAGATTGACCCCACCCGGCGTGACGCAGCCGGCGGAGTTCGGGCCCAGCACCACAGTTCCCCGCGTGCGCGCATAGGCCGTCATGCGCAGCGCATCGAGGAAGGGGATGTTCTCGATATAGAGGACGACCAGCTTGATGCCCGCGTCGACCGCCTCGTGGCAGGCGTCGAAGGCGAAGGGCGCCGGCACGCACATGAAACTCGTGTCGGCGCCGGTGGCGGCAACAGCTTCGTGGCAAGAATCGAACACAGGCAGGCCATCGACCTCGCGCCCGCCTCGGCCGGGTGTCACACCACCGACGACGGTCGAGCCCGAGGCTGCGAGACGGCGCGCGAAGCCGCTGCCGACATTGCCCGTGATACCTTGCACGATGACGCGCGTTTTGGGTCCGGTCAGGATCGCCATGATTACCTCAACGATCCTTAGCCACGGCGGCCAGCGCGTCGCGCATGTCGTCGTGCGGCTCGAAACCGGCGGCGGCGAACATGGCCTGCGCCTCGGGCGCGCGGTTGCCTGCGATCCAGGTCACGACACGGCCCGTGAGCGGCGCCAGCTTGTTGGCGGCGATCACGGCCTCGGCGAAACGGTCGGCGACCGGCGCTTGGAAGCGGCCGCCGATCAAGGTGATCTTGGGCGACATGCGGCCCGCATTCTCGAAGATCGAGCGCATGACCTCGACGCCCTGCAGCGGCAGACCCTGCATGTCGACCACGCAGCGCACGGTGGCCTTCATGGCGGTCAGCATGTCGAGCACGGTCATCATCAGGCCCGCACCGCTGACCACGGCCACGATGCGGCCGTTGGGGTCGGGTTCGGCCGCGACGGCGCCGAGGCGCATGAAGGCCTGCTCGGCCTCCGTGCCTGGCAAGCGCTCGCCATATTCCGCCCATTCCGGATGGCGGAAACGCGCGATCCGGTCGAACTCCATGGAGGTGCGGCCCACGGCGATCGTGCCGTCCGGGCGCGCCAACACGGGATCGATCTCGATGCGCAGCGCATCGGACAAAGCCACCGCATACAGCGCGCGCACCAGCGCCTCGAACGACGTGCGGCCCGCCTCCGGCACGGCCAGATGCTTGGCCGCGCGGCGCAGGACGAAGGCCAGAAGTCCGGTGAACGGGTCGATGAAGAGGGACAGCGACTTGCCGTCCCGCTCCACGACCAGCGCGTGACAGCGCCGGTCGCGGTCGAGCCGCAGGACCACGCGGCCGAGCGCGGCCCCCTCGCCCGCCACGGCAACGCCGCGCGCAGCGAGGAGCCGCTTGCCCTCTTCGTCGGTCAGGATCACGGGCGGCTCAGTACAGCCAGCGGCCCGTGTCCTCGAACTCCCACACCTCGGCCGTCTTGGCGCCGCCGACGGCCTCGCGCTGGCGCGTCGCCGACACACGGCCGTTCAGCACGCGCGTGCCCATGGACTGGAATTCGAAATTGGCGTGGCGCAGGGCTTCCGGTGCGTCGTCGCCGAACGGACGATAGCTCTTGAGCACGATGCGGTGCTTCTTGTCGCTGAGCTTCTCGACCGTGAAGTCCTGGTAACAGGCGTCGAGCAGCGTGGCGAACAGCTTCGTGATCGAGCCAACGTCGCGGCCCGAAAGACCGGCCATCGCCTGCAACTCGTAGATGTACTGCACGGCCAAATGGCGAGCGGTCTGACCTGCGATGAAATAAGTCACCGCCTCACCCACCATGTTGTTGAGGCATTCGATGGTCGTGTTGACGTAACCGCCCGAGAAGTTGCGCTGCGCCTTCAGAAGGCGCGCCTCCGGCCAGACTTTCGGATCGAGCTTCGGCGCCTTGGCCGGATCGAACTCCGGCGTATGCTGCACGGTCTTGTATTGCATGATCTCTTCGGGGGCGAGGTCATGGTCGTATTCCATGAAGTAACCCTCGTCGTACGGGTCGCCCTCCATGATGAACTTGGTGCCGACATAGCCGAGCTTGGGGCAGCCCATCAGCTTGCCGTTGCGCGGATGCCAAGCCGAGAAGATCGTGCGGCGCACCGTGCCGGGTAGCGCCAGCAGCGCCACGCCGTTGTAGGTCCACATCGGCGCAACGTAGCGGATCCAAACTTTCTTCTGCGATTCCTCGACATACTCCATGTCGAGACCGCCGATCTGATTGGTCAGATAGTGATACTTGGCCGCGGCGACTGCCGGCGGATCCTTGTCGATGCCGAGCAGCTTGAGGCCTTCGTGGTAATGGCCGACCTGGTGGCCAGTCAGCACATTGAACCATAGCTTGTGCAGGGTCTCGGCGCCGCGATGGCGGAAGGTCATGCAGGTGAGGCCCGAGAAAGTGCGGCCCCACAGCTTGGTCGAGAGCACACAGCGCTTCCGTGTGGTTTCGAGGGTTTCTTCGGCCATGGGTCTCTCTCCTGAAAAATCGGGCGTGCGATGACGCTGCGGACTGGCTGGGATATGGGAAGGGTGCAGAAATCGGGGGCCATCTTTAGACAAGAGCCCCATCGCGTCAACGATGTGTTAACGCTACCATAAGCTATGGCCAGGAAAGTAGCCGTCCGGAAGCCGCTCAGAAAACGCAAACGCAACGGCGAGACGGGTGCGCCCCGTGCGGCGCGGCTGGAAGAGGTCGCGCGGATGGCGGGTGTGTCGCCCATCACCGTGTCGCGCGCCTTGCGCAACCCCGGCATCGTTGCCGAGGAAACGCGGGGCCGCATCGCGCGGGCAGTGAAGAAGATCGGCTATGTGCGCAACTTCAACGCGGGGGCGCTAGCTTCGCGCAAAACCACGACCATCGGCATCATCGTGCCGACGATCATGGATATCGGTTTCTCCGAAGCCATCCACGGCTTCTATGACACGCTCGGAGAGCACGAATACCAGCTTCTCTTGGGCGTCTCCGACTATTCGGAGGAAGAGGAGGAACGGCTGGTGCGCGATTTCCTGGCCCATCGCGCAGCCGGACTGATCCTGACCGGCGTATCCCACAGTCCGGAGGTGCGCCGCCTGCTGACGGGCATGGCCGTTCCGACAGTCGAGTTCTGGGGCTTGACGCAAAACCCCATAGATTTGTGTATCGGCTTCTCCAATTTCGACGCGGCATACGCCATGACGCGCCATCTGGTGCGGCTGGGGTACAAAAAGATCGCCTTCGTGAGTCCGCTGATCGGCGCGGCCATGCGCGACAACGATCGCACGCGCGACCGGCGCGAAGGGCACCGCAAGGCCTTGCGCGATTCCAGCCTGGGCGTCGACGAGAATTTGTTCGCCAGTGGACGGCTCGATTTCCAGTCCGGCGCCGCCGCGCTGGTGGAATTGATTGAAAAGCGCCCCGACATCGAAGCCATCTTCTTCGGCAACGACGTCATGGCGGCAGGCGCCTTGATGGAATGCCAAAAGCGCGGCTGGCAGGTGCCCCAGAAGGTCGCCATCGCGGGCTTCGGCGACAGCGACCTGTCCACCGTCGTGCAGCCCGCGCTGACCACCGTGCGGATTCCACGTCACGCCATGGGCAAACGCGCGGCGGAACTGCTGTTGGAGCGGATCGCCGGCAACACGCGCGTGCCCAAGATCGTCGATCTGGGTTTCGACGTCATCCAGCGCGAAAGCACGTAGGGAAGGCCCGCCACGATCAGCGACCGCCCCTTTCACCGCTATGATAACGCTGTCATAATGGCGCCGCCGGCAAGGAAAATTCGGAGAAGGAACATGAGCAAGATCACGGACAAATCCCTGGTGACAAATCGCCGGCGGGTGCTGGCGGTCATGGGTACCGGCGCCGCGGCGCTGGCGTTCCCCACGGTCCTCGTGCCGCGCAAGACGCGCGCGGCCCAGCGCATCGTCATCCGCGACCCCGGCGGGCCGTTCACCAAGGCATTCCAGGACGCGTTCTACACGCCCTTCACCAAAGAGACTGGCATTGAGGCCGTCGGCGTCGCGGGCCAGCACGAGCCCACCGCGCTGATCAAGGCCATGGTCGAGACCAAGACCTATACTTGGGACATGGCCGACATCACGCCGGCGGCAGCCAATCTTCTGGTCGCAGGCGGCTATCTCGAGAAGCTCGAGATGGACAAGGAGCCAGAGGTCCAGGAAATACCCGCACAATACAAATCGCCCTACATGATAGGCGCCGAGGTCTATGCCACGATTCTGGCGTACCGCACCGATGTCTATCCCGCCAAGGCGCCGGCGCCAACCGGTGGCTGGAAGGATTTGTGGGACACGAAGCGCATCCCCGGTCGGCGCGGCGTGCGCAAGTCGCCCCAGGACATGTACGAGATCGCGCTGTTGGCCGACGGCGTGGCGAAGGACAAGGTCTATCCGTGCGACGCGACGCGCGCGCTCAAGAAGCTGGATGCGCTGAAGCCCGATGTTTCCATCTGGTGGACCGGCGGTGCCCAGACCTCGCAGATGCTGAAGACCGGCGAAGTCGATATGTGCGTGACCTGGAACGGCCGCGCCCAGGCGGCGGCCGACGAAGGCGGGCCGGTGGCGATCTCGTGGAACCAGGCACTGTGGAGCTATGAGGGCTGGGCCATCCTGAAAGGCGGCCCCAACGTCGATGCCTGCCGCAAGTTCATCAAGTTCGCGCTGAACGCCCAGCGTCAGGCCGCGTGGACGAAGGACATGACCTACGGCCCGACGAATCCGAACGCCTACAAATACATCGATCCGAAGCGCGCCGAGCTTCTGCCGACCAACCCCAAGTACATGCAAAGCATGCTGAAGATCGACGACGATTACTGGGGCAAGGCCAAGGACGAGGAAATCACCCGCTTCAACGAGTGGGTCCTGAAGTAGCCGTCTGCCAGCCGAAGCAGCCGGCGAAGCGGCGGCGGTCCCTCCAGACCACCGCCGCTTTTTTCTTAGAACACCGGCAGCGACAAAGGCGCGATCTCGTGCGCGCCGCGGCCACCGGGGTCTACCTTGGGCGTGGCGGCTTCCATGCGGGCTTGGCCTTCGGCCACCCGACCCGCAGCGCCCGCCATGTCAAGGGTGAGGACGCGGCCGCCTTTCACCACCTGCTGCCCATCCACGAAAACGTCCGACACGGCCCGTTCTGCGGCGCTGTAGATCATGCTGCGCAGCGGATCGCGCGCCGGCTGCATCATCGGATGGTTCAGGTCGACCAGCGCCAGGTCCGCCTTGGCACCCGGCGCAAGCCGGCCGAGATCTTCGCGCAACAGCGCCGAGGCGCCGCCAACGGTCGCGCAGTGAAGCGCGTCCGCGCTGGTCACGCTGGTGCCGTAGCCCGAGGCTACGCGCGCGAGGATGAGTGCCACGCGCATCTCCTCGACCATGTTGTGCGGGAACGTATCGGTGCCGAGCCCGACCGTGATGCCCGCGCGCAAATAACGTCCGAGATCCTGCAGCGTGTGGCCATAGCGCGAGAAGACCGTGGGGCAATGGGCGACGTTTGTGCCCGTGACAGCGATCAGCTCCAGGTCCTTGCGCGTCGGCCAATGAATCCAATCGTGGCTGTCCAGGAAGATAGCGTGGCCCAAGCCCGAGCCGCGGCCCAACAAGCCGATCTCGTGCGCCCATTGCACCGGCGTCATGCCGTGGCGCTTGGTCATCTCGTTGAACTCGGCGACGCTTTGCGCGGTATGGGTCTGCCATGGGCGCTTGCTGGCGCGCGCCAGCGCGACCGAATCGCGCAGCAACTCTTCTTCGCAGGTATCGATCTGGCCCGGCGCGACCATACCGAACAGGCGGCCGGACGGATGACGCTCGGCCTCCTCGACGATGCGCACGGCCTCCTCGAAGCGGCGGCGGCCGCCCTTCGCATCCCACACATAACCGAGCGAACGCCCTTCGGGCACGATCCAGTTGGCCGAGCGGAACATGGGAGCTACGCAGACGCGCAGACCGCTGCGCGCGGCCAGCTCGACCCAGCCTTCATACGGTACCGACAGGTCGGTCACCGTCGTCACGCCCGAGAGGAGCAATTCGCAATAGGTGTATTCCGCCGCGGCCTTGCGCGCGTCCGTGTCGGGCACCAGGAGCGTCATGTAGTCGTAGAGGCCGCTGCCATAGAGATGGGGATTGCCCAGCTCCTCGCGCATACCCTTGTAGAGCGGCTGGTTGGTGGGGTGGCAGTGGAGATTGACCAGACCCGGCATGACCAAGCGACCGCGCCCATCGATCTCGCGATCGACGGGCCCCGCGTAACGGCCACCCACTTGCAGGATGCGGTTTCCACAGAAAACGACGTCGCCGTCGCGCCGATAGACATGCCGTGCGGTCTCCGCCTGCCAGCTCACGATCCACGCCGCGCTCCGGATGCAGGTGGTGGTCACGGTCAACCCGCCCTTGCCAGCATGGCGTGCAACAGCACATTGCAGCCCGCCTCGATATGGGCGGGCTCGGCGTCCTCGGCCTCGTTATGGGAAAGCCCGCCGCGGCACGGCACGAAGATCATGCTGGTCGGCGCCACGCGCGACACATAAACCGAATCGTGTCCCGCGCCCGAGACGATATCGCGATTCTTGTAGCCCAGCGATTCGGCCGCCTGGCGCACGGAATCGGCGCAGCCGCCGTCGAAGGCGACCGGCGGCGAATACCAGATCTCCGTCACGGTTACGTCCGAGCCCGCTTCCTTCGCGGATGCCGCGCATGCCTCGCGCAATTCGCGGTCCATTTGGGCCAGTGCATCCGCGTTCGGGTTGCGGATGTCGACGCTGAAGCGCACCTCGCCGGGCACCGTGTTGCGCGAGTTTGGAATGACCTGCATCTGGCCGACCGTGCCGCGCCCGTTGGGCGCATGCGCGTGCGCGATGCGGTTGACCGCGGCGACCATAGACGCGGCCGCCAGAAGCGCGTCGCGCCGCATCGGCATGGGCGTGGGGCCCGCATGGGCGTCCTGGCCCTGAACGACGATGTCGTACCAGCGGATGCCTTGCACGCCGGTGACGACACCAATGGGAAACCCCTCGGCCTCCAAGATCGGACCCTGCTCGATATGCACCTCGAAGAACGTACCCACCTCGCGCCCGCCACAGGGCTCGGCGCCGGCATAACCGATGCGCTTCAGCTCCTCGCCGAAGCTCTTGCCGTCCAGATCCTTCTGGCCAAGGACGTAATTGGCCTCGAAGGCGCCACCGAACACGCCGGACGCGCACATGGCCGGCGCGAAGCGCGAGCCTTCCTCGTTGGTCCAGACCGCGACCTCGACCGGCGCGTCGGTTTCGACCTTGGCGTCGTTGAGCGTGCGAATCACCTCGAGCCCCGCCAGCACGCCATACACACCATCGAACTTGCCGCCATGGGGCTGGGTGTCCAAGTGGCTGCCGGTCATGACGGGCGGCAGGTCCGGACGCTTGCCCTCGCGCCGCGCGAAGACGTTGCCGAGACGATCCACCTTGATCGTGCAGCCGGCTTCGCGGCACCAGCGCACGAACAGATCGCGGCCTTCTTTGTCCAGATCGGTCAATGCCAGCCGGCCGCAACCGCCATGAGCCAAGGCGCCGATGCGCGCCATTTCCATCAGGCTCGCCCACAGGCGATCGCCGTTCACGCGCAAGTTCTGCATGAGCTCTCCCCAGCCGACGCAAGACCGTAGGAACGGACCTCCGCAGGGTCAAGCTGGCGGTGGAAGGGCCGCCATAGCACACTGCGCTCTATGACTTCGTGGGCCGAATTCTGGGGCGGCAAGCATTCGATCTATGTCAGCCCCCGTCACGTCGAGGCGCATTTCCGGCGTCTGACGGAAGACCTGGCGGCCGCGCTTCCGCGCCGGGCGGGCTTGCGCATCCTCGACTATGGCAGCGGCGACGCGCTGGGCGCGCCGAGCCTCGCGGCGCTCGGCCACCGGATCGCCCTCTACGATACCGCGGCGGAGGTTCAAGCGAGGATCATGCGGCGCTATGACGACGATCCGCGCATCGCGGTCTTGGACGCGCGCGCTCTGGCGGCGTCCGACAGAAGCTTCGATGCGATCATCGTCAGCTCCGTCATCCAGTACATTCCTCGAGACGCTTTGCCGGCGACCATCGCGGGCTGGTACCGCCTGCTTGCTCCCGGCGGCATCCTGGTGATCGCTGATGTGATGCATCCCGACACCGGCATGGTGGAGGATGTGGCGGATCTTCTGGGCTTTGCGTGGAAGGAGAGATTTCTGTCCGCCGCGTTGCTCGGATTGGCCCGCACATTCTTCTCAGACTATCGCCGGATGCGCCGGAAATTGGGCCTCGCGCGTTACACCGGGCGGGAGTTCCTCGAACTTCTGGCCGCCGGCGGCTTCCAGGCCGAGGCCTTGCCGCGGAACCCGGGCCCCAATCGCCACCGGCTCGGCTTTCGCGGAATCAGACCCTAGTTTTTCGCCGACCACCCTGGCGCCGAAGCCGGGAACATGGAAGCATGGCAAAGGAGTGGGGCTTATCGGAACTGGAGGACGCATGCCAGCCGCTGTCGACTGGCGTCGGGTTCAGCTTTACGCCCCGATCTATTTCGCCATCGCCTATCTTGTTCCCGCCTTCATCAATGGCTTCCCGCTCGTCTATTGGGACACGGGCGGTTATCTGATCGCGGGCGTCGACGACGATTACGTTCCGAACCGCTCGTCATTCTACGCCTGGTTCCTGGAGTACGCCGGCGACCAATCGGTCTGGTTGATCATCCTGATCCAGTCCGCGATCGTGGCGTTCCTGCTGGCGGCGACCGTACGGACCTTGGCGCCCGAGGAAAGATGGGCGCCCCTGACCGCTCTCTTGCTGGCCTGTTTCACCTCGCTGCCCTGGTATGCCTCCTGGCTGATGCCCGATCTGTTCTCCGGCATCGCCGTGCTGGCCACGGTCATGCTGGGGTTCGGCGCGATTTCCGGCGGGACCGCGACCATGCTCGTTTTGCTGCTGATCTATTCGATGGTGGTCCACACCTCGCACTTTCCGCTCGTCGTCGCCACGCTGGCGGGCGCAGGGCTCAGCGCCGTCGCCTTCCGCTGCCGGCTGAGCTGGAAACTGCCGCTGGCCTGCATCGCCGTCGCCGTGGCGCTCACGGTCTTGGTAAACGACGCGCTGACCGGCAAGCCGTTCTTCAACCGGACCGGCTGGGTCTTGCTGTTCGCGCGCATGGCGGAAGGCGGCTTCGTTCAGCGTGTGCTCGACGAGCGTTGTTCCGCCGAGTGGGAGTCGCAATGGTCGAAGCTTTGTCCATACCGCGCCGAGATCCCGGAAAACGCCGAACAATGGCTATGGAAGAAGGGCACGCCGTTCTGGCGCATCGGCGATTGGGAAGGCACGCGTTATTCCAGCCGCCGCATCGTGCTGATCGCGATCGCCGAATATCCGCTGGAAACCGCAGAGTTCGCGCTGCGGGGCTTCGCCGAGCAACTGGTGAAGGTGGAGTTGGGCGAAGGCACGGAGAGCCAGGAATGGTTCCTGCGCTGGACCGTGCGCGCGGCCTTCCCCGAGGAGTTACAGCCCTGGCGCCAAGCGCTGCAGCAGCAGGGAAAACTGCTTCCCATCGCGCGAACGGTCAATTACGCGCATTTGCCCATCGTGGTGGTCGCGATAGCGTTGACCCTGTTCGGAATCTTTTCGTCCCGGCTGCCGCGGTCGCTGCGCGCGGCGTGCCTGACCATGACCATCGCCTTCGTGGCCAACGCGTTCGTTTGCGGCGCCTTGTCGGGGCCGCACGACCGGTATGCGGTGCGCCTGGTTTGGGCCATGCTGGGAACGGGCGTGCCGGTGGCATTCTTCCTGATCAGGCCTCGACGCACGTGAAACGAAAACGCCCGGCGGAACGATCCGCCGGGCGTCTGAATTCACCGAAAACCGAAGGAACGGTCAGGCAGCGTGCAGAACGCGCTCGAGCCGCTTGATGGCCGCTTCCTCGTTGATCCGCTCGACCGCGGCGAGCTCGCGCACCAGACGCTCGAAAGCCGCCTGGTACATCTGGCGCTCGCTATAGGACTGGTCCGGCTGATCGCCCTTGCGGTGCAGGTCGCGCACGACTTCGGCGATCGACACCGGATTGCCTGAATTGATCTTGGCTTCGTATTCCTGCGCGCGGCGGCTCCACATGGTGCGCTTCACGCGCGTGCGGCGCTTCAAGGTCGACAGCGCGGTTTCCATGATCTTGCGGTTGCTGAGACGGCGCAGGCCGGCGGCGCCCACCTTGCCCACTGGAACGCGCAGGGTCATCTTTTCCTTGTCGAAATTGATGACGAACACGCGCAACTCGGCGCCCGAGACGTCATGGGTTTCGATGCCGGTCACCCGCCCCACGCCGTGGGTCGGATACACCACATACTCACCCGCCTTGAACGAGAGAGTATCCTTGGAGCCGCTTCGCGCTTTCTTGACCACTGCCACGACACACCCAACGGTTGCCTACGAATTCGACGCGCAAGACCCGGCGGGTCCTGTTCGGACCGTCTCCGACGATCAAATGACCTTGCTGAAAGGTCGCCTCCGGAAACAAAGAGACACGGCACGGGTCCGTGTCTCTTCACCGTCTCTATATGACACAGTTTGCGGTAAAAGGACAGGGTTCGTAAGTAATACTTTACTCTTGAGCAGACGTTAATCTCTTGATTTAAAATGAGTTTCCTAGATTTAGCGCAGGCCTGTCATGTGTTATCCACATATTGTAGCCCCGGTTTACTTTGGAGGCCTGCCCGCCTTGTACCCGGGCCGTGGCTGAGCCAGCACATAAGCGGCTACATCCCATGCGTCCTGAGTCTCCAAAAGCGGTTCATTCGCGGTAACACCATACGGCATATTGCCGCGCACGAAGGCGGCGGCGGTCGCCAAGCGGGCCATGCCTGCATCGTCGTTGAAACTGTCCGGCCCCCATAGCGGCGTGATCGTATAGCCGGCGGAATCCGTTGGGCCTTTGCGTTCACCCAACCCATCCGGCCTGTGGCAGGCCGCGCAGGACCGATCATAGACGACTTTGCCACGAACCGCGTTTGGCGTCCGCGCGGGGGCCGTGAGCGGCGGGAGGCCGGTGCCGCGAACTTCAACTCCGGTCGGCGTTCCGCGGCCCAAGAGTTTGATATAGGCGACGAACGCGGCCATCTCGCGGCCGTCTTCCAGAAGCGGGCGGCCATTCATGCTGTTTTCCATGCATTGGTTGATACGATCAGCGAGAGTCTGGATCGAACCATCGGAGAGATAACGAGGAAAAGCCGCGAAACTGGACACGAGAGGAAGCCCGTAGCGGCGCGCGCCCGAGTCCAGATGGCAAGCGCCGCAGGTGAGGTTGTTGCCCGCAAAGCGCATCGCTGCTTCCGATGCTCCGGGGCCGATATGCAAATTGGTCTCGTCGATAAGTTGGCGGCCATACCGTGCCAGCGTACCCTCCGCCCCCGCCGGATAGGTTGTGGGCGCGCTAAACCAATCCGGCGCCGGACGGGCGAACCACCAGCCCGCCGCAAAGGCGAGCCCGGCGAAGAGCAAGAGGATCGCCAGCGCCGGAAGGAACTGGCGACGCAGAAGTACGGTAACAGGAGGTGAACGGCCTGGGTGGGCACCCATGGCCTACCGCAGCGGGTTATTTCTGGCCGGGGTCCGGCTTGAACTCTTTCTCGAGCTTGCCCTCGACGCCCTTCCATTGTTCGGCGTCGGCGGGCACCTCGCCCTTGCGGGTGATATTGGGCCAGTCGGCGGAGTATTGCCGGTTGAACTGAACCCATTTCTCCATGTCCGTGTCGGTGTCCGGATGAATGGCCTCGGGTGGGCACTCGGGCTCGCACACGCCGCAGTCGATGCATTCGTCGGGGTGGATGACCAGCATCACTTGCCCCTCGTAGAAGCAATCGACAGGGCAGACTTCGACGCAGTCCTGGTACTTGCAGCGGATGCAAGCTTCCGTCACGACATAGGTCATTGTTTCCTCCGGTCCCCCACCGCACGTCCAGCGTGGGCACGCCAGCCGTCATCGCTGCGGCTGGCCTGTTTATAAGGCCGGATCGTGCGGCGCGGCAAGGCGCGACGAATTCAGGGTTTCGTAAAGACCGCGCGCTTCCGAGGCCGGTCCGCGCCGCGTGCCCAGCGCCACCACGCGCAGCACGCGCACCTGTGTGCCCAGCGCCAAGGTCAGCACGTCGCCCGGCCGCACCGGATGATGGGCCTTGCCGGTCTTGATCCGGTTGATGCGAAGCCTGTCCTCGATGCAAAACGCCGCCGCCCGCGCACGACTCTTGAACAGGCGCGCGCGCCAAAGCCAGATGTCGAGTCGGCACGCGCCTTCAGCGCGCAAGCTTGAGCCCTTTGAGGGCGGCAAAGGGCGAATGGGGATCCGATGGGCGTTGGCCACGCGCGGGAACGGACGCGGCCCGCTTGCCGCGCCGCCGCTTCTTCTTCCCCTCCATCACGCCGGGCGGCATGAACACGAGGCCATGCTCGGTCTGCCGCCTGCGGAAGCCGAGCAGCGACAGCGCCGGCGCCAGATCGTCCATCGAGCCCCCGACGATGCGCGCCATCGCGGGCATGGGCACGAAGTCGCCCTGGGCGCCCAGCTTACGCGCTTCGCCTTCCAGCCGTTGTAGCCGTTCGGCGCGCACGAGACGGGGTCCCGCTTCGATGTAGCCCAACGCCGCATAGAAGCTGGGCTTCCAGCCGGGCAGCGGCACGACCGACGCGGCCGAGGGCACGGGCGCGGGCAATGGTGCGCCGTGATGGATCGCCCATAGGAGCGCGCGCAAACGCACGCTAGCCTCCTGCCCGACCAAATAGGCATGACGCGCGACAAAACGCACACCGAGCCGCGTGAGAGCAGAGCGTTCGGCACCCACGGGCGGCGGCCCGTCGAGTCGCACCGCGCCGCCCAATGCCTCGGCCAGCCTGAAGGCCAAGCCCCGCGAGGCTTGCGGCAACTCGGCCGCGCTCAGCCGCGCGAGGGAGCCAAAGGAGCCGGCCAAGTGACGCTCTAGCCAGCGCGCCAGGCGCGAAACGACACGGGCCTGGAGCGCGGAGTCGAGCAGGTCGGTGCGGCGCAAGCGAAGCCCGGGCTTCATCGGTTCGGGCCCGCGTTCCAGCCGCGCAACTGGCGCGCCGCGCCAAAGCAGACGCCCATCGTCGCCAAGCGCGAAGGCCGCGTCGTCCTCGGACTCAAGCTGCTTCACGCGCCGTCCCATGCCGGCGCGCAGCGCGCGGTGCGCGGCCTGGAGCGCGGGCGCCATGTCGCCGCCCTCGGCGTCGGCGATGAATCGGAAACCTTCCAGCCGTCCGACATGCTCGCCTTCGACCACCACCTCGCCATCGTCGCGCACGGCGCCGATCAACGGGCCCGGCCGCTCCATGCGACGCACCAGCGCGGCAGAACGCCGATCGACGAAGCGTTCGGTCAGCCGCTCATGCAACGCATCGGACAGCTTGTCCTCGATCGCCCGCGCGCGCTCCTGCCATTGCACGGGATCGGCGACCCAGTCGCCGCGATGGGACACATAAGTCCAGGTGCGCACATGGGCGATGCGCTGCGTCAGCGAATCGATGTCGCCGTCGGTGCGGTCGAGCCGCGCGATCTGGCGCGCGATCCAATCCTCCGGCAGGCGCCGCGACGGCCCTATCAGATGGCCGAAGATGCGCGCCAAAAGCCCCGTGTGCGCCTCCGACAGCGTCTTGCGGAAATCCGGCACCTGGCAGACCTGCCACAGAAGCCGGACCGCCGCCTGGCCCTGCGCCAACGAAGCGACTTCCGGATCGCGCGCCAGGGCGCTCAAAGCCAAATGGTCATCGGCCTCGCGCGCACGCATCAATTGGGGATCGTCGGGTCGCCGCTCCAGGCTGGCCAGGAGCGCGCCGGTCGAACGGAAATCGAGCGCCGCGTTGCGCCACTGTAAGGTTTCCAGCGGCGGGAAACGGTGTTCCTCGATGGCTTCCACCACCTCGGGCTCGAACGGCCCGAGATCGCCGGTCACACCGAAGCTGCCATCGCGCAGATGGCGTCCCGCGCGCCCCGCGATCTGGGCCAGTTCCGCCGGCAAGAGCCGCCGCATGCCCCAACCGTCGAACTTCGCCCGGCGGGCAAAGAAGACATGGTCCAGATCCATGTTGAGGCCCATGCCGATGGCGTCGGTGGCGACGAGGAAATCCACCTCGCCGGCCTGGAACATGCCGACCTGCGCGTTGCGCGTGCGCGGCGACAACGCGCCCATGACCACCGCCGTGCCGCCGCGCCGCCGGCGCACGAATTCGGCAATGGCATAGACGTCCTCGACCGAGAAGGCGACCACCGCGCTGCGCGGGGGCAGACGCGCGAGTTTCTTGGCCCCCGCATAACGCAAGGTGGAAAACCGCGGGCGCGCGATGATCTCGATGCCCGGCACCAGACGCCGGATCAGGCCGCGGATCGTGTCCGCGCCGACGAACATGGTCTCCTCGCGTCCGCGCGCGTTGAGCAACCGGTCGGTGAAAACGTGGCCGCGTTCGCGATCGGCCGCGAGCTGAATCTCGTCGACCGCCAGGAAGTCCGTCTCGCGCTCCGGCATGGCCTCGACGGTGCACAGAAAATAACGCGCCTCGGGCGGCTCGATGCGCTCTTCGCCGGTGACGAGCGCGACCGCGCGGGCACCCTTCAGCGCCACCACCTTGTCGTAGTTCTCGCGGGCCAGCAGACGCAGGGGGAAACCCATCATGCCGGAGCGGTGCGTCAGCATCCGCTCGACCGCCATATGGGTCTTGCCGGTGTTGGTCGGCCCCAGGATCGCGGTTACCCGCGGGCGCGTGTCGGGGTCCGTCATCGCACGATCCTCACGCGAAGGGCGCTCTAAGGCAAGATAAGGAGCGTGCCGGATGTACCGTCGCCCGCTCTGCGCCAACCCGCTATGCGGAACCGTTGCCGCCTGGCGGCGTTAGCACTCCGACCAACCTCACCGCGAGGCTTCGCATGCGCTATCTCCTTCTGTGGCTGATCGGCATTCCGATCCCCGTTTTGATCCTGATCTGGCTGTTCTTCCGCTAGTCGGGATCGGCACGGGCGGGCCGCGCCGCTTTTGGCGCGGGTGCGCGATCGGACGCTATGCTCTGGCGCAATTGCGCCTTCAGTGCCGTCGGCCGGTAGTGCTTTTTCAAGAGGTCTCGAAAGGCCTCATCCGCCAGTTCCTGGAAATCCTTCATCGAATCCCGGCCCAGCCCCTTGAGGACCTGCCAGGTCCGCTCGTCGAGATGAACGCGCTTGTTCGGCATGGCGCGCGCGGCTCAATAAAGGCGGCGCGTCGTACCACCCGCCCGTAATCCGCACCAAAGGCGCGGGAGAACCCGCCGACTGTTGTCTCTGCGCAGATCGGCGGAATCGGTTTCTGAGGCCACGATGGCGCCCGGTTGGGTGTTTTCAGAAGGAACGCTGGCCGACGACGAAGGCGCTTCAGACATGTTCGTTTCTTTCTCTCCCGGTTACCGCCGCGGACTTCCCGTCTACCTCTTAGAATTCTTCTTCCTAGGAACTTTCTTGCCCTTCTTGCGCGCCTTGGACAGGCCGATCGCGACCGCCTGCTTGCGGCTCTTCACCTTGCCGCCTTTGCCCTTCGGCCCGCTTTTCGCGGTGCCGCGCTTGTACCGGTGCATTTCCTTTTTCACGTCGCTCCCGGCGCTACGAGAATATTTCCGCTTCTTCTTTGCAGGCATGCTTCACCTCTGCTTCAAGTTTGCCACGTCCGCCGCCCCAACAAGGCAGCGGACACGGCAAATATCAACGAAGTGCCTATGGGTTTTCCTTGGGCGGCGGATTGGGCCGCACCTCGCCGAGATTTTCGGATTTGTTCTTTCCCATCTTATTTTTATTGGCCTTCTTGCTGTTCATGTCATGGGTGCCGGTGGGACCCATGCCAGCCGAGCCGCCGACATTGCCGCCGCCAATGGGATCCTTCGTGGCGCTGTTGGGGACGGGCGCCGCCGAGGGGGCCGGCATCCCGCTGCTGGGCGCCGTGGCGCTTGGCGGATTGGTACCCATGTTCGGGTTCTGAGTCTGCGCGGCCGCCAGACCGGCGCCGCCGAGCAGGAACCCGACCGTCAGAAGCCCGCTCGTGTAGTACGTCATTGCTCGCATGATCCGTTCTCCTTTTCCGGCCGCCGACAGGGGCGACCCGGATTCAACGGACCAGGGGCTGGAAAAGTTCAAAACCGTGGCAGGGCACAAACCGAAACGGAGCGCCGCCCCGTTTCACGTATGTTCCGAAATCCCTGCCGGCGCTTCACCCAGAATTCGCCGCGCGATCGTCACGGCACCGTCTTGGGCGGGCCATTGTCCGAGGCACCCGATTTCATCGCCTTCTGACGCTGCATGTTTTCCTTTCGGGCGGTGACGCTATGCGCCCCGGCACTGCTTCCCGCCTGCTCTTTCTGCCGGGCGCTGGCCTGCGGAAGCCTGCTGTTGCCGACGCTGTTCTGGGCCGCCGCTTGACCGGTGCCGAAGGCGAGCGCGCCGGCCAGGAGTCCCGCGAGCATAAGCCCGCCCACACGATAGCTTTTCACGCGCATAGGATCCTCTTTCGAAGCACGCGGACCATCATACGGCGACGGACAAAAAAGCGGAACGGCGGCGCTCCAGGGAGAAACGCCGCCGCCCACAATGTTGCGAGGCCGGGGAACCTCGCGGATGAACAACCGCGAAACGCCGGCTTGGTTCCCATGGCTATTTCTTATTTAGGGACGCCTGCAGCGTTCTCGCCATCTTCAAATGCTGCTGGATCGTCGGGACCACTGCGCCGGCGAATACCTTGAGCGGCGCGGACTGGCCATTCTTCGCGTAATTCGAATGTAGCTTCAACGCCTCCTCGTGCGCCTTCACCTGGATGGAGGCAAATTCGCGGTCGAATGCGCCGCCCGTCAGGACTTCCAGTTTCCCAGCCGCAGCCGTCTGCTTGACCCCCAACGTATCGGTGACGGAATCCGTCATACCGGCCTCGGTCGCCGCTGCCTTCAGCTTTTCGGTCGACTGCTTATGCGCGTCGACCATCTTGGTCGCGAAATCCTTGACCGCCGCATTCTCACTGGTGCGCAGCGCCATCTCGCTGATCTTGATTTCGAATGCATCCCCTTGGGATGCCTCGGCCATGTAATCCTTCGGTTCCATCGGTTTGTCAGTGGCCTGCACGGGCAGCAGGGCGGCCAACAAAAGCCCAAGCCCCGCGGTGAATGCTTTCCAACGCATCATGGTTGTTTCCTCATTGCTCATTGCGGCGCGCCCGCACCGCGCCTCGATCGAGATAGAACCTCGGAGCCGAGAGAAAGTTCAGGTGCAGTGGGCGACCGAAACCGATACGCTTTAGTGAGGACGTCTTCGAAAGACCGGCAATATGAGCGTGAGCGACAGGCCCTCGAACGGCACGAACGGCCGCAGCGCGCTGCGCACGCGCGCGGAAGAACATCTTCTTTTTTATGGCCGAGAGTTCTCCGAGCCCGTGATCGTGAAGGCGCGGGGCGCGCATATCTACGACGAAAGCGGACGCGCCATCATCGACTTCTCGTCCGGCCAGATGTGTGCCACGGTCGGACACAACCATCCGGCGGTGGCCGGCGCCATTCGCGCGGCATGCGATGATGCGATCCATTTGGACAGCACCAAGCTTTCACCAGCCGTGATCGAACTGGCCGAGGAATTGTGCGCGCTTTTGCCACCGCCATTGCAGAAAGCCATGTTCCTTTCCACGGGTGGCGAATCGAACGAGGCCGCGCTGCGCCTAGCCAAGCTGCATACAGGAAAGTTCGAAGTGATCGCGCTGGGCAATTCCTGGCACGGCACCACGGCCGGCGCAGCCTCCAGCACCTATGCCTCGGGCCGGCGCGGCTATGGCCCGTCCATGCCAGGCGGCTTCGCCTTGCCGCCACCCAATGCCTATCGCTGCCCCATCCGCCACTGCCAGGACACATGCGACAAGACGTGCCTAGAGGTCGGCTTCGATCAGTACGACGCGTGGTCGACCGGCCAGGGTGCCGCCGTGATCGTCGAGCCGGTGCAAAGCGCGGGAGGCATGATCGTACCGCCGGAGGGCTATCTGGCGCGCCTGAAGGAACTGTGCGCCGCGCGCGGTATGGTGCTGATCTATGACGAAGCGCAAACGGGCCTGGGGCGTGTGGGCGCTAATTTCGGCTTCGAGATCGATGGCGTCGTGCCCGACATGATGACCCTGTCCAAGACGCTGGGCGCGGGCGTGCCGCTGTCGGCGCTGATCACGGGCGGCGAGATCGCCCAAGACGCGCGGCGGAAGGGGTTCTCCTTCTACACCTCGCATGCCTCCGACCCGATGCCGGCGCGGGTGGGCCTGGCCGTGGTGAGGCTCTTGGCCTCCGAACGGCTGGCCGACCGCGCGCGCGAAATGGGTGCTTATTTGCGCGCGGGGCTCGACGAATTGCGCCAGCGTTATGAGGTGATCGGCGACGTGCGCGGCCGCGGGCTTCTGCTCGGCGTCGAACTGGTGGAGGACCGCTTCACCAAGAAGCCGGCCATCGACCTGATCCTCAAGGCGACGGCGCGTTGCCTGGAGCTCGGCCTCAACATCAACAAGGCCGGCGGCGCGAACGCGGTCTGGCGCCTGGCGCCGCCCTTGACCATCACGCGCGAAGAGATCGATTCCTCCCTCGCCATCCTGGACACGTCCCTGCGCGACTGCGGCGCACATTGAGCGCCCTTCAAAGGCCCGTTCGCTCGACCGCATCGCGCAGCTCTTGTGCGATGCGCCCGGCGGCTTGCGCTTCGCTTTCGTCCGCGCGGGTTTGGACAAACAGAGGCGCCCCCAAATGAATTTGCACCGGCGTCGGACGCGGGAATGTTCGTCCACGCGGTTGGGCCTCGTAGGTGCCCGCGATGCGCACGGGCACGACAGGACCCCGATAATCGCGCAACACATGGCCGATGCCGGGCAGGAAACGTTGCAGCGACCCGTCCGGAGAGCGCCAGCTTTCCGGGAACCAGACCAGGCTGCGGCCGGCGCGCAAAGCCGCGCGGGCCAGCGCGATGGAATGCGTGGGACGCCGGTCGTCGACGGGAAAGACGCCCGCGATACGTGAAATCAGGCGCATGATGGGCGTCGCGAACAGGCGCGCCACATCGCCACCCCAGGCCAATTGCTTCGCGCGTGCCCAGGGCAGCGCCGCAACCAGGACGAAGACGTCCAGATCGCTCACATGATTGGGGGTGAAGGCGACTTGGCCGTCACGCGGCAGATGTTCGCGCCCCATCACGCGCATGCGGAACAGAATGCGCGTCAGCACCCAGAGGAGCGCATAGAGCACGAAGCCGAACGCGGTCAGCCGGCCAGGACGCGGCGCGAACCAATCGGGTTCGTCCGCTGGCGGCGCGGTCTCGAGCGCACCGCCCGCAGGCGCCTCGACCACTTCGCGCAAAAGATCGCCGAGCGTGACCACGCGCGCCAACATGGTCTCGTCGGGCTTGAGGGCGAAGCGCTTCTCCAGCTCAAGCCCCAGTTCCACCCAAGCCAGCGAATCCACGCCCAGATCGAGCTGCAGCACTGTGTCGAGGTCGAGGGTGCGGCCGGGGAAACGCGCCTGCAACCATGCCCACAATTCGCGCCCGCGCGACGAATCGAGCCAGGCCTGCTCTGTCGGGGATGGCGTGCGCGCGGCGCTCTCACGCCCTCCCGCCTCGGCCGCATCGTAAAGCGCGCGCAGCGCATGACGGCGGAACTTCCCTAGGCGCGTGCGCGGCAAGGGTTCGTTGACGAGCGCGAAACCGGATAGGCGCTGGAACGAGGGCAGACTTTGCGCCGATTCGGACAGCGCCATGCGCAGCGCCTGGTCGATGCGGCTGGTGCCGGCCTGGCGCAGCGCGTCCAAGTTCGGGCGCACCAAAGCGACCAGCGCGCCGCGCCGCTCCAGGACCGCGACCTCGCGCACATAAGGCACCTGCACGTAATGCGCCTCGAGGTTCTCCGGTGAGATGTTCTTGCCGCCGGCCAAGACGATCAGCTCTTTCACGCGGCCGGTGATATGGAGATAGCCGTCCTCGTCCAGGCGACCGATATCGCCCGAGCGGAACCAGCCGTCTTCGGTGAAGGCGGCCTGGTTGGCGGCTTCGTCGTTCAAGTAGCCCGCGAAGACATTGGGACCCTTGATCTGCACTTCGCCCAGACCTTCGGAGCCGAGCCCATCGGCCGACGGCTCTTCTCCCACCGTCACGGGCGCGATCCGGACATGAATGCCAGGCGCCGGGCGGCCCGCGCTGCCGATGCGCGGCGCGTCCAGCGGATTGAAGGTCGAGATCGAGGTAGTCTCGACCAGGCCATAGCCCGTGAGCACGAGCCAGCCGAGCCCCATCAGCATGCGCTCGATATCCGGCTCCAGATATGCGCCGCCGCAGGCCAAAAGGCGCAGGCGCGGCGCGAGTTGCCGATGAAGACTCGCGAACAGATGGCGGCCGATGCGCAGGCGAAGGCCGTCATGGGCCGCGAGCGAAAGCTTGAGCATCGCGCCGAATATCGTGCGCGCGATGGGACCGCGCGCCGCGACGCGCGCCTGGATACCGGCCACCAGGCTTTCATAGAGGCGCGGCACGCCGACCATCGCACTGGCCTCGCCCGCGCGTAGCGCCGCCGCGATCTCCGGCCCCGTGACCCCCGCGGGCAGCACGATGGCCGCGCCATAGGCCAACGGCAGCAGCATGCCGATCAGGAACGGATAGGAATGGTGCAATGGCAGGGGCAGCATCACCCGGTCGTCGGGACCGAGAAAATTCCCCGCGCGCAGGACCGCCAGGTTGGCGACCAGGTTGCGGTGGCTGAGCGGCACACCCTTGGGCGCGCCCGTGGTTCCCGATGTGTAGAAAAGCGACGCGGGCGCGTCCGGCGAAACCCTGTGCGCCGCCGGTTGCGGATCGCGCAGCAGGCGGCGCCAGCCGATGGCCTCCGGCCCTTGCGCGTCGGGTTCGTCGAGGAGATGGAGCACGAGGCCGCCGCCGTCCGGGAGGCCGCGCAGACGCTCGACATAGGCGCGGGTTGTGAAGACGCGGTGCGTGCGTGCGCGGGCCAGGCCGCGTGCTATCTCGTCGTCGCCCAGCATATCGTCGAGCGGCACGGCCAAAGCACCCAGTTCCAGAAGCGCGAGCCGCGCGAGAATCCATTCCGCCCGGTTGGGTGATAGGATCGCGACCGCCTCGCTCGGCTTTACGCCGTCATGGGCGAGCCCCGTGGCCAGCGACAAGGCCAACCGCGAGAGTTCCGCGTGAGTCCAGCGCGAGACCGCATCGTCCGCCGCAACGGAGACGATCGCGGGCCGGTCGCCCCAGCGTGCCAGGCCGCGGGCGAAATCCTGCAAGGTCGCGTCGTCGCGCGGTTCGTTCATCCGGCTCCGTCACACAGTGGACAGGATCAGGCGCGCCGCGCCTTCACCAGCGGCACGAAAGCGACCGGGAACAGGTTTCGCTTCGCGATGCGTCCGCCCTCGTCCTTGGTCACCAGCACCAACTCTTGCGCCAGCATGGAGGCGCCCGTGGGCACCACCATCCGCCCGCCGGGCTTGAGTTGCTCCAGCAGCGCAGGCGGGATTTCGCCCGTGGCCGCCGCCGTCACGATGATCGCGTCGTAGGGCGCATGCTCGGGCCAGCCCTGGCGGCCGTCGCCCACGCGGAATTCGACGTTGGACACGCCAAGCGCCGCCAGCCGCTCCGCCGCCGCCGCGGACAGTTCGGATACGATTTCGACCGTGTAGACCCGGCCCGCGAGACGCGCCAGGAACGCGGTCTGGTAACCGCAGCCGGTGCCGATCTCGAGCACGCGGCTGTCCGAGGTGAGCGCCAGCATGTCGCTCATCACGGCCACGATGAAGGGCTGCGAGATGGTCTGGCCGAAGCCGATGGGCAGCGGCCGGTTGGCATAGGCGTCGGCACGCCGGTCGGCCGGCACGAATACGGCGCGCGGTACCTCGCGCAGCGCGGCGAGAACGCGGGGATCGGGTTTGTCCTTGCCGATGCGCTCGGCGACGATGCCGTATTCGGCCTCGATCTCGGCAATGAGGGCATCGATGCTGTCGGTCATGACCGGAGCTTACCCGCCCTGGCATTCCGCGGCCACCCGCGCTAGAGCGCGATTTGCGCGCCCATCTCCACCACGCGGTTGGGTGGAATGTGGAAGAAGTCCGTCACGCTGCGCGCGTTGCGCGTGAGGGAAAAGAACAGCGCGCGGCGCCAGCGCGGCAGGCGGGGCCGGTCGGAAGGAACCAACGTGACACGGCCGACGAAAAAGCTGGTGAATTGGGGATCGATCTCGAGCCCCTGGCGTGCGCAGAGGCGGAGGGCCGCCGGCACGTCCGGCTCCTCCTTGAAGCCATAGCGCACCTTCACGCGGTAAATGCGCTTGGGATGAATCTCGACCTCGACGCGCTCGTCGTTGGAAACAACCGGGTCGTCGTCGGGCAGAACCGTCAACAGGACGACGCGTTCATGCATGACGCGATTGTGCTTCAAATTATGCAATAGCGCGTGCGGCACGCCCGCGCCGACCCGCGCCATGTAGACGGCCGTGCCCTCGATGCGTTCCGGCGAGCCGGGCTTGATGCTGGCGATAAAGGCGTCGAGGTCCATGCTTTCCTCGCGCAGCCGGTCCAGCAGGATCGCGCGGCCGCGAATCCAGGTCGAAATGACAATATAGGTGGCCGCCGCGACCAAAAGCGGGAACCAGCCACCATGGGCGATCTTCAGCGCATTGGCGCCGAAATAAACCAGATCGATCGCGAGGAAGAATCCGAACACCGCGAACGTCACGGGCGTCGGCCAGTTCCAGCGGTGCAGCGCCACGATGCAGGCCAGGATCGTCGTCGTCACCATCGTGCCCGTCACCGCGATGCCGTAGGCCGCGCCCAGATTGTCCGATGAGCGAAAGCCGATGACCAAAAGCGCCACGGCGACCATCAGCATCCAGTTGACCTGGGGCATGTAGATCTGGCCCGCCGTCTCGTGCGAGGTGTAGCGAACCTCGAAGCGGGGTGAGAAGCCCAAGCGGATGGCCTGGTTGGTGAGGGAGAAAACGCCCGAGATCACGGCTTGCGAGGCGATCACGGTCGCCAGCGTGGCCAGCGCGACCATCGGATAAAGGAATGCGCTGGGCACCATATGGAAGAACGGATTCTGGATGGCCGATGGGTCCTTCAGGATCAAGGCGCCTTGGCCGAAGTAATTCACGAGAAGGGCGGGCAGCACGAGGCCGAACCAGGCCAAACGGATCGGCCGTTTGCCGAAATGCCCCATATCGACGTAAAGCGCCTCGCCGCCCGTCACGACCAAGACGACGGCACCCAGAGCCGCGAAGGCGAACCAACCGTTCTCCATCGTGAAGACGACGGCATGGCGCGGGTCGATGGCCGCCAGCACATCGGGATGGTCTTGGATGTGGATCGCGCCAAGCACTGCTATGGCCAGAAACCAGATGACCATGATCGGGCCGAACAGACGTCCCATGGTCGCGGTGCCATGGCTTTGGATCAGGAACAGCCCGAGCAGGACGGCCAATGCGATCGGCACCACATAGGGATCGAACATAGGGGTCGCGACCTGCAGCCCCTCGATCGCGCTCAGGACCGAGATCGCGGGCGTGATCATGCCGTCGCCGTAGAACAGCGCCGTGCCCACGATGCCGACGGCGATCAAGAGGCCCCGCCGGCGGCTCCCTTTCTCCAGGCGGCGGATCATGGCTAAGAGCGCCAGGCTGCCACCCTCGCCCCGGTTGTCGGCGCGCATGATGACGAGGACGTATTTGACCGTGATGATGAGAAAGAGCGACCAGAAAATAAGCGACAGAATGCCAAGCAGATTGGTCGCGGTGGGTGCCAGGCCGAAGGCGGGGTTGAAACACTGACGCACGGCGTAAAGGGGGGACGTGCCGATGTCGCCGTAGACGACGCCGACCGCGCCGAGCGTCATCGCCCAGGCGGATGCCTGCGTCCGGTCGGTTAATGGCATGGCTTGCGCCACCTCGTGGTCGAACCGTGGAGGCCGTGCCCGGTATACAACGATGAAAGTCGAGAGTCGTTCGCGAGGCGCGGGTTCCGTGACTAGGCCGAAAGCCTAGATTGCTGCAGTGCAGCAAATCAAGTGTGTCGTAAAATAAAATTAATTCAATACGTTAAGTCGCCACTCGGCCAACCAAATGCTCTGCCGGTTCCACCCGCCATTCGGCCGCAGCAAGCCAAGCGGGCACGCCGGACACGCCGCCGCGGAACGGCATGGCGACGGCGTGATAACGCACCATGCGATTGGTATCGGTCATGAAGTCGCCGCCGCGCTGGACAGGTCGTGGATCGATCTGCAGATCGCCCGCCAAGCCCACGACGATGCCAAGCATGGTGGCCGCGGCGAAAGCGCCGGTGCGATCGGCGTCCTTGCGCGCGAAGGCCTCGGTGAAATGCCGGCCCATGCGCAGGACGCGCGGGCCCTCGGTCAGGCCAATCTGGCCGCCCACGCAGAAGGCGCCGAATTCGGTCGCGAACAAATCATCGAGGGCGGATGACGCGGGCAAGACTTGGTCGCCCCGGGCGCGGCGCCAATAGGCCAGCATCCATTCGCTCGCGCGGCGGAGGAGAAGCGCGTCGGCATTGTCCTGCGCGGACACGGCCGGCATGGGCGCCATTGTCTGGTCGAGCTTGGACGCGAGTTTCCACATGTGGAACTCCGGTTCGGGAATTCACAAAACAGCGAAGAGGACCTTAGCGACCCGGCGGCGGCTGGAGGGAGGAGGTCCGACGACCGCCGTCGGTCACGCTACAAACTTGGGCACATAAATGGCAAACCCCGTGCCAAATGCGGCGGCACGCGAAAAAGGGCTGAAATCCTTGCTTTTCGGCGATCGGCGCCCTAACCCGCCGGATCGGCGGCGCGCACCTCAAGTGCGTTCGAAGCGCCAACAATTCCAGCTCTCGCAGAACGCAATCGCAAATTGCGGATCGGCTCAGAAGCCGAAGAAGCGGGCGAACTGATCGACGGGCGCACGCTCCAGCCGCAAGCTGTTCTCCGGCTTGCTGGTGTCTTCGTAGCCGATGGCCATACCGCAGATGACGATCTCGCGCTCGGAGACGCCAAGCTGGTCGCGGATGATCGTGTGATAGTCCATGAAGGCGGCCTGCGGGCAGGTATGCAGCCCGTGGCCGCGCGCGGCGATCATGATGTTCTGCAGAAATGTGCCCAGATCAACCCAGGAGCCCAGCTCCAGGTCGCGGTCGAGTGTGATGATCAATCCGACCGGCGCGTCGAAGAAAACGTAGTTGCGCTCCATCTGGCGCTGCGCGCCCTCGCGGTCGCCCCGGGTCACACCGACCAGGTTGTAGAGGCCCCAGCCGGTGGCACGCCGGCGCGAAAGATAGGGCTCGCGCCACTCCTTCATGTAGGACAGGTACTCGGCCTTGTGCGCCTCGGCCGGTTCCTCGCGCCGCGCCTTCAGGATCGCGGCCGACAGTTTCTCCTTCGGTGCGCCGGTCAGCGCATAGACATTCCATGGTTGGGTGTTACTGCCGGACGGCGCGCGGCTGGCGACGGCCAGCAGGTGGCGCACCATTTCGAGCGGCACCGGCGTGGGCAGGAATGCCCGCACCGAATGGCGGCTCAGGATGGCCTCGTCGACAGGATTCATGGGCCGGCCGCTCACGCGGCCTTCAACATCCCGCGCAGCACGTACTGAAGGATGCCGCCGTTGCGGAAGTATTCCACTTCGTCGAACGTGTCGATGCGGCAGAGAAGCTTGAGCGTCTCCGTCGCGCCGTTCACGCGGGTGATGCGGCAACCCACTTCCATGCGCGGTTTGATGCCGGCTGCCACGCCCTCAATATCGATCGTCTCGCTGCCGTCAAGCAGAAGCGTCTTGCGGTCGACGCCCTCCGGATACTGCAGCGGCAGAACGCCCATGCCCACCAGGTTGGAGCGGTGGATGCGCTCGAAGCTTTCCACCACTACCGCGCGCACACCCAAGAGGTACGTGCCCTTGGCCGCCCAGTCGCGCGACGAACCGGTGCCGTATTCCTTGCCGGCGAAGATGACCAGCGGTGTGCCGTCGGCCTGATACTTCATGGCCGCGTCGTAGATCGGCATCACCTCACCCGACGGGACATGGCGGGTCACGCCGCCGACGACATCGGGCGTCATCTCGTTGCGGATGCGCGTGTTGGCAAAGGTGCCGCGCATCATCACCTCGTGATTGCCGCGCCGCGCGCCGTAGGAGTTGAAGTCGGCCGGCTTCACGCCATGCGCGACCAGATACTTGCCGGCCGGGCCGTCAAGCTTGATCGAGCCCGCGGGCGAAATATGGTCGGTCGTGATCGAATCGCCGAGCAATGCGAGGACGCGCGCACCCTTCACATCCTTCAACGCATCGAAGCCCGAACGCATTCCCTCGAAGAAGGGCGGATGGCGCACATAGGTGCTGGACGGCACCCAGTTGTAGGTGCGGCCTTCGGCCGTCTTCATCTTGCGCCACATCTCGCCGCCGTCGAACACGTTGGCGTAGCGGCTGCGATACATCTCGGCGGTCAGGACCTTCTCGATGACATCGCGGATCTCGGCGTTGGACGGCCAGATGTCCTTGAGGAACACGGGCTTGCCGTCTGTGCCCGTGCCGAGCGGCTCGGTCAGCAGATCGATTCCCGCATTGCCGGCCAGCGCATAGGCCACGACAAGCGGCGGCGAAGCGAGGTAATTGGCCTTGGTCAGCGGATGGATACGGCCCTCGAAATTGCGGTTGCCCGAGAGCACGGCCGCAACGGTCAGATCGCCGGCCTCGATGGCCTTGGAGATCGGTTCGGGCAAGGGACCCGAGTTGCCGATGCAGGTGGTGCAGCCATAGGCCACGATGTTGAAGCCGAGCGCATCGAGTGGCGTGGTCAGGTTCGCGGCCTTGAGATAGTCGGTCACGACCTGCGAACCCGGCGCGAACGAGGTCTTCACCCATGGCTTGGTCGTCAAACCCTTCGCGCGGGCGTTGCGCGCCAGCAAGCCCGCGGCCACCAGCACGCTGGGGTTCGAGGTATTGGTGCAGCTCGTGATCGCCGCGATGACGACCGCGCCATCCTTGAGCGCATAGTTCGCACCATCGACGGGCACCACGCCACCCTCGACCGTCTTCTTGGCCTTGGACGCGGCCTGGAACTCGGTCAGCGAAGTGGCGAAGGACTTCGCCAGACCCGAAAGGGGCACGCGGTCCTGCGGCCGCTTCGGACCCGCCAGAGAGGATTCGACGGTGGAGAGGTCGAGGCTCAACGTGTCGGTGAAGATCGGATCCTTCGATTTCTCGTCGCGCCACATGCCCTGCGCCTTGGCATAGGCCTCGACCAGCGCCACGCGCTCGGGATCGCGGCCGGTGAAGGCCAGATAGCGGATCGTCTCGGCGTCGATCGGGAACAAGCCGCAAGTCGCGCCATATTCAGGCGCCATGTTGGCGATGGTCGCGCGGTCGGCCAGCGTCAGGTGATCCAAGCCCGGGCCGTAGAACTCGACGAACTTGCCGACGACGCCCTTCTTGCGCAGCATTTGCGTCACGGTCAGGACCAGGTCGGTCGCGGTGGCGCCTTCCTTCAAGGCGCCAGTCAGACGGAAACCGATCACCTCGGGGATCACCATGGAAACAGGCTGGCCCAGCATAGCCGCCTCGGCCTCGATGCCGCCAACGCCCCAGCCCAGGACGGCCAAGCCGTTCACCATGGTGGTGTGACTGTCGGTGCCGACCAACGTGTCGGAATAGGCGACCGTGCGCCCCTCCTCCTCGCGCGTCCAGACGACCTGGGCCAGATACTCCACGTTCACCTGGTGGCAGATGCCCGTGCCCGGCGGCACGACGCGGAAGTTACGGAACGCCTTCTGGCCCCAACGCAGGAATTCGTAGCGTTCGGCATTGCGCTCGAACTCCAGCTCGACGTTCTCGTGCAGCGCCTTGGGCGAGCCGAACGCATCGATCATCACCGAATGGTCGATGACCAGGTCGACAGGCGACAGCGGGTTGATCTTCTCGGCGTCGCCGCCCAGCGCCACCATGGCCTGGCGCATGGCCGCCAGATCGACGACGGCGGGCACGCCGGTGAAGTCCTGCATGAGGACGCGCGCGGGGCGGAAACCGATCTCGCGGTCCGAGCGCTTGTCCTTGAGCCATTGGGCGATGGCCTTCACGTCGTCGGCGGTCACTGTGCGCCCGTCTTCGTAACGCAGCAGATTCTCGAGCAAGACCTTCAGGGAGAAGGGCAAACGAGAGATGTCGCCCAATGTCGCGGCTGCGGCCTCCAGGCTGAAATAGTCGTAGTGCCTGTTGCCCACGTCGAGCGTGCGGCGCGACTTGAAACTGTCGAGAGCGACCATGCTGCCCATCCCATTTTTCGAAGAGCCGGCCTCTCCGGTCCCGGGAGGGCGGCCGCGGCGGGCGCCAGCATAGTCGCGGGATGTTTCATGTCCAGACCGGACGTGCGGTTATGCGAATTCCCTCATTCCGCGCCCCCTTTTTTTGCCGGGGCGACGCCGATATTCTCCCCCGCCGCGCGCCCCGGTTTCGGGGCCCTTACCCCCGCACCATCGAGGCTCTTTTTGCCCCAGCCGATCTTCATTCTCGTCGGAACCATGACCGGCACGGCCGAAATCGTGGCCGAGGACGTCCGCGACATGTTCAAGGCGAACGGCCGCGAGGCCGAGCTGATCCTGATGGACAACCTGGATCCG
This sequence comes from Alphaproteobacteria bacterium, assembly GCA_050180485.1. GTDB lineage: Bacteria > Pseudomonadota > Alphaproteobacteria > CADEGL01 > CADEGL01 > CADEGL01. The sequence goes on along the minus strand of JBFXED010000003.1, from coordinate 77,310 downwards.
ACGGTATTCCAGAAACAGGGCGTATTCTTGATCTGCACCTCCACCTACGGCCAGGGCGACGTGCCGGACAACGCCATGAAGCTCTACAACGCGCTGGAGAAGGACCGTCCGTCGCTCGCGGGCGTGCGCTTCGGCGTCATCGCGCTCGGCGATCGTGCCTATAACGAGACCTACACCCATGGCGGCCAGCGCTTCGACAAGGTGATGGGCGAGTTGGGCGCCGCGCGCATCGGCCAGGTGTTTCAGCACGACGCCAGCGGCACGGACGTGCCGGAGGAAGTGGGTGTGGCCTGGGCGAAGGGTTGGCTGGCGGAGTTGGATGCCGCCGGCGTCTGAACCGTCCTTTTTCTCCCTCCCCGACGGGCAATTGGAATATGCCTGGGCCGGCGCGGCCGCGCCCAACTCGCGCGCCCTCGTTTTTCTTCACCATGCTCTCGGCAGCGTCACGACCTGGCGCGATTTCCCGCAACGCTTGGCGGACGCGACTGGCCTGCCCGCTTTCAACTACAGCCGGCTGGGACACGGAAAATCGGACCCGGCCAATCCCAACCGTGCGCTCGACTATCTGGACCACGAGGCGTTCGATGTGCTGCCGCGCGTGCTGGAGATGGCCGGAATCGCGGAGCCGATCCTGGTCGGTCACAGCGATGGCGCGACCATCGCGCTTCTCCATGCCAGCATGCCAGCGTCGCCGACGCTGGCGATCGTGGTCGAGGCGCCGCATATCTTCGTCGAGGACCGCACCGTTGCCGGCATCGAGGCCACAGCCATCGAATATAAGACGACGAAACTGCGCGAAAGACTGATGCGTCACCATGGCGACAACACGGACGACGTCTTCGCGGCCTGGGCCGACACCTGGCGCAAGCCCGCGTTCCGCACATGGAATTGCGAGCATCGCCTGCCCGCGATCCGCTGCCCCACGCTTTTGGTTCAGGGCATCGACGACGAATACGGCACGCCGCTTCAGGTCGAGCGCATCCGCGATCAGGTTTCGGGGCTGTGCGAGATGGCACTGATCCCAGCATGCGGACACTTTCCGCACCAGGAAAAGCCAGACGAGACCCTGGCCGTCATCACGCGGTTCATCGTGGCGATGTCACGGGGCTGAAGAACGGCCGCCAAACTACGCGGCAATGCGCATCACGGCCCTTCCAGCGAGGCTTCGACATACTCCTGTGTGCGCTCGGGCGCGAGCGCGTCTCTCAGCCCGATACGGAAGCAGAGCACCGCCCAGGCGGCAACAGCCAGCATGTCGGTGCCGAAGGTTAAGTAACCTTGGCCGCCGAAGCTGCCGGTCCATGACAGGAACGTGAGGCCGGTCAGAAACAGGAACAGCCAGCGCGAGCCGCCGAGATCGAGCGCGGCCTTTTCGCGGCCGACGGCCAGCTTGAGGAGGAACAGCGCGATGCCCAGGGCCACGACCAGGTCCAGGCGCCAGATGGTCGGGAAGCCGCACCAATAGATGACCAGCGCCGCGATGACGAAGCCGCCCGGCGCCATGGCCGAGGCAAATGGCAGACGGAACGGCCGCGGCCGGTCGGGCAGCTGGCGCCGCAATGCCAAGATGGCGACCGGCCCGATGCAGAAGGACAGCACGACCGTCGCCGAGTTGAGCGCGACCAGCTCCGTGAACGGCAAAGTCAACACGACGATCACACCGGCCACGAAACCCAGGACCAGCGCGTTGAACGGTACGTCGCGTTTTGACAATTTGTTGAACAGGTGCGGAAAGAAACCATTGCGCGACAGCGCGAAGCCGAGTCGCGCGTTGGAGCCGGTGGCGATCAGGGCCGCGCCGAACGGGCCGACCACGGCGCCGGCATAGAGAAGCGAAATCAGCCAGCCAAGGCCCGTGATCATGGCCACGCCCGCGATGGGTCCAAGATCGTGGCCAAAGGCCAACGCATGCCAGCCGCCCTTGAGCGCGTCCGCCGGCACGCCGCCGATAAAGGCGGCCTGGAGCAGCGCATAGACGGCGAAGCAGACGATGACCGACAGGATGAGGGAGAGCGGCACGTTCGTTTGCGCGTTCTCTGCCTCGCCCGCCAAATCGATGACGTGTCGGAAGCCGATATAGCTGAACACCACGCCGCCGGCAGCGACAGCGCTCAGGACACCGGCAGTGCCGAACGGCGCGAAGCCGCCATGGGCAGTGAAGTTCGCGGGCTCCAAGACCGTTGCCAGCAGCGTCAAGCCGATGATCACGGGAATCGCGATCTTGAGGATCGTGACCAGCGAGTTGGCCTTGTCGAGCCACGCCACGCCCAAGGCGTTGATGACGATCATCACGGCCAGCACGGCGATGGCCGCGAACTGGCCAAGGCGCGACAGCTCGTCCGAACCGTCCGGGCGCAGAAGTTCCGGCATTGCGGGCGCCACGTATTTCAAGATCGCGATGGTCTCGATGGGTGCGATGGTCATGTAGCCGAACCAGGCCGACCAGCCGATCACCGCGCTGACCATCGCGCCGTGGGAATAGTGGGGCAGCCGCGCGATGGCACCGGCTTCAGGCAAGGCTCCCGCAATCTCGGCGAAACTCAACGCTACCAGCATGACGGCCAGGAGGCCGACCAGCCATGCCACCAGCGCGGCCGGGCCCGCGTGTTGCGCCGCCAGCATGGGCGCGAACAGCCAGCCAGAGCCCAGTACGCCCCCGATGCCGATGAAGGTCAGGCCGGCAAGCCCGATGGACCGTCTGAGCGCCATGCCGCATTTCCCCCGACGCGAAGCAGTCACGCGTTTGCCGAACCGCGCGCCGTTGTACACCGGCCGGTGGCTGCCCGATAGGCAATGAGTTAGGTTGGGAACGTTTCGCGCGGGGAAAGGTGACGATGACGATACCGGCACGGCTTGCCGCAGGCCTGTTGGGCGTTCTGGCCATGGCCTTGGCCGCTTCGGCCGGTGCGCGCGCGCAGGTGCCGGTCGGCAATTTGGTCGACATCACCGGCGATACGGCGATCGTCAGCAAGGAATACAGCCAGGGCAAGATCGACGCGCTGGAGTGGATCAACCGGAACGGCGGCGTGAACGGCAAGCGTATCGACGCCGATACGGTTGATTACGGCTATGCCGTTCCACGCGCGCTCGCTGCCTATCGGAAATGGACGACCGCGCCGAAGGTGACGGCGATCCAGGGTTGGGGCACGGCCGACACGGAAGCGCTGGTCGACTTCGTCAACAGAGACCGGATTCCATACTACTCGGCCTCCTATTCCGCCCCGCTGGCGGATCCCACCGGCAAGGGCCCATTGAGCAAGCGCGCCGCACCCTACAATTTCCCGATGGGCCCGACCTACTCGGACGGCTTGCGCGCCTTGCTGCAATGGGCGGAGGAGGATTGGAAGAAGCAGGGCAAAAGCGGCAAGCCGAAATTCGTCCACATGGGCGACAATCATCCCTATCCCAACGCGCCAAAGCGCGCGGGCGAGGAATACGCGAAGGAACGCGGCTTCGAAATACTGCCCGCGATCCAATATTCGCTGGCGCCGGGCGACTTCCGCGCGCAATGCCTGACCTTGAAGGAAAACGGCGCCGACTATGCGTTCCTGGCCAACACCTCCGATTCCAACATTGCGCTTCTGAAAGCCTGCGCGGCGCTGGGCGTGAAGACGCAGATGATGGCCAACATCTGGGGCATGGACGAGAACGCCATGAAGGCGGCGGGTGAAGCCGCCGACGGCGTGGTCTGGGTGATGGGCGCGGCCAAGTGGGGCGACGACGTGCCGGGAATGAAAACAGTGCGCGACGTCTCCGCTATGTCCGATCCGAAAGGCACAACGTACCGCGCCGTACATTACATCCGCGGCATCTGCTCCGTGTTCTTCATGCGAGAGGCGATGGCGTGGGCCGATGCGAATGGCGGCATCACCGGCCCCAATATCAAGAAGGGCATGTACCAAAAGAAAGAGTGGGTGCCCGCAGGCCTCGAAGGGGTTTGCCCGCCCGGCACCTGGACCGAGACCGACCACCGCGCCTTCACCCGCATTGCGATCTACCGGGCCACAGTGAAAGGCTCGACCGATGCCCCCCTGGTCGACCTCATGCGGACCGGCACCATTACCCTCACCAAGGTCTACCAAGCCGACGTGCCTCGGAAATCCGAGTGGCTCGGCTGGTAAACCCATCCGCCAAAAATCTGTAAACTCCTGACATTGAACGGTTATTTCGACCGGTCTGCCGGCGAAAATACCTTTTTATCGCCATATTTCAGACCCGAAGCGGCCACCGTGTAGAGGCCTAATCCGTCCCGTGGCGAACCCCTCTCGGAGGCCCACCCCTTAGCCTCCGAAGATGGTCCGGGCCAGAACCCCGGACCGCACCACCGGCCGCCGAGTTCCCCCCAACTCGGCGGCCACTTTTTTTGCCCCGCCCCGCATCGCCGCGCTCTTCCAAATCCGCTAGCTTCCCGCCGCCACCAGGGAGAATGCGTGTGTTCACGGGCCGCGATCTGATGTGCGCGCGAGGCGAGCGGATCGTGTTCCGCGCGCTCGACTTCGCGCTGCGTCCGGGCGGCGTGCTGGTGCTGGCTGGGCGCAACGGCGCGGGCAAGACCAGCCTCTTGCGTCTGATGGCGGGCCTCCTGCCGCAGACTGGCGGCACGCTCGAATGGGACGGCGCGCCGCTCGAGCCCGATGCGCACCGCGCGCGCGTCCGCTATGTCGGTCATGCCGACGCGTTGAAGGCCGCGCTAACGGTGCGGGAGAATCTTTCCTTCTGGGCCGCCTTCGACGGCGGCGGCGATGTGGGCGCGGCACTGGCCGGCTTCGATCTCGCAGGCCAAGCCGAAACGCCGGCGCGATTTCTCTCGGCCGGACAGCGGCGGCGCACCGCGCTGGCACGACTTCTTCTCGCGCCACGCGCGCTATGGCTGCTCGACGAACCGGGCGCGGCGCTCGACGCCGCCGGAACCGCGACATTGTCGAATGTCATCGCGGCGCACCGCGCCAAGGGCGGCATGGTCGCTCTCTCCGCGCACGGCGCGCCGCCATTGAGCGGGCACGACACGCTCGACATCGATTCGCTTTCCGCGAGTACGGCATGAGCGCGTTCGCCGCCCTGCTGTGCCGCGATCTGCGCCTAGCCGTGCGCAACGGCGGCGATGCCTTGATGGTCGTTGCCTTCTTCATCGTCGCGGGCGCGCTCTTTCCCTTTGGCGTCGGTGCCGAACCGGCCGTGCTCGCGCGCATCGCGCCGGGCCTCGTGTGGGTGATGGCGCTGCTATCGGTCCTTCTTTCCCTCGACCGGTTGTTCCAGTCGGATTACGAGGACGGGACGCTGGACCAGATCCTGCTGTCGCCCCAGCCGCTGGTTCTGGCCGTCGCGGCCAAGATCGCCGCGCATTGGCTGGTCACCGCCGCGCCGCTGATGATCGCGGCGCCGCTCCTGGCCCTGCTTCTGGCGCTCGACACCGCCCTTCTCTGCCCGCTTCTGCTCGGCATGCTGCTCGGCACGCCGACGCTCGCCATCCTAGGCGCCATCGGCGCTGCGCTGTCCCTCGGCGCGCGGCGTGGCGGCGTGCTGCTCTCGCTCCTCGTGCTGCCGCTTTATATTCCCGTCCTGGTCTTCGGCGCCGGCGCGGTCGCCGCCGCCGCCGCGGGTGAGCCGTTCCAGGCACCGATGATGGCGTTGGGTGCGTTCCTGTTGGCGGCGTTGGCCCTGGGGCCATGGGCCGCGGCGGCGTCCTTGCGGCAGGCTGCGCAATGACGCGTCCCTGGTCAAAGCACCGCGCAGCGGCTACATCCTAGGCGACGCGCATGCACAGATTCGCCAATCCCAATCGCTTCCTACGCTTGGCACGCGCGGTCTTTCCGTGGGCCGCGGGCGCGACCGTATTGCTGCTTGGCGCGGGCCTTTATTTCGCACTGCTCGCCTCGCCGCCCGACTATCAGCAGGGCGAGACGGTGCGGATCATGTATGTCCACGTGCCGTCGGCCTGGATGGCCATGTTCGTCTACGCCGCGATCGTGGTGGCCAGCGCGTCCGCGCTGATCTGGAAACATCCCTTGGCCGATATCTTCGCGCGCGCGGCGTCGCCCATCGGCGCGGCCTTCACCTTCCTGGCGCTTGTCACCGGCTCGCTATGGGGCAAGCCCATGTGGGGCGCATGGTGGGTGTGGGACGCGCGGCTGACCTCAGTCTTGATCCTCTTCTTCCTTTATCTCGGCCACATGGCGCTTCTGAACGCCTTCGACGATCCGGCGCGCGGCCAGCGCGCGGCGGCGATTCTGGCGCTGGTCGGCGTCGTGAACCTGCCGATCATCAAGTTCTCGGTCGATTGGTGGAACACACTGCACCAACCGGCCAGCGTGGTGCGCATCGGCGGACCGTCGATCCATCCCGACATGCTGACGCCGCTTCTCCTCATGGCCGCCGGCTTCACGGCATTTTTTGTTGTGACGGTGATTGTGCGCATCGAGGCCGAGATCCTGGCGCGCCGTGTGCGCGTGCACCGGTTGATGCAGGGCAGCTGACGATCATGATGCCTCTCCTCACCTTCGCCGCCGCGACGCCCAGCTATGGCGAATATGTCTATCCCGCCTATCTCGCGGCCCTTGCCGTGCTGGGCGTGCTGCTGGTTGCGTCCTTGCGCCGCCGGGCGCGCGCGCGCCGCGAAGCGCAATCCCTGCCCGCACGCGGAGATTCGGCGTGAAGCCCAAGCGCCGGCGGCTTCTGTTCGTGCTGATCGGCTTGGCGCTGCTGGGCGGCGCGGCGGCGCTGGCGTTGTCGGCCCTGCGCGACACGATGGTGTTCTTCTACGCACCGGCCGACCTGGCTGAGAAGCCGCCACGCCCTGGCGCATCGTTGCGCGTCGGCGGGCTGGTCGAGGAAGGCAGCGTTGTGCGCGACGGCGCGCATGTGACCTTCCGCGTCACTGATCTCACCGCTAGCGTGCCGGTCACCTATACCGGGGTCCTGCCCGACCTGTTCCGCGAGGGCCAAGGCATCGTGGTCGAAGGCAAACTCGCGCCCGACGGCACCTTCGCGGCCACGCGCGTCCTGGCCAAGCATGACGAGAAATACATGCCGCCCGAAGTGGCCGAGGCATTGAAGAAGTCCGGCCAATGGCGGCCGGACGCGGCGAAGCCGTGACGCCATGATCGTCGAAGCCGGCCACTACGCGCTCATCCTCGCCCTCGTTCTTTCGGTGCTGCAGGCCAGCCTGCCGCTTGTGGGCGCCGCGCGCGGCGATTCGCGCCTGATGGCCATGGGCCCGTCGCTCGCAGGCGCGCAGCTTCTTCTGACCGGCGCCGCCTTTGCCGCCCTGATCGCGGCCTATGTGCAATCGGATTTCTCGGTCGCGAACGTGGTGGCCAACAGCCACTCGACCAAGCCCCTGCTTTACAAGGTGAGCGCCGCGTGGGGAAACCACGAAGGCTCACTCCTTCTGTGGGTGTTGATCCTGGCGCTGTTCGGTGCGGCCGTGGCCGGCTTCGGCGGCAATTTGCCGGCGCCGTTGAAGGCGCGGGTCCTCTCCGTGCAGGGCATGATCGCGACGGGATTTTTCCTCTTCATCATCTTCACCTCCAATCCCTTCGCGCGGATCTTCCCGCCGCCCATGGACGGCGAAGGCTTCAACCCGCTGCTGCAAGACCCGGGCTTGGCCTTCCACCCGCCCTTCCTCTATCTCGGCTATGTCGGCTTCTCGATCACCTTCGCCTTCGCCATCGCCGCGCTGATCGAAGGACGAGTCGATCCCGCCTGGGCGCGCTGGGTGCGGCCTTGGGCGCTGGCGGCCTGGAGCTTTCTGACCATCGGCATCGCGCTCGGGAGCTGGTGGGCCTATTACGAATTGGGCTGGGGCGGCTTCTGGTTCTGGGACCCGGTCGAGAACGCTTCATTTCTACCCTGGCTCGTCGGCACCGCGCTGATCCATTCGGCATCCGTCGCGGAGAAGCGCGACGCGCTCAAGAGCTGGACCATCCTGCTGGCCATCCTGGCCTTCTCGCTGTCGCTCGTCGGCACGTTCCTGGTCCGCTCGGGCGTGCTGACTTCGGTGCATGCCTTCGCCAACGATCCCGAGCGCGGCCTGTTCATCCTGGTGCTACTGGCGGTCGCGGTCGGCGGCGCGTTCCTTCTTTACGCGCTGCGTGCGCCCGCCCTCAAACCGGGCGGGCTGTTCGCGCCGATCTCGCGCGAGGGCGCGCTGGTGCTCAACAACCTGCTTCTCTCCGTCGCGGCGGCGACCGTTTTGCTGGGCACGCTCTATCCGCTGTTCCTCGATGCGCTGGGCGGCGCGCGTATCTCAGTCGGACCGCCTTACTTCAACGCGACCTTCCTGCCGCTCATGCTGCCGCTGTTCGTGGTCATGGGATTTGGCCCCATGCTGGCATGGAAGCGCGGCGATGTGGCCGGCGCCCTGCAGCGTCTACGCGCGGCCATGGCTGTCGCGGGCGGCGTCGCCATCGGCGTGCTGATCTTCGACCATGATCGCCATGTCCTGGCGGCCATCGCGCTGGCGCTGGCCGCCTGGATCGCGGCCGGCACGTTCTTGGAACTGGCCGAGCGCATCCGCCTGTTCCGGTCGCCGTTCGCCGACACGCTGGCCCGCGCATGCGGATTGCCGCGTGCCGCCTATGGCATGACGGTCGCGCATCTGGGTATCGCGATCCTGATCGCGGGTGTGACCGCCACCAGCGCATGGCAGACCGAATTGATCCAGACCATGCGCGCGGGCGAGAGCGTCGCCGTCGCGGGTTATCGCTTTACCTTCGAAGGCGTCAGCGAAGTGGCGGGTGCGAACTACCGCGCCGAGCGCGGCGCATTCCTGGTCGAGCGCAGCGGACGCACCATTGCACATCTGTTTCCCGAGCGGCGCTTCTATCCGGTGGAACAGCGCCAGACCACCGAGGCCGCGATCCACACGACGTTCTTCACCGACATCTACACCGTCGTCGGTGAAGGCGACGGCAAGGGCGGCCATGTCGTGCGCATCTATCACAACCCGCTGGTGCCCTGGATCTGGATCGGCGCGATCGTGACCGCGCTGGGTGGCGGCATCTCGCTGACCGACCGCCGCCATCGCGTGGGCGCGCCCGCGCGCGCGGACCGCAACGCGGCGCCCCAGGCGGCCGAATAGATGCGGCGTCTTCTCTATATCCTACCGGTTGTGCTGCTGGGCTTGGTTGCGGTTCTGGCCTATCTGCGCCTGGGCAAGGACCCTTCGGTTCTGCCCTCCGCCCTGATCGACCGCCCGGCGCCCGAGTTTTCGCTGCCGCCGTTGCTGGACACCGTGCCCAGCCTCTCGACCGCCGATCTCAAGGGTCAGGTCGCACTGGTCAACGTCTTCGCCTCGTGGTGTGCCCCGTGCCGGGTGGAGCACCCCGTCTTCCTGCGCCTGAGGGAAGAAGGTCGCGTCGCCATCTACGGCATCAATTACAAGGACAAGCCGGAAGACGCGATCGCCTGGCTGCAGCGTCTGGGCAATCCCTATACGCGCATCGGCGCCGACCACGAGGGGCGCGCCGCCATTGAGTGGGGCGTCTACGGAGTGCCCGAAACCTTCGTGATCGACCGCGAAGGGCGCATCCGCTACCGCCATGTCGGCCCGGTCCAGCCGCGCGATCTGGACGAGAAAATCCTGCCGCTCTTGAAGGAGCTGCAAAAATGATCCGCGCGCTGGTGCTCCTCTTCGCGCTTCTGATCGCGATACCCGCTTGGGCGGTCGAGCCCGACGAGATGCTGAGCGATCCGGCGCAGGAGGCGCGCGCGCGCGAAGTCGGTCAGGAGCTGCGTTGCCTGGTCTGCCAAAACCAGTCGATCGACGATTCGAATGCACCGCTGGCCCGCGACCTTCGCATCCTGGTCCGCGAGCGGATCAAGGCCGGCGACAGCAATGCCCAGGTGATGGATTTCGTTGTCGCACGGTATGGCGATTATGTTCGCCTGCGCCCGCCCATGCGCGCCGAAACTTATCTTCTCTGGTTCAGCCCGGCATTGGTCCTGGTGATCGCGCTGGGTGCGATGATACTGACCTTGCGGCGCCGCAAGCCCACGTCCCGCACCATGCCATTGGATGCGGAAGAACGCGCGCGGCTCGACAAAATTTTGAACGGCGGTCCGTAAGATGGCGATCTGGGCCGGCATCGCGTTCCTTGCCCTCACCGCCATCGCGGTCGCGGCAATCCTGCGTCCGCTGATGCGGCGGCCGGCGCCTGCGGCATCGCGCGCGGCGCACGGCCTGGCCGTCTATCGCGACCAGCTGGCCGAACTTACACGCGACCGCGAACGCGGCCTGATCTCGGACGACGAAGCACGCGGTGCCGAGGCGGAGATCGGCCGCCGCATCCTGGCCCTTACGCGCGATGGTGAAGCGGCGGCACCGGTTACGATAAAACGCTCCTGGTTCGGCCCGACCGTGCTGGCCGCGATTTCCGTTTTCGCCGCCTTGGGCGTCTATTTTCTGGTCGGCGCGCCGGGCGCGCCGGACCGTCCCTTGGCTGCGCGTCAGACGGAACTCGAGAAGGCGCGCGGCGAGCAGAACAAGGCGCTTGAGGCGCAAACGGCGGAACTAGCGGCAAAGCTGGCCGCCGCGCCGGACGATCAGGCCGGCTGGGTGCAGCTCGCACTGATGCAACAGGCGCTGGGCCGCTATCAGGACGCGGTCGATTCCTATCGCCGCGCTTACACGCTATCCGGCGGCGCACCGGAAATCGCCTCGAGCCTCGGCGAAGCGCTGGTCCTCGCCGCGCAGGGCCAAGTGACGCCCGAAGCCAAGACGCTGTTCGAAGGCGCCCTGGAGCGTGAGAAGCGCGAACCACGCGCGCGCTTTTATCTCGGCCTGGCCGAGAGCCAGGCCGGACGCCTGCCGGAGGCGCTCAAGATCTGGGCGGCACTGGCCGCCGATTCCCAGCCCAATGCGCCGTGGATGCCCGTGCTGACTGCGCGCATCCGCCAGACGGCGGCGGAGCTGGGCATCGATCCCGCGACCGTTTTGCCGCAGCAGGCGCCGGGGCCGAGCGCCGAGGACATGCAGGCCACGCAGAACATGACCCCGGAGCAGCGCACGGCGATGGTGCGCGGCATGGTCGATCAGTTGGCCGCGAAGCTGAAGGACAATCCGAACGATGTGGAAGGCTGGTTGCGCCTCGCCCGCTCCTATCGTGTGCTGGGCGAGAAGGAGAAATCGGCGGACGCCTTCAAGCACGCCGCCCAGCTGACGCCCGGCGACGTCAACGTGCAGCTGGGCTATGCGCAGTCGCTCCTCGCGCTGCAGCAGCCCGGCGCCAAATTGTCCCAGGAATTCGTCGGCGTGATGCGGCGCATCGATTCGATCGATCCGGGCAATGCGATCGCCGCCTTCTTCCTGGGCGCGGCCGCCTGGCAGGCCGGCGACACGGCGAAAGCCGAGGCCTACTGGAAAGCCCTGCGGGCCAAGCTGCCCGAAGGCATGCCCGAGCGGACCGAGGTCGAAAAGCGGATCGAGGAGATCAAGGCCGCGCCACGCTGATGCCTCAGCGCCGCTTCAGCTTGTAGCCCGACGCTTCCAGGTCCCACGCGCCGTCCGCCTGCTTCGACAGTTTCTCCTTCTGGACGCGCTCGGTCGCCGTCTTGGCGAAGGCCTCCACGAACGCGACGTAGCGCGGCACCTGGAAATAGGCCAGGCGCGCCTCGCACCATTTGATGATGTCGAGCGGATCGGGCGCACTGCCCGCGACGGGCTTGATATAGGCCTTGATGTCCTGCTCGCCGACATCTGTGTCGACACCGACCACCGCGCATTCCTCGACAGCCGCGTGAGTCAGCAGCACCCGCTCGACCTCCCAGGCCGAGACGTTCTCGCCGCGGCGGCGGAGACTGTCCTTCTTGCGGCCGAGATAGTGGTAGTTCCCCTTCGCGTCGAAGCTGCCGAGATCGCCCGTGTGCATCCAGCCGCCCTTGAGTGCACTGGCCGTCGCCTCCTTGTTGCGGAAATAGCCCTTCATGATGAACCCGGGCTCCTTCTCGCGAACCAGGATCTCGCCCATCTCGCCGACGCCCAGCGGCTTCCCTTCGTCGTCGACGATGCGGACCTCGAAATACGGCATCGGAGTGCCCACGCCGGCCTCGGGCTCGCCCTCGGAGTTGGCCGTCGTGATGCTGGAACATTCGGTCATGCCGTAGGATTCGGTAACCTTCACCTTGAAGCGCTCGGCGAATTGCTGGCGGATGCGCGCGGGTGCGCCCGCACCCCAGGCCACGCGCACGGTGTTGTCGGCGTCCTCCGGCGCAGGCGGCTGCTTCATCAGGATCGAGAGGATGCCGCCGAGATGGTGGATATGCGTGGCCTTGGCCGCGCGCACCTCGGGCCAGAAGCGCGAGGCGCTGAACCGTTCGGTCAACGCGATCGTGATGTCGAAGAAGACGCCAAGAACGATCACCTCGCTGCCGCCGATATGGAACAGCGGTTCCCAGAGATAGAGGATGTCACCCGCCTTGATGTCGCCGAGCCGCACCGCGCCATAGGCCGAGGCACGGAACATAGTGTCGGTAACCATGACGCCCTTGGGTTGCCCCGTGGTGCCGGAGGTGTAGCTGAGCGACAGCACATCTTCTGGTTGCGGATTGCCGGGCGGCGGCGTCTCGGCGCCGCTCTCCATCACCGCGGCAAACGCATGGGTGCGCTTGCCCGGCACATCGGCCGTCTTGCCGCGCCAGATCACATGCTTGGCTTTCGTGTCCGCCAGAACCGGCACCAGATGCTCGGCGAAATGATCGTCCGCGATCACGCCGTGCGGATCGGCGTGCTTGAACAGGAATTCCAGGCTGGTGGCGCGCAGGTTGGTGTTGGCCGGCACCTGCACCACGCCGAGCTTCGCGCAGGCCAGGAAGGCATAGAAATGGTCCGGGTGGTTCGAGAGCATGAGGGCCACGCGGTCGCCCGCCTTGAAGCCCAGCTTGGCCAGGCCGTTGGCGAAGCGGTTCACCCGCCGGTCCAATTCGCCAAGGGTCAGCGCCGTGCCCTCATGCGTCATGTAGAGGCGATTGGGATGCGAACGCGCCTTTTCCTCGAGCGTCCGACGGATCGTCGTCGCGTTGCCCAGCATGTTCACTCCGTAATCAAGTGGTGGGGCGGTTTCGCAAACCGCGGCGCTGTGACAGGCTGATCCATCACGCTCGAACAAGGAAGCCGAAGATGCCGCTGATTTATGAAACCGATGGCGAGGTCGCCACCTTCACGATCGACAATGGCAAAGTCAATCCGCTGAATCCGGAGATTCACAAGCAACTATATCAGGCGCTGGACAAATTCCAGCGCGACCGGTCGCTCAAGATCGGCATCCTGACAGCCAAGGGCGATCGCGCCTTCTCGGCCGGCGACGATCTGAAGACGCGGCGCAAGCCGCTTGAGGGCGAGGACCGGGTGATGCGGCACTACTATCCGCACACCAACGAAGACGATGAGCCCAACTACCCCGGCTGGGAACGCGAAGTGCTGCGCATGAAGCGCTTCAAGCCGATCATCGGTGCGGTGAAAGGCTGGTGCCTGGGCCAAGGCATGATCTACCTCTTGCACCTGACCGACATGCGCATCGCGGGGAAGACAGCCAAGTTCGGCTTGCCGGAAATCGCCTACGGCATGGGTGGCGCGGCCGGCATGGCGCGCATCTACCGCCACCTGCCGCGCGTCGAGGCCATGCGGCTGTGCTTGACCGGCGATGCAATCGATGCGAACGAAGCTCTGCGCATCAACTTGGTCAACGAAGTGGTGGAAGACGCCGAGGTGCTGGACCGCGCCAAGGCCTTGGCCGCCCGCGTCACGCGCCATCCGTTGATGGCTATCCGAACGGAGATGGAGGTGTTCGTGCGCTGCGAGGATCTAGACAGCGACAATGCCTATGCGCTGACCGACCATATGTTCCGCCTGCAGCGTGTCGTCAGCACCACGCAGAACTGGGATGTGGATTTCCAGAAGAAGGGCGTGAAGGGCGGTTGATCTGGTCGCGGCTTCACCGCCGCGATTTCGCCTTGATCGGAACGCAACGGCATCGCGGGAGAAATCCCGGCGATGCCGTTGCCGCATCATGGAACCCGGTGACCAATCTGTGAATTGAATGTGCGGACCTCGAAAAGCGAGGACTGCGCTGGCGTTGCCCGCGCGGAAAAGTTCACAACGAAAAGGGATGCGTCATGAAGAAGTTCGTTTATTTCGCCTCCGCCGCCGCCCTGGTCGGCGCGCTGGGCTTGGCTGATCTTCCGTCCGCCTCCGCCGCGGATGTGGGTGTGGGCGTTGGCACCAAGGCAGGTGCGGGCGCCGCCGCGGGCGGCAACGGCTCCAACAGCGGCACAAACTCCAGCACGGGTGCTGGCGTGGGCGCGAACACGGGCGTCGGGGCGGGCGTGAATCTGGGCGCGGCGCCGAGCGGTAACACCGGCGTCGGTGTCGGCGCGGGAGCGGGTGCGGGCACCAGCACGGGTGTCGGCGCGCAATCGCAGTCCAATGACGCCAGCGGCGGTATGCGCGCGAGCGGTGGCGCGGGCGCCAAAGGCGGCGTGAAAACCTCACCGTAAATTTTCAATGTTCTAATGGAAGGGCGCGGCGAAATCCGCGCCCTTTTCATTTTGCAACTATTAGGGACGCACACCGCACCTTGAGGCTTTTGTGCGGGTCCGTACAATCCCGTCCGTGACGGCGGCGCCAAAATTGGCGCCGCTTGGGACGGGCTAGGCATGATTCCAGCGAGCATCCCCACTGACGAAGTCGACCGGTTGGCGGCGCTCCAGCGCTACGAGGTGCTGGATACGCCGCCGGAGCCCGCGTTTGACCGCGTGACACGCTTGGCATCCCAGATCATCGGCACGCCGATTGCGCTGGTTTCGCTGATCGATGCCACGCGCCAGTGGTTCAAGTCCCATCACGGACTCGATGCGACGGAAACGCCGCGCGAACAGGCGTTCTGCGCGCACGCCATCCTGGGCCAGGAGGTCTTCATCGTTCCCGATGCCCGCGAGGACAAGCGCTTCGAGGACAATCCGCTGGTGACCAGTGCGCCCAAGGTCATCTTCTACGCGGGCGCCCCCCTGACCGCGCCGGACGGACACCGGCTAGGCACGTTGTGCGTCATCGACCATGAGCCGCGCCGCGAATTGACGGAAACCCAGCGCACGGCGCTGACGGATCTGGCCGCCATCACGGTCGACCTGTTGGAACTGCGCCGCGCGGGCCGTAACGCGCTCGGCGAGATCGTCGAACGCAACCGCATCAACGAAGAACTCTCGCGGCTGAGCCGCGAGGCGGAGGCGGCCGAACGCGCCATGGGCGCCTTCCTGGCCACCATGAGCCATGAGCTGCGCACGCCCATGAACGGCGTGGTCGGCATGACCAGCCTTCTTCTCGACACGCCGCTAACCCCCGACCAGCACCGCTATGTCCAGGCCGTGCGAAGCGCGGCGGACACGCTTCTCTCGGTCGTCAACGACGTGCTCGACTATTCCAAGCTCGAAGCCGGACGCATCGAGCTCGAGGCTCTCGACTTCAACCTGGCCAATTGCATCACCAGCGTGACGACGTTGCTGGAATCCTCGGCTTCGGCCAAAGGCCTGACGCTGGCCACATCCATCGCGCCCGGCACGCCCAAACGCCTGGTCGGCGACGTCGGCCGTCTGCGCCAGATCCTGTTCAACCTGGTCGGCAACGCCATCAAGTTCACCGAAAAAGGCAGCGTGACCATCGAGGTGCACCCGGCCAGCCAAACAGCGGACAAGGTGATGCTGCGCTTCGTCGTTCGCGACACGGGTATCGGCATTCCGCCCGAGGTGCGAGCGGACCTGTTCACTCGCTTCACTCAAGCCAACTGCACGATCGCCCGAAAATACGGCGGCACGGGACTGGGCCTGGCCATCTGCCGCCAGCTCTGCACCCTCATGGATGGCACCATCGGGGTCGAGAGCATTGTGGGCCAGGGCAGCGCCTTCTGGTTCGATCTGCCGTTCGCCCCAGCGGCCGAAACGGCGCCGCCTAAGCCGGCGATCACGGCGGCAGTCCCTGTCGAACCCCTGCGCATCCTGGTCGCCGAGGACAACCGCACCAACCAAATGGTCGTGACCGCCGCGCTCGGCAAACACGGCCACACGATCGACGTGGTCGCCAACGGCCTGGAGGCCGTGGAGGCCGTGCAACGTGTGCCCTACGACGTCGTACTGATGGATGACCAGATGCCCGAGATGGACGGTGTGGAAGCTGCCAAGACGATCCGGGCGCTCAAGACGGAGACGGCCAAGGTTCCCATCATCGCGCTGACCGGCAACGTGCTGCCCGAGGACAAGGCGCGTTACCTTGAAGCGGGCATGACCGAGCATGTCGCCAAACCGGTTGACTTCAAGCTGCTGCAGAGCGTGATTGCCCGCGTCACCGCGAAGAAATAGCCCAGATCGACGAACTTTCGCTCCGTTTCCGCGTTTCTTCACCAGCGCAACAAGCTGGGTTAAGGAAGGCGAAGACAATGGGCATGCTGGATCGCGAGCGGGCGTGGCAATTCAATATCCGGATCGACGGCGAGGTGTGTGGCCATGTTGTGCAGTGTCGCGGGCGTTGGCGGTTGAAGCGCGCCGACCTGGAAAATCAACCCGGCTATGACGGCATCGACGTGACCGCCGTCCTAGACCAGCCCCAGGCCATCGCCGCCATGCTGCGCGATCATATGGGAACCGCCTGACCGATCTGTTCCGGCATCATGTCGGTCGGGCACAAATCATCCGGAATCGTGGATTCGCCCGCCGAAGGTGAACGGGACTGAGCCAGCGGCTCGTCGTTCACGCCATAGCCCCTGTCCTTCATGCATTGGGCGAGGACTTTCCCGCTTACCGGCCTGCCTGCCGCACCCGCAACCAGGCCGGCCACCGCACCTATGGCAGCCGCGCCCACCACGATCAGAAGGCCGACCGTTGCGGCTTCCTTCGATTGGCCCGATTGGTTCGATAACCCGCCCGCGGTCAAACCACCGCCGGTCAGCGCTCCAAGGGTGGTGCTCTTCTATACGTCCTTAAATGGTGAATCGCTTTGGTCGCGACACTCCTGCAGATCCGCGTCGTACTTCACGCGGTCCACATTGGTCATGTCCACTTTGGGATTCGTGTCGCGCACGCCGTCAGCATGGCGACGATGGTCACGCATGCGACGAGTTTCTGCATTCCCCCGGACTCCCACGTTCGCCGCCCATGCTGATGGGAGCTGAGGGATGCGGTCAAGGCGGCGCAGCGACCGGATTGCGGCGAATTCGGGTTACATATCGCGATCGCGAAGAAACGGGAACCGCGATGCGTGCCCGCGGTTTAACGGTCAGAGACGCGGCCATCCGATGGGCTTGGCAGCGATGTTTTGAATGTTCGTAGGAGACGTCCAATGGCTCGACAGATATTGAACGGAACCGGCAAGGCCCACGGCCGCCGCGAGATTGACGGCATCATCGCGAGCGCCGCGATGGCGGCCGAGATGGCGGTGAACGGCATCGCGAAAACGGCCCGTACCGAAGGCGAACGCGCCGTGACCTACGCGCGGGACACCGTATCGGCCAAGCCGCTGACCTCGGTCGCGCTGGCTTTCGGCGGCGGCGCCCTGGCGGCATTCCTGATCGGCCGCTTCACGCGCTGATCACTGTCATCTGACGGAAAGCGATACCGATCCCGCTTCGCGCGGGGCCCGGTATCCGGAGCGGCGGCTTTCCCCGGAGCCGCCGCTCTTCTTTTGCGCTCAAAGCGCGACGGGGTCTTCCTGCAGGTCGTTTTCCCGAAAGCGGCCGGGCCGGAGGCCGCGTAGATCGAAGTCGCTGCGGCCGGTCGCGATCAGCTCCGCCAGGGTCTTGCCCACGATGGGCGCCAGCGCCAATCCGTGCGCGCAGAAGCCGACTGCGGTGAAGAGGCCTGGCGGCCCCCACGGGCCGATGGCGGGCACTAGATCGGGCGTCACGTCGATGCGGCAGGCCCAGCTGCGCGCCGCCTCTAGCGGCACCAGATGGGGAAAGAATTTCTGCGCCCAGGTCAGACGTTCGGCGATCTGTGGCTGGTTGATGACCGGATCGGGCATCGGCGTTGTGGCCACCGACGCGCTGACGCGCCGCCGGATGCTGTCGCCGAAGTCACGGTTGAGGCGCAGCCGTGGCCGACGCGGGTTGCGCAGATAGCGCGGCAGGAAATAGCCGAGGCTGCTAATTGTCGGCGCGCCCAGATCATGATCGGGCGGCGAGCCGCGATAGCCCGTGCCGAAAGCGAAGGAGCCGTCCAGCCGCGGCCGCATGGAGATATAGGGCGTCCATACGCCGGTGCGCGTGAACGGGTCCTTCACCACCGTTTCGAGGTTCGAGCTGCGCACCACCTGGATGGGGAGCGCCACGCCGAGCGGGCGCAGAAAGAAATTCGTCGAAATCCCCGCCACGCAAATGACGGCATCGGCCGCGAACAGCCCGTCCGCCGTCCACACGCCCGTCGTGCGCCCGCCGGAAACCGCGATACCGCGCACGCCCGCATTCGTCCGCAGATCCGCGCCCAGGCGTCGCGCGGCGGCGGCGAAAGCCTGGGTCGCCTTGGTCGGCGACGCATGACCGTCCTCTTCCGTAAAGATGCCGGAGCGCCAGGGACCGTGAAGCATCGGCGAAATGCGCGCGATCTCGGCGCGGTCGACGGCACGGGTGGACAGGCCGTTGGCCCGTGCCGCCTCGCAACTTCTGCGCAGCCGTTCCTCATCAGCCGCCGTTTCCGCCACCACCAGGTTGCCCTGGCGCACATACTCCACGTCGGCTTCCAGCTCGGCCGACAAGGTTTCCCACATCCGATTCGCCAGCACCGACAGCGGCAGCTCCGCGCGGTGGCGCCCCTGGCAGCGCACATAACCGAGCGCGCGGCTCGATTGCTCGGTGCCGATCTCGCCACGCTCGAACAGGGTGACGGAAATGCCCAACCGGCGCAGGTAGTAGGCTGCGGCGCAGCCCATGATGCCGCCGCCGATGATGGCCACTTGCTTGACAGAACGATCCAAGACGTCTCCCCTGAGGCGGTTCGGAACAGCCCCACGTCGAACGCTAGATCACCACGAACCCGGGCGAAAAAGGGAAGAAAGAGTGGTGGAGCTGAGGGGAATCGAACCCCTGACCTCCTCATTGCGAACGAGGCGCTCTCCCATCTGAGCTACAGCCCCGAGCCACGCATGCGTGTGCCTCGGAAAGGCGCGCGGATAATGTCCGGCGGGGGGAAGCCCGTCAAGGCGGCCGCCGACCGCTATTTTTGCGAGCCGGGCGAAGGGTTTGTCGGCGCAAGCCCACGCCGCGCGCTTGCGCGTTTTCCGGCCCGCCTGTAGGCTTTTTTCGACGACGGACCCCGGGGGCAAAGACCGGTCATGGAATCCATTGCCGAATTGATCTATGTCGTTCTCGACCTCTACAAGTGGTGCCTGATCGCCTTCGTGATCATGTCGTGGCTGATCGCGTTCAACGTGGTCAACACATACAACCGCTTCGTCTTTTCGGTGAACGACTTCCTCTACAAAATCACCGAGCCCGCCCTGCGCCCGATCCGCCGCATCGTGCCGAATCTGGGCGGCGTCGATATCTCCCCGGTCATCCTGATCCTCATCATCTGGTTCCTGCAGCGGCTTCTGGAGCGGAACTTTCTCTGACGCTTTAGACGCGTGAGCGAACCGTCGCCCGTCACCGTGTCTAGCGACGGCGTGCGTGTTGCATTGCGCGTGACGCCACGCGCGGGGCGCGACCGGATCGACGGGCTAATCACCGACGCGGATGGGCGCGCGGCGCTGAAATTGTTGGTCACGGCGGCACCCGAGGACGGCAAGGCCAACATGGCCGTGCTGAAGCTCCTGGCCAAAGCATGGGACGTGCCGCGCACCACGCTGTCGGTCGCCTCCGGTGCGGCCGCGCGGCGCAAGATCGTGCATGTCGCCGGCGATGGGCCCGCCCTCGCCCGCCAAATCAATGCGTGGTTGGGAGGACAACGTGGCTGAGATCATCGACGGCAAGGGCTTCGCCGCCAATCTGCGCGCGACCATCGCGCGACAGGTTGCTGGGCTGACCAAAGATCATGGGCTGGTGCCCGGCCTGGCCGTGGTGCTGGTGGGGGAAGACCCCGCCAGCCAAGTCTATGTGCGCAGCAAGGCCAAGCAGACCGTCGAGGCCGGCATGCGCTCCTTCGAACACAAGCTGCCCGCGACCACGGGCCAGGCCGAGCTTCTGGCGCTGGTCGCCAAGCTCAACGCCGATCCGGCGGTAAACGGCATCCTGGTGCAACTGCCGCTGCCCAAGCAGATCGACCCCGCCGCGGTTCTGGACGCTATCGACCCGGCCAAGGACGTGGACGGCTTCCATGTCATCAACGCCGGCAAGCTCGCGATCGGCGGCGATGCGCTGGTGCCCTGCACGCCCTTGGGCTGCCTGATGCTGATCAAGGACCGCGTGAAGGACCTGGCGGGCAAGCGCGCGCTGGTGCTGGGTCGCTCCAACATCGTAGGTAAGCCTATGGCCATGCTGCTGCTGGGCGAAAGCTGCACCGTGACCATTGCTCATTCGCGCACCAAGGATCTGCCCGCCGAATGCCGCCGCGCCGACATCCTGGTCGCCGCAGTGGGCAAGCCCGAGATGGTGCGCGGCGATTGGATCCAACCGGGCGCCGTCGTCATCGACGTCGGGATCAACCGTGTGCCCACGCCGGACGGCAAGGGACGCCTCGTCGGCGACGTGGCGTTCGAGGAGGCCGCCAAGGTCGCAGGCGCGATCACGCCCGTCCCGGGCGGCGTCGGTCCGATGACGATTGCGTGTCTGTTGCGTAACACGGTCGTGGCGGCCTGCCGCCAACGCGGAATCTCCGTCCCTAAAGCCTAAACGCCTCGTCTGGAACCATCCCAGGTCTGCCGCGTTTTCCTTCATTGGGCATCGCTTCGGCGAACAGCCTCCGTGCGGGAGCAGGCTATTCCATGGACAACTCGGCGCATCGCGGCGCAGGCGAGGCCAATCTCGATTTGGCGGCGATCGGTAACTCGACCATCGCGGCGTTGATCGACAAACGCGGGCGCATCGTCTGGGCCTGCTTTCCCCGTCTCGACGGCGATCCGCTCTTCGCGAGCCTGCTGGATGCGGAGAGCAAGGCGGGCGGCCTGTTCGACGTCGTGCTCGACGGCGAGGCCTCGGCAACCCAAGCCTATCGCGTCAACACGGCCATCGTCGAGACGACCCTGTCCGACGGCAACGGCGGCATCGTGCGCGTGACCGATTTCGCGCCCCGCTTCAAACAATTCGGCCGCGTCTATCGCCCGGCCATGCTGGTGCGCCGCATCGAACCCGTGGCGGGCGCCCCGCGCTTGACCGTGCGGCTTCGCCCCCGCTTCGCCTATGGCGCGGAGGAGCCGGCGCGCACTTTCGGCAGCAATCACATCCGCTATGTCGGCTCCAGCGGAACGCTGCGCCTTTCGACCGACGTGCCCGTGTCCTATATCGCGGAGGAGCAGCCCTTCGTTCTGGACCGGCCGGTCACCCTGATCCTGGGACCGGACGAAAGCTTCACCGCCAGCCTGCCAGAAACCGCCCGCCGCTTTCTCGAGCAGACGGAGGAATACTGGCAGGACTGGTGCCGCTTCCTGTCTGTGCCGTTCGAATGGCAGGAGGCCGTCATCCGCGCGGCCATCACGCTGAAGCTGTGCAGCTTCGAGGAGACCGGCGCCATCGTGGCCGCACTGACGACCTCAATCCCGGAAGCGCCGGGCAGCCAGCGCAATTGGGATTACCGCTATTGCTGGCTGCGCGACGCGTATTTCGTCGTCCAGGCGCTCAATCGGCTGAGCGCGACTCAGACGATGGAAGAGTACATCCGCTACATCACGAACGTGGCGGCGCTCGATGTGCACGGTACGCTGGGGCCTGTCTACGCCGTCGTTCCGGGCCGCCCGCTGATCGAGGAAGGTGTCGCCACGGCTCTCGCCGGCTACCGGGGCATGGGGCCGGTGCGCATCGGCAACGCGGCCGCAGGCCAGGTCCAGAACGACAGCTACGGTAGTGTTGTTCTCGCGGCGGCACAGATGTTCTTTGACCACCGCCTGCCCCGGCGCGGCGACGTGGCCATGTTCCAGCGGCTGGAAAAGCTGGGCGAGCGCGCCGCCGAAGCCGCGCTGACGCCTGACGCCGGCCTTTGGGAATACCGCACGCGCTCGGAGATCCACACCTATTCGGCCGTCATGTGCTGGGCGGCATGCGATCGTCTGTCCAAGATCGCGCGGGCCCTCGGTCTGGCCGAACGCGGACGCCATTGGCATGACGTGGCCGCGCATATCCGCGCCACGATCCTCGACCAGGCCTATGACAAGACGCGCAACACCT
Source organism: Alphaproteobacteria bacterium (assembly GCA_050180485.1). Classification (GTDB taxonomy): domain Bacteria; phylum Pseudomonadota; class Alphaproteobacteria; order CADEGL01; family CADEGL01; genus CADEGL01. Next base: position 55,021 of record JBFXED010000003.1, on the reverse strand, counting down.
TCGTCGCGTCCTTCGGCGGCAGCGCCATGGACGCGAGCCTGTTGCTGCTTCACGAGCTGGGCTTTCTCGCGGCCGACGATCCGCGGTTCCTTGGCACACTCGCCAGCATCGAGAAGACGCTGCGCCACGGCGACCATCTCTACCGCTATGTTGACGCCGACGATTTCGGCGCGCCGGAGACTTCCTTCACCGTCTGCACCTTCTGGTACATCGATGCGCTGGCCGCCGTGGGCCGGAAGGACGAAGCGCGCGCGATCTTCGAACGGCTGCTCGCGCGCCGGAACCATCTGGGCCTCCTGTCGGAGGATCTGGATCCGAAGACCTGCGAGTTGTGGGGCAACTTCCCCCAAACCTATTCCATGGTCGGGTTGATCGCCTCCGCCATGCGGTTGTCGAAAAGCTGGGAGGAGGCATTTTGGCGCGGGTCGTGATCGCCTCCAACCGCGTGACGCCGCCCTCGGCGCGCTCGGGCCGCGAGGGCGGGCTGGCCGTCGCCGTGCGCGAGGCGTTGCGGCGCAGCGGCGGCCTGTGGTTCGGCTGGTCCGGCACGGTCGCCGATGCGACACCTTCCGAGCCCACTGTCGCGCGATCCGGCAAGATCACCTATGCGACGCTCGATCTCGGCCGTCAGGATCACGCGCAGTACTACACGGGCTATGCCAACTCCTCGCTATGGCCGCTCCTGCATTACCGCATGGGCCTATTGGAATTCGAGCGCGCGGATTTCGACGGCTATATGCGCGTCAACCGCCGCTTCGCCGCCATGCTGGCGCCGCTTCTCAAGCCCGACGATGTTGTTTGGGTCCACGACTACCACCTGCTTCCGCTGGGCGCCGAGCTGCGCGCGCTGGGCGCGCGGAACCGCACGGGGTTTTTCCTGCATACGCCGTTCCCGCCGCCCGCGGTCCTGGCCGTGCTGCCGCGACATCGGCTTCTGATCGAATCCATGGGCGCCTATGACCTGGCCGGCTTTCAGACCGAGGGCGACGCGCAAAATTTCCGCGATTGTGTCGTGGCGCTTAATGATGGCGCGCATCGTCCCGACGGCGGCGTGCGGGCCTCCGGCCGCCATGTTGCGGTCGGCACCTTCCCAATCGGCATAGACGCCGAAGCCTTCGCGCGCACGGCCGAGGAAGCGGCGGCATCGGACGAGAACGAGCGGCTGAAGGAAAGCCTGGCGGGCCGCCAGCTCGTCATCGGCGTCGACCGGCTCGACTATTCCAAGGGCCTGCCGCAGCGCTTCGAGGCCTATGACCGGCTTCTGTCGCGCTTCGACGACCAACGCTCCAAAGTCACCTTCATGCAGATCGCGCCGGTTAGCCGCGGCGAGGTCAGCCAGTACCGGCAGCTACGGCGCGAGCTGGAGTCGCTGGCCGGCCGCATAAACGGCCGCTATGCCGAGTTTGACTGGATGCCGCTGCGCTACCTGAACAAGCCGTTCCCGCGCCAGGTGCTGGCCGGCTTCTACCGGCGCAGCCGCATCGGCCTGGTCACACCCTTGCGCGACGGCATGAACCTGGTGGCGAAGGAATATGTCGCGGCCCAGGAAGCCGCGAATCCCGGTGTCTTGATCCTGTCTCAGTTCGCCGGCGCGGCGAAGGAACTGGATGCGGCCCTGATCGTCAATCCGTTTGACGTCGACGAGATCGCGGAGGCTCTGCACGCGGGCCTGACGATGCCGCTGGATGAGCGCAAGGCGCGCTGGCTCGCGATGAACGAACGCGTGCGCGGCAATTCCGTTTCGCATTGGGTCGACGCATTCCTGGCGGCGCTCGACGCCATTCCCGTGGACTAGCGCAGCGCGTCCCGCAAATCCGCGAGCCAGCGCCGCACCGCGCCTGGATCGGCCAGACACGGTCCGCCCAAGAAGAACGGCCCATCGCCCACCCGCACCGCATGACCGCCCCGCCGCAGCACGGCGGCGAAGCCATCCTCGTCCGTGCGGTCGTCGCCCAGGAAGACCGGTGTGCGCTCGCGGAACGGCGGCAACGCCATCAGCGCGTCGACCGCCTGGCCCTTGTCGATGCCGTTGCTTTTCACCTCGGCCACCATCTTGCCGTGCAGCACGTGAGCCTCGCTCCGGTCGGGCGCCAACGCACGCGTGACGCGCGCCTTGACGGTGCGCGCGAGATGGGGCGCCCGGCGGTAATGAACGGCGATGCTGTGACCTTTGTCCTCCACCAGCGCCCCCTCGGGCATGGCCGCGATCACGCGTTCGGCGATGCGGCGCATGGCGCGCGGCGGTCGAGGCCGCAGCACACGCCCACCCCGCAGGCGGCGCAACTCGGCCCCATGCTGGCCCGCGCCCGGCAGCCTAAGTGGCCGCAGGATGCGGTCGACATCGTCCAAGGGCCGGCCGCTGACGACGGCCAGCGCGCCGTGCAGCGAACGGTGCAGATCTTCCAGCACCATGGCGAGGCCCGCCGGCGCGCGCGCCTTGGCGGGCTCGGTGGCGATGTCGATCAGCGTTCCGTCGAGATCGAGGAACAGCGCCCAGTCGGCGGCGCGGGAAAAGTCATGGAGCATGGCGGTCATCGCGGAAGCGTTCACGGCGATTATAGAACGCCCGAAACGCGGACAAGGATGTGGCGAAAATGGGAATTATTGCGGACACGCCTTTCCCTGGACCCCGTTCGATTTCTCCCTAGATAATCGGCCATGACCGGCAGCTTCTCAGCCCTCATTTTAGCCGCCTGCGCGTTCGTGGGCGTGCATCTTTTGCCCTCGACGCCATTGCGCGGCGGCCTCGTCAAGCTGCTGGGCGACGGCGGCTACCTGGCCCTATTCTCGGTCGCCGCGGGCGCGGCTTTGATCTGGTATGCCGCCGCCTATTCCGCGGCGCCGTACCGGGAGCTGTGGCCCGCGCCGGCCGCACTGCGCTATGTCCCGTTAGCCGTCATGCCCTTCGCCATCATCCTGCTGGTCTGCGGCTATACGACGCGCAATCCCATGGCCGTGATGCAGGAGAAGCATTTCCACGCGACGGACCCGGCACCCGGCATCCTCAAGGTGACGCGCCATCCCATCATGTGGGCCATCGCGCTGTGGGCGTTGTCGCACATGGCGGCGAACGGCGATCAAGCCTCGTTGATCTTCTTCGGCGGCTTGGCCGCGCTGGCCTTGCTCGGAATGCCGCTGATGGACCACCGGCGGGCGGAGACACTGGGTTCGAACTGGGGTCCGTTCGCGCTCACCACCTCGGCCATTCCGTTCGTGGCCGCGATCCAGGGCCGCGCGAAGCCGCGCCTGTCCGAGATCGGTTGGTGGCGGATCGCGCTCGGCTTGGCGCTCTATGCCGGCGCCTTGGCCGCGCATGCGCCGCTGCTGGGCCCAAGCGCATTGCCGTAGCGGATTACTTCCCGGCCAGCTTCCGCAGGCGCAGGCGCAGCGCGTTCAACTTGATGAAGCCTTCAGCGTCGCGCTGGTTGTAGACCGAGTCCTTCTCGAAGGTGACGTGGGCCAGCGAGTAGAGGCTGTTGGATGACTTGCGGCCCGCGACGGACGCCGTGCCCTTGTACAGCTTCATGCGCACCGTGCCGTTCACCTTCTCTTGACTCTTGTCCACCAGCGCTTGGATCATCTCGCGCTCGGGCGCGAACCAAAAGCCGTTATAGACCAGCTTGGCGTAGCGCGGCATCAGTTCGTCGCGCAGGTGCATGGCCTCGCGGTCGAGCGTGATGCTTTCCATCGCGCGGTGCGCGGCGAACAAGATGGTGCCGCCCGGCGTCTCATAGATGCCGCGCGACTTCATGCCGACGAACCGGTTCTCCACCAGATCGACGCGACCGACACCGTGAGCGCCGCCCAGCGCGTTCAGCCGCTCGAGCAATTTCGCGGGCGAAAGCTTCTGCCCGTCCACCGCGACGGCGTTGCCCTGCTCGAACACAATCTCGACATAGGCCGGCTTGTCCGGCGCTTCTTCGGGGGCAACCGAACGCGTGTACATGTCGGCGTCCGGCTCAATCCACGGATCCTCCAGCGCCTTGCCCTCGTAGGAGATGTGCAAGAGGTTGGCGTCGGTCGAATAGGGCGGCTCGCCGCGCTTGTCGCGCGGGATCGGGATCTGATGCTTCTCGGCATACGCGACCAGATCGGTGCGCGAATGCAGGTCCCACTCGCGCCAGGGCGCGATGATGCGGATGTCGGGCTTGAGCGCATAGTAGGTCAGCTCAAACCGCACCTGGTCGTTGCCCTTGCCGGTCGCGCCATGGGCGACGGCATCGGCGCCGGTCGCTTCCGCGATCTCGATCTGGCGCTTGGCGATGAGCGGCCGTGCGATGGAGGTGCCGAGCAGATAGACGCCTTCGTACAGGGCACCCGCGCGGAACATCGGGAAGACGAAATCGCGCACGAACTCCTCGCGCAGATCGTCCACGAAGATCTCCTTGACGCCCATCTGCTGCGCTTTCTTGCGCGCGGGCTCCAGCTCCTCGCCCTGGCCAATGTCGGCCGTGAAGGTCACGACCTCGCAGCCGTATTGCTCCTGCAGCCAGCGCAGAATGATCGAGGTGTCGAGCCCGCCCGAGTAGGCCAGCACGACCTTCTTCACGTCGCCCTTCATTGACGCACCTAAATAGGGGGTGTCCGGATGGCGGCGGAGTATAGCCAGGGCGGCCCGCCCGGCAAGGGGGCGGGGCTATCGTTCGGCCGGCACCGCATTATCCCGTAACGCCTGGTAAACAAAGGAAAGGAAGCCCGCCTCCAGGCAGATCCAGACGAAGGTGGCCGTGTCCACCGCGACGGAGAGGAAGAAACGGACGACCGCACCGCCCTCGGGGATGAGATGCGCAACGCCGAAGGTGAAGAGAATCAGAACGATGATCGGCGGCTTGAAGAACAGGCTGGCGGCGGCGATGCGCCAGAAATTACCGCGCGTGAGACGAAGCGCCGAGACAAAGCCGAACCCTTTCTCGTCCACCGCCTTGGCCGGCAGCACCAGCGCCGCGACATAGAATGGCGCGACCAGCACCGCGTAAACCGCCACGGCGATCAGAAGCTGCACCAGCGAGGCTCCCGGCCGGTCGCCGAGCCAATCGCTGATCCGGAAATCCGAGCCCAGATAGCCCAGGGTAGAGTAGACTAGGATTATCACCACTGCGAACGCGACGAACCAGGCGAACAGCCAGACCAGATAGCGCCCTTCGCGCAGGCCGATCGCCATATTCCGCCAGGAATGCTCCGCGACCAGGATGGAGCGATGCCAATGGACGGCGACCGCCACCATGAGCAGATAGCGCAGCACCCCGATACCGAAGGCCGCCACGGAAAGGATCAGGCCGTAGCCGGAGCTGAAGTCGGCGGGCTTGGGATCGTCGCCGAAAAGCGCGTAGGCCGCACCGGTCAGGACAAGCTCCGCGACGCCGAGGACCAGCGCGGCGGACAGGCTGACGGCCAGGAGCGGCAAGAAATCCTCGGCCACGTGCCGGTAGCTGCGGCGCACGACGGCGCCCACATTGATGGGTGGGTGGCGGATCAACGCGCCAGTTGTTCCTGACATCCGTCCTCCAAAATTACTCTGCTTCGGGGTTCGCCAATTCAGGAAGGTTGTTATGGCGCAAAACCTGAAAGGCGTGAGAAAGAAATGCAGCAACACACACAATCGCGACGGCGTCGATGCTGAAGCTCAGAATCGACAAGCTGAGGTCTGGCATGCCAAGGCGCGCAAGGGGTTCGCCAAGTACGCCTCGAAAAACATATTCGGTTCGCACCGTTTGAACCCCCTGCACCTTTCTCGTTATCTCGAAAAACCAAGGCATAAACGGCAAGGAGACGAGAAAACCTCCCACCGCCATGCGCAGGGCATTCCCTTTCGCAGCGCGCCAAGCGTTCCCCAAACCGAACCCGGGCACATCCGAGGCTTTAGCCGGAAGCACGAGACAGAGGTGTGCGACGATCCAGATAGCCGCCCAGACTACTGCCAGGAAGTAGATGATGAGCGCAACACCGGAGAAGACGGGGTGACCCGCAACGACATTTCCAACGAGGGAAAACCAGAAGACCGCCGCAAATGCGGCGCATAGCGATGGAAGTAACATGATGAGTATTGCATGTCCGCCATAACGGACGATCACTCGCCATGACGGTCGACCATGCTTCAGAAGCTTTTCATCAGCGAGCAACACGCACCGATGCGCGATGATGATCGCGACAAGCAGACATCCTGCGACGGCGATAAATCCGAAAATTCCGGTACCCAGCAGAACATACCGAACAACCAACGGCACATCGGTAAAGTCCGCTGTGCCGCCATAGAAAAAAATAGCTGACGACACCGCATAGAGCGCCACGGCCGCCGCAAGCCATGGGGCAAGCGATCGGCGATTCATCCAAACAAGATCGAAGCTTTGTATCACCGCCGGCCCGACCGGCAGCTTTGCCAAGCCTTCCGGTGCTGGCGCGCCCCCTCGATCCGTCATTGCGCTCTCCCCCGATTGCGCACTCACAAGTGTCCGAGCTTCTCGGCAACGAAGTCAAGAAGACGGGTCTTCCAAAAAGCGTGCGCTAGGCTGCACCCGCTTGCTGCGCTGCGACGCCGCGCTGGCTGGCGCGCAGCTTTTCCGACGCGCTCTTCAACTGGCCGCAAGCCGCCAGGATGTCTTGGCCGCGCGGGGTGCGCACGGGCGAGGGGTAACCCGCGGCCATGACGATCTGGGCGAAGCGTTCGATCGTCTCGGGCGACGAGCATTCATATGAGGTGCCGGGCCAAGGGTTGAACGGAATCAGGTTCACCTTGGCCGGAATCCCGGAGATAAGGCGCACCAGCTCGCGCGCGTCGGCGGGTGAATCGTTCACCCCCTTCAGCATCACGTACTCGAAGGTGATACGGCGCGCGTTCTTGAGCGGCGGATACTTGCGGCAGGCCGCGAGCAACTCCCTGATCGGATATTTCTTGTTGAGCGGCACCAGCACGTCGCGCAACTCGTCGCGCACGGCGTGCAGCGAGATCGCCAGCATGACGCCAAGCTCGCGCCCGCATTGCTCGATCATGGGCACGACGCCCGAGGTCGAGAGCGTGATCTTGCGCTTGGAGATGGCGATGCCTTCGTTGTCCATCACCACGCACAGCGCCTTGGAGACGTTCTCGTAGTTATAGAGCGGCTCGCCCATGCCCATCATGACGATGTTGGTGAGCTTGCGGCCGCCGAGCGGCGCGGGCCATTCGCCGAACGCGTCGCGCGCCAGCATCACCTGCCCCACGATCTCGCCCGGCCCCAGGTTGCGGACCAGACGCTGCGTGCCCGTGTGACAGAACTTGCAGGTCAGCGTGCAGCCGACTTGGGATGAGACGCAAAGCGTGCCGCGGTCCGTCTCAGGAATGTGCACGGTCTCGATCTGGTTGCGGTCATCCAGACCCAAGAGCCATTTCTGGGTGCCGTCGTTGGAAATCTGGTGCTGCGACACGGCGGGGCGCGAGACCCGATAGCGTTCGGCCAAGGACGAGCGGAACGGCTTCGACAGCGTGGTCATGCGCTCGAAGTCGGTTTCGCCGCGTGCATAGATTTCGTGCCAGAGCTGGCGCGCGCGGAACCGCTTCTCGCCCAGGGATTCGATCTCCCCGGCCAGCTCGTCGCGCGACAGGCCGATCAGGTTCTTGCGGCCGTCGTCCGGGGAAAGCGCTTGCGCCATGGGCCAGATATAGGCCCGGGATGGCGCGACGGCAAACTACGACTTGACGCCGCAGGCCTTGTTCATCTCCTGGTAGGCCTTGCTGACGCCATTCAGGGAATAGGTATCGGTGGCCGCATCACCCTTGGCCGGGGTGCCTTTCACCACCATCGTCTGGCCCTTGAGCATGGCCTGGACCACTTTGGCGTCCTCGAAGGCCCAGGCCGTATCGGGCGTCTTGGCGCTGGTGTAAAGCGAGAGCTTCTCGCCACCGATCTCGGCCACGGGCTCGCTCTTGTCCTTGAAGGCATAGCCGGAGGTCACGCTGACCACGCCCAAATTCTTGGCCGCTGGGCGGTGCATGACCATGACGTAGGACTTGTCCTTGCGCGTGCCGCCGCCTTTGGTTTCCTTGGCGATGGTGGCCATGTAGCAGACCTTGTTCTTGCCCTCGGCGCCTTCGAACACGTCCCAGTCGCCGTAATGGCCGATATGAGCGTCCTTCTTTTCGGGTGCCTTTTCAGCCGGCTTCTGGGCGGCGGCAGCCGGCTTTTGCGCGGCGGGTTTCTGTCCTTGCGCGAACGCGGCGGCGGGAAACAGGGCGAGGGTTGCAACGGCGGCGATCAGGAACGGTCTCATGCCTTCTTGGATCCTCTGGTCTCTTTCTTCAGGCGGCGAATCACGGGCGGGCCGAACTGATGCAAAGGCGGTGCCTCGACGGGCCCTCCCGCCGCCACTGGCCGGGCGCCGAAGCGACCGGAGGAAAGCAGCCGATCGTACATGACCAACGCCCCGGCAAGGGCCAGGTTGATCGAGAATTTCGTCGGAATTTTGACCACATGGGCGCAGCGCGCCACCAATTCCGGCGACAGCGCTCCCCGCTCCGGCCCCAGCACATAGGCCGCGCAGCGCGGATGGCGGAAGCTGGGCAGATCAACAGCCTCGTCCATCAGCTCGATGCCGACCAGGTCGCAATCGGTCGGCAGGCGCAGATCCTCAACCGAATCGAACTCATAGAGGGGCAGGTTGCGCGGCGTGTCCGAGGTGTCGGCCAGGTTTCCCTGGTCGGCCTCATAGACGGCGCCAACCGTGAACACGAAACTCGCACCGAAGGCATGGGCCGTGCGGAACACACTGCCGATGTTCATCTGCTTGGAGATGCCGTCGACGCCGATGCCGAAATAGCCGCGCATGGCGGGCGAACTTGCACCCCTCCATCCCGCAAGGCAAGGTGCTTCACCCATTTATGCGGAATTTCATGGCCGAAAATCCCATCCTGGTCGAGGTACGCCGCGGCTCCCTGGTGGAATCCGCTCACCGCGGCGCGGCCATCGTGTGCGACGCGCAGGGTAAGACCGTTGCCGCCTGGGGCGACACGGCGCGGCCGGTCTATCCCCGTTCAGCTGTCAAGCCGCTGCAGGCCATCGCTTTGGTCGAGACGGGCGCCGCCGATAAATTCGCGCTCAGCGAGGCCGAGCTGGCCTTGTCCTGCGCCTCGCATAACGGCTCGCCCGAACATGTCGCGGCCGTGGGCGCGTGGCTCGCGCGAATTGGGCTGTCCGGTGACGATCTGGAATGCGGCGCGCATGTCCCGAGCGGCGCGGACGCGGCACTGGCCTTGGCCTGCAAGGGCGAGGCACCGACACGGCTTCACAACAATTGCTCGGGCAAGCATGCGGGCATGCTGGCGACCGCTTTGGCCACGGGCGATGCGACGCGCGGCTATTCGGACGCGGACCATTCCGTGCAGCGCCGCACCCGCGCCATCATGGGCGAGATGGCGGGCGAGGATCTAGGCCGCGCGCCCATGGGTACCGACGGCTGCGGCATCCCGACCGTGGCCATGTCGCTGGCGGGCCTCGCGCGCGCGATGGCGCGCATCGCGGCGCCGGACGTCTTGGCGCCCACGCGTCGCGAGGCCGTGCTGCGCATCCGCCGCGCGGTCGCGGCACACCCGTTCATGATCGCCGGCATCGGACGCTTCTGCACCAAGATCATGGAAGCCGCGGGCGGAACCATCCTGGTCAAGACGGGCGCCGAGGGCGTCTTCGCCGCTTCGCTGCCCCAACAGGGCCTCGGCATCGCCCTCAAGATCGACGACGGTGCGACACGTGCCTCCGAATGCGCGACCGCCACGCTGCTGCGCCGCTTCGGTGCGACCAAAGGTGCGGCGGATACGGCGCTGGCGGCCTACGCGCAAACCGAATTGCGGAATTGGAGCGGGACGCCGGTGGGCAGCCTGACGGCCGCGCCAGCCTTGCTAAGCAAACCCTGACGGAGAATCCGATGCGCGCGGTGCTGTGCAAGGAAGCGACGGGCCATGAAGGGCTGGTGGTCGGAGACGTTCCAGCGCCCACCCTGAAAGGTCCCAACAGTGTGCGCATCGAAGTCCACGCGGCGGGCCTTAATTTCGCCGACACGCTGGTCGTCGCCGGCAAATATCAGGAGAAGCCGGCCCTGCCCTTCTCGCCCGGCCTCGAATGTGGCGGTGTGGTGCTGGAGACAGGCGCGAACGTCACGCATGTGAAGAAGGGTGACCGCGTCATGGCGACCACCAGCTTCGGCGCCTTCGCCGAGGAAGTCGTGACCGACGCCAACGAGGTCTATGCGATTCCCGACGCGATGGATTTCGACACAGCTGCGTCCTTTCCCGTGGCCTACGGCACCTCCCATGTCGGATTAGAGCGCCGCGCGGCGCTCAAGCGCGGCGAGACGCTGATGGTCCATGGCGCGGCGGGCGGCGTCGGTTTGACCGCGGTCGAGATCGGCAAGGCCATGGGTGCGGTGGTGATCGCGACGGCGCGCGGCACGGACAAGCTGGCCATCGCCAAGGCGCATGGTGCCGACCATCTGATCGACTACGTGGCGGAGGATCTGCGCGCGCGGGTGAAGGAGATCGCGGGCGACAAGGGCGTCGACGTCATCTACGACCCGGTCGGCGGCGATGTCTTCGACACATCCTTGCGCTGCCTGGCCTGGGAAGGACGGCTGATCGTCGTCGGTTTCGCCGCAGGCCGCATCCCGCAGGCGCCGGCCAATCTGCTGTTGGTCAAGAACACGACGGTGATGGGCCTGTTCTGGGGCGCCTATCGCCAGCGCAATCCGCAAGTCCTGCGCGATTCCTTCGCCGAGCTTCTGTCTTTGTATGCGGCCGGCAAGTTGAAGCCGCATATCTCGCACCGCTTCGCGATCGACCAGGCGCCGCAGGCCATGGCCGCCATGCTGGAGCGCCGCTCGACCGGCAAGGTAATCCTGACGATCCGCTAGCGCTTTTCGCGCAGGAAGGCGATCAGATCGAGTGACGGCGCGGCCACTCCAGCCTGGCTCAGCATGGCGTGGACCTGGCCACGATGATGGGTCTGGTGATTGAAGAAATGCCCAAGCACTTGGGCGAGCGGCATGGAGGATGCGGTGCCATCCATGCTCTTGAAATCGAGCGCGGCGGCCAGCTTGGCTTCGTCGCAGCCTTCCACATAAACCTGGATGCGGTCGTCCTCCATCTCGCGCGCGCGACGCAACGCGGCGAAGTCGTCGAACAGAATTTGGTTCAGCGCTTTGATCCCGGAATCCGTACCCGTGAAGCGGCCCATCCAGATCCGGTCACCGACCAAAAGATGGTTGAGCGTGTTGTGGACAGAACCGAAGAACGCCTTGCGGTCCTGGCGCCGGTCCGCGTCGGAAAGCTGGGCGCAAGCGTCGTATAGCCGTGTGTTGGCCCAGCGGTTATAGCGCGCGAATACACGGAAATAATCGGATGCCATCACCGTGCTCCCGGAAAATTGATGATGTCGAGCGGCGGTGGCGTGACCCCTGCCTGTGTCAGCATGACATGGATCTGGCCACGATGATGCGTCTGGTGATTGAATAGCGTGATCAGCACGACATCCAGCGGTGTTTCGGCCGAAGTGCCGTCGACGAACTTGTAGGTCAGCGGTTTGGAAATGTTGGCCGCGTCGATCGCATCAACCGCGCGGATCAGAGCAGCATCTTCCGCCCCACGCGCAGCGCGCAGCGAAGGTAAGTCGTCGTGCAGGATCTCGTCGAGGCTCTTGATGTCGGCCGTTCCACCCTCAACGCGAGCCCGCCACAGTTTGTCCACGACCAAAAGATGATTGAGTGTGGCGTGAATCGAACCAAAAAAGGCTTTACGGTCCATCCGATAATCCGTGTCCGACAGGCGCGCGCAGCAATCGTAGATATGGCCGTTCGCCCAGCCGTTGAAGCGGGCCAGCATTCGGAAATTTTCGAATCCCATTCCGTCCTCCCGTCCTGGCGCCAGAATGCGCGCACAGGGTAGGCGACATCAAGGCGTCGGCGGCGCGATCGGAGCGGGCGGATCCGTTGCGCGGCGGCGCGCCTGCATGGCTTCGCGGTGGCTGATGTAGAGGACCGCGGCGATGATGATCGCGGCTCCAATCGGGGTATAGATATCCGGCACTTCGGCGAAGACCACGAAGCCCAACAAGGCGCTGATTGGAAGCTGGATGTATTCGACCGGCACGACAACCGAGGTCTCGGCCACGGCCAAGGCGCGCGTGGCCGCGATATGCCCCAGCACACCGAGCACGGCCATGGCGACAAGCAAGGCCAGGGATGTGAAAGTCGGCGTTTCCCACACGAACAGCGCGGGCACCATCGCCATGGGGGTGGCTAGGAGGAACATGGAGGCGACGATCGTCACCGGATCGTCGCCTCGAGAGAGGATGCGGGCCAAGATGATCGCCCCCGCCCAGGATGCGGCGTTCAGCAACACGAAGACGACGCCCATGTTCATCACGGCGAAGCCCGGGCGGATGATGACCAGGGCGCCGATGAAGCCGACGATGACGGCGCCCCAGCGCCGGACGCCGACATGCTCCGCCAGGATCGCGGCCGCCAACATGGTGGCGAACAACGGCGCGGTGAAGGCCAACGCCGTGGCCTCGGCCAGCGGCAGTTCGACCACCGCGTAGATCCAGAACAGCATCGACGCGAACATCAGGGCCGCACGCAGCGTGTAGAGCCCGAGCGTGCGCCGGCGCATGACGCCCCAGCCCGAGCGGATCAGGAACGGCAGCAGAAGAAGCGCGCTGATCGCGCACCGGAAGAACAGAAGCTGGACCGGTGGGATGTCGTTGGCCACTGGGCGCAGCATCGCGCTCACCGTGGTCAACAGAAGGGCGGCCAGTGCCATCCACAGGACGCCCTCGATCGGCGCCGGCAGACCGGGCAACCAGCGCCGCCCGCTCATGCGCGTGTGCTCCCGCGCTTCCACAACAGAACGATCACGTTCCCAGCCAGGATCAGCGCCACGCCGGCCAGGCCGTGTACGGTCCAGCGGTAGCCTTCGTAAACGGTCGAGAGCACAAGCGCGATGACGGGGAACAGCACCATCGCATAGGCCGCGCGGTCCGCACCGATACGCCCCAGCAACGTGAGGTAAGTACCGAACGCGATGATGGAGCCGAAGATGACCAGGAACAGGAACGACGCCACATAGCGGAACGTCCATTCGAAAACGAACGGCGTGCCCTTGGCCAGCGCGAAGGCGAGCGTCATGAGACCGCCATAGGCCATGCCCAAACCGTTGGCGACGGTGACCGAGATACCCGCGCGCTGGTTGCGCGCCGAGGTGATGTTGCCGACCGAGACGACGACGGTCGCGATCAGCGAAAGCATCAGGCCGCGCGCGCCGCCCGATTGCAGGTCGAAATTGTGCAGTTCCTGGCGGAAGAGGAGCGCCATGCCCGCGAGCCCGACCAGCCCGCCGGCGACGACGCGGCCGCTGACGCGCGTGCCCAGGAAGACGGCACCCGTCACCACGTTCATCAAGAGAAGCGTGGAGAAGATGACGGCCAAGAGGCCGCTGTGGAGATAGGCGTTCGACGCATAGAACAGGACATAGTTGACGCAGAAAAGGCAGAGCCCCTGCAGCGCGACGAACAGGTGGTCGCGTAACGAGAGATCGAGTTTACGGCCGCGCAGGACGCAGTAGGCCAACAGGAGGGCGCCCGCGAACAGAAACCGGTAGGCCACCGACTGCTCGACCGGCACCACACCCAACTGGAACGTGACCGCGAGCCAGGTCGTGCCCCAGATGAGCACGCTAATGGTATAGAGGGCGGCGTTGATCATCGCGGGACTCGGGCAAAAAAAAAGCCGGCGCGGCGAAGAGCCGCGCCGGCCAGGGGAACGGTACCGGCCGTCGGGGTGCGCCTCAAGGCGCGGCGGGTTCGGCCAGACCGCGGAACGGCAAAATCGGATCTACGGAAATCAAACTGGCGAATAAGAAACCGCTGGGTCCGGTCGGCAGGATTGCCGATCGGACCCGTTGCGGTGGTGATTCACACTCACCCCTTCCAGAAGGGCTTGTTGGCCTCGATCTCGGCGTCATAGCGGCTGATGCCGATGTCCCGAAGGGTCAAGTCGTCGAGCTGGCGAAGCTGCTGCCGCGCCCGGCCCCGCAGGAACCAGGTGGCGAACAGGCCCAGGCCCTTCACGGCGGCATGGCCGAGCCCCTGGGAGGGAATGGCATGGGAGAAGATGCTGGTGGCTGACATGGCGATTTCCCTTTCTATTCGAATTTCTCATCTTTTTTGGGGTCATCCCGAACCGGTTTAACCCCGTTCATGACGGGGAATATGTCGGTGAAGTCGCCCCTGGACAAACGACGAGTTCTCGGGATAAAGATTAGGAAATCTTATGAATAGGAGGGGCCATGGGACGCCGTCTTCCGCCGCTCAACGGCTTGCGGGCCTTCGAGGCTGCGGCACGCCACCTATCGTTCACCAAGGCGGCCGAGGAGCTGTTCGTGACGCAAGCCGCGATCAGCCATCAGGTAAAGGGGCTGGAGGAGCATCTGGGCGTGGCTCTGTTCCGGCGCGTCAACCGCGGCCTGATCCTGACCGACCACGGCCAGGCGTTACTGCCGGTCTTGCGCGACTCGTTCGACGCCATCTCCGGCGCGACCGAGCGGCTGACCGCGCGCGACCGCACCGGGCATCTGACCGTCACCACGATGCCGTCCTTCGCCGCCGCGTGGCTGGTGCCGCGCCTCGGGCGCTTTCGCGCGGCGCATCCCGATATCGACATCCGCCTGGCGCCCGACGAGCGGCTGGTCGACTTCATGCGCGAGGACGTCGATATCGGCGTGCGCTATGGCCGCGGCCATTGGGCCAATCTGGCCGCCGACCGCTTCATGACCGAGGATGTGTTCCCCGTCTGCAGCCCCGAACTGGTCGCCGGTAAGAACCCACTGAAATGCCCGGACGATCTGCGTCACCACACGCTGCTGCATGACGATATCGAAACCGACTGGCGGCGCTGGCTGGTGGCCGCCGGCGTGAAGGGCGTGGACCCGAGCCGCGGCATCTCATTCAACAGCTCCAGCATGGTCGTGCAGGCGGCCGTGGCGGGCCAAGGCGTGGCGCTCGCACGCAGTGCCATCGCGTCGTCGGATCTGGCGGCGGGACGCCTGGTGCGACCGTTCAAGCTGCGGCTTCCGGTCGAGGCGGCCTATTACATCGTCTATCCGCCGGCCTATGCGCAGCGGAACAAGGTGGTGGCGTTCCGGGAATGGCTGAAGGCCGAAGGCGAACGCGAGAACGCCGAACCCAGGGACTAGGTGGACTTATCCTCAAAGCGGATATGGCGCGGACGCGCCCGCGCCCGTGCCATCCACGCCATGACGTTCGGATAGGGGTCCAGCGCGATGCCCGCTATGGGCGCCCTGTGCGTGTAGCCATAGATCGCGATATCGGCGACCGTGAAGGAATCGCCGACGAACCAGTCGCGCCTTTGCAGATGCTTTTCCAGATAGACGAACTCCGCCCGAGATTTCTCGCGCGCGGCCTCGACCTCGGCCTTCTTCGTCTCGCCCTGGCCGGTGACGAAGGTCCAGTAATGCGCCATGCCGACACCCTGGTTGCAGAGATGCTGCTGCTCATAGAGCAGCCAGGACACCACCTGCGACTGCAGCCACGGATCGGACGGCAGCAACGGCGTGCCGTGCGCCAGATAGAAGAGGATCGCCGCCGATTCGGTCAGGACGCGATCTGGCGCCTCCTCCCACGCCGGCACTTGGCCGCGCGGATTGACGGCGAGGAACGCGGGCTCCTTCTGCGCGCGGTTCGCGCGGTCGAGCGCCGCGCTGTCGTACGCGCGCCCTAACTCACTCAGAAGCAGCCGGATCTTGTAGCTGTTGCCCGAGTTCCAGAAATGGTGGAGCCGCGCCACGGCGCCTATTGCATCAGCGTGACGTGGCCGGGCTGCGCCTTCACCCGTTCAAGCCACGCGAGCACGTTCGGATAGGGCTTCAAATCCATGCCCGCGCCGTCCTCGCCCGCCAGATGCGTGTAACCGTAAAGCGCCACGTCGGCGATCGTGTAGCGGTTACCCGCGAAGAATTTGTTCTTCGCGAGATGCGCATCCATGATCTTGAGCGCCTTGTATCCGGCCTCCTGCTTCGCCTTGAACTCGGCCTCGCGCTCCTTCGGGATGTTCAGCATCTTGCGGATGAAACGTGCGCCGGCGATGGACGACAGCACCCGCTCCTGCTCGAACGAAAGCCAGCGGATCACCTGGGCGTGCTCATATGGGTCTTCCGGCAGCAAGGGGGTGCCCTTGGCCAGATAGGCCAGGATGGCGGCGGATTCCGTCACCAATTTGCCGGGTGCGATCTCCAGCACCGGCACCACGCCGGTCGGCGACAGCTTGAGGAACTCCGGCGTCTTGGTGCCACCGTCGCGGCTGACCGCCTCGCGCGTGTAGCTCTTGCCCAGATTCCCCATGGCGAGCCGGATCTTGTAGCAATTGCCCGAAGTGGCGAATTCATAGAGCTTCATCGTCCTCTCCTTCACAGCTTGCCGATGAAATCTTCCAGCCGGTCGAGCGCCGACCCCAGGCGGCCGGGTTCGGATGCGTAGCACATGCGCAGGAACCCCTGGCTTTCCGGCCCGAACGCGATGCCCGGCGCCAGGCCCACCTTGGCGTTGCGCACGATGTCCTTCGCGACCCCCAAACTGTCCTTGATCCCCTCGACAGAAAAGAAGGCGTAGAAGGCGCCGTCCGGCAGTCCGATGCGCACGCGCGAATTGCCTGCGAGCCGTTGATAGACCACGTCGCGGTTGGCCTGATAGCGCGCGACCGATTGGGCGATGAACTCCTCGCCGCCTTTGAGCGCGGCGATGGCGCCCCACTGCGCAAACGTCGTGGCGCAGGACATATTGTATTCGGTCACCGTCTCGAGCGTCTTGCCGAAGCCGATCGGATGGGTGATCCAGCCCACGCGCCAGCCGGTCATGGCCCATGGTTTGGAGAAGCTGTTGATGACCAGCACGCGGTCGTCCGGTTCGGCATGTTCGACGAAGGAGGGCGCGGCGGGCCGGCCATAGGCCAGGCGCGCATAGACCTCATCGGCCACGATCCACACGCTGTGCTTGCGGCAATGCTCCAGCAGCGCCTTCTGGTCGGCCGAATTCATCATCCAGCCGGTGGGATTGCTGGGCGAGTTGACCACGACAGCGCGCGTTTTGGGCCCGATGGCGGCGATCAGCTTGCCGATGTCGAGCGTCCATTTGTCGCGCGCGAAGTCGAGCGGGAAGCGTTTGACCGCGCCGCCCATGATCTCGATGCCGGCCGAGATGTTCGGCCACAAGGGTGTGACGCAGATCACCTCGTCGCCCGGATCGACCAGAATCTCCATCGACAGGATGATGGCGTTGATGCCCGACGCTGTGACCGTGATGCGCTCGGGGTCAATCGCGCGTCCGTAAAGCTTCGACTGGTACTCGACCAGCGCCTGGCGCAGCTCGGGAATGCCGCGGTTCGGGTTATAGAAGGTCTTGCCTTCGGCCAGGGCCTTGGCCGCCGCGTCGCAGATAAATTTGGGCGTCGGCACATCGGGCTCGCCGAACCAGAAAGCGGCCACGCCGGGCACGCCGGCGCCCACCAGCGAGACCTCACGGATCGGCGACGGTGGCATCTCGGCGATGGAGTCGCGCACGCCCAGCTTGTGGGCCGTGGCGGCGTCTTTGTTCGCGGTCGTCATCGCCTTCCCTCCTTTCACGCGGGCGCGAATTCGCCTGCGCGTCCCATGGTCACGCCGTCAGCTCCGGCCGGTTGCGGAAATGCTCCAACGCCTCGGGGTTGGCCAGGGCCTCGCGGTTCTTCACCGGGCGGCCATGGACTACCTCGCGCACGGCCAGCTCCGTAATCTTGCCAGAGCGCGTACGCGGGATGTCCGAGACCTGGACGATGCGCGCCGGCACGTGGCGTGGCGTGGTGTTCTTGCGGATCTCGGCCTTGATGCGGTCCTCCAGCGCCTTGTCCAGCTTCACGCCGGGGCGCAGGACGACGAACAGCACGACGCGCACGTCGTGATCCCAATCCTGGCCGATCACCAATCCCTCGATCACCTCGGGGATGCGCTCGACCTGGCGATAGATCTCGGCCGTACCGATGCGTACGCCGCCGGGGTTCAGCACCGCGTCCGAACGGCCATAGATCACCATCCCGTCGTGCTCGGTCAGCAGCACATAGTCGCCGTGGCACCAGATGTTCGGGAATTTGTCGAAATAGGCGGCGTGGTACTTCTTGCCTTCGGGATCGTTCCAGAAGCCGAGCGGCATGGTGGGGAAAGGCGCGGTGCAGACCAGCTCGCCCTTCTCGCCGCGGATGGGTTTGCCCTCGTCGTCGAACACGTCGACCGCCATGCCGAGGCCGCGCCGTTGGATCTCGCCGCGCCAGACCGGGCCCGTGGGATCGCCCAGCACGAAACAACCGATGATGTCGGTGCCGCCTGAGATGGAGGCCAGGTGGATGTCCTTCTTGATCTTCTCGTAGACGTAATCGAACCCTTCGGGCGCCAAGGGCGAACCCGTCGAGGTCAACGCGCGCACGGAGGAGAGGTCATGGGTCTTGATCGGCTCCACGCCCGCCTTGGCAGCGGCGTCGAGGAACTTGGCCGAGGTGCCCAGCAGCGTGAACTTCTCGGCCTGCGCGAAGTCGAACACGACGTTGCCGTTCGGATAGAAGGGCGAGCCATCGTAAAGCATGAGCGACGCTTCGCAGGCCAAGGCGGTCACCAGCCAGTTCCACATCATCCAGCCGCAGGTGGTAAAATAAAATACGCGGTCGCCGCGCTTGGTGTCGCAGTGCAGAAGATGCTCGACCAGGTGCTTCAGCAGGACGCCGCCCGCGCCGTGGACGATGCACTTGGGCACGCCCGTCGTGCCCGACGAATAGGCGATATAGAGCGGCGAGTTGAACGGCATGTGGACGAAGTGGATCGGCCCCGCCTTGTGCGGCGCGACGAAGTCCGCGTAGTGGACCGCGTTGGGGATGCCGTCGAGTGACGGCTTGTCGCGTGTGTAGGAGACGGCCACGACCTTCTGCAGCGTCGGCAGGCCGGCCACGATCTCCTTCACCTTGGCCAGGCAGTCGTGGCTCTTGCCGTTGTAGTGATAGCCCTCGACCGCGACCAAAATCTTGGGCTCGATCTGGCCGAAGCGGTCGAGCACGCCCTGGGCGCCGAAATCGGGCGAGCAGGACGACCACACCGCCCCCAGGCTGGCCGTCGCCAGCATGGCGATCACCGACTCGGGCATGTTGGGCAGATAGCCCGCGACCCGGTCACCGCTTTTGACGCCCGCTTCGCGGAAAGCCGCGGCCAAACGCGAGACCTCGTCATGCAGCTCTGCGAAGGTCAGGCTGCGCTTCACCTTGTCCTCGCCGCGGAAGACGATGGCCACGGCCTCGTCTCGACGGCGTAGGAGATTCTCGGCGAAGTTGAAGCGCGCGTCAGGGAAGAATTTGGTGCCCGGCATCTTGCCCGGGTTCTCCAGCACGCGCTCGCCGCGCGTGGGCGCGATGATCCCACCGTACTCCCAAACGCTGTGCCAGAACTTGTCCATGTGGTCGATGGAGAAGCGCCACACCGCACCGTAATACGGCAGCGACACGCCCCATTCGCGTTCGAGCAGCTTGCGGAACTCGGTCAAATTGGCGCGCTCGACGCGCTCCCTGGATGGTTGCCAGAGGGGTTTGGTGTCGCTCGTCATCGTCGATAAGTCTCCGAAAAGCCCGGGTGCCCCGCGGCGGGGCGCGGCCATCATGCCATGGCCGCGCGAGGAACTGGAGTCGCGCGGGCGTGCGTTGACGCGGGCTTCGGCCACCCCCTACCGTGGCGCCAACGCCTTGGGGAGCACCGCAAATGGCCGACCGCCTCGACATCGATTTTGTCCGCGCCCAGTTCCCACAGCTGGCCGACGGCTGGGGCTATTTCGACAACGCAGGCGGCACGCTGGTGCCCAAGCAGTTCATCGCGCGGATGACGGATTACCTGACCACTTCGCGCGTGCAGCCCAACGGCACTTACGGACCTTCGGCCAAGGCGACCGAGCGGCTGACCGAGGCCAAGCGCGCCATGGCGGCGCTGATCAACGCGACACCGGAGGAGATCGTTCTCGGCCATTCCACCACCAACAACGTCTTTGTCCTGGCCAACGCCTTCCGTTCGCGGCTCAAGGCCGGCGACGAGGTCATCGTCACCAACCTGGACCATGAATCGAACAACGGCGCTTGGCGCCGCCTGGCCGACATGGGCGTCGTCATCAGGGAATGGCGCATGCGGCCCGAGACGGCCGATCTGGAGCTGGACGATCTGGAAGCGCTGCTGACCGGCAAGACCAAGCTGGTCTGCGCCACCAACTGCTCGAACGTGACCGGCAGCGAGAACGACGCGGCCGCCATCGCGAAGCTGGCCCACAGCGCAGGCGCGCTTGTCTGCATCGACGGCGTGGCGCATGCGCCCCACCGGCGCGTCGACGTGCGCGCCACCGACGTCGATTTCTACCTGTGCAGCCTTTACAAGATTTTCGGCCCGCACCACGGGCTCATGTACATCAAGCGCGAGCACATGCTTTCGCTCAAGGGCCAGAACCATTTCTTCATCGCCGAGGACAATATCCCGTTGAAGATGAACGTGGGCGGCTACGACTACGAGACGGTCGCGAGCGCTGCGGGCATCGCCGATTATTTCCAGGCGTTGCACGCCCATCATTTCCCCGGCGCGAACCGCCCCTTCGGCGAACAGCTTGACCGCGTCTACGATTTGATGGCGCGCCACGAAGAGACCGTTTCGAAGCCGCTGGCCGATTTCCTGTCCACCGACAAGCGGGTGAAACTGATCGGTCGCAAGCGCGCCGACCGGCACTTGCGCGCGCCCACTTTCTCTTTCGTCGTCGAGGGCAAGAACTCCGGCGAAGTCACGAAGGCGCTGGATGCACACAAGCTGGGCCTGCGCCACGGCATCTTCTATGCCCATCGCGCCGTGGAAAGTCTTGGCTACCTGCCGCGCGGCGGCGTCGTGCGCGCGAGCCTGGTCCACTACAATTCGGCCGAGGATGTGCGGCGCCTGGTCGATGCGCTGGACCGCGCCGTCTAGGCAAGATCAGTTTTCCTCATCAACCGCCTGAGAAATCGTCGTTTGCGCCGTGCATGCGCGCGCGTGAGCCTCGCGCAATCGAAGACGGCGAGGAGAGCGTCATGATCGTGAGGATGTGGCGCGGCCATATACAGGCCGTGAAGAAACACGCGTATGTGCGTTATCTCGAGGAGACAGGCTTGGCCGACTACCGGCGCACGGCGGGCAATCGCGGTGCCTATCTTTTCTGCCGCGACGAGGGCGAGCGCGTCGAGGTCACCACGCTCACCTTCTGGGACTCGATCGAATCGATCAAGGCATTCGCGGGCGAGGACTATGCTCGCGCGCGCTACTATCCGCGCGACGCCGAATTTCTGCTGCGCTTCGCCGAGACCAGCGACCATTTCGAGGTCGCCGTGGCCCGGCTGGACGGTTCCTAGCCCGCGATCCCGTCGATGAATTCGGCCAGCGTCACGTCGCGCGCGGAAAGCCCGCCGCATTCGTGGGTCGCGAGGGTGATCTCGACCTTGTTGTAGACGTTCGACCATTCGGGGTGGTGGTCGGCCTTTTCGGCCTGGAGCGCGACGCGCGCCATGAAGCCGAAGGCTTCGTTGAAACCCTTGAAGCGCAGGGATTTGTGGATGGCATCCCGCCCCTCCACCTCGCGCCAGCCCTTGAGCTTGGCCAGGGCCGCCGTTCGTGCCGCACCCGTCAGTTTTTCCACCATGCTCCGCTCCTATATTGATAGGACCAACCATGGCCCCCGCCCTGCCGGGGAGCAAGCCGGGAGCCCGCCCTTGCCCAAGACGCCGCCGAGCCTCGACGAATTGCACGCCATCGCGGAGGCCGCATTGGCCGCCCTGCCCGCACCCTTTGCCGGCAATCTCGATGGCGTGGTCATCCGCGTCGACGAGTTTCCCGACGCCGAGACTGAGGAGGAGATGGGGCTGGAGTCCCCCTTCGACATCCTGGGGCTTTACCGCGGCATAGCCATCGGCCGGAAGTCCAACTTGGCCGTCGGCCAGGACGTGGACATGATCTTCCTCTACCGTCGTCCGATCCTGGATTATTGGTGCGAGACCGGCGACGATCTGACCCACGTCGTGCGCCATGTCCTGATCCACGAAATCGGCCATCATTTTGGCCTGTCGGACGCGGACATGGAACGCATCGAAGCCACCGCCTGAGCCGAGCGAGCGAGCCCATGCCGAAGACCGCCAAGCCCCAGAAGAAGACCGCCGGAGTGACAGCGCGCGCGAAAGCCACCCCCTTGGCGCCTGACATCTTGTGCCGCCGCACCGACCCCGCCGGCTTGGGCTTCAAGACCACGGCCGAGGTCGAGCCGCTGAACGAGGCGCTGGGCCAGGAGCGGGCGATGGAAGCCATCCGCTTTGGCATCGGCATGGTGCAGGATGGCTACAACCTGTTCGCGCTGGGCCCCGACGGCATCGGCAAGCACCGGATGGTGCGCCAATTCCTGGAACGCCAAGCCGCCAACGAACCGGTGCCGGCCGATTGGTGCTACGTCCACAATTTCGAGAACGCCTATAAGCCCCAAGCGCTGAGCCTGCCGCCCGGAAAGGCGCGGCCGTTCCGCGCCGACATGGACCATCTGATCGACGAGTTGCGTGCGGCCTTGCCGGCCGCCTTCGAGACCGAGGAGTTCCGCGGCCAGCGCCAGGCCATTGAGGAGCGCATGAAGCAGCTCCACGAAGGCGCCTTCAGCGAATTCCAGGAGAAGGCCAAAGCCAAGGGCGCCGCGCTGATCCGCACGCCCGCGGGCCTGACCCTCGCCCCCATCAAGGGCGATGAGGTGATGGACCCGGAGGAGTTCCAGAAACTTCCCGCCGAGGAAAAGCAGGCGATCCAAAAGACCATCGAGGGACTGCAGACCGAATTGCAGCAGGTCCTGCAGAAGCTTCCCGCGTGGGAACAAGAAGCGCGAAAACAGATGCGCAACTTGAACCGCCATACGGCACAGTTCGCCATCACGCATCTTTTGAACGACGTGAAGAAGCGTTACGCGGACGTGCCGGAGGTGATGGAATACCTGGCCGCGGTCGAGAAGGACATGATCGACAACGCGGAGGATTTCCTGAGGCCCGACCAGCCGGCCGCGCCGGTACCAGGCGCGCCGCCGCCCGCCGCCGCGTCACCGTTCGCGCGCTACAAGGTGAACGTCCTGATCGACAATACCGACCGCCAAGGCGCGCCGGTCATCTACGAAGATCACCCGAACCATCCCAACCTGTTCGGCAAGTTCGAATTCCGCGCCGTGTTCGGCGCGCTGGTGACCGACTTCTCCATGATCCTGCCGGGCGCTTTGCACAAGGCCAATGGCGGCTACCTGGTCGTGGATGCGCGCAAGGTGCTGATGCAGCCCTATGGCTGGGAAGAGCTCAAGCACGCGCTGCGCAGCCGCGAGATCCGCATCGAGCCCTTGGGCTACGCCTTCGGCGGAGCGGGCTCCATGATGATGGAACCCGAGCCCATCCCCTTGAACATCAAGGTCATCCTCTTGGGCGACCGGCAGCTTTACTACCTGCTGGCTACGGCGGACCCGGAGTTCGGCGAGCTGTTCAAGGTGCCGGTCGATTTCGAGGAGTATGTCGAGCGCGAGCCCAAGAACGGCAAGCTCTATGCCCGCTTCCTGGCCAGCCTGATCGACGGCGACAAGCTGCGCCCCTTCACCGCCCCCGCCATCGCCAAGGTGATGGACCGCGCCGCGCGGCTGGTGGAGGACAGCGAGCGCCTGTCCATGGAGTTGCGCCGCGTCGGCGGCTTGTTGCGCGAGGCCGATTATTGGGCCGGACAGCGCAAGGCCGATACGGTGGACGCCAAGGACGTGGACCAGGCCATCACCGCGCAAATCCGCCGTTCCGACCGCATGCGTGAGCGCATGGAGGAACAGACGGTGCGCGGCATCGTCCATATCGACACCAGCGGCGAGAAAGTCGGCCAGGTGAACGGCCTGTCCGTGCTCTCGCTCGGCGACTATTCCTTCGGCAAGCCGAGCCGCATCACGGCCTCGGTGGGTTTGGGCAAGGGCGAGGTGGTCGACATCGAACGCGAGGTCGCGCTGGGCGGGCCGCTGCATTCCAAGGGTGTCTTGATCCTCCAAGGCTTCCTGGCCGAGCGCTATGGCGCCGAGCAGCCGCTGTCGCTCAAGGCCAGCCTGGTGTTCGAGCAATCCTATGGCGGCGTCGACGGCGACAGTGCTTCGTCCGCCGAGCTTTACACGCTCCTCTCCGCTTTGTCGGAAGCACCGATCAAGCAGAGCTTCGCGGTCACGGGCTCGGTCGATCAGCACGGCAACGTGCAGGCCATCGGCGGGGTGAACGAAAAGATCGAAGGCTTCTTCGATCTGTGCAAGGTGCGCGGCTTGACCGGGCAGCAGGGCGTGATGATTCCCGCGACCAATGTGGCCCATCTGATGCTGCGCGAGGACATCGTGGCCGCGGCGAAGAAAGGCGAGTTCCGCGTCTTCCCGATCGGGACCATCGACCAGGGCATCGAGGTTCTGACCGGCGTGCCTGCCGGCGCGCAAGGCAAGAACGGGCGTTATCCCGCGAACACGATCAACGGCCGCGTTCAGGCGCGGCTGAATGCGTTCGCCGCGGCCGCGCGCCGCTTCGCCCACAAGGGCCGCACGCCGTGACCGGCCCGGCCGACATCGTTATCCGGCGCATCATCTTCGCGCTCGACGCCGCGACGGAATCGCCCGAATCCCTCGAGGCCGCGGCGGAGCTGGCCGAGCGGCTGCATGCCGAACTGGTCGGTCTTTTCGTCGAGGACGCCAATCTTCTGCGCTCGGCGGCCCTGCCCTTCGTGCGCGAGATCAATCTGGCGTCCGGCCAATGGCAGGCATTCGAACCGGCCGCGATCGAACGCGACATGCGCGCCCGCGCCGCCCGCGCGCGCCAGCTCGTCGAGGCCGCGGCGCGGCGGCGCCGTCTGGGCTTTTCCTTCCGCGTGGCGCGCGGCGAGATCGGCCGCGAGGTCGCGGCCGCAGCCGGCGAGGCCGATCTGATCGTGCTGGAGGGCCTGACCGAGATTCTGCGCGGGCGCGTCCAGATGAGCTCGGGTACCCGCGCCGTCGCACGCCAGACCGCGCGCACGGTCATGGTCCTGCGTCGCGGCGCGCTCGATGCGCGCAATTTCCTGGTCGCCTATGAGGATACGCCGGAGGCCGATCGCGCCCTGGTCATTGCCGCGCGGCTGGCCGCCGCCAACCGCGCCACGCTTGCGGTCCTGGTGATCGCCGCCGATTCGCCCAAGGCCGAGGAATTGCGGGCGCGCGCGACCAGGGTTCTGGAACGGCTTGGCGTCGAGGGCACGGTCGAAATCCTGGGTGAACCCAGCCTGATCGACCTATGCGGCTTCGCGCGCCGCATCCAGCATGCCGTCCTGGTGGTGGGCGCCAACGGCGCTTTCGCCAAGGGCGACGCGGCCGACCGGCTCATGGACCGGATTTCCTGCCCCTTGGTCCTGGTGCGCTGACCAGCACGGCCACGCGCTCACGCAGGACCGGCAGGATCTCTGTCTCGAACCACGGGTTGCGCTTGAGCCAGCCGTTCGAGCGCCAGCTCGGATGCGGTGTCGGGATGAAGTCCGGTAGGAATTCGCGCCAAGCGCGCACCGTGTCCGTCACACTCTGCTTCGCGCGGGCGCCGAGGTAATAGCTCTGGGCGTAGCGACCCACGATCAGGGTCAGCGCGACCCTCGGCAGTAGCGGGCGCACGCGCGGATGCCAGAGCGGGGCACACTCGGGGCGCGGCGGCTTGTCGCCGCCATTCGCGTCGCGCCCGGGATAGCAAAGCCCCATGGGCACGATGGCGATGCGGGCTTCGTCATAGAACGCCTCGCGCCCGAGGCCGAGCCAAGCGCGCAGGCGGTCCCCCGACGGATCGTCCCAGGGCACGCCCGATTCGTGCACCCGCGTGCCGGGCGCCTGGCCCACGATTAGAAGGCGGGCCGTGGGCGAGCCCCGCAGCACCGGCCGGGGCCCGAGCGGCAGATGTGCCGCACACAACGTGCAGGCACGCGCGGCCTTCATTGCCTGCACCAGGGTTTCGGGGCTATCGGTCATGCCGATTCGATATGATAGCGTGCGGCGCGTCCACAAGCCGCCCCGTCATGTCCGAAGCGCCGATCAAAATCCTGTTCGTCTGCACCGGGAACATCTGCCGTTCGCCGACGGCGGAAGGCGTCTTCCGCCACCTGGCGGAGGAGGCGGGCCTAAGCGACCGGTTCGTGGTCGATTCGGCGGGCACCCACGAATATCACGTGGGCTTGCCGCCCGACGTACGCGCCACCCGCATCGCACTCTGCCACGGCGTCGATATCTCCAATCAGCGCGCCCGCCGGATGGCTCCGAAGGACTTCGAGCGCTTCGACTACGTCATCGCGCTGGACCAGAGCCACAAGCGCTTCATGGCCGAAAGTTTCGCCGAGGGCGCCGCGGCCGAAATCTATCTCCTCATGGAGTTCGCGCCGGACACGGGCTATCTGGACGTGCCCGACCCGTACGACGGGGACGAAGAGGGATTCGAACGCACCTATGGGTTGATCGAAACCGCCGTTGGCAACCTCTTCGAGAAGCTGCGCGCCACGCTGGGTTGATTTATTCGCCCTCGCCCCACGCTTCGGCGAAGGCACCCGTCAGCGGGAACACCTCTTCCACCGTATAGCTGGCGCCGTTGCGTGACAGATGGCTGGAGAAGAGCGCAAAACGGCCGATCGGAATCGGCTCCAGACGGAACGGCGAATTGCCGGCGATGAACTCGGCCACCCGGTGCTCGGGCGCGACCTTGAGCCGCGCCAGCGTGACATGGGGCAAATAGCGCCGCCGTTCCGGCTCCTGGCCTGCGCCTATGACCGCGCGTTCGATCTTGGCCTGCAGGTTCATCAGGGCTTCGCTGCGCTCCACCCCGACCCACAGCATATGGACGATTCGGCCTTGTTCGAAGGTGCCGAAATCCCGCAGCACCAGATCGAAGGCGGGCGCACGCACGTCGAGCAGCGCGTCGACGACCTCGTCGTAGACCGGCTCCTCGACATCGCCGATGAAGCGCAGCGTCATGTGCATGTTCTCGGGCGCGACCCAGCGCGCACCCGGTACGCCCGCGCATAGGAAGGACAATCGCGTACGGACGGTCTCGGGCAGTTCCAGAGCAACGAACAAGCGAATCATGGCGGCCAGCGAACCACGTCACAGGAACAGCGCGAGCACTCCGGTATAACCATAAAGACGGTCGTTCGAAATCTCACCGTTGCAGAAAAACCCCACCAGGGGAAAGTTCCCCAACTCGTCGCGGATCGCCGCCAGCTCGACCGAACCGGGGCCAAACAGATTGGGTCCACGCGCGACGCAGGTGTAGTACACGCCCGCCTTCGGCACACCGCCCGTCCGGCGTTTCAGCGTCTTGAGCATACGCGACAGATCCTCGCGCGCCGCACCCTTGTCGCGGCGACAGAATATGATGCGGTCGCCGGGCGCCACTCGCTCGCCGATCGCGACCAAGCCCTTGTCCGGATCGATGCCGACCAGGTTGCGCACCAGGTAGTCGCCGGTGTCCGAACCGGAGACGGGCAGTGCCACATGGATGTTCGCCGCGCGGCGCGCCAGTTCCTCGACCGTGGCCGCGCCGATATCCCGCATCAGCGCATCCAGCGCCGGACCGTCGTCGATCTGGGCCAGCACGTTCTCCTGGCACGACGTGATGCGGCGCACGGGTCCGACCGGCGAGCAGCCCTGGGTCAGGCCGGTCGCGACCGGCACCGAGCCGGAAAACAAAACCCCCGACAGGCCGCCATCCGTCAGCTTATCGGCCACCTGTGCCAACCCCCCGCGCGAAGAGGACAGGCCGCCCACGAAAAAGATGCCGGACTCCTTGGCAACCGCCGCCAAAAGCTCGGGCGCGGCCGGGTTGCGTGGGTCGCCGTGGACGACGCCGAAGGTGGCTTGGCCGGCTTCCTTCCAGTCGGCGGTTGCCGCGCGGAGCTCGCCGGCCTTCTTCGCGACAGTCGGGAAGACGCGGAACGAACCGGAGGGCAGGCCGCACAGCATCACGGCCATGGCGGGCTCGTCGAAATATTCGTGGCCCGTGGCCACCACGCCCAAGCCGACCGTGCCGATCCAATGCGGCACGCCGGTCATCTCGCGTAAGACGGTCAGGATTCCATCCAGGTCCGCGGAAAGCCGGTCGGTGACGTAAACGAAACCCAGCGTGGCGCCGTCGGCGGGACCCAATTGGTCGACGCAGGATTTGGCGGCGCGGCCCCAATTCTCCGCGGATGCATGGGCCAGGCGAAACGCACTCATCGCAACTCCATCGTCGCTATTCTAATGCGAATAGGACCGCCGCGCTTCTCCCGCGTGCGCCCATCCGATAGAAATCCGCCATGGCGACGGTCGCGGACGCGCTGAAGGAGGGGCTGGCCCACCATAATGGGGGCCGTCTCGATGAGGCCGAGGCGTGTTACCGCCGCATCCTGGCGGCGAGCCCGGATCACGCCGACGCCAACCATCTCCTGGGTGTGATTGCGCACCAACGCGGCGATCACCGCGCGGGCATCGCGCTGATCGAGAAGGCCTTGGTCCAACGACCGAAGGCCGCCGTGTTCCACCGCAACCTGGGTACGGCTCTCTTAGCCGCGGGCGAGGCCATGCGCGCGGCGGAGGCGCACCGGACCGCGCTCGCGCTTCAGCCGGATTTCGCCGAGGCGCATCACAGCTTGGCCGAAGCGTTGCGCACCCTGGAAAAGCCGCAAGAGGCGGAAGCGCATTACCGACAAGCGCTTTTGCTCAAGCCCGGTTTCGCCTTCGCGCGCAACGGCCTGGGCTTGGCGTTGGCCGCCCAAGGCCGCTATGCCGAGGCCGAAGCCGAGTATCGCGCGGTGTTGGTTGAAACACCGGCTTTCACCCAAGCCTTGGTCAACCTGGCCCAGGCGCTGGAACTGCGGAACCGGGCGAAAGAGGCCGAAGCGGAATACCGCAAAGCTCTCGCGCTCGATCCAACCTCCCTCGCGGCCCTCGTGAACTGGGGCAATCTCTGTAAAGAGGGCGGGCGCACGACCGAGGCCATGGACCTCTATCGCCGTGCGCTCCGGCACCATCCCAACGCGGCACCCGCGCTCAACAACCTGGCCAATTTGCTCAAAGACCAGGGCATGGTCGAAGAGGCACTGACCCTGTTCCGCCGCGCCATCGCGATCGAGCCCAAGTTCGGCCACGCGCACAGCAATCTTCTTCTAACCATGCACTACGTGCCCGGCCCCTCGCCGGAAGAGATCTTCGCCGCGCATCGCGAATGGGCCGCGC
Source organism: Alphaproteobacteria bacterium (assembly GCA_050180485.1). GTDB lineage: Bacteria > Pseudomonadota > Alphaproteobacteria > CADEGL01 > CADEGL01 > CADEGL01. Next base: position 25,691 of record JBFXED010000003.1, on the reverse strand, counting down.
GCTTTCCGGCAATCAACGCCGCGCACGCCAACAGCCGCGATCCAGAGCGGCGTCTGCGCGTGGGCTATGTCTCGCCCGACTTCCGCCGCCATCCGGTCGCGTCCTTCATCGAGCCGATCCTCGCCGCCCACAATCGCGGCCACTTCGAAGTGTTCTGCTATGCCGTCCATCTGAAATCCGACCCGGTGACTGCGCGGCTGAAAGCGCTGGCGGACCATTGGCGTGAGATCGGCCCGCTCGACGCCGAGGCCGCGGCGAACCTGATCCGCGCCGACGGCATCGATGTGCTGGTCGATCTGGTGGGCCATACGGCCAACAATCGCCTCGCGGTCTTCGCGCACAAGCCCGCGCCAGTGCAGGTGACCTATCTGGGCTATCCCGGCACGACGGGTCTGCCGGCAATGGATTGGCGCATCACCGACGAAGTGGCTGATCCCCCGGGAGACGCGGAGACGCTGCACACCGAGGCGCTGATGCGGTTGCCCGAGACCTTCCAATGTTTCCGCAAACCGCCGGACGCGCCGGCTGTGGAGCCAGTTCCGATGCTCAAGGCGGGCCACGCCACCTTCGCTTCGTTCAACATGCTGGCCAAGGTCCACCCCGCGCTGGTCGCGCGCTGGGCCGAGATTTTGCGCGCGGTCGCGAATTCGCGCCTGGTGCTCAAGGCCGCGCCGTTTCGCGACGCGGGGACTCGCGCGCACTACCACGCGATGTTTGCGCAGCACGGCATCGTCGCGGAGCGGGTGGAGCTGCTCGGCTATATCCCGTCCGCGGCGGCGCATTTCGCGCTCTACAACCGGATCGACGTGGCGTTGGACACCGATCCTTACAACGGCGCCACCACGACATGCGAAGCGCTGTGGATGGGCGTACCGGTGGTGACACTCGCGGGGCGCAGCCATGTCGGGCGCGTGGGCACGGCACTTCTGACCCATCTGGGTCTGGAGGAAATGATCGCCACCTCGCCCGGGGATTATGTCGCGCGCGCCGTGGCGCTGGCGCGTGATCCGGCGAGGCTGGCCGCCTTGCGCTCGAATTTACGCCCGCGCATGGAGGCGTCATCCCTGACCGATCCCGCGCGCTTTACGTCCGCATTGGAAGACGCCTACCGCGCCATGTGGCGGCAATGGTGCGCGAAGACTGCCTAACTTCTGCCAAGAAGTTTGAGCACGTAGGGGAGGATGCGCTCGACGATCACGTCGACGCCCTTGGCGTTGGGATGAAGTCCGTCGGGCTGGTTCAGCTCCGGCACGCCGGCCACTCCCTCCAGGAAAAAGGGATAGAGAGGAATGCTGTGGACCTTCGCGAGACGCGGATAGACCGCGTTGAAAGCCTGGCCGTAGTCGCGTCCCAGATTGGGCGGCGCATACATGCCGGCCAGCAAGACCTTAATACGCCGGCGGCGCAGCTCGCCGATGATGGCGTCCAGATTCTCTTCCGTCGCGCCGGGCTTGAGCCCGCGCAGACCGTCGTTGGCGCCAAGCTCCAGGAGCACCGCGCGCGGCGGTTCGGCCAAGACCAGGTCGAGCCGCGCACGGCCGCCGGCGCTCGTGTCGCCCGAGACGCCGGAATCGACCACGTCGATATCGACGCCGCGCGCTTCGAGCGCCGCTTGCAGTTTCGCCGGGAAAGCATCCTTGGTCGGCAATCCGTAGCCCGCGACCAGACTGTCGCCCAGAACCACGATGCGCGGCCGCAGATCGGCGGCCAGCGCGGGCGCCGTGCCGAGCCATATGAGCGCGAGCGCCGCCGCGCCGAATCGGCGTAGGATCGCCGTGGCAGACAGACGGGGTTTCATGACCGACGCGACCGCGAAACGAACGGCGCCCGACGGCACCTTGATCGAGCTGGAGGACATCCACCTCACCCTGGCGAGCGCGGCCGGTCCGGTCAACATCCTGCGCGGCGTGAACCTCAAGATCGGACGCGGCGAGCGCGTGGGCGTGGTCGGCCCGTCCGGTTCCGGCAAGACCACCATGCTGATGGTCATGGCGGGGCTCGAGCGTCCGACCGCCGGCCGCGTCCATCTGGCGGGCCAGGAGTTGGGCCCGCTCGACGAGGATGCGCTGGCGCGCCTGCGCCGCGCGCATGTCGGCATCGTGTTCCAATCCTTTCACCTGATTCCCACCATGACGGCGTTGGAGAACGCGGCCGTGCCGCTGGAGCTGGCGGGACGCGAAGACGCGCTCGAGGTTGCCGCCGAAAGCTTGGCCGCGGTCGGCCTCGCGCGCCGCACCACCCATTATCCCGGCCAGCTTTCAGGCGGCGAGCAACAGCGCGTGGCGCTGGCGCGCGCCTTCGTGACACGGCCCGCCGTGCTTCTGGCCGACGAGCCCACCGGCAATCTGGACGGCGAGACGGGCCAGGCCGTGATGGAACTTCTGTTCGGGCTGCAGGCACGCCACGGAACGACCTTGGTCCTGATCAGCCATGACCGCGAGATCGTGCGCCAGTGCGAACGCATCGTCCGCATGGCAGACGGACGTCTCGACGGCGGCGGCGCATGAGGCTGGCCTTCCGTTTGGCGCGGCGGGAGTTGCGCGGCGGCATCCGCGGCCTGCCCGTGGTCCTCTTGTCGCTCGCGCTGGGCGTCGGTGCGATCGCGGGCGTGGGGTCGCTCGCACGCTCGATCGAGGCCAGCCTGGCCGCGGATGCGCGCGCGATTCTTGGTGGTGATCTGGAGATCACCTTGCGCAACCGCGCGGCGACCGCGGCCGAGCGCGACGCACTGCACACCGCGGGCGCCGTCAGCGAGACGCGCGAGATGCGCTCCATGGCACATGCGAACGAGCGCGTGTTGCTGGTGGAATTGAAGACTGTGGACCGACCCTATCCGCTCTACGGCACCATGCTCCTCGAGCCGCCCAGTGCCCTACCCGACGCATTGGCCAAGCGTGGCGACAAGTACGGTGCGGCGGTCGAACCCAACGTGCTGGCGCGTCTCGGCATCGCCGTCGGCGACAACATTCGCATCGGCGAGGCCACGTTCGAGGTCCGCGCTTCCATCGCGCAGGAGCCCGATCGCAGCGCCTCACTTGTGACGCTCGGGCCGCGCGTTCTGATCGCGGCCGAAGCGCTGGCAGCGACGGAATTGCTTCAGCCCGGCAGCATCTATGAAGCGGCCTACCGAATCCGCTTCGTGCCGCATATCGACCCCACACGCTGGCTGGCGAAACTCAAGAGTGACTTCTCCGACGCGGGCTGGCGCATTCGCGATCCGTCGGAAGCCGCGCCACGGGTGCGACAGACGGTCGAACGGCTCGGCATCTATCTAACGCTCGTGGGATTGTCCGCGCTTCTGATCGGCGGGGTCGGCGTGGCCAACGCAATCAAGAGCTATCTCGACCGGCGCGTCGCCACCATCGCCACGCTCAAATGCCTGGGCGCCTCGAACGGCTTCGTTCTGGGCGTCTACATGATCCAGGTTCTGGCACTGGCGGCCGCCGGCATCGGCGCGGGCCTGATTCTTGGCGCACTGTTCCCCTTTGCGGCCGCGCCGTTGCTGGCCGCGTTCATGCCGACCGAGATCCAGGTCGGGTTCCATGGCAGCGCTCTTCTGGTAGCCGCCGCGTTTGGGCTTCTGACCACGCTGGTCTTCGCCGCCTGGCCGCTTCTCTCCGCAGCCGCCGTTCCGCCGCGCGTCCTGTTCCGCGCCGTGGTGGCGCCGGTCGACGCGCGCATGGCGTGGCGCGACCGCGCGATCATCGCGGGCCTGACGCTCGCCCTGATCGCCTTGGCCGTGCTCGCGGTCGGTGATGCGCGGCTCGGCTTTTGGTTTGCGCTCGGCGCGCTGGTTTCCTTCGGAGCCTTCCGCCTGGCTGGCGCGGGCTTGGCCCGCCTGGCCGCCGCGGTCAGCCACCGGCGGTATCTGACCGCCGGACGGCCCGCGCTGCGCCTCGGCCTGGGCAACATGCACCGGCCCGGCGCCGCCTTGCCCAGCGTCGTGCTCTCGCTCGGCATCGGCTTGACCGTCCTGGTCGCGGTCTCGCTAGTCGAGGCCAACATGGCGCGGCAGGTGAAGGAGACCATGCCGGCCGACGCGCCGGCCTTCTTCTTCATCGACATACAGCCCAACCAGGTCGCGCCGTTCGAGGAGACGGTGCGCGCGGTGCCGGGCGCGGGCGCCATCGAACGCGTGCCGCATTTGCGCGGCCGCATCGTGAAGCTGAACGGCGTTTCACCGGAGGACCGCGCGATCCCGCGCGAGTCGCAATGGGTCGTGCGCGGCGACCGCGGCGTGACCTATGCCGCGACGCCGCCCGAGGGCGCCATCATCGTGGCTGGGGAATGGTGGCCCGCCGACTACAAGGGACCGCCTTTGGTTTCCTTCGACGCCGACGCGGCGGCGGGGCTCGGCCTCAAGGTCGGCGACACGCTGACCATCAACGTGCTGGGCCGCGAGATCGAGGCGCGCATCGCCAATCTACGCCGCATCGAGTGGACCACGCTCGGCCTCAACTTCACCGTCATCCTCTCGCCCGGCGTGCTGGAGAAGGCACCCCAAACCCACGTGGCGGCCGTGATGGCCGATCCTTCGGCCGAACTTCGGATCGAGCGCGCGGTGGCCGACCGCTTCGCCAACATCTCCGCCATCCGCGTGAAGAATGCGCTGGAAGCCCTGACCGACATCCTGAACCGGGTCGCGACCGCTCTCGACGCCGCCGCCGCCGTGACCTTCGCCGCCGGGCTCCTGGTCCTGGCCAGCGCCATCGCCGCAGGGCAAGAGCGGCGCATCTACGATGCGGTCGTCCTCAAGGTATTGGGCGCCACGCGCCGGGACGTGCTGACCGCTTACGCCGTCGAATTCGGCCTGGTCGGCCTGGCCACGGCCCTGGTCGCGGCCGTCCTGGGCAGCCTGGCGGCCTATGGCGTGCTGGGCCGGGTGATGCGGGCGGAGTGGGTCCTGACCCCCGGCACCCTGGCGCTGGCTCTCGCGCCGGCGCTTCTGCCCGCGCTGGCCGCCACGCTCGTGGCCGGGGCCGCAGGCAGCGTTCTGGCCCTGCGGCGCAAGCCCGCGCCGCTCCTGCGCAACGAATGACGCTTTTGTGAACCCTTTGATTTTACGGATTCTTTACGGGAAGCCGCGGATACAACCCCCTATTGATTCCGTGCGGCGCATGGCAATATTAACAAAATGTAATCGGCAGCGTTGCCGGGAGGAGAAGTAAGGATGGCCATCGGTCCACAGAATCGGGCGCAGCAGCGTCCCTATGCGCATACCATCGAGCAGGTCGCGATCGACGCGGGCCTGCGCGCTTATATGCTGCGCGTCTACAACTACATGGCGTCGGGTCTGGCGCTTACGGGCATCGTGGCCGCCGTGGTGGCCAGCACGCCCGCGCTCTATACGGCGATCTTCGGCAACCCGATCTTGATGTGGGCCGTCATTCTGGCGCCCATCGGCTTCGTGCTGTTCCTTTCCGTGCGCATCCACAAGATGAGCGCGGGCGCGGCGCAGGCCACGTTCTGGCTTTATGCCGGCCTCATGGGCCTATCGATGGCGTCCATCTTCCTCGTCTACACGGGCGCCAGCGTGGCGCGGGTGTTCTTCATCACCGCCGGCACCTTCGCGGCCATGAGCATCTACGGCTATACGACCAAGCGCGATCTCTCACGCATGGGCTCGTTCCTGTTCATGGGCCTGATCGGCATTATCATCGCCAGCGTCGCGAACATCTTCATCGGTAGCACGGCGCTGCAGTTCGCGGTCTCGGTGATCGGCGTGCTGGTCTTCACGGGCCTGACCGCCTATGACACCCAGCGGATCAAGGAGCTGTATCTCGAGTCCGACGACGGTGACTCGATGACCAAGAAGGCCATCCTAGGCGCCCTCACGCTCTACCTCGACTTCATCAACCTCTTCGTGATGCTGATGCAGTTGCTGGGCGACCGCCGGAGCTAAGCGAAACGGTTTCGCTTCGAGACGCCCGGGATGGAAGTCCCGGGCGTTTTCGTTTGGGGATTTGGGCGCAAGGAGCGGATAGAGCAGGCCCGCCCGCTCCCCTAGTCTTCCGTCATGGCAAAAGACATGACGATGGGCGCGGTGGAATGGGCGCTGCTCGCGGCGCTCGCGCTCCTGTGGAGCGGCTCGTTCTTCTTCGCGAAGATCGCGCTGGCCGATCTGCCGCCGGTCACGCTGGTGCTGGCGCGCGTCGGCTTGGCCGCGGCGGCGCTCCTCGCCGTCATCGCCCTGTGGCGTATCGAGGTGTCTTGGTCCTGGCGCTTGGCCGGACAGTTCCTGGTCATGGGCATGTTGAACAATATCGTGCCCTTCGCGCTGATCTTCTGGGGCCAGCGTTCGATCGATACCGGCTTGGCCGCAATCCTCAACGCGACCACGCCGATTTTCACCGTCTTGCTGGCGCATGTGCTGACACGCGACGAGAAGCTCTCGCGCAACCGCGTGGCGGGCGTGCTGTTCGGCCTTCTGGGCGTCACGGTGCTGATCGGTCCCCACGCGCTGACAGGCTTCGATCTCGCGGCGACAAGCCAGCTCGCCATCATCGGGGCGGCCCTGTCCTATGGTTTCGCGGGCATCTATGGCCGGCGCTTTCGCGGCCTGCCGCCCATCGTGCCGGCGACGGGGATGCTGACGGCGTCGACCATCATGATCCTGCCCATAGCCCTTCTGCTCGACCGGCCCTGGACGTTGCATGTCAGCGGCAGCACCTGGGCCGCGTTGGCCAGCTTGGCGCTGCTGTCGACCGCGCTCGGCTATGTCGTCTATTTCCGCATCCTGGCGGCGGCGGGCGCCACCAACCTCCTGCTGGTCACGCTTCTGATCCCCATCGGCGCGCTGACGCTTGGCGCCTTCGCGCTGGGCGAACGCCTGGCCTGGAACGCCTTCACGGGCATGGCCCTGATCTTCCTGGGCCTGGTCGTCCTCGACGGGCGGGTGTTGCGCGGCTTTCGCCGGATCAGCGGCGGCGGCGTGCCCGCGCGGGACGGCGCGTAGCGCGTTTCGCGGATTTGCGCGCGGGTTTCGCCGGGCGTTTGCAGATGAAATCGATCTCGAGCTTACCGCCACGCGCCAAGGCGGTCACGCCGATACAGGTGCGCGCGGGCAGATGGCCCGGCTTGAAGTAGCTGCGATAGGTCGCGTTCATTTTTTCGTAGTCGCGCTCGAAGTCGGTCAGGAAAACGCGCGCGGTCACCACATCGGCGAGCGTCAGGCCTGCGTCCTTCAGGATGATGATCAGGTTGTCCATGGTGCGGCGCGTCTCGGCCGCCATGTCCTTCGGGATCGGCGCGTTGTCGTCGCCCGGCGTCATGCCGATCTGACCTGTGATGAAGACATAGCCGTCGCCGCCGTCGACATAGTGGCTGTAAGGCGCCACGGCCAACGCCGCGCCCTTGACCATGTGGTAGCTGTGCTTGGCCATTCTTCCCTCCCCGTTGTTTTCTAGCCGACCGACAGCGCCAGGATGCGGCTGATGTGGCTTTGCGGCCGGCCGGTCTCCTCGCCCCAAACGTTAAATGCGTCCTGCGTGCGTTTCAGATCGGCCTTCGCCGTGGGCTTCTTCGCGACCACCTTGGCCGCCACCAGCGCTTTGACCACGTCATCGGTCAGGATAAACGTGTCCTTCCCTGCCATGCGAAGGAAATAAGGTCCGGAGTTGCCGCCTAATTGCTGGAAGCGACGAGTGAGATCGGCCCACAGCCCGACCGTGTCCGTCTCGGGCCAGCCGGCGAGATACGCGCCGAAGCCGCCATGCTCCTTCGCGATCGCCAGCATCGCGGCGGCGTTCGCCGGAATCGATTTCAGCTTGCCCCAGTGGCGGATCAGCCCTTCGTTCTTCATGCAGGCATCCAGCGCTTCGTCCGGCATGGCGACGATGCGCTTGGGCTCGAAGCGGTGGAAGGCTTTCTCGAAGGCGGGCCATTTCGCGTCGACCAGATCGTGCTTTAGGCCGGCGCGGAAAATGCGCAGGCACATGAGCGACAGATAGCGGTCGTCGCCGACCGCTATCAGCGCCTTGGCCGATTTCGGCTTAGGCAGAATCTTCTCCAGCTCCTTGGCGCCGCCCGCGCGCTTCGTTGCGCGGGCCAGGATGGGAGCGAAAGAAGCCGCCATGCGCTGCCTCAGTCTTTGGGCGGAAAAGTGAAGTCGCCTGCCATCTCGGCACCGACGTTCCGCTTGGACAGCGTGCCGTCCAGCATCTGCTTCAGGATCGCGCGGCCAAAGGCGATCGACTGTGCGTGATCGGCCTCCGGCGTCGCGGCCTTGGGCACGCGTTTCACCGTGTTGTGACAGTAGGTCATGATCGGCGCGTTAGCACCTTCGCGCAGCAGGCCCTTGGGGTCACGCCCCGCCGCCACCGCCTGGATGCCGTCGCGCACTAGCTTGCGGTACATCACGACGCCCTGATCGGTGAAGCCGAGATGCTCGCGCCCGTGCTTGGTGATCTCGCCCTGACTGACCCAGGCGTCCCAGTCGCCCGGCGCGCGCTGGCGCTGCTCGTAGGTGGGTTCGCCCGTCTGGCCCACGTCGCCCGCACCGACCGCGTATTGGCCCGCACGGTTCATGCGGTCGGTGTAGGCGTCGCGTCCTTCCAGCGGCAGGTTCTTATCGATGTCGCCGAAGCCGATGTTGAGCGTGTTGGTGTCGTCCACCGGCACGACCCAGTTCATCGCCGCGCCGCGGCGGTCGAACACCACCTCGCCCTCGCCGTCGTCGATGCCGGCGATGCGGCAGATGTTGGGCGCGATGGCGTCGTTGACGCGCAGATAGAGATTGTCGCCCCAGCGCCGCACGGTCAGATAGCACATGCCGATCGGTGTCTCGTGCCACTCCATGCTGGGGATCTCGCCGTAGACCGGCTGGAACTGCACGCCGAACAGGCGCGTGTGCAAGAAGGAGAGATGGACCGGATCCATTTCGTTCTCGCGCACCTGCAGCCAGTTGCAGGGCGAGAAGCGATAGCGGTGCACGAACTCGGCATTCGGCCGCTCGAACGCGTCATAGACGGGGAAGGCCGGCTTCTTGTCCGGCGGACCCATATAGGCGAACACGAGGCCCATCCATTCGTGGGTGGGATAGGCGCCGTGGCAGATGCGGTTCTTGATCGGGCTGCCCGCGGGCTCGCCTGGCGTGTCCAGGATCGTGCCGTCCACGTCGAACTGCCAACCGTGATAGCAGCAGCTGATGCCGCGCTGCTGGATCTTGCCGTATTCGAGCGAGGTGCCGCGGTGGCTGCAATGCAGCTCCAAGACGCCGACGCGCCCGCTGCCGTCGCGGAAAGCGACCAGGTCCTCGCCCAGGATGCGGATGCGCTTGGGCAGATCCTTCAGATGCTCGGACAGGCAGACCGGCTGCCAGAAGCGCCGGAAATATTCGCCGCACGGCGTCCCGCGCCCGACATACGAGAGCTCCTCGTCGACGCCGATCTCGCGCGTCGAGTTGTACGCCCCATAAGCCTCGCGCAGCGGCTTCGCGCGCGCATTCACCTTGCTGCCCAGATCCATCGCCGTCCTCATCGCTCCCGTGTTCCGGGACTCTGCCGTCCGCCCTTAGATCGGGAAAATATAAAGATTTTTGCTATTGGATCGTTTTTTCCTATGGCTTGGGCAGGGGGAACGTGGCGTTCCGCCAGCCCTCGCCGCGCAAGGCGCCGGACAGGACCTGTTCGTTCACGGCCCGCCCGAAGGCCAGGCTGAGCGCCCGGTCGGCCTCGTCCGTCGCACCCCGCGCCACGCGCTTGACCGTGTTGTTGGAATAGGTCGACAGCGGCGCCGTCTGTCCGCGCACGAGGCCGGGCGGATCCTCGCCCCGCCGCACGGCAAGGATGCCGCGGCGCAGAAGCTTCCGGTACATCGACACGCCCCGGTCGCTTTCGGCCAGATTTTCCCAGCCATGGCGCGCGACCTTGCCCTGGCTGACCCAGGCGTCCCAATCGCCCGGCGCGCGCTGGCGCTGCTCGTAAGTCGGTTCGCCCGTCTGGCCGACATCGAACGGGCCGATGAAATTCTTTCCCGCGCGCGTCATGCGGTCCATGTAGCCGTCACGCCCGTCGCCGGGCAGATGCTCCTCCACATCGTCCCAGCCGATGGTCAGGCTGTTCGTGTCGTCGACCGGCACGACCCAGTTGGTGGTGCCGCCGCGCCGGTCGAACACGGTCTCGCCCTCGCCGTCCTCGATGCCCGCGACGCGCGCGATGTTGGGCAGGATCATGTCGTTCGAGCGCAGATAGAGATATTCGCCCCAGCGGCGCACGGTGACGTACATCATGCCGACCGGCGTCTCGCACCATTCCATCGTCGGCAGCGCGCCATAAACGGGCTGGAACTGCACGCCGAACAGGCGCGTGTGCAGAAAGGTGATGTGCACCGGGTCCATCTCGTTCTCGCGGATCTGCAGCCAGTTGCAGGGCGAATGGACCTTGGCCGTGACTAGGCGTTTGCCCGGCCGCACGAACAGATCGTAGATGGGGAAGTCGGGCTTCTGATCCGCCGGCCCCATATAGGCAAAGACGATGCCTTCGTATTCATGGGTCGGATAAGCACCGTGGCAGAAGCGGTCCTTGATCGGGCTGCCCGCGGGCTCGCCCGGCGTGTCGAGGATTTTGCCGTCCACATCGAAATGCCAGCCGTGGTAGCAGCAGCGGATGCCGCGCTCCTGCACCTTGCCGTATTCGAGCGAGGTGCCGCGGTGGGGACAGGCTTTTTCCAGAAGACCCAGCCGCCCACGCCCGTCGCGGAACAGCACCAAGTCCTCGCCCATGATGCGGAGGGCGACCGGCAGGTCCTTGATCTCGGCGGACAGCGCGACGGGCTGCCAGAAGCGGCGCAGATACTCGCCGCACGGCGTGCCGCGGCCGACGCGCGCCAGCTCCTCGTCGAAGCCGCCGCGCTCGACGCGGTCATAGGCACGGTACGGCTGGGTGAGAACCGACGCCCGCTGAGCCATGGGCGAAAGACTAGACCCGGCGCAGGGCCTCTCTCAAGCCGCCACCGTGGGCGCCCAGCCAGCGCCACAACAGGAAGCCGCCGAGGGCGATATTGCCCAGGTTGAAGACAAAGCCGAGATAGAAGGCCAGATGATAATGGCCCATGGCGTCGAAGATGCGCCCGGCCAGCCAGCCGCCCAGCGCCATGCCCAGCGTGCCGCCCATGAAGGTGCTGGCGATGCGCCAGCCCACCTGATGCGCGGGAAACAACTCGCGGATGACGATGGCATAGCTGGGCACAAGCCCGCCGAAGCCCAGGCCGAAGACGATGGCCGACGCATAGAGCATCGGCAGGCTTTCGAAATTGGCGTAGAGCAGCAACGCCACCGCCTGCATCGCTGAGGCGATCACGAGCGTGCGCAGGCCGCCGATACGGTCGGCGATGTAGCCGAGAGTCAGAAGGCTGGCCAGGCTGACCGTGAGGATGACGGTCAGCATCGTGGCGCCCAAGGCCATCGAATGGCCGAGGTCGCTGACATGGGCCGGCCCGTGCACGAAGGGCGCCGCCATGGCGAGACAGCACAGCACCTGCATGATGAAGAGAATCGCGTGGACGAGATTGGCCGGCAGGCCGAGCACGAGGCCCGTCGCGCCATGGGCGTGCACGGCGGTGGACGACACGGGTGCGCGCTGCCGCAGGAACAGGGTGAGCGGCAGGACGGTCACGAAGACGAACAGGCCGAAGACCATGAACGAGGTGCGCCAGCCACCGAGCGCGCCGATCACGCTGAAGGCCGGCGGCCAGAGCGAGCCCGCCAGATTCTGGCCCGCCGCGACGAAGGCAACGGCCAGGCCGCGCCGCCGCGCGAACCAGCGCGTGGCGTTGGCGATCAGAACGGCGAAAAAGGCCGAGGTGCCGCAGCCGCCGATCAGGAACATGCCGGCCAGCGCCATCTGCCAAGCCTCGGACGCCTGGGACGCCAGGATGGAACCGAGCCCGATGCCGAAGGCGCCGAGCGTGACGGGCCAGCGCACGCCCCTCTTGTCGGACCACCAGCCCATGATGATGCCGCCGATGCCGGTGCCCGTGATGGTCGCGGCATAGACCAGCGACGGCGCTTCGCGCGGCCAACCCTCGGTGATCGCGATCTCTTTCAACGAGATGATGATCAGGATCGTGGCGCCCAACGCGATGGCGTTGAGCAGGAAGGAGACCGAGGCGACGACCCACGCCTCGCGGCTGTCGATCCGGGGCGAGACGGCGCTCACGGCGCCATGCGCTTGGCGACTTCTTCCAGCATCACCTCGGTGGCGCCGCCGCCGAAAGTGTGTACGCGCGCGTCGCGCGCCATGCGTTCGATCGTGGTCTCGCGCATGAAGCCCATGCCGCCGTGGAGCTGCAGGCAGCCATGCACCACTTCATGCACCAGCTCGCCGCCGACGGATTTCGCCATGGAGACTTCCTTCACGCAATCGATGCCCTGCGTGTCGAGCCAAGCGGCGTGATAGACGAGTTGGCGCAGCATCTCGACCCGCGCGGCGTAATCGGCGAGGCGCAGGCGGACGGCCTGCTTGTCCCACAGCGTGCCACCGAAGGCCTTGCGCGTCTTCACGTAATCCAGCGCGATCTCAATCGCCTTGGCGGCCTCGCCGGCATAGATCGCGGCCGCCACCAGACGCTCGTTTTGGAAACTCTGCATGACGGCGTAGAAGCCCTTGTTCTCCTCGCCAAGCAGCGCGTCGGCCGGCAGGCGCACCTCTTCGAACACGATCTCGGCCGTGTCCGAACAGAGCCAGCCCATCTTGTCGAGCTTCCGCGTGACCGTGACGCCCGGCGTGTTGCGCTCGACCAGGAACATCGACATGCCGCGCGACGCCTTGGCTTTGGGATCGGTCTTGGCGGCCAGCACATAGAGGTCGCCATAGACGCCGTTGGTGATGAAGCGCTTGGTACCGTTCACGACCCAACCGTTGCCCTCGCGCCGCGCGCTGGTGCGCAGGCCCTGCACGTCCGAGCCTGCGTCGGGCTCGGTGACCGTGATCGCGGCCACCATCTCGCCCTTGGTGATGGGCGTGAGATAACGCTTCTTCTGCGCGTCGGTGCCGGCGCGGATGATATGGGGCGCGGCCATCTCCGTATCGGCCAGCACGGTCATGGTGAAGCCGGTGTAGGTGCAGCGCGCGAGTTCTTCCGCGAAGACGGCCGAGGCCATCGCGTCCATGCCCGCGCCGCCATAGGCCTCGGGCACGCGGATGCCGAGGAAGCCCAGCTCGCCCATGCGCTGCAAGACTTCGCGCGGCACCTTGCCGTCCTTCTCCCATTGCGGGGCGTGCGGCAGCACCTCGTCCTCGACGAAGCGCCGCACCTGGCGCTGCAGTTCGCGGTGTTCGTCCTTCCAGTGAATCGGATCCAACGGCCCCTCCTTGCCCCGGCGCTTTATAGCCTGCGGCCGCGCCCCACGCGACCGGCCCCCTTGGCCGGACGTGGCCGTGCGGCCCATAATGCGCGCCTTCGAAGGACACGGGAGGGACGGCCGTCATGCGTGAATGCGATTTTCTGATTGTCGGAGCCGGCATCGCCGGCGCGTCGGCGGCCTATCACCTGGTCAAGAAGAACAAGAAGGTCGTGATCCTGGAGCGCGAGGCGCAGCCGGGCTATCACTCGACCGGCCGCTCCGCCGCCATCTTCACCGAGAATTACGGCCCACGCCTGATGCGCGCCATGACGGTGGTGAGCGGCCCGTTCCTGAAGAAGCCGCCCGAGGGCTATGCCGACGTGCCGCTGATGCACGCGCGCGGCGTCGCCTTCATCGCGCGCAAGGATCAGGTCGAGACGCTGAAGGGCGCGGTCAAGGAACTGTCCGAACTGTCTAAGACCCTGCGCATGGTCGACGCCAAGGACGCGATCCGCATGTGCCCCGTGCTGCGGCCCGATTACGTCGCGGCTGCCGCCTATGACGATTCGACCATGGACATGGACGTGAACGCGATCCACCAGGGTTATCTGCGCGGCGCAAAGAAGGGCGGCACGGAAGTCGTCTGCGACGCCGAGGTGCTGGGCCTCGACCGCAAGGGCGGCAAGTGGCACGTGAAGACCAAGGCCGGCGATTTCGCGGCCCCGGTCGTGATCAACGCCGCGGGCGCCTGGGCCGACGTGCTGGGCGGCATGGCCGGCGCGCGCAAGATCGGCCTGCAGCCCAAGCGCCGCACGGCCATGATCTTCGACGGCCCGCAGGGCGCCGATGTGAACGAGTGGATCATCATCGGCGACATCGACGAGAAGTTCTATTTCAAGCCGGAAACGGGAAAGCTTTTGGGCTCGCCCGCCGACGAGACGCCGGTCGATCCGCAGGACATCCAGCCCGACGACGAGGACGTGGCGATCGCCGCCGACCGCATCGAGAAGGCGACGACGCTTCAGATCCGCCGCATCCAGCGTAAATGGGCGGGGCTGCGCAGCTTCGTGAAGGACAAATGCCCAGTGGTCGGCTTCGCGCCCGATGCCGAAGGCTTCTTCTGGCTGGCCGGCCAGGGCGGCTACGGCATCCAGACCTCCTACGCCATGGGCATGACGGCGGCGTCGCTTGCAGGCGGCGGCGGCGTGCCGGATGCGGTCAAGGCGTTCAACGTTTCGGAAGCCGATATCGGTCCGAAGCGCCTGTGGGACGCCTGAGGCTTTAGAGCGCCCGCACCACTTCGCAGAAGCGCATGACTTCCTGCTCGGTGTTGTAGTAGTGCACCGAGGCGCGCACGAGCATGGGGATCTTGCGCTCCTCCATGTCGAGGCGCGTCGATGACGGCCCCGAGATCCAGGCGTTGATGCGCCGCTTGCGCAGCTGATCGCGTAGCTTCTCGGGCTCGCGCCCTTCGTAGGTGAAGGTGACGATGCCGCATTTCTCGGCGCCCAGGTCCTTGACCGAAACGCCAGGGATGTCGGCCAGGCGGCGGCGCAGACTGTCGGCCAGGGACACGACGCGCGCGCGGATGTCGCCCAAGCCCAGCGAAAGCGCGTAATCGACCGCGGCGCCCAGACCCAGCTTGGCCGCGATGTTGGTTTCCCAATTCTCGAAGCGGCGCGCGTCCGGGCGCAGCTTGTAGCTGTCCTTAGACGTCCAGGTCGCGGCATGCAGGTCGAGGAACGCAGGCTCCAGCTTCTCTAACATGGCTTTGCGCACATAGAGGAAGCCCGTGCCGCGCGGCCCGCGCAGGAACTTGCGCCCCGTGGCCGAAAGCATGTCGCAGCCGAGCACATCGACATCGAGCGGCATCTGCCCCGCCGACTGGCAGGCGTCGAGCAGGAACGGCACGCCCGCGCGCTTGGCCACGCGGCCGACCGCGGCCGCCGGGTTCACCAAGCCGCCGTTGGTCGGCACATGGGTGATGGCGATCAGCTTGGTGCGCTCGTCGATCATGCGCGACAGCGCGGCGACGTCGATCTGGCCCTGGTTGTCGTTCGGCACCACGACGATCTCGACTCCCTTGGTCTTGGCCGCCTGAAGAAAGGCGATGTAGTTGCTGGCGTATTCCGCCATCGCGGTCAGGACGCGGTCGCCCTGGCGCAAGGGCAACGAGTAGAACGCCATATCCCAGGCGCGCGTGGCATTCTCGATGACCGCCACTTCGGATGCGTCGCAGTTGAGAAGGCGTGCGAGCGAGGCATAGACGGCCTCGAGCCGTCCATGTGCCTCCTGCTCGGCCTCATAGCCGCCGATCTCGGCCTCGCGCTCCAGATGGCGCACGGCCGCAGTCACCACCGAACGGGGCGGCAGCGCGGCGCCGGCATTGTTGAAGTGCAAGATGTTTCCGACGCCGGGCGTATCCGCCCGCACCTTGGCGACGTCTATGGGCACGACATTCCTCCCCCGAGGAAAAACGGCCGGGGAAATCCCCGGCCGTTCTATTCACGCGACGATCAAACTAGGCGCTCAAACCCTTGGCGGTGCCCGGACGCGCCTTCATGGTGGCGGCCCATTTCTTCAGGTTCTCAAGGCCCGGTGTTTTGTCGAGCAGGTCCTGCCGCCCTGCCACGATCGGGATCAGCGCGATATCGGCGACGGTCACCTCGCTGCCCGCGAGATATGGATTCTTGGCCAGCTGCTGGTCGAACACTTTCATCAGGTTGACGAAGCGGCCTTCGAAGAACTGGGTGTTGCCCGGCGTCTTGTCCGGCAGGGGGCCGGAGGACAGGAAGATCGCGGTCGAGGCCGGCGCGGCGTCGGTCAGCGCCGTCATCATCCAGCGCAAGGCTTCCGCGCGCTGGGCGGAATCTTTCGGCAGGAACTTGCCGGTCTTCTCCGCCAAATGCAGCAGGATGGCGCCTGACTGGGCCAGCGCGGTCTTCTTGCCGCCCGATGCCTCGACCAGCACGGGAATGGCGCCTTGCGGGTTCATGGCCAGGAATTCCGGCTTCTTCTGCTCGCCCTTGGCCAGATCGACCTTGTGCACCGTGTAGGGCAGCCCGCATTCCTCCAGCATCACGGCCGGGCGGCGGCCATTGCCCGTAGCCGCCATATAAAGGTGATACATCCCGCGTCTCCCTCGGTTGATTGGGGCCTAAGTCTGGCGAAGCGGCGCGGCCGCCGCAATCGGGGGTCAGTTGCGGACGATGGTGCCCAGCCCCTTAGCCTTCGCACGGCGATAGGCCAAGACGCCGATGGCCGTGTCCTGCACGCCCGTGCCGGTCAGATCGCAAACGGTGATCTGGGAATCGGATGTGCGGCCCGGCGCACGGCCGGCAGCCACCTCGCCCAACTCCGCCACGCTCGAGGACGACTTGATGGCGCCGGAAGCCAGTGCGTGCTGCAGCTCGCCCATCTTTTCGCATTGGGAGCGGCGGTCGCAGACGACGCGGTCGGCGCGGCCGAGGATCGCGGGATCCAGCTCCTGCTTGCCCGCGAGATCGGCGCCCATGGCGGTGATGTGCAGGCCGGGCTTCAGCCATTCGGCGCGCACCAACGGCAGCTTGGCGTTGGTCGTCGTGACCAGCACGTCGCACGCGCGCACGGCTTCTTCCGCACTTGCGACGGCGGCGACCGTGATGCCGAGCGCTTTCGTCATCTCTGCGGCATAGGTTTTCGCCTTTGCCGCGTCGCGGCCCCACACGACCGCGCGCGTCACGTCGCGCACGACCTTGAGCGCTTCGAGCTGATAGCGCGCCTGCACACCCGTGCCGAGGATGCCGGCGACGACTGGCCCCTGCTTCGCCAAAAGCTTGGCGGCGACGGCGCCGGCGGCGCCCGTGCGCACGTCGGTGAGGTAAGCGTTGTCCAGCAGCACGGCTTCGACCACGCCGGTTTTGGACGAGACCAGCACCACGCTGGCCGGCGAGTTGGGCAGGCCGATCTTGTGGTTGTTGAAGAAGCCCGCGCCGATCTTGACCGCGAACTGATCCACGCCGCGCACATAGGCGCTCTTGATGTCGACGTCGCCCGCGTTTTCCTTCACGTCGATATGCATGATCGGCGGCATCTCGACCTTGCCGTCGGCCAGGCGCACGAAGGCGTCCTCGATGGCGTCCACCGCCTCGCGGTCCAGCCCCACCATACCGCGCAGCTCGCGCTCGGTCAGGATCGTCACGTCGGTCATGCCGGAATCTCCAGAAAACGCGTCAGGGCCGCTTGAGCTGCGCCAGGCCGTCGAGCCAGTCGCGATGCGCATTCACGATCTCGACCACACGGGGACTGGCGACATTGGTGCCCGTCAGCACCATGGCCGTGGGGCCGGCCAGGCGGCCCGCCTTGTCGGCCAGGATCGCGGCGATGCCGACCGCGCCGCCGCCTTCGATCACCAGATGCTCGCGGTCGAACGCATAGGCCATCGCGGCGGCGATGTCGTCTTCCGACACCAGGATCAGATCGTCGACCAGTTCGCGCACCAGGCGGAACGTGTAGGCGTTATCGAGGAAGATGCCGCCCTGCAGGCTGTCGGCCAGCGAATCGACGTCGGGAATCTGCACGGGCCGGCCGGCCTTGATGCTCTGGTACATGGCCGCGCCGTTCTCCATCGACACGCCGATGACGCGGCATTGCGGCCGCGCGGTTTTGACCGCCAGCGCGATGCCGCCGATCAGGCCGCCGCCCGAGACGGGCACGAGGAGATTCGAGACGTCGGGCAGATCTTCCAGGATTTCGAGGCCGATGGTGCCTTGGCCCGCGATCACGAACGGATCGTCGAAGGGATTGACCATGGTCATCCCCTTCGTCTCGACCAGCTCGAACGCGACCTCGGCCGCCTCGTCCTGGCTGCGCCCCTGCACCACCAGTTCGGCGCCCGTGGCGCGGATGGCGGCGCGCTTGTTCTCCGGCACCAGGTTCGAGACGCAAACCGTCGCCTTCACGCCCGCGCGCCCCGCCATGTGGGCAACCGCGCGCCCGTGGTTGCCGGTCGAAACCGTGACGACACCGCGGGTGCGCTGGCCCTCGGTCAGCCCCAGGATCTTGTTGGCCGCGCCGCGCACCTTGAACGAGCCCGTGTCCTGCAGCGTCTCGAGCTTCATATGGACGGGCGCGCCGCCCGCGAACTGCGTCAGCCAGGGCGACGGGATCAGCGGCGTGCGGCGCACCGCGCCCGCGATGCGGGCGCGAGCGGCATAGACATCTCCGAGCGTGACGGGTCCGGCGCTCATGGGGCGGCCATCATGCCGGAAGACGCGGGGAACGACTATCGTCCCCCGCGTGATCCTTAACCCTTGAACAGGCCTTCGCGGACCAGCTCGTCGGTCACCTTGTCGAGGCCGCGGCGGCAGCGCGCCACCATGTCGTCGACCTCGGCCGGGGTGATGCAGAGCGGCGGGGCGAAGCCCAGGCAGTCGCTGTGCGGCATGGCGCGGGCGATGACGCCCTCGGCCAGGACCGCGCCGGAGATACGCGCACCGATCTTGAGCTTCGCATCGAACCGCGTCTTGTTCTTGCGGTCGGCCACGAACTCGACCGCGCCCAGCAGCGCATAGCCGCGCACTTCGCCCACCATCGGATGGTCGGCGAAGGCCTTCTTCAGCGCGGCCTGGAGATGGGCGCCGGTGCGCTTGGCGTTGCCGGTCATATCTTCCTTTTCCAGCACGTCGAGATTCGCCAGGCCCGCGGCGCAGGCGACCGGATGGCCGGAATAGGTGTAGCCGTGGCCCATGGGTCCGATCTCCACCGACTTCTCCTGGATCACGGCGCAGATCTTATCGGAGACGATAGAGCCCGACAGCGGCTGGTACGCGCTGGTCAGACCCTTGGCGATCGTCATCAGGTCCGGCTCCATGCCGAGCGCGAAGCAGCCATAGGCTTCGCCCAGGCGTCCGAAACCGCAGATCACCTCGTCGTCGATCAGAAGCACGTCGTATTTCTTCAAGACCTTCTGGATCGCGGGCCAGTAACCCTTGGGCGGCACGATGATGCCGCCGGTGCCCATGACCGGCTCGCCGATGAAGGCGGCGACCGTCTCCGGACCCTCCTTCACGATCATGGCTTCCAGATCGTCGGCCAGCTTCTGGGTGAACTGCTCCTCGCTCATCCCTGCTTCCGCGTACCAGTAATGGTGCGGCGTCGTGGTGTGCAGGATCGGCCCCACCGGCAGGTCGAAATAATTGTGGAAAAGCGGCAGGCCCGTGAGGCTGCCCGAGATCACGGTCGAGCCGTGATAGCCGCGATGGCGCGAGATGATCTTCTTCTTCTTCGGCTGGCCGCGCAGGTTGTTGTAGTACCAGACCAGCTTCACGTTGGTTTCGTTGGCGTCCGAGCCCGACAGGCCGAAATAGACCTTGGCCATGTTGGCCGGCGCCATGCGCACGACGCGATCGGCCAGGCGGATGGCCGGCTCGTTCGAGTTCGAGGCATAGACGTGATAGTAGGCGAGCTTCCGCGCCTGCTCGGCGATCGCGTCGGCGATCTCCATGCGGCCATAGCCGATATTGACGCAATACAGGCCGCCGAAGCCGTCGATCAGCTGCTTGCCCGTCTTGTCGGTGATCTTGATGCCCTTGGCCGTCTCGATGATGCGCGGCGTGCCCTTGGCGTGATCGGCCATCGAGGTCGAAGGATGCATCAAGCTCTGCTTGTCCATCTCCTCGAGCGACAGGTTGCGCGTGGCCTGCTGGGACATGACGAATCTCCTGAAACAAAATCGTATTGGTGCGGCCGCGCCGGATGGCGGACCGGAAAATCTTCGCCGACGCAAAGGAAAGCGAGGCGCGGAGCCTAGCCGTGGCTCCTGATACCCGCAACGCCGACCGAACCACCGAAATAGCAGCAATGTCACGGCATTTGGGCCCGAACCCCACCCCTCGGACGGCAGGATTTCGCCTCCCCACCCGCCCAAACCGTGATTTCTGCGTATCTGGAAAGGCTTTTGGCCGGACGGCCCATTTGAAACGGTATCCGCCCTGGGCTAGGCTTCCCTTAGGTTTCCGGGCCGCCGCGAAGCGCGGGCAGCCCATTGCCCCTGGGAGGCGAGCATGACGATCTACAAGACGCGGCGCGCGGCCGAAAGCTACGGCCAGGCCATCGGCATCCTGCTGCTCGATGCCAAGGCGCCCTTCATCCCCGGCGACGTGGCGAACGCCAGCACTTACTCCTATCCCGTCATCTTCAAGACGGTCGAAGGCCTGTCGACCTCGGTGTGCCTGAACGGCGCGCCCGAGTTCAACGCCAAGTTGGCCGAAGGCGCGAAAGAGCTGGAAGCGGCGGGCGTGCGCGGCATCTCCTCCGACTGCGGCTTCATGCTGCAGTTCCAGGACGCGGTGCGCGAGGCCGTGAAGGTTCCGGTCGCCATGTCGAGCCTGTTGCAGATCCCGATGATCGCCCAGACGCTCGACAAGTCGCGCTCAATCGGCGTCATCACAGCCGACTCGACCAACCTGACGCCCGACTTCCTGACGCGCGGCGGCATCAGCGTGCCGCACAAGATCGTCATCCGCGGCATGCAGGACGAGCCGGAGTTCAAGACCGCGGTGCTGGAGGAGAAGGGTACGCTCGATTCGGACCTGATCACCGAGGAGGCGATCCGCATCGCCAAGGACATGGTGAAGAAGGACCCGACCATGGGCGCGATCCTGCTCGAATGCTCCATGCTGCCGCCCTATGCCAAGGCCGTGCAGGCAGCCGTCGAACTGCCGGTCTACGACTTCGTCAGCATGATCGATTACATGGAATCGGGCCTGCACCAGCGCGCCTATTCCGGCCAGTACTGAGCTCGGGGAGAAGAGAACCATGCCGCTTTATAAAACCCGGCCCAAGGCCGAAGCCTACGGCTACTGCGTCGGTATCCTGCTCCTGGACTACAAGGGTCCGTTCGTTCCCGGCGATGTCGGCAACGCGACGACCTATAAATATCCGGTTCTCTACAAGACGGTGCCGGGTGCCACGACAGCGCGCGTCTTCGCAGCCGATCCCGAGCTCGAGAAAGCCGTGATCAAGGCCGCGCAGGAATTGGAGGCGCAGGGCGTCAAGGCCATCTCCTCCGACTGCGGCTTCTTCGTGAACTACCAGAACGTAGTGGCGAAGAACGTCACCATCCCGGTCGCCATGTCGAGCCTGCTGCAGATCCCCTTCGTCGCGCAGTTCATCGGCAAGAAGCGCTCGATCGGCGTCATCACGGCGTCGCAGAAGGCGCTAGGCAACCGCGCGCTGGAGCTGGCAGGCGTGAAGGCCGAGACCCAGGTCGTTGTGCGCGGCATGGACGACCAGCCGAACTTCGACCAGATGGTGATGAAGGAAGGCGACTATCTCGACACCGACAAGATCGAGGCCGAGACCGTGGCCGTCGCCAAGAAGATGGTGAAGGAAAACCCGGACATGGGCGCCATCATCATGGAGTGCTCCATGCTGCCGCCCTATTCCAAGGCCGTGCAGGAAGCCACCGGGCTTCCCGTCTACGACTTCATCAACATGATCGATTACGTCCAGCGCGGCACGCACGCACGCGGCTACGAGAACCGCTACTACTGACGCGGCCGTTCTTTCCCGATCAGGGCGCCGGAGCGATCCGGCGCCCTTTTCATTTGCGGACCCAGTGCTCCATGACCGTGCCGCTGGCCTGATCCAGCACGCGCGTCTCTTTCAGCACCATGCCGTGGCGCTTCAGCGCCTCCTCGGGCGCAAGCCCGCCGGGAAACACCGGCCGCCCGTTTGGCACACTCGCCTGTGCACGCGACAGAAAGAAATCGTCGTAGCCCCATTCCAGGAACAGGCCGAACACATCCGTCCCGCCCACGACGGCCAGCACATTGCCCTCAGCACCCAGCCGCGCCCAGGCTTCCTCCAGCGACGCACCCTTTGGGTTCCACAGAAGCGCCTTCGGATTGCGTGGATCGGGCCTTAGTGAATCGACCTTGCGGGTCAAGATCAGGCGTGGCCGCGCGACGGATTCCGGCCCGCCTTCGTTCGAGTGCTTGCCGTTCGCGACGGCCGAAGCTTTGCGTAAGCCGCCACGGAAGAACTTCTGATCGGCGTCGATCTTGATGCCGTCCGGAAACGAGCCGTCGGCGTTAGCGATCATCCCCTCACGCGAGACGATGGCGTAGCCCTCGATCCGCGGCCGCTTGCTTTTAGTCATGCCAGTCCTCCGCTTGCCGCCCTATCAACGGCGCGGCGGACGGTTTGTTCGCGCTATTTCCGCTTGCCGCGGGTGACGCGCTTAGCCGGTCGCTTCGCCGCCTTGCGGGCTGGTTTGGCGGCTTTCCGCGGCGCGGATTTCGATTTCCCGATGCTCTTGGGCGCGCCCGATCCGGTCACGATCGGCTGGCGCGGCGCGTGGTTGACCAGATCGGCTGAGCCGCGCGGCGTCACAATGGCCGTCTCGCCGAGCGACATCGAAAGCCCGCTGCGCCCGTCGAGCAGGATCATGTGCAGGAAGAACACCATGCCCGGCTCCAGCACCTGCGGGTTGCCGTGCCAGCACATGGGCCAATCCATCCAGTTGGGCGGATAGGTGACGCCGAGCGTGTATCCGCAGGCGTTGAGGAAGCAGCCGTCATAGCCCGCCTTGGACAGCGAGGCGGCATGGGTGTCGAAGATCTGGCCCACCGTGTTGCCGGGCCGCACGACCTCCCAGCATGCGTCCAGCGCCTCGCGCGCGGCCTTGAACATGTCGAGATGGCGCGGGTCGGGCTTGCCCGTCAGCACCACGTTCATCAGCGCCGTGTGGTAGTGGCGATAGGCCGAGGCGAATTCGAACATCACCTGATCCTGCTTGCCGACCTTGCCGTGGCCGGTGTGGTAGCGCACCAGCATGGCGTCCTGGCCGCCGCCCATGGGCCAGCGCATGGCGGACGGATCGCCATCGCCGCGCATGATGACGTTCATCATCTCGCCGTAGATGGCGCCGACATTCTCGCCCGGCACGCACATGCGGTTGGCCACCGCCAGCGCGTCGTCGGCCAATTCGCCCGCACGCCGCACGAAAGCCAGTTCGGCCGGACTTTTCACCAAACGCTGGAGGCGTACCAAGTCGGACGCGTCGCTCAGATCCGCGAAGCCGTCGAAGGCTGCATCCACCAATTTCGCGCGCTGCCCAGTCAGGCCGTAGGCGTGGTACTCGACGCCGATCTTCTTCCCGCGCCCGCCCAGATCCTGGACCATGGCGCGCAGGTCGATGGCCGGATTGGCGCCTTCCACGTCGCGCCAGATGCGGATGTCCTCGAGCGTCGAGGTGATTCGCGACTGCAGATCGTCGGCCGAGCGGGTCATCAGCGCGATGCGCCCGTCGGCCGACAGATACATGCCCTGGAACAGCACGAAGCCTTCGGTGTCGTAGCCCGTCAGCCAGTACATGCTTTCCTGGCGGAAGATGAGGAGACCATCCAAACCCTGGCGCGTCATCTCCGCCCGGGTCTTGCGCTGGCGTTCGGCGAACTCCGCGCGGGTGAAATGCAAGGCCATGACGATCTCCTCGGGTTCTAGTTGGTCACGAGATAACGCGGCGCGTGGCAAACCTGTTCGGAGCCCTTGCGCGTGACGATCGAGCTTTCGCCGATCGACATGGACAGGCCTGTGCGGTCGTCCAGCAGCATCATCTGCTTGAAGAACAGCATGCCGGGCTTGAGCACCGTGGGGTTGCCCGCATGGATGAAGCAGCCCTCCATCCAGGTCGGCGGGAACTGCGCACCCGTGGTGTAGCCGCAGGCCGGCAGGGTGGTCTTCGAGAACTTGGATTTCTTGATGACCTTGGATTGGGCGTTGAACACGTCGGCCACCACGTTGCCGGGCCGGAACGCGTCTTCCGCCGCGTCCAGCGCCTCACGCACCACCTTGAACATCTCGCGGTGCGCCGGGTGGACCTTGCCGGTCAGCACCACGAACATCATCACCGTGTGGTAGTGGCGGTAGCAGGAACCGAACTCGAAGGTCGACTGGTCGTTCTTCTTCGACACCGGGCTGTGGCCCGTGTGGTAGCGCACGAACAGCGCCTCCTGGCCCGCGCCGATGGGCCAGCGCGAGGCCGGCGGGTCGCCGTCGCCCTCGACCATCACCTGCAGCATGTCCGCGTAGATCTTGGCGATGGAGGCGCCGGGCACGCAGTCGCGCACGGCGATGTCGCGCGCGGCATCGGCCAGCTCGCCAGCCCGGCGCACGTATTTCAACTCCGCCGGGCTCTTGAACATGCGGAGCGCGCTGACGATGTCGGTCGCGTCCTCCGTGCGGCAGAAGCCTTCCAAGGCCGAATCCACCATCTTGGCGCGCTGGCCGGTCAGGCCGTAGGCGCCGTATTCCACGCCGATGCGCTTGCCCCGCACATTGTAGGATTCCAGCATGTCGCGCAGGTCGATGGCGGGCGTCGCACCCTCGCGATCGATCCAGATGCGCACATCCTTGATGACCGAGGTGTATTTGGACTGCAGCCGGTCCGCGCCGCGCGTGACCAGCGCCAGGCTGCCGTCCACCCCCAGCCACATACCCTGGAACAGCGCGAAGCCGTTGGTGTCGTAGCCGGTCAGGTAATACATGGTCTCCTGCCGGAAGCAGAGGAGACCATCCAACCCACGCGCGGCAATAGCGCGCCGCGCCGCCGCCTGGCGCCGCGCGAACTCTGCGCGGCTGAAATGCAAAGCCATCAGATTTCCTCCTTATTCCAACGGACCAACGTGACGCTGATCAGCTTCCCTGAGGGGAGGCTGGCGTACCCAACTTTTGGCTTAACGGATCGAAGAAATACTTCTGATAAAACTCCGGGTCATCCACTTGCTGGAGCTTCTCGAAGTCGCTTTGAGACATGGCCCACTGATTGCGCTGATAGACGAACACATCGAGTTGAACCGAGGTCTTGCCCACCATCTTGCTATCCACATAGGCCGTCGCATCCAGCCAGGTACCCTTGGAGGCCGCCACGGAACCGTCATCCGGATTCACGTGGTCGACGACATAGCCCATCTCAACCAGCGTCTCGGCAACCGCACGCAGCGCTTTGGTCTTGTCGCCGGTGGCATAGACGCGCGTCTGCATCTCGGCCACCTCACCCTCCAGTTTTTTGCTGGCGGTGCGGGCGGGTGGAGGCGGCTGGCAGGCCGCCAACCCGACAGCCAATGCGACGACCAGCACAACGGGGTATATGCGCCTCATGACTTCACTTTCACGCCGGCAGCCTCCGACATGTTTGTGAAGAATTGCGTATAGGTCTCGGGTTTAGATACCCGCACGGGGTAGTCGTATTTCTCGCCTTTGCGAGAGATGATCACGTCATACCAGATGCGCACTTCCGTCGATCCCGTGGCTTGATCGGGTGTGGCGACAACCATCGCGTGCGTCGTGCTGGCCGTGGCCAGCGGCCCGCCGCCCGGACCAACCAGGAGAGCGAGCACCAGAGCCTGCGCGATCTGACTGCCCG
>JBFXED010000002.1:5000-206449 GCA_050180485.1 Alphaproteobacteria bacterium | reverse complement strand
GGCCGACCTCGCGCGGGCGCGAACGATGCTCGCTCCGGGGCGCTCCTCTCCGTCAAACTGATTCCGCGGAAACGGCGTCGCCATGGCGAAATCCGAACGATCGGCCAAGACCATCGCCTTCCAGGGCTTGCACGGCGCATATTCCGACCTGGCGTGCAGCGTCGTCTATCCCGATTGGAAGACGCTGCCCTGCGAGACGTTCGAGGACGCCTTCGCCGCCGTCACCGAAAAGCGTGCCGACTTGGCGATGATCCCGATCGACAATTCGGTCGCGGGCCGTGTGGCCGACATCCACCATCTGATGCCGGGTTCGGGCCTGCACATCATCGGCGAGCATTTCCAGCGCATCTCGCACCAGCTTCTGGCGCCCAAGGGCGCGACGCTGGACAGCATCAAGACGGTGCACAGCCACGTGCACGCGCTCTCGCAGTGCCGCAAGCTCATTCGCGAACTGGGTCTCAAGGCCATCGTCCATGCCGACACGGCGGGCGCCGCGGCGGACGTGGCCAAGGGCGGCGACAAGAGCCAGGCCGCCATCGCGTCCTCTTTGGCCGCCAAGCGCTATGGGCTCGAGACCTTACGTTCCGACATCGAGGACGCCGAGCACAACACTACGCGCTTCATGGTCATGTCGCGCGAGGCCGTGACGCCCAAGCCCAACAGCGGGCCGGTGATGACCACCTTCGTCTTCCGCGTACGCAACGTACCGGCCGCGCTTTACAAGGCCATGGGCGGCTTCGCGACCACCGGCATCAACATGACAAAGCTGGAAAGCTACATGCTGGGCGGCCATTTCGAGGCGACGCAGTTCTACGCCGATGTCGAGGGCCATCCGGAGGAGCGCAACCTGCGCCTGGCGTTGGAGGAGCTGTCGTTCTTCAGCCGCGAGTTGAAGATCCTGGGCGTCTATCCGGCCCACCCGTTCCGCCGGGAGAAGGTCGGCGCCAGCGACGACTAGGCTGGGCTCAGCCTTCGTTCATCCAGTGTTCGACCAATTGGCGCGCGATGGAGACCTTGCGCGGCAGGCGGAACGTCTCGTTCTCGGGGCTGGCCAGCAGATCCGCGCGGCTGAACCAGCGTGCGTCCTCCAGTTCGCTGCGGTTCACTTCAACCGCGGTGCTCGTGGCCGTCGCATGGAAGCCCAGCATGATCGAGCCCGGGAAGGGCCAGGGCTGGGAGGAGTGGTAGCGCACGTCGGTGACGCGCACGGCCGTCTCCTCGAACACCTCGCGCGCGACGGCCTCTTCCAGGCTTTCGCCCGGCTCGACGAAACCGGCGAGCGTCGAATACATGCCCGGCAGGAAACTGGTCTGCCGGCCCAACAGGCATTTGTCGCCATGCGTCACCAGCATGATCACGGCGGGGTCCGTGCGTGGGAAATGCTGGATGCCGCAGGATGGGTTGGTGCAGACGCGGGTATGGCCCGCTTCGGCTACCCGCGTCGAATGGCCACAGGCACCGCAGAAACGGTGACGCGCGTGCCAGTACATGATGCCGCGTGCATAGGCGAGGAGTGAGCCGTTGGCCCGGTCGAGCAGCCCGCCGGTTGTGCGCAAATCGACGAATTCACCCTGGCCGCGTAAGGGTGCGATCTCCAGCGGCTTCTCATGGTGCGACAGATCGACGGCGAAATGGGCGACGTCGTCCAGGATGCCCAGGAAGGCCACGAGCGCGCCTTCGGCGGCGAAGTCCGCCGCCGTGCGGCCGTTGAGATAGACGGCGGTGGGCGCATCGCCCATCACCATCAGGCTTTGGGAGCGCCAGACCGGTACGACGCGGGTGGTGGGTGCGCTGAGCTGCGCGAGGAGCCATGCTTCGTCGCGGCGGACGTGAGAGGCGCGGTCCAGGCCGCTGCCCGCATAGAAATTGATGTGCATGGCGAAAAGGTGACACAGGGTCCAACCCTCGCGCAATGCGGCGGCGCTGGGCGCGGGATGTGCCCCAATCCGGCCCGGCCCCCTTGCCCGGCCGCGCTCGAATCCTGATATAGTTCTACCGGGAGGTTGGCGGCGGACGGATCCCTCGCCAACCCGGCCAGGTCCGGAAGGAAGCAACCGTAACGAGTTTCGATCCGGGTCGTTGTCCAACCTCCTGCTTCATCTCCTGCCGCAACTCAACGAGCGAACCGAACGGGCGGCATGACCGATCCTAAACCGTCCGCAGCAAGTCCCGAGCCCGCGCCTTCCGGCGCCGCTTACCGTGTCCTCGCCCGTAAATACCGCCCCGCAAGCTTCGCCGAACTGATCGGCCAGGATGCGCTGGTGCGCACCCTCACCAACGCCATCCGCACCGACCGCATCGCGCATGCCTATGTGCTGACCGGCGTGCGCGGCGTGGGCAAGACCACGACCGCGCGCATCATTGCGCGGGTGTTGAATTGCGTGGGGCCCGACGGCAAGGGCGGACCGACCGCCGAGCCGTGCGGCGTGTGCGAGCATTGCCGCGCCATCGCCGACGACCGCCATGTCGACGTGATCGAGATGGACGCCGCCAGCCGCACGGGCGTCGACGACATCCGCGACCTGACCGACGGCGTGCGCTATGCGCCCATGTCGGCGCGCTTCAAGGTCTATATCGTCGACGAAGTGCACATGCTGTCGAAGCAGGCCTTCAACGCCCTGCTCAAGACGCTGGAAGAGCCGCCGCCGCATGTGAAGTTCATCTTCGCGACGACCGAGATCCGCAAAATTCCCGTCACCGTCCTGTCTCGCTGCCAGCGCTTCGACCTGCGCCGCGTTGAGGCCGAGGTGTTGGGGCCGCATCTTGGCGCCATCGCGGAGAAGGAGGGCGCAAAGTTGGCGCCCGACGCGCTGGCGCTGGTCGCGCGCGCGGCCGACGGCTCGGTGCGCGACGGGCTCAGCCTGCTCGATCGCGCCATCGCGACCTATGGCTCGGACGGCATCGGCGCGGATCAGATCCGCGACATGATCGGCCTGGCCGACCGCACGCAGATCTTCGACCTGTTCGAAGCGCTGATGGCGGGCAAGGCGGCCGAGACACTGGATTTGTTCGCCGAGGCCGGACGCAGCGGCGCCGATCCACTCGTCGTGCTGCAGGACCTCCTGGAACTCGTGCATTGGATCACGCGGGTGAAGATCGTGCCGGTGACGGCCGACGATCCCGTGGTGCCCGAGGCCGAGCGCGTGCGCGGCAAAGCCGCCGCACAGAAATTGTCCATGGCGGCGCTCAGCCGTGCCTGGCAGATGCTGCTGAAAGGCTTGGGCGAGGCGCAATCGGCGCCGTCGCCCGCGGAAGCTGCCGAGATGGCGCTGATCCGCTTGGCCTATGTCGCCGAATTGCCGACGCCCGCCGAGATCGTCGAGCGGCTGCAATCTACGCAGGCGTCGGTATCCGCGCCCGCTTCGCCCACGCCGCCTTCGGGCGGTGGCGAGACGCGTGCGGTGGGCCGTGGTGCGCCGACGTCCGATCGCTCCGGCGGTTCGCGTCCGACGGCCCAGATGCGCGCGACCGAGCAGCCCGAGCGGCAGAATGAGCCGGTGGCGCAAGCCGCGCCCGAACCGGTCTTGCCCAACCCGCAGACCTTCGCGGAACTGGTCGATCTGTTCGGTGCCAAGCGCGAGGTCACGCTCTATTCGCATTTGCTGAGCAGCGTGCACCTTGTCCGCTTCGAACCCGGTGTTCTGGAATTCCGCCCCGCGCAGGGCGCGCCGGCGATCTTGGCGAACCAGGTGCAGAAGCTCGTCAGCGAATGGACCGGCCGCCATTGGGGCGTCAGCGTCAGCCGCGCCGAAGGCCAGCCGACGCTGACCGAGCAGGCCAAGGCCAAGGTCGATGCGCAGAAGGCCGATGCCGCCACCCATCCCGTGGTGCGCGCGGTGCTGGACGCCTTCCCGAATGCCGAGATCGTCGCCGTGCACGACCTAGCCGCCGCCGCGGCGGCCGAAGGCGGCAATGAGCCGGACGACGACGGCACCACCGAACCGAACGACGAAGAGCGAGAAGAGTAGGTCATGAAGAATCTCGGCCAGATGATGAAGCAGGCGCAGCAGCTCCAGACCCGCATGGCGGAGATGCAGGCCAAGATGGCCGAGCTTGAGGTCACCGGCACGTCGGGCGGCGGCATGGTCGCTGTCACGATGACGGGCAAGGGCGAGGTCAAGCGCGTGAAGCTCGATCCGAAGCTGGCCGAGCCGGGCGAGATCGAGGTGCTGGAGGATCTGATCGTCGCCGCCTGCAACGACGCGCGCGCGAAGAGCGAGGCGCAGATGGCCGAGGAGATGGGCAAGCTCACCGGCGGCCTGTCGCTCCCGCCCGGCTTCAAGCTTCCTTTCTAGAAACCGCGCATGTCCGGCTCGGAAATCGAGCAGCTCGTCCAGTTGCTGGCCAAGCTGCCCGGCCTCGGCCCGCGCTCGGCGCGGCGGGCGGCGCTGCATCTCCTGAAGCGGCGCGAAGTGCTGCTCGAGCCCTTGTCGCGCGCTATCGTCGCGGCGGCTGAGAAGGTCCGGACCTGCTCGGTGTGCGGCAATCTGGACACCCGCGATCCCTGCCTCATCTGCGTCGATCCGCGCCGCGAGGCGGATACGATCTGCGTGGTCGAGGATGTGGCCGATCTTTGGGCCATCGAGCGCACGGCGTCGTTCCGTGGCCGCTATCACGTGCTGGGCGGCGTTCTGTCCGCGCTCGACGGCATCGGACCCGACGACCTCAACGTCCAGGACCTGGTAAAACGCGTCGGCGATGGCGGTGTCCGCGAGGTGATCCTGGCCATGGGGGCGACGGTCGACGGCCAGACCACGGCCCATTACGTCACCGACCGCTTGCAGGGCACGGGCGTCGCCGTCTCGCGCCTGGCCCATGGCGTGCCGGTCGGCGGCGAGCTCGATTATCTCGACGACGGCACGCTGACGGCGGCGCTCAAGGCGCGCCGGCTGCTGTGATGGCCGCGCGGATCGACCCCAAGGGCCGCGTGGCCCTGATCTCGGGCGCGGGCCGCGGTATCGGCCGCGCGGTCGCCGAGAAGCTGCATCAGGAAGGCTATGCGCTCAGCCTGGGTCTGCGCGATCCGGGCCAGCTCGCCGATTGGGCCAAGGGGCGCGAGAACGTTCTGCTCCACAATTACGAAGCGCGCGACCGCGCTATCGCCGGGAAATGGGTCGATGCGACCGTCGCGCGTTTCGGACGCTTGGATGCCATCGTCGCCAATGCCGGCATCGTCGAGCGCTTTCCGTTCGACCAGCCCGACGAAGATGCGCTGGACGCCATGTGGGACGTGAACCTGAAGGCGCCCTACCGATTGATCGTGGCGGCCTTGCCCCATCTGCGGCGCTCGGGCGCCGGGCGCATCGTCACGGTCGTGTCGCTCGCCGGCCTGCGCTTCGGCGGCGGCTCGCCCGGCTATGCGATGGCCAAGCATGCGACCCTGGCGCTGACCCAGATCGCGCGGCAGTTCGCCTGGAAGGACGGCGTGCGCGCCACGGCCATCTGCCCGGGCTCGACCAACACCGAGTTCATCGCCGCCAACCGGCCCGGCGCGCCCGAGACGCTGACCCAGCCGGAAGACTTGGCCGAGATCGTGGCGCGCGTGATCGCGCTGCCCAACTCGGCGTCGGTCGCCTATGTGCCGGTCAACTACACGGCCGAAGCGAAGTACTAGAGCAGGGCCTTGTTCGGCGCGGTCTGGGGCAGGGCGTCTGCGTCATTATCTTCCAGCTCCACGCTCTCGATCTTGTCGCCGCGCTTGATGATCTTGTCGGTCGAGATACGGATATCGCGCACGTCGTCGCCGGTCTGCGCGAAATGGGTCTGCAGCTTGGCCACGCGCTGATCCAGCCGCTTCACGTCTTCCAGCAGCGTGCCGACTTCCTTCTGGATCACATGGGCCTGCTCGCGCATGCGCACGTCGCGCAGGACGGCGCGCACGGTGTTCAGCATGAACCACAGCGTGTCGGGCGAGACGATGAAGACGCGCCGCCGGCGGGATTCCTCGATGATGTTCGGGAAGTTCGACTGGATCTCGTAATAGATGGCTTCACTCGGCAGGAACAGGAGGGCGCAATCGGCCGTCTCGCCGGGCACGATGTATTTCTCGTGGATGGCCTTCAGATGCACCTGCATGTCGGCGGTGAACGAGCGCGAGGCCATGGTGCGGCCCGCGTCGTCCGCGGCGGCGCGCAGCAAGTTGTAGGATTCCAGCGGGAACTTGGCGTCGATCGAGATCGGGCCGGGCGGGTTGGGCAGGCGGATCAGGCAGTCGACGCGCTTGCCATCGCGCATCTGGGCTTGGAACTCGTAGGCCGAGGGCGGCAGCGCGTCCTCGACCAGGTTGCGCAGCTGCACTTCGCCAAAGGCGCCGCGCGCCTGCTTATTGGACAGGATGTCCTGCAGCCCGACCATCTGGTTCGACAGCTCGGCGATGTTCTTCTGCGCCGCGTCGATCACGGCCAGGCGCTTGCCCAGCTCGCCCATCGTCGCTTGGGTTTCCTTCGAGGACTTGCTGAGGCCTTCGGTCAGGCGGTCGGCCACCATGCCCAGGCGCTTGTCGAGGGATTCCGACAGGGCACGTTCCTGCGCCTGCAGTCGCTCGCCGATCTGTCCTTGCGCCAGGGTGTAGGTTTCGGCCAGTTGCTTCAGGCGGGCCGACAGCTCGGCGATCTCCTCGCCGCGCCCGCCGCGTCCGCGCCCCATCGCCACCGCGACCGCCAACCCCGCCACGGCGGCGGCGGCCACGATCAGAAGAACCGTCGTCATATCCATCGCGGCGGATGCTAGCACGCGAAGCGGCGACCGTCGCTCCGCTTGACGGCGCGGCGAGGCGGCCCTACCTAAAGCCCAGCCGGAAAACGGCCTGTTCCTGATGCCGAAAATGAGACACGCGATGGCCGTGCTGCCCATCATCACCGCGCCCGATCCGCGTCTGAAGCTGACCTGCGAGCCGGTCGCGCGCGTCGACGATTCGGTGCGCAAGCTGATGGACGAGATGCTGGAGACCATGTACCTGGCCCCCGGCATCGGCCTAGCTGCGCCCCAGGTGGGCGTGCCCAAGCGCGTCCTGGTGGTCGATGTGGCGCGCGAAGGTGAGGCAAGGGCGCCCATCCGCATGGCCAATCCCGAGATTCTCTCGGTGTCGGATGAGATGGCCACCTACGAAGAGGGTTGCCTGTCCGTGCCCGACCACTATGCCGATGTGGAGCGTCCGGCCCGTGCGCGCATCCGTTATCTGGATTATGAGGGCGAGATCCGCGAGCAGGAGTTCGACGGGTTGGCCGCCACCTGCATCCAGCACGAGATTGACCATTTGAACGGCGTACTGTTCATCGACCATATCTCCACACTCAAGCGCGGCATCATCCTGCGCAAGCTGACCAAGGCGCGACGGCTCTCGGCCGCGGTCGAGGCCTGACCATGCCGCGCCCGGCGCGGCTTCGCTTGGCGTTTCTCGGTACGCCACGCTTCGCGGTCTCAACGCTGGATGCGCTGGTCGCCGCTGGACATGACGTGGTCCGCGTTTACAGCCAGCCGCCCCGCCCCGCCGGCCGCGGCCAGCAGGAGCGGCGCAGCGATGTGCACGAACGCGCCAATGCGCTTGGCCTCGTGGTTGCGACACCCAAATCCTTGAAAGACCCTGCCGAACAGACCGCCTTCGCCGCGCTCGGCTTGGATGTAGCCGTGGTGGTCGCCTATGGGCTGATCCTGCCGAAGCCGATCCTGGACGCGCCCCGTCTCGGCTGCGTCAATGTCCATGCCTCGCTCTTGCCGCGCTGGCGTGGCGCAGCACCCATCCAGCGCGCGATCCTGGCTGGTGATGCCGAAACCGGCGTCACCATCATGCGGATGGACGAGGGGCTCGACACTGGCGCCATGCTGCTGGAGGAGCGCATGGCGATCGGACCGGACGACACGGCGGAGACGTTGCACGACACACTGGCGGCGTTGGGGGCGAAGCTGATCGTGCCTGCGCTCGACGGGCTCGCCGCGGGCACGCTTTCCGCGCGGCCCCAGCCGGCGGAGGGCGTCACCTACGCTTCCAAGCTGACGCGGGCGGAAGGGCGGCTGGATTGGAGCAAGGCCGCCGCTGCGCTCGCGCGCCAAGTGCGCGCCTTCGCGCCTTGGCCGGGTGCCTGGTTCGATCACGGTAACGAACAGATCAAAGTGCTGGCGGCCGAGGCCGTGGCGGGCAAGCAAGATGCCGCGCCCGGCACGGTGCTTGACGATGTGTTGACTGTCGCATGCGGCAAGGGCGCGCTGCGTCTTTCACGCCTGCAGCGGCCCGGTCGTGGACCGATGGATGCCGCATCGCTCCTGCGAGGCTTCGCTCTGCCGCGCGGCACGCGTCTGGGCGCGGAGGGTTGAGCCGTGCAGCGCTACAAAGCCATCATCGAATATGACGGCTCCGATTTCGTCGGCTGGCAGCGCCAGGCCACGGGTCCTTCGATTCAGCAATCGATCGAGGAAGCCATCGAGAAGTTTTGTGGTGAGACAGTTGTTGTCCACGGCGCGGGGCGCACCGACGCGGGTGTTCACGCGCTAGGTCAGGTCGCCCACTTCGACCTTGAGAAAGAAGCCGAGATCGAGCGGGTGCGCGCCGCGATTAACTTCCATCTGAAGCCCGCGCCCATCGTGCTGGTCTCGGTCGAGGAGGTGGGGTCCGATTTCAACGCCCGCACCAGCGCGCGGCACCGCGCCTATCTCTACCGCATCATGAACCGGCGCGCGCCGCCTGCCCTCGACAAGGGTCGCGCCTGGCACGTGCCGCAGAAGCTGGACGTGGCCGCCATGCACGAAGCCGCCCAGGTATTGGTGGGCAAGCACGACTTCACCACGTTCCGCGCCTCGCTCTGCCAGGCCAAGTCGCCGGTCAAGACGCTCGACCGGCTCGACGTCGTGCGCGATGGCGATGTGGTGAACGTCCATGCCGAGGCGCGTTCGTTCCTGCATCACCAGGTGCGCAACATGGTGGGCACGTTGAATCTGGTCGGGCAGGGGAAATGGTCGGTCGATGATGTGCGCCGGGCGCTCGAAGCGCGCGACCGCTCGGCGGGCGGGCCGACCTGTCCGCCGGACGGGCTTTTCCTGATGAAGGTTGGTTACTAGGTGCCACGAAGCGTCGCGGCGATTCCCGCGACGAACAGCGAAAGGGCGAAGTCGAAGCCCACGATGCCGGCGGCCGTGCCGCCGCCGACCCGCAGCGCCGATCGCGCGATGAACCATTGGTAGAACGCCGTCGCGATCACCACGGGCAGCATGATCAGCCCGCCCGCGCCGCCGGGGATCATGGCCTGCACCGCCGCGGCCGGCAGCATGACGCCCATCTGGATCACCGCAGCCCAGTTATAGGCCACGATATAGCCGACATATTCCTCATGCCGGCCGATCAGGGCGGTCAGGTAATGCATCGCGACGGGAAAAGCCGTCCAGCTGATGACATAGGCGATGGTTTGCACCAGCGCGATATGTCCCCAATCGAGCGAAGCCGCATCGGGCGAGTCGCCTAACTCCAGCCCGATCAGGATGGCGTAGCCGGGTGCGACGATCAGCGCGGCCAGGAACGAGCGCCAGAAACCTTCGACAGTCGCGTTGAAATACCGCAGGCCCGACGGATCGAGATGCGCCAGCCGGTAGGCGCCGAACAGGGCGTAGGCCGCTTCGCGCGCCCGGCTCATGCTATCCCCACTCAGTTGGGCCCACTCAATTGGGGAAGTAACCGTCCAGGATGCCCTTGTAGATGTCGGTCAGCTTGCGCACGTCGTCGACGGGCGTGTTCTCGTCGACCTTGTGCATGGTCTGGCCGACCAGACCGAACTCCACCACTGGGCAATAATCCTTGATAAAGCGCGCGTCCGAAGTTCCGCCCGTGGTCGTCAGGTCCGGGCGCCGCCCGGCGATCTGGCCGATCACGCCGACGATCAATTCCGACAAGGGACCTTCCGGCGTGAGGAAAGAATCGCCGCTGGCCTCGACCTTGAGGTCGTAACGGCCGCCGTGGCTCGCGATCACGCGGTCGAAGCGTTCGCGCAGCCACTTCTCGAGAGTCTCCGGCGTCTGCAGATCATTGAAGCGCGAGTTCATCCGCACTTTGGCCTGGGCGGGAATCACGTTCATGGCCGGGTTGCCGATATCGACGCTTGTGACCTGCAGGATCGTCGGCTGGAAATACTTGGTGCCCTTGTCGATCTGCTCGGAGGTGATGGCGACCAGCATCTGGGCCAGGCGCGGCACGGGGCTGTCGGCCAGATGCGGATAGGCCGTGTGGCCCTGCGTGCCATAGACGGTCAGGTACGCGTTCATGTTGCCGCGCCGGCCGATCTTGGCCATGTCGCCGAACGACTTGGCGTTGGTCGGTTCGCCTACGACGCAAGCGTCGATGGTCTCGCCGCGCGACTTGATCCACTCCAGCACCTTGCGGGTGCCGTTGATCGAGACGGCCTCTTCGTCGTTGGTGATCAGCATGCTGATCGAACCGCCGAAATCCTTGCCGCGCTCGGCCAGGAACCGCTCGGCCGCCGCGGCGAAGGCCGCGACCGCCGATTTCATGTCAACGGCGCCGCGGCCATAGAGACGGCCATCGACGATATCGCCGCCGAACGGGTCATGAGTCCAGGCGTCGCGATCGCCGACCGGTACCACGTCGGTGTGGCCCGCGAAGCAGAAATGCGGCCCCTTGGTGCCGATGCGGGCATAGAGATTGTCGACGTCCGGCGTGCCTTCCTCGGTGAAGGTCTTGCGGTGGCAGGCAAAGCCGAGCGGCTTCAGCGCGTTTTCCAGAACACCCAAGACGCCCGCGTCCACGGGCGTCACGCTGGGGCAGCGGATCAGCGCCTGCGCCAGCGCGACGGAATCGATCGGCATTTAGTTCCTCAGCAGTTCGTTGATCGAGGTCTTGGAGCGCGTCTTCTCGTCCACTCGCTTGACGATGACGCAGCAATAGAGCGACGGGCCCGGCTTACCGTCGGGCAGCGGCGCACCCGGAAGCGTGCCCGGCACCACGACGGAATAGGCCGGCACGCGGCCGAAATGCACTTCGCCCGTGGCGCGGTCGACGATCTTGGTCGAGGCGCCGATATAGCAGCCCATGGACAGCACCGAGCCGGTTTCGACCAGGACACCCTCGGCCACTTCGCTGCGCGCACCGATGAAGCAATTGTCCTCGATGATGACCGGGTCGGCCTGCAGCGGCTCCAGAACGCCGCCGATGCCGACACCGCCCGAGATGTGGCAGTTCTTGCCGATCTGAGCGCAGGAGCCGACCGTGGCCCAGCCGTCGATCATGGTGCCGCTGTCCACATAGGCGCCGATGTTCACGAAGCTGGGCATCAGCACCACGCTCGGCGCGACATAGGCCGCGCGGCGCACGACGCAGTTGGGTACGGCGCGGAAGCCGGCCGCACGGAAGCGCTTCTCGTCCCAGCCCGCGAATTTGGACGGGACTTTATCGAACCAGCCCGACGCGCCGCGGGCGGCGTCGGTCGGGCCGCCCGGAATGGGCGACATGTCGTAAAGGCGGAAAGACAGCAGCACGGCCTTCTTCAGCCACTGGTTGACCTGCCATTTGTCGCCGACTTTCTCGGCCACGCGGGCCTGGCCCGAATCCAGGGCGTCCAACGCCGTATCGACGGCGTCCTTCACCTTGCCGGTGGTCGCCGGGCTCACGTCGTTGCGTGCTTCCCACGCGGCGTCGATGGTCTGCTGAAGATCGGCGCGGTTCATGGCTTTCTCGATGGCAGGAGGGATGGGTCGCGGCGAAGATGGGACAGCGCCGCCGCTTCTGTCAACGCCACCAGCGTTAAGTATTACCGTTGGTACCCATGGCGTGGTCGAGCCAGACAGCCAGGTCGTCGGCCACGTGGTGCACGTGGTCGCCGTCCGAGCCCGCGAGCCCATGCGGCAGTTCCGTGCGGACCCAGACCGTGGTCATACCGAGTGCGGCGGCAGGCACCAAGTTGCGAGCGGCGTCGTCCAGCATGAGGGTGCGGTGCGGCACGAGGCCAAAGCGCTCGACCACCAGACGATAGGACTCGGCGGCCGGCTTGGGCACGAAGTTGGCCGCGGCGATATCGAAGACGGCCTCGAAATGGTGGGCCACACCCAGGCGCGCCATGACGTTCTCGGCATGGCGCGCCGAACCGTTGGTGAAGATGATCTTGCGGCCGGGCAGGCGGGTGAGCGTGGCGTCGAGCGCGGGCGAAGGCGGCACCGGAGTCACGTCGATCTCGTGGACGAACTCGGTGAAGCGGTGCGGGTCGATGCCGTGATGGTCCATCAGCCCGCGCAGGGTGGTGCCGTGGCTTTCGTAATAGCCCTTCTGCAACGCGCGCGCTTGAACCTGGTCGAGGGAAAGCGTCTGGCAGATGAAGGCCTGCATCCGCTCGTCCATCTGGGCGAACAGGTCGCAGGAATGGTGGTAGAGCGTGTTGTCCAGGTCGAACAGCCAGGCGTCGAAACGCCCGGCGGCCCAGCCACTGCGGGGCGGTGTCTTCATACGATGAGTCTGGGTTCGCGGCGGTGTGGCCGCAAGGGGCAGGCTAATCCGCCTTGCGGATCATCGTGCCGATGCCGTGGTCGGTGAAGATTTCCAGCAGCAGCACGTGCGGGATGCGCCCGTCCAGGATCACGCCCGCTTCCACGCCGCGTTTCACCGCGTCCACGCAGGTCTCGACCTTGGGGATCATGCCGCCCTTGATCGTGTGATCACCGATCAGCCGCTGCACATCGTGCAGAGTCAGCTCCGGCATCAGCTTGCCGTCCTTGTCGAGCACGCCCATCACGTCGGTCAAAAGGTAGAACCGCGTGGCGCCGAGCGCGCCGGCGATGGCACCCGCCGCCGTGTCGGCGTTGACGTTGTAGGTCTGGCCGTCGCGCCCGATCCCCACGGGCGCCACGACCGGGATGATGTCCGACTTCGCGAACATCTCGAGCACGCTCGGATTGATCTCCTTGGGCTCGCCCACGAAGCCCAGATCCAGCACCTTCTCGATGTTGGAGTCCGGGTCTTTTTTTGTGCGCCGCAGCTTCTCGGCCACGATCAGATTGCCGTCCTTGCCCGAGAGGCCGACGGAATGGCCGCCCGCGGCGTTGATCGAGGCCACGATCTGCTTGTTGATCGTGCCGGACAGGACCATCTCGACAACCTCGACGGTCGCGGTATCGGTCACGCGCAGCCCGTCGATGAACTCGCTCTTGATCTTCAGACGTTCCAGCATCTGGCCGATCTGGGGGCCGCCGCCGTGGACGACCACGGGGTTGATGCCGACCTGCTTCAACAGCACCACGTCGCGCGCGAAGCTTTCGCCAAGGGCGCTGTCGCCCATGGCATGGCCGCCGTATTTTATGACGAATGTCTTGCCGGCATAGGCGCGCAGGAACGGCAAGGCTTCGCTGATCGTGCGCGCGGTGCGCAGCCAGTGCTTGGTCTCGCCGATGTTCTTGATCTCCGTCATGGCGCGGGACTTTACCGGAAGCCCGTTTAGCTCGCCAGCGCGGCGATGGAAGCACGCAGTTCGGGGATTCCAGCGCCCGTCTCGGAACTGGTGACCGCGATCTCCGGGTGCGCCGCCGGGCGTTTGGCGATGGCCTTTTCCACCGCGGCGAACACGGCTTTCACGGACGCGTCGCCCGCCTTATCGGCCTTGGTCAGCACGATCTGATAGGAGACGGCCACGTCGTCGAGCTCGGCCATCAGCGCGTGGTCGTTGGGCTTGAGCCCATGGCGCGAATCGATCAGCACTACCACGCGCCGTAAATTGGCCCGGCCGCGCAAGTACGCATGGATCAGGCCGGTCCAGGAGCGGATCTGCCGCTTGGCCGCCGCCGCGTGGCCATAGCCCGGCAGGTCCACCAGCATCAGGGCGCCGCCCAGGGTGAAGAAGTTGAGCTGCTGGGTGCGCCCCGGCGTCAGCGACACGCGCGCCAGCCGCTTATGGCCGACAAGGGCGTTGATCAGGCTCGACTTGCCCACGTTGGACCGTCCGGCGAAGGCGATCTCGGGCAAGGTCGGCTGCGGCAGGGACGCTTCGGTCGCGGCTCCGGCGACGAACTCGCAGGCCTGTGCGAACAGCAGCCGCCCGCGCTCCATCGCCTCCGCGTCGCTCAGGTTTTCTTCCCGCGCGCTTTTTCCCGCTCGACCTGGCGCATGATGATCCATTGCTGCGCGATCGACAGGATGTTGTTCCATGCCCAGTAAATCACCAAGCCCGCCGGGAACGAAGCCAGCATGATGGTGAAGATAAATGGCAGGAACATGAAGATCTTGGCCTGCACCGGGTCGGCCGGCTGCGGGTTCAGCTTTTGCTGCAAGAACATCGTGACGCCCATGATGATCGGCCACACGCCGATCATGAGCGGGATCACGCCCAGCACGTAGTGCGGCGGCGTGAAGGGCAATAGGCCGAACAGGTTGAAGATCGTCGTCGGATCGGGCGCCGACAGATCCTTGATCCAGCCAAAGAACGGCGCATGCCGCATCTCGATAGTGACGAACAGCACCTCGTAGAGGCAGAAGAAGACCGGGATCTGCACCAGGATCGGCAGGCAGCCCGAGGCCGGATTGATCTTCTCCCGCTTGTAGAGCGCCATCACCTCCTGATGCATTTTCTGGCGATCGTCGCCGACGCGCTCCTTGATCTTCGCCATTTCCGGCTGCAGCACCTTCATACGGCTCATCGAGCGGTACGATTTATTGGCCAGCGGGAAGAACAGGATCTTCACGAATACGACCAGCACCAGGATGGCGATGCCGAAATTGCCGGTCAGGTCGTAGATGTAGGACAAGCCGTAGAACAGCGGCTTGGCCAGGAAGTAAAGCCAGCGGAAGACGATCGCGCGGTCGAATTTTTCGATGCCGTATTCCTCGGCATAACGGTCGAGCAGGCGCACCTGCTTGGCGCCCGCGAACATCAGGCTCTTGGTCTCGACCGAGGCGCCCGGCGCCACCGTCTGGGCGTCGAGGCCGACATAGTCGGCCTGGTATTTGTCGGCGCCGCCTTCCTGGCGGTAGGACAGGCGTGCTTCCAGCTTCCTCTGGTTCTTGTCGGGAACGAGGGCGACCAGCCAGTACTTGTCGGTGATGCCGATCCAGCCGCCTGTCGCGCTTTCGCCCTTGATCTGCTTTTCGTCGCGCAGATCGCTGTAGCTGTATTCCTTCAGACTGTCGTTCAGGACGGTTAGCGGACCTTCATGCAGGATGTAGAAGCCCGCCGTCTCCGGCGTTTCCCAGCGCGAGGTCAGGGCGTAGGGATAGAGCGTGACGGGTGCCGAGCCCGTGTTCTCGATCTTCTGCGCGATCGTGAACATGAAATTGTCGTCGATCGTGATGGTGCGCGAGAAGCGCAGGCCCTGGCCGTTGTCCCAGGTCAGCGTCACCGGCGTCTGCGGCGTCAGCGTCTCGCCGTCGGCTTTCCACACCGTGTCCGCGTCGGGCACGGGCACGTTAGCCGAGGCCGGCGCGGTCCAGCCGAACTCGGTGAAGTACGCCTTCGGCGCGCCCGCGGGCGCCAGCAGCGCGATCTCCGGGCTATTGGGGTCGACCGTCTCGTGATAGTCGGCCAGGGTCAGGTCATCAAAGCGCGCGCCCTTCAGCGCGATCGAGCCGTGCAGGCGCGGCGTCTTGATGCGGATGCGCGGGCTGGATTTCAGCACCTCCTGCCGCGCGGCGCGCAGCGCGGTGGCGTCCAAATGAACCGGAACCTGCGCCGAGGGCTGGGGCGCCGCCGTGCCAGGCACGCTGGGCGCACCCGGCGCCGTGGGCGTGGCGGGTGCCGTGGGTGTCGCGGATTGCTGGGTCGCCTGGCTTTGCGCGGCCTGCTGCGCGGCGCGTTCCTGCCGCGGCTTCTCATAAAAGTATTGAAAGCCCACTAGGACCGCGAGCGAGATCAGCACGGCTATCAGCAGATTCTTTTGGTCCATTACCGCACCGACTCGGGTTTGGCGTGATGCCCGCAGCATTCGTCGGGCACGGGATCGTAGCCATGACCGCCCCAAGGGTGACAACGAGCCATGCGGCGGACGGTCAGCCACGCGCCTCGGATTGCGCCGTGCCGCTCGATGGCCTCCAGCGCATAGTTCGAACAGCTCGGCAGAAAACGGCAGCGCGGCGCCATCACCGGCGCCAAGCCCCACTGATAGGCGCGGATGAGCGCGCGAAGCGGCAGGCCTGGCAGGTCGCGAACGCGCGTCATCGCACTCTCGCGTTACGATGCGGCATCGCGCCAGGCGCCCAGGCGCTTGAGCGCCTCGGACAGGTCGCCGAGCAGGGCCGGATAGGGACGGCGCGCGGTATCACCGCGCGCGATGAGGACGAAGTCGTAGCCCGGCTTGGCATGTGTGGGCATTACGGTCTGGACCGCGGCACGCAGGCGGCGGCGGGCGCGGTTGCGCACCACGGCATTGCCGATCTTGCGGGTGGCGGTGAAACCGACGCGGCAGGTCGGGGAGTCATCGGCGTGCTCCGAGGTACGCGCCTGCAGGATCAGGCCCGGCGCGACCCACTTCCGCCGCGCGGCGGCGACGCGAAGAAATTCAGGACGGTTCTTGAGGCGCCCGACGGCGACCTGCATCGTCCTTACGCGGACAGGCGCTTGCGACCCTTGGCGCGGCGCGTGGACAACACCCGGCGGCCCCCCACCGTGGCCATACGAGAGCGGAATCCGTGCCGACGCTTGCGAACCAGCACGCTCGGTTGATAAGGGCGCTTCACTGAAATCTCCGAAATTCCGGGTTTTTAACCGCGCCGCTGTATAAGGGAGGCCCCGTTTCAAGTCAACCGACGCCGGGCCGCCGGCTCACGGCTTGTTGAATGGTGACGGTAACCCGCGTGTGTAGAATGCCGGCCTGTTTTTGCCCACGAAATCGGCTTTTCGGCTTCATGAACTCGCCTGCCACGCCCGCTAAGCGCCCTTGGTCGATCGGCCGGCTGATACCGGTAATGGTGATCGTCGCTGGTCTCGCTTTGTTCTATGCCTTGGGCCTCAATCGCTATGTCGGGCTGGATGCGCTCCGTGCCCACCACGCCCAGCTCGAAGCCTGGACCGCCCGCGATCCGGTCTTGACCGCGGCCGCCTATATCGTCCTCTACACGGT
Source organism: Alphaproteobacteria bacterium (assembly GCA_050180485.1). Lineage (GTDB taxonomy): Bacteria > Pseudomonadota > Alphaproteobacteria > CADEGL01 > CADEGL01 > CADEGL01. The sequence goes on along the minus strand of JBFXED010000002.1, from coordinate 189,418 downwards.
GGCCGTGGCCTTTTCCCTTCCCGGTGGGGCGCTCCTCACCGTGATCGGCGGCTTCCTGTTCGGCCTCTATCTCGGCACGGTCTATACGGTCGTGGGCGCGACGCTCGGCTCCATCGCCATCTTCCTGGCCGCGCGCGGTGCGTTCCGCGAGGTCTTCGCGGCGCGGATCGGGCCGTTCGTGAAACGGATGGAAGCCGGCTTCCGCGAGAATGCCTTCAGCTACCTCCTGATCCTGCGCCTGGTGCCGCTGTTCCCCTTCTGGCTGGTCAACCTGGTGCCGGCGTTCCTCGGCGTGCCGCTCGGTGCTTACGCGCTGGCGACCTTCATCGGGATCATACCGGGGACATTCGTGTTCGTGAGCATCGGGAACGGGTTCGGCGCGGTGCTGGCCGCCGGCGGCGCGCCCGATCTGTCCTTGATCCTGCAACCGTCGGTCCTCGTACCTCTGCTCGGATTGGCCGCGCTGGCCGCGATACCGGTGGTCTACAAGAAGGTGATGGCGCGGAAGGCGAAGGCATGAGCGAGGTTCTGTCGGTCGATATCTGTGTCATCGGCGCGGGCTCAGGCGGCTTGACGGTCGCGGCGGGTGCATCGCAGTTGGGCGCCAGCACCGTGTTGATCGAGCGCGCCGAGATGGGCGGCGACTGCCTCAACTTCGGTTGCGTGCCGTCGAAGGCGCTTCTGGCCGCGGCCCATGCGGCGGATACCGCGCGCAATGCACGGCGCTTCGGTGTCGCGATCAGCGCGCGCGAGATCGACTTCGCCGCTGTTCACCGTCACGTCCACGGCGTGATTAACGCTATCGCGCCGAACGATTCCGAGGAGCGTTTCACCGGCCTTGGCGTCAACGTGATCCGTGCATCCGCGCGCTTCGTCGCGCCGGACATGGTCGAAGCGGGCGGGCGCAAGATTCGCGCGCGGCGCTTCGTCATCGCGACCGGCTCATCGGCCTTCGTGCCGCCGATCCCCGGTCTCGATCAGACGCCGTATCTGACCAACGAAACGATCTTCGATCTGACCGAACGGCCCGCGCATCTTCTCGTGATCGGCGGCGGCCCCATCGGCTGCGAACTGGCGCAGGCGCACCGGCGGCTCGGCGCGGCCGTGACGATCCTCGAAGCCGCCGCGATCCTGCCCAAGGACGATCCGGAGTTGGTCGACATCCTGCGCATGCGCCTCCAGGCAGACGGCATCGATCTGCGCGAAGGCGCCAAGGTCGTGCGCGTCGAGCGGCGCGGCGCGGGTGTCGCGGTGGTGCTGACACGAGACGGTGCGGACCACATTGTCGAGGGCAGCCATCTGCTGGTCGCCGTCGGGCGGCGCGCGAATCTCCGCGACCTGAATCTGGAAGCCGCGGGTATCGATTACGCGCCGCAGGGTGTGAAGGTCGATCCCGGGCTGCGCACGACGAACCGGCGCGTCTACGCCATCGGCGATGCGGCCGGCGGCTATCAGTTCACCCACAACGCGGGCTATCAGGCCGGCATCGTCATCCGCAACGCGCTGTTCCGCATGCCGGCCAAGGTGGATACGCGGGCCATGCCCTGGGTCACCTACACGTCGCCCGAACTGGCCCATGTCGGGCTGTCGGAGACGGACGCGAAGGCAAAGCACGGCGCGATCCGCATCCTGCGCTGGTCCTTCGCCGAGAACGACCGCGCCCAGGCCGAGCGCGCGACGGAAGGCTTCGTGAAGGCCGTCGTCACCAAGCGCGGACATATCCTGGGCGCCACTATCGTGGGCGCGCGGGCGGGCGAGATGATCCAGCTCTGGACCCTGGCCATCGGTCAGAAGCTCAAGATCGGCGCCATCGCCAACATGATCGCGCCCTATCCGACCTTCGGCGAAGCCAGCAAACGGGCGGCGGGCTCTTTCTATACGGCCGCCCTGTTCAGTGAGCGGACCAAGAAGATCGTCCGCTTCCTCGCGCGCTTCGGCTGATTCCATCCGTCTCCGTTATACTGCACCCATGACCACGCGGACCCTGCGTCTGCCGCCCTTTTGGCGCGGCCTGTCCTCACGGCTTTTGTGGCTGACGATCTTCGTCGTCATGCTGTCGGAAGTGTTCATCTACGCGCCGTCGGTCGCGCGCTACCGCCTGGTCTATCTGCAGGAACGCATCGCGGCCGCGCATTTGGCCACGCTCGCGCTGGAGGCCGCGCCCGAGCATAAGCTGACATCCGCCCTCGAGGCCGAGACCCTGCGCCATGTCGCGGCCTTCGGCGTCACGCTCTACAAGCCGGGCGAGGCCGGCGAGCTGATGCTGGCGGTCGACATGCCGCCCATGCTCAACGAAACCTTCGACCTGCGCCAAGAAACCTTCTTCGGCTTGATTTCCGATTCCTTTGCCGCACTCTCGCGTTCGGGCCGATACATCATCCGCGTCATCGCGCCCTCGCCGCGCGATCCGAACACACTGGTCGAGGTGACCTTGGACGAAGCCGTGATGCGCGCGGGCATGTACGATTACTCCCAGCGCATCCTGGTCCTTTCGCTCGGCATCGCGTTCGCGACCGCAGCCGCGGTCTATCTCGCCCTGCAATTCATGATCGTGCGGCCGATGCGGCGGCTGACCGAGAACATGACGGCGTTCGGCAGCGATCCCGAAACGGCAGCGCCCATCGAGCCCGGCAGCCGCACCGACGAGGTGGGCGTGGCCCAGCATGCCTTGGCCGAGATGGAGACGGGGTTGCGCGCATCCTTACGCGAGCGCGCGCGGCTGGCCACGCTCGGCGCCGCCGTCACGCGCATCAACCATGATCTGCGCAACATCCTTCAGACGGCCCAGCTCATTTCCGACCGGCTGGCGTCGGTCGACGATCCCGCCGTGCGCAAGATGGCGCCCGGGCTCATGGCCGCCATCGACCGTGCCATCGCGCTCTGCGGCCGGACGGTCGATTACGCCCAGTCCGACCAGTCCGCGCGCCGGACCAAGGTTCCCCTGCGCCCGCTCGTGGCCGAGGCTGCATCGACCCTGGCCGAGCCGCGCGGCATCGCGGTCGAGATCGCGGCGGACGACGACGTGGCCGTAACGGGCGACCGCAACCAGCTGTTCCGCGTCTTCGCTAATTTGATCGGCAATGCAGCCGAAGCCGGCGCCAAGTACGTGCGCGTCGAGGCGTCGCCGTCCAGCGACATGCTGTTGGTGACCGTGGCCGACGATGGCCCGGGCATTCCCGACGCCGTGAAGGACACGTTGTTCACGCCCTTCGCGCAATCGTCGCGTCCGGGCGGCTCCGGCCTCGGTCTTGCCATCGTGCGCGAGACGTTGCGCGCCCATGGCGGCGATATCCTCTTGGCCGCGTCGGGGCCGAAGGGAACGACCTTCCGCCTGCGCCTGCCGTTGGGTTAATCGAGCGCCAGCAGTTCCGCCTTGAGATAGGCGCTTTCCGGCAAGGACGGGTGCACCGGATGGTCGGGCGCGGCACCCGAGCGGCGCAGGATGCGCGCTTGGCGGCCGGCCTTCTCGACGCCGCGCCGCACCTCTTCGCCGAAATGCGCCTCGTCCACGTTGTGCGAGCAGGAGGCGATGAACAGGAAGCCGCCGGGCGCCGTCAGCGCCGCGCCGAGGCGCGCGAGCTTGCGGTAGCCTTTCAGCGCGGTCGGCACGTCCTTGCGCGACTTCGCGAAGGCGGGCGGATCGACGATGGTCACATCGAAGCGCTCGCCAGCGCCCATCATCCGCTCCATCTCCTCGAACACGTCCGCGCGCCGGAACGTGCAACGCTCGGCGACGCCGTTGAGCGCGGCGGCCCGTTCGGCCACGGCAAGCGCATCGGCGGAGCGATCCAACGCCACGACTTCGCGCGCGCCGGCTACGGCGGCATGGAGGGCGAAGCCGCCCGCGTAGCAGTAAGCGTCCAGAACGCGCATGCCTGGTGTGAGCGATGCAACGGCGGCACGATTCTCGCGATGGTCATAGAACCAGCCCGTCTTCTGCCCGCCCGACAGATCGGCCAGGAAGCGGATCGCGCCTTCGCGTCCTTCGATGGGACCGTCGAGCGCGCCCTTGGCGACGGTGACATAGGATTCGAGCCCCTCCGTGTCGCGCGCGGCGGGGTCGCATTTCAGCACGACGCAGCGCGGCGCCAGCACCGTGTCTATGGCCTCCAGCAGCGGCGTGCGTAGGCGTTCCATGCCAGCCGTGGTGATCTGCACGACAACCGTGTCGCCGAAGCGGTCGAGGATCAGCCCGCCCAGGCCGTCGGCCTCCGCATGGACCAGTCGGTAGAAGGGAATGCCGAACATCCGCTCGCGCCAATGCAGCGCTGCGCGCAGACGCTCGGCCAGGAACGCGGCACCGATCTCGGCCGTGGGATCGGAGGTCAGCACCCGTACCGCGATCAGCGTGTGTGGATTGAATGTGCCCGCGCCGACCATGCGCCCGTCGGCGGCCTGGATCGCGACGACGCTGCCGGCGGGCAGCGCCTTGGCCGCCGCGTCCATGGCGATCTCGTTGGAATAGATCCAGGGATAGCCGCCCAGCGCGCGACGATGGCGGCCCGCGAGGAGGTGAAGGGTCGGACGGCTTTGCGTGGACATGGCGCGCAGTCTAGCCGCGCGCGCCTCGGGATCAATCGCCGACGGCGATGCCTTCGCGGCGAGGATCGGCGCCGCCTTGCAGACCGCTAGGTCCGATCACGATGCCCTGGGTGCCGCCGGGCAAAGGATGCACCTCGACCTGGTGACCCATGGCTTTCAAAGGATCTTCCAGGCCGACGATCAGCGTGTTGGCCTCCAGCTCCGTCGGCCCGTTGCGGTCGGCGAAGTTGGGTGCGGCGATGGCGGCCTGCACGTCCTGCTTCCATTCCAGCGTGCGCAGGATCGTCTTGGTGACGTAGGAGATGATGTAGGGCCCGCCGGCGGCGCCGACCGCCATCACCGGCTTGCCCGCCTGATCGAACACGATGGTCGGCGACATGGTGCTACGCGGCCGCTTTCCCGGCTCGACACGGTTCACTGTCGGCCTTCCCTCGAACTCGGGATGCGAGGAGAAATCGGTCAGCTGGTTGTTGAGCAGGAAGCCGCGCACGAACAGGCCGGAGCCGAATTGCCGCTCGATGGTGGTGGTGAAGGAAACCACGTTGCCTTCAGCATCGACGGCTACGATATGCGAGGTGCCGCCGCGCACGGGATCGTCGATGGAGGCGCGCTTGGGCTCGATACCCGGCCGCGCGCGGCCCTGGATGGCGCGGTCGCGCGAGATCAGCGCGGCGCGCTGGTCGAGGTAAGTCCGGTCCAACATGCGCGCCATGGGCACATCGACGAAGGCGGGATCGGCCACCAGCGCCGTGCGGTCCGCGAAGGCCAGCTTGTAGGCGTCGGACATCAGATGCACGGCTTCAAGGGAATCGGGTTTGAGTTGCCCGATATTGAAATTCTCCAGGATGCCGAGCGTCTGCGCGACCGCGAGGCCACCGGTCGACGGCGGCGGCATGCCGCACACACGCCAGGCGCGATATTGGCCGCAGACGGCTTCGCGCTTGATCGCGCGGTAATCGGCCAGATCTTTTTCCGTCATGCCGCTTGGGTGACGCGGCGCGGTGCGCACGGCGGTCACAATGTCGGCGGCGACCGGCCCGCGATAAAGAATGTCGGCGCCGTTGGCCGCGATCTGGCGGAAGGTTTCGGCCAAGGCAGGATTGCGCAGGATCGTGCCCGCGGGTTTGGGCAAGCCTTGCGCGTCGTAAAAATACGCGCCGGCGGCGGGCATGAGCGACATGCGCCCCTGCTCGGATTCGAGCAGGCGGAAAAGCCGGTTCGAGATGGCGAAGCCTTCTTCCGCGCGCTTGATCGCGGGCTCGAACAGTTTGGCCCAGGGTAGCTTGCCGTTCTCCTTGTGCGCGGCTTCCAGCATGCGGAGCGCGCCCGGCACGCCGACCGACAATCCGCTCTGCGCGACGTCGATGAAGTCATAGGGCGTGCCGTCCGGCGCCAGGAACATGGTGGGCGTGGCCGAGGCGGGCGCCGTCTCGCGCCCGTCATAGGCGGCGAGGGAGCGGTCGCGCGCCGCGTAATAAAGAAGGAAGCCGCCGCCACCGACGCCCGAAGATTGCGGCTCGACCAGATTGAGCATCATCTGAATCGCGATCGCGGCATCGAGCGCGTTACCCCCCGCGCGCAGGATTTCAAGGCCCGCTTGCGCGGCGATGGGATTGGCGGCCGCCACCATCTGGCGGCTGGCTTTCGCGGGCGGGCGCGGCGCCGCGACGCCGGTCGAGATTTCGGGTTCGGCGGAAAACGGCGTCTGGGCCAGGGCGGGCGCCGCGGCCAGTAAGAATGTGAGGACGGTCCAGGCTAGGGGGACGCGGCAAAGGCGGGTTTTCATGGCGTCAGTCTGGTTTCCCGCCCGGACCCATGCAACCGCGCCGGGCGTCGGGGGTTAAAAATAGACGCTGGATCAAGAATTTGGGGGCTCCAGTATCCATCTTGCGCCGGACCGGCCGGGGGGCGCATTATTGTGCAGTGCAAAACAGGGTTGTGCGCGGTGCGCAGCCCCGTTCGAAGGGTGGGCCGAATGAGCAAGAGCGCGGACTACAAGCCCGTGACGGTGCCCATGATCCGGCAGATGAAGGGGACGACCCCCATCGTTTGCCTGACCGCATACACCACGCCCATGGCGAAGCTGCTGGACGCCCATGTGGACCTGATGCTCGTGGGCGATTCGCTCGGCATGGTCCTCTACGGCATGGACAGCACGCTGCCCGTGACGCTCGACATGATGATCCTGCATGGCCAGGCCGTCGTGCGCGGCGCCCAGCGCGCTTGCGTCGTGGTCGACCTGCCTTTCGGCACGTATCAGGAATCCCCTGCCCAGGCGTTCCGCAGCGCGGCGCGCGTGATGAAGGAGACGGGCGCCGCCGGCGTGAAGCTCGAAGGCGGTGCCGAGATGGCGGAGACGACCCGCTATCTGGTCCAGCGCGGCATCCCCGTGCTCGGCCATGTCGGGCTGATGCCCCAGTCGGTTCACAATTACGGCGGCTTCGGCGCGCGTGGCCGTGTGGCCGGCGAGGCCGACCGCATCATGGGCGATGCCATTGCCATCGCGGAGGCTGGCGCCTTCGCCATGGTGGTCGAAGGCACGATCGAGATGCTGGCGCGCGCCGTCACCGCGCGGGTGCCAGTGCCCACCATCGGCATCGGCGGTTCGCCCGCCTGCGACGGCCAGATCCTGGTCACCGACGACATGCTCGGCCTGTTCCCGAACGTGCCGAAGTTTGTGAAGCGTTACGCGGAACTGGGCAACGAAGCCGCGCAGGCCGTCGCGGCCTATGCCGATGACGTGCGCGCGCGCCGCTTCCCCGGCCCCGAGCACTGTTACGGCGGCATCAAGCGAGCCTGAACGCCGCTTCGTTTTTCAGCGACCGATCATGGCCGAGTCTCCGCTCACCATCGTGCGCACCGTGGCCGAGATGCGCCGTCATGTCGCGGAATGGCATCGCGCGGGCCAGCGCGTGGCGCTGGTGCCCACCATGGGCGCGTTACACGAGGGACATCTGTCGTTGGTGCGGGCAGGGCAGGCGCGCGCCCAACGCGTGATCGCGACCATCTTCGTCAATCCGACCCAGTTCGGCCCCACCGAGGATTTCACGGCCTATCCGCGCGGCGAGGGGGCCGATGCGGCCAAGTTGGGACAGGTGGGCGCCGACCTTCTGTTCGCGCCGGGCGTCGCCGAGATGTATCCGCAAGGCTTTGCCACAACGATCCATGTCGCGGACCTGACCGAAGGCCTATGTGCGCCATTCCGGCCCGGACATTTCGATGGTGTGGCGACCGTGGTGTCCAAGCTGCTGAGCCAGGCCCAGGCCGACATCGCGCTGTTCGGCGAGAAGGACTACCAGCAGCTTCAGGTCATCAAGCGGATGGCGCGCGACCTGGATCTTCCGGTCGAGATTGTCGGCGTGCCGACCGTGCGCGATGGAGATGGCGTGGCGCTGTCGTCGCGCAACGCGTACCTCTCGGCGGAAGAGCGCCGCATCGTGCCTGCGCTGCCGCGTGTCCTGCGCGAGATCGCTACGCGCCTCGCGCGCAACGAAGCCACGCCGCGCGCGGAAGTGGAACGCGGCCGTGCGGCGCTTCTGGCCGCCGGATTCACCACGGTCGATTACGTGGACGTAACCGATGCCGAATCGCTGAAGCCGCTCGACCGCATCGAGGGGCCTGCGCGCGTGTTGGCCGCCGCCTGGCTCGGCAAGACGCGGCTGATCGACAATATGCCGGTCGGTGCTTAGGCGCGCTTGCGCGCGGGCACCAAGAGGACCAGCACCAGGGCGCCCGTGATCAAGGCCAGCGCGGCATAGCCGCGCCAGCCCGGTTCCTCGCCCAGCACGGCTGCGCCGCTCATCACGCCCACGACCGGGATCAACAGCGTGCTGATGGCCGCGATGCCGGGCGGGAAGATGTTCACGATTTTGATCCATGCGTAGTAGCAGAAGATGAACGGCCCGATCACGGTGAAGGCCAATGCCAGCCACGCCTTCGTGCTGGCGTCGGGGACGTGATAGCCCTCGATCAGGCCTGTCAGCAGCAGGATCGGGATCGTGCCGACGATCACCATCCAGGTTGTCAGGCTCAGCACGGGGATGGTCCAGCGCATCTGCTTCAGCATGACCGTGCCCAGGCCCCACAGCATGGCGCCCAGGATCATCAGCAGCGGGCCGACCGGAGAATGACCCAGCACGTCGAAGTTGCCGGACAGAAGAACGAAGATGCCCGCCATGCCCAGCGCCAGACCCGCGAATCGCCGCGCGCCCGGCCGCTCCTTGGTCACCGCCCAGCCGACAAGTGTCGCCCACAGCGGCATGGTGAAGGCCAGCACGGCGGCCGAACCCGACGCCATCAGGCTGATCGCATACGCCACGCATACCTGGAAACCCGTGAAGTTCACCAGCGCCATGGCGATCAGTTTCGGCCATTCGTTGCGCGGCACGGAAAGGCGCTGGCGCAACGCAACGGTGAGGAGCACAAGGCCGATGGCGCCGGTCACGCCCGTGATGCTGCGATAGGTCCACGGCGTCATCTCGGCCATGGTGATCTTCATGGCCGGCCAGTTGACGCCCCAAAAGAAAGTCAGCGCGACGAGAAGCAGCAACCCCTGGCGGGGCAGCGAAGGGCCCGTGGACGGCGGCGTCACGGTTTGTGGTGGTCGGCGATCGGCCGCACGAATTGCGGCTCGGTGTCCCAGGGAAAGTGGATCCAGGTGTCCTGGCTCACCTCGGTGATGAAGGTGTCGACCAGCGGCCTGCCGGCGGGCTTGGCATAGACGGCGGCCATGTGCGCCTTGGGCAGAAGCGCGCGCACGGCCTTGGCCGTGGCACCCGTGTCGACCAGATCGTCGACGATCAGCCAGCCCGCGCCATCGCCCGCATCGCCGGGCGTCGACAGGATCCGCACCATGCTCTGCGTCTGGTGATCGTAGCTGGCGACGCTCACCGTCTCGATCAGGCGCACATGCAGTTCGCGCGCGACGATGGCGGCGGGCACCAGGCCGCCGCGCGTGATGGCAACGATGCCTTTCCATGGCCCGCGTTCCAAGAGGCGCCAGGCCAACGCCTTCGAATCCCGGTGAAACTGATCCCAGGAGACGGGATAGTTCTTGGAGAAGCGTTCCTCTTCGGCCACGGAATATCCTCTCGATGGCCCTTGATAGCAGACCGCCGCGCGGATGCGAAAGAAGCGGCGGCGCATGACTGCTTTGCCGAAACGAAAAGCCCCGGGACGGTTCCCGGGGCTCGCAACGCCGTTCCTCCGCTGGACCTCAGCGGACGTAAATCTGGATTTCGGTCGCGTCGAGCGTGTCGCTCGATGTCTGCGACGTGGTCACGCGGTTGCCGGGCAGGCCCATGTTCGACATCGAACGCAGCACCTGGTCCGCGTGGCGCTTGGTCGTCGTCGACTTCACCGCGGTCTGGCCCGTGCCACCCTTGGTCGGGGCGATGGCGACCAGATCGAACACGGCGTCGGGCTTGCGGTCCAAGGCGCCCTTCAACGCGGTGTAGAGCGCCTGTTCGTATTCCACGTTCGGATTGTCGAAGCGGATCACGATCAGAGGACGGCGTGCGCCACCCGCGCCCTGCTGTTGCATGGCCGTCATGGGCACGGTGGTGAAGGCGCGGTTGCTCAGGCTCTGGCCGTACATCTCGCCGTTCTTCACCGCGACCGACAGGGTGGTCATGTTCGCGCGCTCGCGCGAGATGTAGGTGGTCTGGCGGCTGACGTCGCTGGCCAGTTCGTTCAGCAGCCGGTCGATGGAAACGACGGTCTTGTTGACCTCGTCTTCCAGCACAGCCAACTGGCGATGGTCCTCGTCGACCGCGCCCGACAGGCCGTAGGCCGCGCGGGCGGATTCAAGAATGTAGGCGGCCATGGACGAATCGCTGGCCACCGCGTTGGCCTCGGCGTTCATGCGGCCGACCTGGACGCTCATGCGGTCCAACTCGGTCTGGGCCTGGTTCAACTGGTTGGTCAGGATCGGATTGCCCGGCGTGGTGCCCACTTGCAGGCGCGCGGTGATCGCGGCGACCAGCGAATGGTAGCGGTCGGACGCCGTGCCGGTTTCCTGGCGCAGCTGCTGGACCTGGGCGTTGTGGGTGGAGATCGTCTGCTGCAGCACGACCAGTTGGTTGCGCAGCTCGATGACCTTCTGGCCGACGAAGGTGCCGGTGGGTTCCGCCGAAGAGATCGGCACGGCCTGGTAGACCGTGGTGCCGAGCGGCGGCGCGGCGGATGTGGTGATCGTGCCTGCGGCGGATGCGCCCGAGACGGTGCCGGTATTGCCGGCGGCGGCGGGCGGCGGCGGAGACGGGTTGCCGGCGGGATCGCCGCCCGTGAGGGACGGCCACAGCGTGTCGTCGGAATAGGAGCAGCCGCCGATCAGCAGCGTCGCAACCGCAATCGCGGCGAATGTCTTGCGAAGCGGCATGCTTGCCCCTTGGATGCCCCGCGCCGAATGGATACGGGCCGGCGCCCCGCCTCCCGAGGCGCCAGAGGAGAAAATGACAGCAACAACGGGGCTTTGCAACTGGGGGAAGGGCTTGGAAAGAACGGGAAATCTCCCGTCCGCGCGGGTCCCGCAGCCTTGCTTTGGGGGGGTGATTTGATTACTGTGCGCGCCGCGCGGCAAGGCGTCCCCGTGTCGTTCGACGCGGTTCGCCGCCGCCATTTTCCCTCAGCGCGCCCGTAGCTCAACTGGATAGAGCACCAGACTACGGATCTGGGGGTTGGAGGTTCGAATCCTTCCGGGCGCGCCAAAATCTAACGAATCGAAGGCAGAACGCGAGCTTGGGTTGAAGAAACCCGCGCTTGACCCCGCTGATGGCCCGCCAGCCACTGAAGGGATCACTCGCGAGCATGGCTGAGGAGCGCGTCCATGCACGCGGGCGCGGCTACGGAACGGTCTCCCGGGATCAGCCGCGAATCCGCGGAATCCCGATATCAACGATCACTTCCCTTCGGCCGCGTTCGGCATAAGCTTCGAGTATGGCCAGCGAAGCCGAAGCCCTGTTCCAGGTGCTGCGTCAGTCGGCCGATGCCGCCTGTGCCAGCGCGCTGGAGACGCTGGTGCAGGACATGCCCGACGGCGCGCTGTCGCGCATCAACGTACCCGCGCTCGCCCGGCAGACCGGGCTCGACGAGCAGTATCTGATCGCCGCCTTTCTGCACGCCACCCGGCTCGGCATTTTCGATCTGTCGTGGAACGTGCTGTGCCCGGGTTGCGGCGGGGTGCTCGAGGCAGGCGCCACGCTCAAGTCCGTGCGCCATGACGAGTACGACTGCGCGCTGTGCGCCGCCGGTTACGAGGCGACACTGGACGAGATGGTGGAGGTCACTTTCACCGTGAGCCCGCGCGTGCGCCGCATCGCCGCGCATGTGCCGGACACCCTGTCTCTCGTCGAGTATTTCCGCCAGATCTTCTGGTGCTCCGGCATCGACCTGCCGGAGCGGCTGGAGCCCGCACTCGACGAGATCACGCTCGACGTGTTGGAGCTCGCGCCGGGCGAGAGGGCGACCATGTCGCTCACCCTCCCCAATGAGTTCGTTATCGTGTTCGATCCGGTTACGCACGCGACGCAATTCATCGACGTGAAGGGCGAGCCGACGCGCGAGCGCCAAAGCCTGTCGCTCGTCTTCAACAAGGTGCGTGCGCCGACTGGTACGGTGGAACTGCGTCCGGGTCCTTTGCGCCTTGCACTCGAGAATCGAACCGACCGGCGCGTCCTGCCCGGGGCCTGGATCGCGGGCGAGGCACTGCACTCTCTGCTCGGGCGTCGCCGGCCGTTCCTGACCGCGAAGCAGTTGCTCACCAACCAGACTTTCCGCGACATCTACCGCACCGACACGCTGGACGTCGACCAGCGGCTCAAAATCACCAGCCTTACTTTCCTATTCACCGATTTGAAGGGCTCGACCGAGCTATACGAGCGCGTCGGCGACCTCATTGCCTACGACCTGGTGCGGGCACATTTCCGCGTGCTCAACGAGATCGTCGCGTCGGAGGCGGGTGCGGTCGTGAAAACGATCGGCGACGCGGTGATGGCAACCTTCCCAACGCCTGACCGCGCCGTGGCCGCGGCATTACGCATGCGCCAAGAGATGCGCGCGCTGAACGCGGAACGGAGCCGCGAGGACTTGCTGCTCAAGATCGGCATACACGAAGGGCCGTGCCTCGCGGTTATGCTCAATGACCGGCAGGACTATTTCGGCCAAACCGTGAACATCGCCGCTCGGGTGCAGGGCCTCGCCGTCTCGCGCTCGATCTTCGCCACGCGGTCGGTGGTCGAGCACCCGGAATCGGTAAAACTGCTCGCCGGTGCCGGACTCGTGCCCGCGGCGCGGCACCAGGCGCTGCGTGGCATTGCCACCGAGGTGACGCTGTACGAGATCCCTTAACCGTTGATACCGATCGTGCGGGCGCGCCACATGAAACCCGGAGCGCGGACGTTCCGGAATAACCCTTATTTTTTCCAGTGCCTATTCGATGGATCGCGATTCTGGCCGTCTGCGCCGTGGGACTGATGGCCGCAGCACGGCGGCGCATGCCGAGGATGAAGCCACGAAGGACGTACGCGCGGCGGCGGAGCAGTTCTATATCGCGCTCGACGCCTTGTTCAAAGGCAACGTGGCGCCGATGGCCGAGATGTGGTCGCACAAGGACGACGTGACCTAATATGGACCCGGCCGACGTTTCCAGGTGCCGGCCTTCCGCCCGTTCGAGGACTAAACCCACCGTCGACCGGGGCCGATACAACTTTGGCTTGCCCACCCGCATATTTGCCCGGATGCTTGGTCCCGGGGAATTTCAGCGTCGCTAAACCGGGTACGCGGCGATCACTTCTCATTCGGGTGAGGGGTCCGCGTCGTCATGCCTGATTCACAGCACAATCCAACTTTCGAAATCGGCATGGTGATGGCTGGAGCCATCTCGGCCGGCGCCTATTCGGCGGGGGTGTTCGACTTTCTCATTGAGGCGCTCGACGCGTGGGAAGCCGAAAAGGCGAAGCCCGGCTATGCCGGACCGCGTCACGACGCCGTCATCAAGGTGCTGACGGGCGCTTCTGCCGGTGCAATGACCGCATCCATCGCTGCCGTCGCGTTGCAGAGCGAGACTGAGCCCGTGCGCGACGTCGACAATCCGCCCGAGGCCTCCCGCAACCGGTTTTACGATGCCTGGGTGCGGCGGGTCGATGCGACGTGTCTTTTGCGCGACGAGGACATTCAGGCCAGCGGCAAAGTGATGTCGCTGCTCGATTCGACCGAACTGGACCGCATCGCGGGCGATGCCTTGAAGACGACCATTGCGCCGAAGTTGCGGCGGTTCGTCGCGGACCCGCTGGCCATCTTCCTGACAGTCGCGAATCTTCGCGGCGTGCCCTATGCCTTCAATATGGTCGGCGCGCAGGGCGGCGCGCCTTACGGCATGCTCGCCCATGCCGATCACGTGAAATTTGCAGTCAGCCGCGCCGGGCGTACGCTTCCGGCTGCGCGGCAACTGGAGCCGTCCGATGCGCCGGGCGGGAGCTGGCCGATGCTCGCGCGGTCGGCGCTGGCCAGCGGCGCCTTTCCGGTCGGCCTGCAGTCGCGCGTGCTCGAAGGCGAGTTCGGCGACTATGACCATCGCTACGAGGTCAAGCCGTTCTGGGGTGAGATGCGCCCGCAGGGACTCTACAAGTTCCTCTGCGTGGATGGCGGTCTGATGAACAACGAGCCGCTGGAATTGGCGCGTGCGTATCTGGCCGACGGTGGGCGAAATCCACGTGAAGGCGGCATCGCCTATCGCGCCGTCGTGATGGTCGATCCATTTCCGAACAAAGCCAATTTCAAAGCCGAGTTCACGCCAGACGACCGCATCATGCCGGTGGTGTCCGGCATGTTCGGCTCCCTGATCGACCAGGCGCGCTTCAAGCCCGAAGAGCTGCAGCTGGCGATGAATCCCGACATCTACAGCCGCTTCGTGATCTCGCCCTCGCGCACGAACGCGCAGGACAAGAATGTCGAGCCCGCCATGGCCTCGGCCATCTTGGGCGGCTTCGGCGGCTTCCTGTGCGAGCCGTTCCGCCGGCATGACTTCCAACTCGCGCGGCGCAACTGCCAACAGTTCCTGCGCCGGCATTTTTGCCTGCCGGAAACAAACCCCCTGTTCAAGGATTTTCCACCATCCGCGCGCGAGCCATATTACACACGCGACAGTGTCGGTCAGTTCGACCGGTTCGCCGGCCCGGATTCGCCGCGCATGTTGCCCATCATCCCGCTCGAGGCGCAGGCGAAGCCCGCCATCGCGCCGTATGCCGTGCCGAATGCGAAATCGGTCGATTTGGATGCGCTCGAGGATCTGCTGGAGACTCGCATCAAGAAGGTCGTGGCCACACTGATCGACGGTGACCTAAGCTCGGTCATCGGCGGTTCCATCGTGCGCTGGGGGGCGCGTACGGCGTTCAACATGAAGATCGCCCCCAAGTTGCGGGACAAGCTGCGGGCCGCCGTCGAGACGCAGCTCGCGACGCTCGGATGACGCGGACGGCGTCGAAAGCCCTTCGGGTCCGGCGCGTTGCCGGACCCGTGCGATGCGTGTCGGGGCAAGAGGCGGTTTATACAGCCGTCGGTTTCAGCAAGGCGAAGCCGACGGCTGCCGAGCTGGCCGCGGTCAACTGGTTGATCGAGTCCGACGGCGCCGAGGTCGCGCGCTATCTCGCGCACGGTCCGGAACTGCGCTACGTCCCGCCGGGCGCACTCGCTGGCAAGCGCTTGCATGTCATGCCTTACCGGGTCAGCCCGTCCCGGAATATCTCGGTCGTCACCAATGTCGACGGTTTGGCTTCGCCGACACATTCTGGTGCAGGCGCCATGACCTTCGCGATCGAGCGGGAAGGCGCCAAGATCTACGCCCGCGCCGATGGCGGCGCGCGTTTCTACGTCGCATCCATCGTGCGCTACGGCCAGGGGCGCGGGCTCATGAACACGGCGGACGGCGCGGGGCCGATCTTCGATCCAGCCGATTATCGCGAGCGGTTCGGCTTCTGGGCGGATTTCATCGCGCCCACGGCGCGGTGCGAAAGCGGCGGCTGCTTCCACCGCATCAACACCTACGACCGCGCTCGCTTCACTTTCGGACTGCTCCAGCACGCGGCGCATACGGCGAATGCGAATTTCGCCCTGCTGTTCCGCCGCCTTCTCATGCTTCCGGCCGCGACAGCCTATTTCCCTGATCTGAAACTGGATGGCGGCCGGATCTGCTGGGACACAGGTAGGGGAACAGTGCCACTGGAGGTGGGGGACCCACCGCTTCCATTTTTGGATTATCTCAATCCCTCACTCGACGCGGTCGAGGACGCGGAGGCGCTCAACGCGGCGAAATTCATTCATTGGTGCATTCACGATCCTACCCACCGCGACACGCAGGTGGCCTTCGCCATCGAAGACACCAAGCGAAAGATGGGGGATTACGCGCGCCGCTACGGGCTTTCGGGCGCGAATGCCGACATATGCCTCGCGGTCTGCGATATCCGGCATCAAGGCCGCGCGCGCAGCACGGATATCCTGAATGCATTGGGCGCCGCCGATTCCTTGGACCGCCTTCTTCGCCTCGGGGCGGATTCATACGCCGAGAGGATCGAGACTCTGCGAGGCGCACTCGATCAGGCCGGTTTTAGCGCCTGGAAATATGACGAGCCGAGCGGGGATTTCGTCGAGAGGGCCTAGCTCTCGTTGAGCGTGCCTAGTTCTCGTTAAGCGTGAACGTGTAGTTCGTGGCGGTCCAATCCGGCCGGTTCTCGAGTTCGATCACGTACTCGGTGTCCGGTTTGGCGATGAACTTCGCGTCATAAGCGATCTCGAAGGCCAGGAACTGTTCCAGCTCCTGATTTTTTTGGGCATCATAGATGCGCAGGGTGAATTGCGCCCCGCGGTCGGCTTCGAAGCGCATCCGAACATCGTGCTTGTAGTGCGAAGAGGTTCGAAACTTGTAGTAGTCGACGTCCTTTTTCGACAGTTGGCCGTGCACGGTGGCGCCCATCGCGATGGGTATGGCGCGAGTGAAATCGTTGTTGGGCTCGGTTTCCGCGACTTCCGTTGGGACAGGCGCGGCAGGTTGTTGGATGGCTCCGGCTGCGGCGACCGGCGCTGGAGCGGACGCCGGCGCTGGAGCGGGTGTCGATGTCGGGGCAGGCGCGGCGGCTTGGGGCGCGGGCGCCGCGGTATTGACCTGCAGCGGATGGGCGCCGAAGAAGAACGGCGCCACCATGAGGCCCGCACCGACAAGAATCACCACGACCGCAGAATTGGAAAGCTCGAACTCGGCCCCGAAGGCTTTGATGGC
This sequence comes from Alphaproteobacteria bacterium, assembly GCA_050180485.1. Classification (GTDB taxonomy): domain Bacteria; phylum Pseudomonadota; class Alphaproteobacteria; order CADEGL01; family CADEGL01; genus CADEGL01. The sequence goes on along the minus strand of JBFXED010000002.1, from coordinate 172,608 downwards.
GTTCCGGCCCTTGCCGTAGCCACGGGCGAGCATCACGAGGCCGATCAGTAATACGACCCCGCCGAAGATGACCATCGCCAACGCCATGGTGCCCCCCATGTGCTTCTCTTGTAGTCTGCTGCACCCGCTTGAGTGTGCGTCAGACTGACGAGGTCATGTCCATTATATTCCCGTATATGCCGAGACGCGGCCGCATCGCCCTGGCGACAAGCCCGGTATTTTTTGCGGGAATGATTGCGGGTTTTCCGTCATTCGCCCACGCGGCCGCGCTCGACGGCGCATCGTTGGGGCTGGCTTGGGCGTTGCCCTTCGCGGGCATCCTGTTGTCGATCGCGTTGTTTCCGCTGGTCGCGCATCATTTTTGGGAAAAGCATCACGGCAAGGTGGCGGCCTTGTGGGCCGTCGCGATCGTCGCGCCCATGGCGCTTTCGGGCGGGCCCATGATGGCGGTGGAGGCGCTGGTTCACACGGCGCTGCTCGAATACATCCCCTTCATTCTGTTGCTCACCGCGCTCTTCACCGTGGCGGGCGGCATCGTGGTGTCGGGCAACCTGCACGGCTCGCCCGGCACCAATACGGCGATCTTGGCCATCGGCGCCGTGCTGGCCAGCGTGATCGGCACCACTGGCGCCTCCATGGTGATGATCCGGCCGCTTTTGCGCGCGAACGACGACCGCAAGCGCAACGTCCACGTCGTGGTGTTCTTTATCTTCCTGGTCTCGAACATCGGCGGCTCGCTGACCCCGCTCGGCGATCCGCCACTGTTCCTGGGTTTCCTGCGCGGCGTCGACTTCTTCTGGACCACCACTCATCTGCTGCCGGAAACGCTGTTCGTCGGCGGGCTGGTACTGGCCGTCTTTTTCATCTTGGACTGCATTATTTACCGGCGGGATGGCCATAAGCGGCCCGACCCCACGCCGGACAATCCGCTGCGCATCCGCGGCGGAATCAACTTCCTTCTTCTGGTCGTCGTGATCGCCGCGATCCTGGCTAGTGCCAAGATCCAGCTCGGCGAGGTTCATATCCTGGGCACGGACGTCGCGCTGCAGTACTTGCTGCGCGATGCGGTCATGGTGGTGGTTACGTTCGCGTCGCTGGCGCTGACGCCCAAGGCTAAGCGTGCGGGCAACGGCTTCACCTGGGGGCCGATGGAGGAAGTGGCCAAGCTGTTCGCCGGCATCTTCATCACCATCATCCCCGTGCTGGCCATGCTGAAGGCCGGCAGCGCGGGCGCCTTCGCGCCGTTGGTGGCGCTGGTGACCCATCCCGACGGCTCGCCCAACGAAGCGGCCTATTTCTGGCTGACGGGCGGGCTGTCGTCGTTCCTCGACAATGCGCCGACCTATCTCGTCTTCTTCGAGCTGGCGGGTGGCGATGCGCAAACCCTGATGACCAAAGGCGCCCTCACCCTCGCGGCCATCTCGGCGGGGTCGGTCTTCATGGGCGCCAACTCCTATATCGGCAACGCGCCCAACTTCATGGTCTACGCCATCGCGCGCGCGGGCGGCGTCAGGATGCCGAGCTTCTTCGGCTACATGCTGTGGGCGGCCGCGGTGCTCGTTCCCGTCTTCCTTCTCGCAACCTTCGTGTTCTTCCGCTAGCGCGGGCTGCCGCGGTTGGTACCTTAGCCGCGCACTCAGTTCAGCACGACAATACCTGCATTGAGGTAGGTGGCGAACGCGACCCATGCCGCATATGGCGCGAGCAGCCAGGCCGCGACATGGCTGTGGATGCGGAACGCGGCGATGGTTCCCAAGATCGCGGCCAGCAGCACCGCAATTTCCGCCAACGCCCAGTCCGGCTGGCGCAGACCGAAGAACAGCACGGTCCAGCCAAGATTGAGCGCGAGCTGGACAGCATAGAGTGCAATGGCGCGTCGCGCGCCCGTACCGTGCTTGTTCCAGACCCACCAGGCGGCGACAGCCATAATGATGTAGAGCGTGATCCAAACCGGCGCGAAGACCCAGTCAGGTGGGTTGAGTGGCGGTTTCGCCAGAGTCTGGTACCAATCGCCGACCGAAGTCATGGTGATGCGCGCGCCGATGGCGGAGATGCCAAGACTGGCCGCCAGCGAAATCGCCAGGCCCGCGATGCGCGCGAGCGCGCTTGGCTGCGGCGTCATCGCAGGAAAGGCGCGATCAGGCGGCCGATGCGTCCCGTGGGCATAACGGGCGCATCGAGCACGATCAGACACAGGCATTCGGCGTCGTCCATGGCCACCGGCCGGTGCTCGACGGACGGATCGGTCGCGCAGAAATCGCCCCTGCGATAGGCTTCGCCCTGGTCGGTGAAGCCCCCGGACAGGACGACCGTATATTCGACGCCGCGGTGGGTGTGGTGCGGCACCGGGCGTCCGGCAGGCACGCGCAGAAGGCTCGCGCGGTGCGATGTGTCGGCCAACGTCAGGCGCGCTTCGCGCACATGCGGCGCGGCGAAGCGCCAGCTTGCGCGCGCCAGCGTGGTTCCAAGATGGGGGCGTAGGACGGGCGGCAGTGTTCCCTCCCCCGCATCCTCCGGTTCTGCCCGGCGCTCATCCGTGCCTTGCTCATCGAGTCGCGCGAGGGTGCGGGACAGAAGTTCGGACTCGACCGTGGCCGGCTCCAGCGATTGCAGCACGGCGGCGCCGACCTCTTCCAAGCGCTCAAGCGCCGCTAGACATTCGCCACAATAGGACAAATGGGTGGAGACGGCGAGCGCCGGCCCTTCCGCCAGGGCGCCGGTCGCGTAATCGAACAGAAGAGAGGAGGGAACGTGATGGGTCATGGCGTGTCTTCGTCGTCCAGGAGGCCGCGCAGGCGGATCAAGGCCAGCCGGATCCGCGACTTCACGGTTCCGAGCGGCAGGCCGAGCTGCTGGGCGATGTCCGAATGGGAGAGGTCTTCGAAATAGGCCTTTTTCAGGATGTCGAGCTGGCTCGCGGGCATCTGGGCCAAGGTTGCGTGCAGGCGGCTCTGGAACGCATTCCGCTCCATCTCCGCTTCGGCGCTGGGCGCGTTCGTCTCTTGCATGAAGATCAGCATCTCGGGATCGGGACGGCGCTCGCGCCGCAACACGTCGATACGGCGGTTGCGCGCGATGGCGAAAATCCACGCCGAGGCCGTGGCGCGCCCACGGTCGAACTGCGGCGCCTTGCGCCAGACGGTCAGCATCGCGTCCTGGGCCAGATCCTGTGCCGCGGCCAAATCGGTGCCACGCCGCTGCATGAAGGCGGTCAGACGCGGCGCGAAATGTTGGAACAGGCGCGCGAAGGCGGCCTTGTCGCGCCGCTGCGCGACGGCCTCGACCAGGTCGCAGAGCACGTCTTCGTTCATGGGCGAAACCTGCGCGCGCGCACCGGGCGTGACGCGGGAAGCATAGCCCTCCCGCGGGAAGGCGACGAGGGGCGCGCGTCCGCCAAGTCCGGGTCCGGGAAAGGCTTCCCGGTGGAAATTCAATGACATGGTGGCTTCGCCGCGCTCCTGGTCTCGACAGGATACGCAGCAGGGCGGACGGTGGATCAGGTGCGCGCGGCGGCCATTTCCGATTCCAAGGCGGCCAGCAGGCGCATGGCCCGTTTGCGATTGACGCCGAGGTCCCAGTAACCGATCCGCGAGCGGCTGAAGAGGGCTAGGGCGGAGCGAGCCGCTCCTTGGGGGACGGCGCGCACGCTGATGTCGTCGACGAAGCGGAACAGGCGGCTGCGTTCCACGGCCTCGAACTGCAACCCGTCCGGTGCGCGCGCGAGGATCTTGGTGCGCGGCATCTTGGCCAGACACGTCGCCACGGCGCGCGCCAGAACCGGCGCCCCGACCGGGAAGATCGGGCTATCCCGGTGCGCGGGGCCGACGCCCCAGCCGCGCGGCAGGATCAGGTGACAATTGGGTTGTCCCGTCGGCCGGGTGGTCGCGAGATCGGTCAAATCGGCCATGCGCGCAGGGTCGCATGGGCTTTTCGCGTGGGGAAGCCCGCCGAATCCCCAACGCGGGGCTGGACGGCTATGCTCGGCTCGCGGATTAGGCCGTTCGGCCTTGGCCAAGGGAGGGCATCGTGAAGCAAGACGTGTTCCTGGAAGAGGCGCGCTTGGGGCGCCGCAGCGACGCCATCATCAAATATGACGAGGCGTCGAATCTCGCGGCCATGCCGCGGCGCTTTCGTTGCTTCTCGCTGGTCGATTTGGCGCACGTCGTCATGCTGGTCGAGACCGGCGTCCTGCGCCGCGACCGCGGTGCTAAGCTTCTGGGCGCCCTGCTCGAGATTCATCGCGGCGGCGCCGCTGCGTTCCCCTTCGATCCGCGCTCGGGCTCCTATCTGGTTCAGATCGAGCATGTGCTGGAAAGCCGCGTAGGCGCCGATATCGGCGGCCGCATCCAGACCGGGCGTAGCCGCAACGACCAGGACGCCTCGGCCGACCGTCTGTTCCTGCGCGATCTTCTGCTGGAAGCCGTGGGCGACCTGCTGGCGCTCGAACGCGCGCTGCTCACTCTCGCGCGCGAGCATGCCGGCACGGTCATGCCCGGCTACACCCATCTGCAGCACGCCCAGCCCTGGACCTTCGGCCATTATCTGATGCGCCAAGCCGCGATCTTCGAGCGCGACTTGCAACGGCTGCGCGGCGCCTACGCACGCACCAACCTGGGCGTCCTGGGCGGCGCGGCCAATGCCGGCACCTCCTGGCCGCTGGACCGCCGGCGCACGGCGGCCCTTTTGGGCCATGATGGGATCGTCATCAACTCCTCCGACGGCGGCCTGTTCGCGCGCGATGTTCTGGAAGAGGGCGTGGCGGTGCTGGCGCTGTTGATGAGCAACCTTGGGCGTTTGGCCACCGACTTCTACCTGTGGTCGTCGTGGGAGTTCGGCTATGTCGAGATCGCCGATGGGCTGGCCGGCACCAGCAGCATCATGCCGCAGAAGAAAAATCCCCATGCCTGCGAACGGGTGAAGGGCGTGGCGGGCCAGGCGGCCGGTTGGCTGGCCTCGATGATGGGCTGCCAGCGTGGCGTCTCGTCGACCGACCTCGATTTCGAGTTCGCCGACTACGTCCTCATCCAGATCGGCGATTCGACCCTGGGTTCGCTGCGCCTGATGGAGGAAACGGTTTCGACCTTGAGCGTGCGCAAGGAACGCATGGCGGCCAACGCGGGCGCGTTCTGGAGCACCACGAGCCATCTGGCCGACGAGCTGGTCCGTCGCTTCGATCTATCGTTCCGCGCGGCGCATCATGTGGTCGGCCGCTTCGTGAAGGATTCGATAGACGCGGGCCGCACGCCCGCGACGGCGACAGGCGCATCGCTGACCGAAGCCGCGAAGGCGACGGGTGCGGACGGAGTTTCGCTGACCGACGCCGAGCTGCGCGACATCCTGGACGCCAAGCGTTTCGTCGAGACGCGGGTGACGGAGGGCAGCGTGAACCCCGCCCATGTGCGCGCCCACGCGGACGCGGTGGAAAAAGCCGTGGCCGGCCACGCGGAGTGGCACAAGGGCGCCGCATCGCGCGTGACCGAGGCCATCGGCGGTCTCGAACGCCGCGCGGCGGAGCTGGCCAAGGACTGATCCCGCGGCTTGGCGGCATCCGGCGGGCCGATCATAGTGACGGCCTGATCTTCGGGGGCCGCCATGCAAGATTCAAAACCGGTACGGTTTCGCGGCGCGGAGCCGCGCGACGTTCCGCGTCTCGTGGCGTTGATCGGCGAGTTGTTCGCCATCGAGACCGCTTTCACCGTCGATCCCGCGCGGCAGGAGATGGGGTTGCGCGCGCTCCTGGCTTCGTCCAACGCCCATATCCTGGCCGCCGAGACCGACAGCGGAATCGTCGGCATGTGCACGGTGCAGCTCACCGTCTCGACCGCCGAGGGCGGCCCGTCCGGCCTGATCGAGGATGTCGTGGTCGACCGCGCCTGGCGCGGAAGAGGCATCGGCCGCGCCCTGCTCGACGAAGCGGAATCCTGGGCACGCGCGCAGGGCGCTTCGCGCGTCCAGCTTTTGGCGGACCAGCGCAACGGGCCGGCGCTCGACTTCTATGCCGGGCGCGGCTGGACCCTCACGCCCATGGTCTGTCTCAACAAGAAACTGGCGCGTTGATCATGGCCGAGGCCGAAGCACCCGTCGTCGTCGTGGGAGCCGGCATCGTCGGCATCTGTTGCGCGGCCTATCTGGTGCGCGCGGGCGTGCCCGTGATTCTGGTCGATCGTCGCGGGCCGGGCGAGATGACCTCGTTCGGCAACGCGGGCGGTATCCAGAACCTGGCCACCATGCCCATCGGCATGCCGGGCATGATGTGGGACGTGCCCAAATGGCTGCGGGATCCCCACGGCCCCTTGCACATCCGCAAGAGTTACCTGCCGCGTGCGCTGCCGTGGCTGTTGCGCTTCATGGCCGAGACGCGTCTCGGACGCGTGCGCCACAACGCGAGCGCGCTGCAGGCGCTCAACCGGCATTGTGTCGATTCGCTGATGCCGCTCGTGCGCTGGGCCGGGGTCGAGGATCTGATCCGCGTGCCGGGCCAGCTCTACCTCTATATGAAGCGCGAATCCTACGAGGGCGACCGGCTGGTGAACGAACTGCGCGCGGCATCCGGCGAATCCTACGACGTGCTGGGCAAGGACGAGATCCGCGACCTGGAGCCGGATTTGGCACCGATCTTCGAAGTGGCGCTGCGGGCCCACGGCAACGGCCATTGCCGCAATCCCTACCGGTTGTCCCAGGCGCTGGCGGAGCGCATCGCGCGCGAAGGCGGCCAAGTCCTGCGCGCCGAGGTGAACGGGCTGGACGTGGCGGACGGCAAAATCGCCGCCGTGCGCACCGATCGCGGGAACATCACGCCGCGCGCAGTGGTGATCGCTTCCGGCATGTGGTCACGAACGCTGGCGAAGCTGCTTGGGCACAACGTGCCGCTGGAAAGCCAGCGCGGCTATCACGTCACCATCGCCGACCCGGGCACCGCACCGCGCAACATGCTGATGGTCCTCGACAAGAAGATCGCGATCACGCCCATGGAGACGGGCGTGCGCATCGCGGGCACGGTCGAGCTGGCGGGGCTCGACGCGCTGCCCAATTACGCGCGTGCCGAGATTTTTCTCGGCATCGGCAAGACGATCATGCCCGGACTGCGCACGGAGAAGCACTCCGAATGGATGGGGCATCGGCCCTGCTTGCCCGACAGCCTGCCCGTGATCGGACGTGCGCCGAATTTGGCCAATGCCTACTTCGCTTTCGGCCATGGCCATCTGGGCCTGCTGGGCGCGGCGCCCACGGGCCGTGTGATCGCCCAAGTCGTGACGGGACAGGCGCCGATGATCGACCTTGCGCCCTACCGGATCGACCGGTTCTAGCGTCGATGGAAATACATCCCATTCGCATGGCTGCTATCGTGTTCGTTCTGTTCGCGGTGTATCCCGCGCCGGGTGCGCGCGCGGCGCCGCCCGTGGCCAAGGATGCGCTGGTGCGCGAGGTCGGCACGCTGTCTGTCACCATCGATGGCTCGCCGCACACGCTCGAATCATTGATCGTCCGGCCACCGGGCGGTGGACCGTTTCCGCTCGCCCTCATCGCCCACGGCGCGCCGCGCGACGTGGCCCAGCGCGGCCGCTTCGCGGTCAGTTCCCTGCGACCTCAGGCGGAAGAGATGGCGCGCCGCGGCTGGGCCGTGGCGGTCGTGTTGCGCCGGGGCTATGGCAGCTCGACCGGCGACGTGGCGGAAAGCGCCGGCCCGTGCAGCCGCCCCAACTATGTGCGCGCGGGGCGGGAGGGGGCCAAGGATCTGCGTGCCGCCGTCGAATCTCTGCGTGCCCTTTCCTTCGTCGATGCCTCGCGCATCCTGATCGTCGGCGTTTCGGCCGGCGGCTTCGCGGCCTTAGCCACGGCGGCCGATCCCCCGGAGGGTTTGCGCGCAGTCATCAGCTTCGCCGGCGGGCGGGGTTCGCCGTCGCCCGGCGTCGTCTGCGAGGACAATGCCCTGGTGCGCGCCTTCGGCGCGTTCGGCGAGGCGGCGCGCGTGCCGATGTTGTGGGTCTATGCCGAGAACGACAGTTATTTCTCGCCTGCGTTGGCGCAGCGTTTCCACGATGCTTTCGTTTCCAGCGGCGGCAAGGCCGAACTGATCGTCCTCGGCCCATTCGGCGACGACGGACATACCTTGTTCAGCCGGCGGGGCACCGCGATCTGGCGGCCGCTCGTCGACGACTTCCTGCGCAAGGCCGGGTTGCCCACCTGGGACACGCCGCCCGCCGACGCGCAGCAGGTCGATCTTGCTCCGCCGCGCGAACTGACTAGCGATACCGGCCGCAAGGCATGGGCGGATTTTCTCGTCGGCGCGCCCTCCAAAGCTTTTGCCGTCGGGGCGGGAGGTGCCTGGGGCTGGCGCGCCGGGCGAAACGCATTGGACGATGCGCGGCAACAGGCGCTGGAGAGTTGCCAGCGCGGTGGCGCGCGCTGCCATATCGCCGCGGAAGACGACGCGCTGGTGACGCCCTAGAAAATAAGGTGAGAAGAATGCGAGCGTCCGTTTCTCTATTTATCGCCGTCCTTGCCTCCATTCTCCTCTCGACCCGCGCCGGTGCTGGAGCACCGCCCATTCCGCCGAATGAACTCGTGCGCGAGTCGCTGCTGGTGCCCGCCCAACTCGACGGTACGGACGTTTCCTTGGATGCGTTCGTCCTTCGTCCGAAAGGTGACGGCCCGTTTCCGTTGGCCGTGATGACGGTTGGGCCGATCGATCTGAGAGATCGCACGGCATTGTCGCCGCTTCACTTCCACTACCAGGCCGCGGAGTTCGCGCGCCGCGGTTGGGCTGCCGTTTTCTTTCTGCGCCGCGGCTATGGAAAATCGGGCGGCGCGGCAGACGCGTGGGACACGGGTTGCTCCGCGGAAACCATCGCGGCGATGGCAAGGAAGACCGCCGACGAATACGAGGCGGTCATTCGCCACTTCGCCGGGCGATCCTTCGTGGACAAGACACAGGTTTTGGCCGTTGGACAGGGGGCGGCGGGAGCCGGCGCGGTAGCACTCGCCGGAAATCCCATGATCGGTTTGCGCGGCGTGGTGAATTTCGGCGCTTCCGGCGGTAGCTGTCCGGACGCGGCCCTGCTGCAAAGTGTCGAGGCGGCGGGTCGGTCCGCCAAGGTGTCCGCGTTGTGGCTATACGCGGAGAACGACGCCACGATGCCGCCGCAGCGGGCGAAGCTCTTTTTCGATGCCTACCGCCAGGCCGGCGGCAAGGGCGAACTGGTGGTGACGAAATCTTTTGAACAAGGCGGAGCCTCGCTCTTCTTTTGGCGCCAGGGAATCGCGCTGTGGCGCGAGCCGGTCGATGTCTTCTTGCGGCAAGCATCGTTGACTACGTGGAGCGCACCTCCCGAAGGGCCTGTGATGCCGGACTATCCGATGCCCGACGACCTTACGCGGCTCAACAGAACGTCGGATTGGATCGAAAAGGCGACGGCGGCCTGGGCCAACTATTTCACCGCGCCACCGGGCAAGGCGTTTGTTATCGGTATCGGATTCGGATTCAGCGCTTGGTCGACCATTGCTGGACAGGGGACGGCCGAGGAGGCGCAAAAAATTGCACTCAAGAAATGCGACGATGCCGCGCTTAAATGCCGAATCGTCGCGGTGGACGACGAAATGGTTGGCCAGTAACGGCCGTCACCACGCGACGGTGGCCAGGGCCGCCTTGACCTGGTCGTCGGTCAGCTTGAACGGCGCCGAAGGCTTGGCGTCGGGGCTCGCGATGGTGGTGGCATAGCCCTTGCGCGTGATCTCCACGCGCCCGGCGCGGTTCTCCAGGAACACGCCCTTGCCGTCGAGGAGCGCGACCAAGAGACCCGCGTCCTTCACCTCGCCCCAGAACTCGGTGCCGCGGATGCCCAGCGTCGCGGCCGGCATGCCGACGCGGAACGGCGCGCCCTCTAGCTTGCCGATCTTGCCCGAGGTCGCGCGGAAGACGCCTTCGACCACGCGCAACGCGCCGTTGCCCTTCTTGGCTTGCGGCTGGAACACATAAGCGTCGATCACCAGCCGTGAGTTGTCGCCGAGCGTCAGCTTGGCATCGTCGACCATGGTGATTTCCAAACGCGTCGCGGCGCCCGTCTTGACCTCGTCGCCCGCGAAAATCTCGGCGCCCTCGGACAAGGGCCGCGGGGGCGCGCCCGCGGCGGCGGCGCTGGCCTCGCCCTTGATGCGCGTGACCGTGCCGGCACGCTCGGCGGCCTCGCTGGAACCGGCACAGACGGCCGCGATCAGGACGAAGGGGATGGCGAAGGCACGAAGAATCGGGAGCATGGCGCGATCCTTCTTAAGGTCCCATGTATCTTCAATACGCAGGCGCCGGCAAATCGGATGTGTTGGCCGCCATCCGCCGCAACCGAAGATTTAGTGCGATTCCGCCTTCTCTTCGCCGAGATAATAGCGGCGAACGGGCTTGAGGCTGCCGTCCAACTCGTAGACCAGCGGGCGTCCGGTCGGGATCTCGACCTTGGTGATCTCCTCGTCGGAGAGGTTGTCGAGATACTTCACCAGGCCGCGAATGCTGTTGCCGTGGGCCGCGATCAGCACGCGCTTGCCGCTCTTGATCGAGGGGGCGATCGTTTCGTGCCAGAAGGGAAGGGTGCGGGTAATCGTGTCCTTCAGGCTTTCCGACAGCGGTACCTTGCCGGCGATGGCGCGATAGCGTGGGTCGTTGGCCTGCGAACGCGGGTCGTTGGCTTCCAAGGGCGGCGGCGGCGTGTCGTAGCTGCGCCGCCAGACGAAGACCTGGTCGTCGCCGTATTTCTTGGCCGTCTCGGCCTTATTGAGACCTTGCAGTCCGCCGTAATGGCGTTCGTTCAAGCGCCAATCGTGCTGGATGGGCAGCCACATGCGATCCATGGTCTCGAGTGCCAACCACAGCGTCTTGATGGCGCGCTTCAGGACCGAGGCATAGCAAAGATCGAAATCCAGCCCGTCGGCGGCCATGGCGCGCCCGGCGGCTTGGGCCTCGGCGACGCCGCGTTCGGACAGGTCGACATCGGCCCATCCGGTGAACCGGTTTTCCTTGTTCCAGACGCTTTGGCCGTGGCGGAGAAGGACGAGTTTCATGGCGCTTCGTTTAGCGGGCCGTTCCCGGCCTGTCCAGCCGTTGTGGCGTCCGGCCGAACTTGATTAAATCACCGCAAAACAAGCGACAAACGGGCGGAGACGGGGATGGCCCAGCGCTACGACGCGATCATCATCGGCGCGGGCCACAACGGCTTGGCGTGCGGCGCGATCCTGGCCCGCGCAGGTCTCAAGACGCTGGTGCTCGAACGCCGCCACATCATCGGCGGCGCGGCGGCGACCGAAGAGGTCGTGCCCGGCTTCCGCATGTCGCTGGCGTCCTATCTGTTCGGCATGATGCCCAAGCGCGTCATCGACGATCTGGACCTCTTCAACAACGGCCTCAAGATTCTGCCCTGCAAGGGCATCTTCCATCCGACCGACGACGGCGGCTCGATCGTCGTTCACGACGATCCCGCCATCACCCAGCGTTCTTTTGCGCGCCTGTCGAAGAAGGACGCCGAGGCCTACGCCGATTTCAACGCCTACATGGCCGACGCCACCACGGTGGTGCGCGGAATGATGTTCGAGACGCCCATCGACCCCTCGCGGCGCGATCTCAAGGGTATGAAGGATCTGGCCTCCTTCGCCTGGCGGCACCGGAAGATCGGCGGAAAGTTCTTCCGCTTGGCCGATCTGTTCACCATGAGCAGCTACGACTTCCTCAAGCAGTGGTTCGAGAACGAATCGATCATCTGCGCGCTCGGTTACCAATCCTCCATCGGCACCTTCGCCTCGCTGAAATCGCCGGGCTCGGCCTATGTGCTGCTACACCACGTCCTGGCGCACGATCCCGATGTGGGTTGGGGTTTCGCCGAAGGCGGCATGGGCGCGATCTCGAAGGCGATCCAGACCATGGGCGAACGGCATGGGATGGAGGTCAAGATCAATGCGCCGGTCGCGCGCGTGGTCGTCAACGGTGGCCGCGCCACCGGCGTGGCGCTGGAGAACGGCGAGGTCTACGAGGCCAAGCTGGTGGCATCGAACGTCCATGCCAAGCCGCTGTTCGAGAGGCTGGTCGGTGCCGAGAATTTGCCGGCCGAGATGATGAAGGACCTGAAGCGGTTCCGGACCTTCTCGACGGCCTTCAAGCTGAACATCGCGGTCGACCGGCTGCCCCAGTTCAAAGGCTTCGATCCGGCGACGGCGGGCATGAACTATCCGGACTTCACGCATCTCGCACCCGACGTTGATTACATGGAGCGCGCCTACGACGACGCGAAGTACGGCTGGTATTCGCAGCGGCCGTTCCTGTCGCCCGTGGTGCCGACCGTGCACGACAAGACGCTGGCGCCCGAGGGCAAGCATGTCGTCAACATCTTCGGCGGGCATGCGCCCTATGAGTTGAAGAACGGCATCTGGGCGAACGAGCGTGAGAACTTCACCAAGACCGTGATGGCGGTGATGGACGCGTTCGTGCCCGGCTTCTCCTCCAGCATCATCGACATGCAGGTGCTGCTGCCGCCGGATCTCGAGCAGATCATCGGCCTGCCGCATGGCCATATCTTCCACGGCGAGATCACGCCCGATCAGCTCTTCTTCAAGCGGCCCGTGCCGCATTACGCCGATTATCGCAGCCCCATCGCCGGGCTTTACCAGTGCGGTTCGTCCACCCATCCGGGCGGCGGCGTCACGGGCGTGCCCGGCACCAACGCGGCGCGTGAAATCCTTAGGGATTGGCCACGGCTCAAGAAACTCGCCGCCTAGTTCTTTCGTCTCACGGAGCAAATCTTCCAATGCGTGAATGCGACTTTCTGATCATCGGCGCCGGCATCGCGGGCGCCTCGGTGGGTTACTGGCTGGCCAAGGACCACAAGGTGCTGCTGCTGGAGCGCGAGGAGCAGCCCGGCTACCACACGACCGGCCGCTCTATCGCCGTCTATACGGAGGCCTATGGGCCGCACGCGATCCGTGCGCTGGCCATTGCCGGCGGACCGTTCTTCCAGAATCCGCCCAAGGGTTTCACCGAAGTGCCGCTGTGCCATCCGCACGGGCTGATGTTCGTCGCGCGCGAAGACCAGAAGACGGTGCTCTACGATGCGCTCAAGGCCGTGCAGCCTTTGTCGCCCGAGATCCACGAGATCAGCGTGGACGAGGCGGTGAAAACGGTGCCCGTGCTGCGCCGCGACTATCTCGCGGCCTGCTTCCTCGATCCCAACACGATGGCGCTCGATGTGAACGCCATCCACCAGGGCTATCTGCGCGGCATGAAAGCGTCGGGCGGCCAGGTGGTGACCAATGCCGAGGCGCTGCAGTTGGAGCGCAAGGGTGGCAAGTGGCATGTGAAGACGCCGCAGGGCGAATTCACGGCGCCGGTCGTGATCAACGCGGCGGGCGCCTGGGCCGATGTGGTCGGCGAGCGCGTGGGCGCCAAGAAGATCGGCCTCGTGCCCAAGCGGCGCACGGTCGTCGCCTTCAACCAGCCGCCGGGCGTTGACGGTTCGAAATGGCCGGTCGTCTTCGACACGCAGGAAGAATGGTACTTCAAGGTCGATGCGGGCACAGTGCTGGGCTCGCCGGCTGACGAGACGCCGTCGCCGCCGACCGACGCCCAGCCGGAAGAGCTCGACATCGCGCTGACCGTCGACCGGATCGAGAAGGCGACGACCTTCGAGATCCGCCGCATCCTGCGTACCTGGGCGGGCTTGCGCAGCTTCGTGATCGACGGCGTGCCGGTCGCGGGCTACGACCCGAACATCGAAGGTTTCTTCTGGCTCGCGGGCCAGGGCGGCTACGGCATCGAGACGTCGGTCGGTCTTTCGCGCACGGCCGCCAGCCTCGTCACCGGCAAGGGCATTCCGGACGAGGTGAAGGCGCTGAAGGTGACCGAGCGCGATCTCGGCCCGCAGCGCCTGTGGGACGGTACGGCCAAGCCCGCCAAGCACTGATCGGTTCCGAAAGAAAAAGGCCCGCGCCATCGGCGCGGGCCTTTCCGATTCAGAGGACGTGGTTCAAGCCGCCTTCTTGAGCTGCGGCATGACCTTGGTGGTGAACAGCTCCATGCTGCGCAGGATCTGCTTCTGCTCCAGATAGGGCAGGGCCATATCCACCATCACGTTCTCCACGCCGCCGACCTCGCGCAGCTCGTTGAGCCGCTCGGCCACGTAGTCCGGCGTGCCGACCATGATGTTGCCGCGCTCGACCAGGAAGTCCCAACCCATCTGCATGCCCGGCCCCGGTTTCTCGCCCGGATTCATGAACATGGACAGGCCGCGGAACGGGTTGTTGTAGAGGAACACGAAGGTCGAGCTCTTCTGCGCGTCGCGCAGCGCTTCTTCCATCGTCGGCGCGACATAGACCTGGCGCAGCACGGCCATGTGCTTCGCCGGATCGATCGGCCGCCCTTCCGCCTTCGAGCGGTGTTCGGCGTACATCTGGCCTAACGCTCGGACCGATTTGGGCGGCGGCTGCCAGACCTGGATGTCGATGCCGTTCTTCGCCGCGTACTCGATCGACGGCGGGCTGGAGCACACCATCCACAAGGGCGGATGGGGCTTCTGGAACGGCTTGGGCACGATGTTCAGCTTGGTCACGCGCTCGCCATCGCGCCAGCGCGCATCCTGCGGATACATCGGATGGTTCCACGTCGTGGCCGGATGGGGCAGGACATAGTTCTTGCCCTCGTGGCTGAAGAATTCTTCCGTCCACGCCTTGCGGATGATGTCGAGGCTCTCGCGGAACAGGCCCATGAGGGCGTCGGAATTGCGCGGGTCCGCGTTGGGATGGAAGTTGGGGCCTTCGCGCGGCCAGACGCCGCGGCCGACCGAGACGTCGAGGCGGCCGTTCAGCATATGGTCCAGCGCGGCCAGGTCTTCCGCCAGACGCAGCGGATGCCACCAGGGCAGGATCACCGCGCACATGCCCATGCGGATGCGCTTGGTGCGGTTGCCGAGGTCGGCGGCCAGCAGCACGGGATTCGCACTGTTGCCCATGCCTTCGGGGCCGAAATGATGCTCGGCCAGCCACAGCGTCTCGAAGCCTGCCTGGTCGCAGGCGACTGCCTGCTCGCGCAGATCGTCGATGATCTGATGATAGGAACGCCGGTTGTCCGGCTCGGCTAGGGTGGTGAAGAAGCCGTATTTCATCGCACCTTCCCGCTTTCTCCCCGTTGTTCCTAAATCCTAGGAGCGCACCCGGCGCGGAGCAAGCTCAGCCGCGTTTCAGCCCTAGGCGGTTGGCGATGTTGTTCTTTTGGATGGCGGAGGAGCCGCCCGCGATGGGGAAGATCAGGATGTCGCGGACATAACGCTCCATGTCCACGCCCGCGACGCAGCCATAGGCGCCCATGACGCGCTGGCAGGACAGGATGATCTCCTCGGCCGCCTCGCAGACGAACAGCTTGGCCATCGAGCTTTCGACGCCGCAGGGTTTGTTGGTGTCGGCCAGCCACGATGCCTGCTGCAGCACCAGGCGCGCGGCCAGAAGCTTCGTCTTCGATTCGGCCAGCATGTGGCGGACCGATTGGTGCGCGCCGATCGGCTTGTCGAACTGCTTGCGCTCGTGCGCATAAGCCCAGGCGTCGTCGAGCGCCGCCGTGGCCAAGCCCAGCGCCATGGCGGCGACCTCGAGCTTCTCCACATCCAGCGCGGGACCCGCCAGCATGGGCCAGCCCTGATTCCAGCCCGCCTCTTCGCCTACGACATTCTCGACCGGCACTTCGACGTCTTCCAGCACGACGTCGGTCAGGCCCATGCCGCGCATGCCGATGCCGTCCATGCGCGTGATGGTGACGCCCTTGGCTTTCGTCGGTACCAGGACGAAAGACAGGTTCTTGTAGCGCGGCGCGTCGGCGTCGCTTTTCAGCAGCGCATAGATGTAATCGGCCTGATCGGCGCCGGTGCAGAACCGCTTGGCGCCGTTGACGATCAACATGTCGCCCTTGCGCGTCGCGCGCGTGCGCACGCTGGCCAAGTCCGCGCCTGCATCGGGCTCGGTCAATCCATACGCGAACAGAAGCGTGCCGTCGGCCACACGCGGCAGCAGCTCTTTCTTCTGGCGCGGCGAGCCCGCGGCCATGATGTTCATGCCCGCATAGCAGGCGCACATGATGTAGGGCACGGCCATGGCCAGGCTGCGCCGCGACAATTCTTCGATGGTCGCCATGGTGGCCGTGATGTCCGGGCCGTGGCCGCCATATTCCTCTGGCACGGTCAGGCCGGTGACGCCGAGCGCGACCAGCTTCTGAAATTCCGCGCGCGGGAATTCGTCTTTCTTGTCCCAGCGCTGCGCGGCCTCGCGCGGCATCTCGTCCGCGACGAAGCGCCGGAGCGATTTGCGCAGCTGGGTCACATGCTCGGGTTCGCGGAAATCCATCAGCGCGGCAATCCCAAGCGGTTGGCGATGTTGTTGCGCTGGATCGACGACGAGCCGCCGATGATCGGCAGCAGCAGCACGTCGCGCACATAGCGCTCCATGTCGAACCCGTGGGCATAACCGTATGCGCCCATGACGGTCTGGCAATCAAGCACGACCGACTTCGCCGTCTCGGTCACGAACAGCTTGGTCATCGAGGTCTCGACGTCGCAATTCTCGTTGCGGTCGGCCAGCCACGCCGCGTGGTAGAGCATGAGGCGCGCCGCGTGCACCTTGGTCTTCGCATCGGCCAGCATGTGGCGGATGGCCTGATAGGACGAAACGGGCTTGCCGAACTGCTGGCGCTGCTCGCTATAGGCCCAGGCGTCATCCACGGCC
Organism: Alphaproteobacteria bacterium; assembly: GCA_050180485.1. Classification (GTDB taxonomy): domain Bacteria; phylum Pseudomonadota; class Alphaproteobacteria; order CADEGL01; family CADEGL01; genus CADEGL01. The sequence continues at coordinate 155,871 of JBFXED010000002.1, read as the reverse complement.
GCATCGGCGATGCCGACACCGATGGCGGCGACTTCCAGCTTCTCCACGCCCAAGGTCGGCCCGGCCAGCATGGGCCAGCCTTTGTTCCAGCCCGCCTCGCCACCGACGATGTTCTCGGCCGGCACCTCGACGTCATCGAACGTCACGTCGAAGGAGGGGAAGCCGCGCAGGCCCATCGTATCCATGCGCGTGAGCGTGACGCCGCGCGCCTTGGGCGGCACCAGCACGAAGGACAGATTCTGGTAGCGCGGCGCCGTGGGATCGCTTTTCACCAGAAGGTAGATGTATTCGGCGATGTCCGAGCCGGTGCAGAACCGCTTTGCGCCGTTGATGACGACTTTGTCGCCCTTGCGCACGGCGGTGGTGCGCACGCTGGCGAGATCCGCGCCGACGTCGGGCTCGGTCAGCCCATAGGCGAACCACATCTTGCCCGCGGCGAGTTGGGGCAGAAGCTCGCGCTTCTGCTTCTCCGAGCCGCATTCCAGGATGTTCATCCCGCCGTAGCAGGCGCAGTTGATGAAGGCGACGGCGAGGGGGAAGCTGCGCCGGCCCAACTCCTCGATCGCCACCATCGTGGCCAGGATGTCGCGTCCGCTGCCGCCGTATTCCTCGGGCACGGTCGAGCCGGTGACGCCGAGCGCCGCCAGCCTGTCAAACACGGGGCGCGGGAATTTATCCTCCCGGTCCCAACGCTGCGCTTCCGCGGGCGGCATTTCGCGCGCGAGGAAGCGCCGGATCGTCTCGCGCAGCGCTCCGATATGCTCGGGTTCGGCGAAGTCCATCGCCTGAGCCGCCTCAGAGCTTGCCGGTGAACTTCGGCTTACGCTTCTCGCGGAAGGCGCTCACGGCCTCCTGATGGTCGGCCAGGCCGTTGCTGACCGTCTCATAGGCGATGCTGGCGTCCATGATGGAATGGGCCAACTGCTTCAGGCCGATATTCACCGCCGTCTTGGAATAGCGGATGGCATGGGTCGCGCCGGCCAGAAGCCGGTCCGCGAACTCGTTCACCTTGGCGTCGAGATCCACCGACGGCACGGCGTGGTTCACCAGGCCGATTCGCGCGGCGTCGGCGCCGGTCAAAGGTTTGCCGGTCATCAGATATTCCTTGGCACGGGCATAGCCGATCAGCTGCGGCCAGATCACGGCGCCGCCATCGCCTGCCACGAGGCCCACGCTCACATGCGGGTCCGCGATCTTGGCGTCCTCGGCCGCGAAGATGACGTCGCTGAAGAGGGCGATCGTGGCGCCGAGGCCCATGGCTGCGCCGTTGACCTTGGCGATGATCGGCTTTTCGCAGTCCAAGAGGCCGTAGACGATCTTTTTGGCCTCGACGCGGGTGCGCTCCCAGATGCGCTTGTCGTCGATCATCTCCTGCATCCAGTTGATGTCGCCGCCGGCGCAGAAGGCGCGCCCCGCGCCGGTCAGGATGACGACATCGGCCTCTTCATCCACGGCTACGTCATAGAACACACGGCCAAGCTCTTCGTGCATCTCAGCTTCGATGGCGTTCAGGAGGTCCGGCCGGTTGAGCGTCACGGTCAATGCGCGGCCGCGCCGCTCGAATTTGATTCGCTTGTAATTCTCGTACACGGGAGGGGCTCCTGACAGGTCGGTTCAAAATGCGCCAGCGGCGCGGCGGGCGCGCATCGTGCCCGAGGGACGGGTAAGGGGAAAGCGATCATCGCGGAGAAAAGGCAAATCGCACGACAGCACGAAATTTGCCTTATCGGGAGACGGATTTTTCAGAAATTTGGCTGTGAGTTCGTAAGTTAAACTTACGATATTCGCAATGCGCATGATTTCGTCCTGGCCCGCCTCACCCTGTGGGAAACCCCTATTTTCAAGCTTTCCGCGATTCGAAGTGCAAAACGGGAGTCCTGTTTTTGCAAATTTAAGGAAGATGGTTATATTAGGTTCTATAGGTACTCTCCATCGCTTTCTGAATCGCCCGCAAGACCCTGCGAATCCTGCGGCTGGCGGCCCCCTCTCTTCCTTTAGGGCCTCGCAGTAATTGGCCTGATTTTTGCGAATTGACGGACCGGGAGTATCAGGTCCCGTGATCTTTCAAGGGGTTGCGGGGAATAAGTGGCCGAAACTGGCCCAAAGTTTGGGGTAGGCGCCGTGGCTGTCAAAACCGGAACTAACAACAACGATACCCTCAGCGGCACGAGCAGTCGCGACACCATCACGGGTGGCGCGGGCAATGACGTGTTGGCGGGTCTCGGCGGCAACGACACGATCAGGGGCGACAGCGGCAACGACACGCTCGATGGCGGCACGGGCAATGACACCCTGGATGGCGGCGCGGACAACGACCGCCTGATCGGCGGCGACGGCAACGACACGCTCTATGGCGGCGACGGCGCGGATTACCTCGACGGCGGTAACAACGACGATTCGATTTCGGGTGGGGCGGGCGACGATACGATCGTCGGCGGCGCGGGCAAGGACACGATCTATGGCGGCGACGCCAACGACACGATCGATGGCGGGGCGGACAACGACACGATTTACGGCGAGGCCGGCAACGACCAGATCGAGGGCGGTCTGGGCGACGACAAGATCTCTGGGGGCGACGGCGAGGACTCGATCTCTGCCGGTGAGGGCAACGATTCGGTCGACGGTGGCCAGGGCGCGGACATCATCCGCGGCGGCGCGGGTAATGACACGATCGCCGGCGGCAACGACTACGACACGATCTGGGGCGACGACGGCAACGACACGATCGCCGGCGGTTCCGGCGGCGACACGGTCTGGGGCGGCAACGGCAACGACGTTGTCTCCGGCGGCCAGGACAACGACTCGGTCTATGGCGAGGCCGGCGACGATACGTTGAACGGCGACCAGGGCAACGACCTTCTGCTCGGCGGCGACGGCCGCGACGTTATCTCGGGCGGCATCGACAACGACGTTATCTACGGCGACGACCCAGCCGCCCCGGCCAGCCAGACGGCGCGTGCGGGAACCGCCGGGACCCTGACCAGCCAGAACTTCGCGTCGCTTTGGGGCGGTATCGACGTCACGGCGCGCAATGTGAACTCGAATGGCACTTTGACCGCCGCCAGTCTTTCCAACGTCGGCATCCATGCCGACGGCATCGGCGCCTCGGGTACCTACGCGAACGCGCCATGGTTGACGGCGGAGACCGGCTACGATCCGGTCCATCATGCATCCGAACAGCTGATCGTTTCGTTCGACCACGACGTGACGGAGACGTCGGTCGCGCTCAGCTGGTTCTTCGCCAGCGAGGGCGAGCAGGGGCGCTGGACGATCCTGGATGACGGCGTGGTGGTCGGGTCTTCGCTGTTCAGCAACACCACGGGCGGCAGCGACTTCCTGCTCTCGATCGACATCGGCGCATCCTTCGACACGATCGTCTTCGAGGCGTTGCCCTATGCGAACCAGGGATCGATCACGAACGATTCCAGCGATTTCCTGGTCCGCTACATCGACTATTCCTGGGATGCCAGCCAGACCAGTTCCGCTTGGAACGACACGCTGTATGGCGGCGACCATCAAGACACGATCTACGGCGTCTGGGGCGATGACACGGTCTATGGCGGCGCCGGTAACGACACGCTCGACGGCGGCGCCGGCGACGACCGAATCTACGGCGACGGCGGCGAGATCATGGATATCGCCGCCTTCTCCAGGGATATCTCCAACGTCGTCCTCTACCTGAACGTCGACGGCGAGATCATCAAGGTCAAGATCGACAGTTTCGACCAGTGTCCCGGTATTCGGGATGCCGACAATCTGCCACTGGAGTCCTTCGTAGCCGATGAGTTTCCCGGCGCCGTCATCGTCGCCATCGCGGTCAAGGCGGGCAACAACCAGAATCCGGCCGCCCATTACGGCGAAGGCCAATTAATCGTCGTCGATCCAACCTACTCGGCCGCCAACCTGCCGCTTACCGCCAACTATGACGAAACCTTCCAGTACTCGTGGTTCGAGAACAATTACGAGGTCGGTCCGGGGCAGGGCGGCCTGCATGCGCCGGTTTCGCCGGGCCATGACGTCATTACGGGCGGCACGGGCAACGACGTCATTTGGGGCGACAATGGCGTCATCGGCGGCGCGGGCGGCAACGACACGCTCGACGGCGGCGCGGGCGGCGATCGTGTCTACGCCGAAGCTGGCCACGACGTGGTTCGCTACACCATGTCCGAAAATCTGGGCGCCGCTGACTACGCCGACGGTGGTTCCGGCTACGACACGCTGCAGCTGACTTTCACGGCAGCGGAATACGCCAGCGCGGCCGTCCAGGCCGACATCGCGGCTTTCCAGGCCTTCCTGGCGTCGAACAGCAACCAGAACTCCGTGACCGGCCAAGGCGCGGTGTTCCACTTCAGCGCCTTCGATCTGGATGTGCGCAACTTCGAGGGTCTGCAGCTCAACGTCATCGCACCGCCGAACAGCGCGCCGACGGCGAATGCCGATACGCTTTCGGCAACCGAGGATGAGCAGGCCGTATGGGCGCCATCCGCTCTGTTGGCCAACGACACAGATCCTGACGCTGGCGACTCGATCCATCTCACTGGCGTGGGCAATGCCGTGGGCGGTACCGTGGCGCTGGATGGCAACGGCAACGTCGTCTTCACGCCGACCGCGAACTATAGCGGCACGGCCAGCTTCACCTACACGATCGCCGATTCCCACGGCCTGACCTCGGCGGCGTCTGTGACGGTCAATGTCGGTGCTGTCGCCGATGCCCCGATCGTTTTGGCTGCTGCGGCGTCCGGCGACGAAGATACCGCCATCGCGCTGAACGTATCGGCGGCGTTGGCGGACATGGATGGCTCCGAGACCATCTCCTCCATCGTGATCTCCGGCGTGCCCGCTGGCGCCATGCTTTCGGCCGGCACGGACAATGGCGACGGCACTTGGACACTCACGCCGGCGCAACTTGCCGGCTTGACCATCACGCCGCCCGCCAACAGCGATGCGGACTTCGTGCTGACTGTTTCTGCCACCGCCACGGAATCCGCGGGTGATTCGGCCACGACCACAGCCTCTATCGCGGTAACGGTTGCAGCCGTTGCCGACGCGCCGATCGTGACGACCAGCCCCGCTTCTGGTGTCGAGGATTCGCCGATCGCGCTGAACATCGGTGCGGCGCCGACGGACACGGACGGCTCCGAGAGTCTGTCGGTCACGATCTCTGGCGTGCCCACGGGTGCCAACCTGTCGGCCGGCACCAACAATGGCGATGGCACCTGGACCCTGACTCCGGCCCAGCTTTCCGGCCTGACCATCACCCCGCCACCGGGCAGCGATGCCGACTTCAACTTGACGGTTGCCGTGACCTCGACCGAGGCCAATGGCGGCAGCGCCGCGACCACGACGGCGACGCTCGCGGTCTCCGTGGCCGGCGACGCCGATGCGCCGACGGTTCACACGACGGCCGCGTCGGGCAACGAAGATACGGCGATCGCGCTGAACGTCTCCGCCGCTCTGACGGATACGGACGGCTCCGAGACGCTGTCCGATATTACGATCTCGGGTGTGCCCGCGGGCGCTGTCCTCTCGGCCGGGACGAACAACGGCGATGGCAGCTGGACTTTGACCCAGGGCCAGTTGTCCGGTTTGACCATCACGCCGCCGCACAACAGCGACGCGGACTTCACCCTCACGGTTTCCGCCACCTCGACCGAGACGTCGAACGGCGACACGGCGACCACGACCGCTTCGTTGGCCGTCATGGTCAACGCCGTGGCCGACGCGCCGACGCTTTCGGCCGGCAGCATGGGTTCGGGCACCACGATCGAGACCGGCCATCTCGGCACGACCGGCACGCTGACCGGCGACAACTACGCCGCAAATTGGGGCGGCGCGACGATCACCGCGCGTAACATCGACGGCTCTGGCAACCTGACGGCCGCGTCCACCTCGAATGTCGGCATCAACGGCGCCGGCATCGGCGCCTCGGGCAACCAGGCCTCGTCGCCTTCGATCAAGGCCGAGACCGGCTATGACCCGATCAACCACATCTCCGAACAGCTGATCGTCCAGTTTAACCACGACGTCACCGACGCCACGGTGGCATTCACCTTCTTCTTCGCGTCCGAGCGCGGCGCGATCGAGCAGGGCGTGTGGACCGTGCTCGACGACGGCGTCGTCGTCGGCACGTCGCTGTTCGCCAACGTGAGCGGCGGCAGCGACTACAGCGTGCTCATCGATGCCGGCGTGAAGTTCGACACGATCGTCTTCGAGGCCACGCCGTATGTGGATGCGCTGGGTAACGACGCCCAAGGCTCGATCACGGACGACAGCAGCGATTACCTCGTCCGCACGATCGACTACCACTATGAAGACACTTCATCGGTCTTCCTGCCGGGCATTGCCACGGGCAACGAAGACACGGCGATCCCGCTGGCGATCTCCGCGGGCCTCACGGACACCGACGGTTCCGAGAGCCTGTCGGTCACGATTGCGGGCGTTCCCACGGGTGCGATCCTGTCCGCCGGTACCGACAACGGCGACGGCACCTGGACGCTGACTCAGGCCCAGCTTGCCGGCCTGACCATCACCCCGCCGCACGACAGCGATGTCGATTTCACCTTGACGGTGACGGCGACCTCGACCGAGGCCAATGGCGGCGACACGGCCACCACCACGGCCGCGCTCAACATCGTGGTCAATGCGGTGGCCGATGCGCCGACCGTGACGGTGTCGGATTCCAGCGGCGACGAAGGTTCGGCGATCCCGCTCAATGTCGGCGCGGCGCTGACGGACATCGACGGCTCCGAAAGCCTGTCGGTCACGATCTCGGGCGTGCCCGCCGGTGCTGTCCTCTCGGCCGGCACGAACAACGGCGACGGCACCTGGGCACTGACCCCCGGCCAGCTCTCCGGCCTGACGATCACCCCGCCGCCGGGCAGCAATGCCGACTTCACCCTGCATGTTTCGGCGGCCTCGACCGAAGCTGCCAACGGCGACACGGCCACCACGACGGCCAGCCTGACGGTCACGGTTCTCGACGCCCACGCCGATGCGCCGACGCTCGCCGTCTCCAACGCCTCGGGCGATGAAGACGCGGCGATCGCGCTCGACATCGCGGCCGCGCTCACGGACACCGACGGTTCCGAGACCTTGTCGGGCATCACCATCGCGGGCGTGCCCGCGGGTGCAGCTCTCTCGGCCGGTACCGACAATGGCGACGGCACTTGGACGCTGACTCCGGCCCAGCTTTCAGGCCTCACCATCACCCCGCCGGCCAACAGCGACGCCGACTTCAACCTGACCGTGTCGGTGACCTCGACCGAGACGTCGAGCGGCGACACCGCGACCACCACGGCGACGATTGCCGTTGCCGTCAACGCGGTCGCCGACGCGCCTTCCCTGTCGGTCGGTAACTCCGTGGTATTCCACGATGATTTCGACGGCGAGACTCCCTCGGGCGGCGAGCTGAACCATTTCGATTTCGCCAACTGGGATGTCTCGACGGGCTCGGTCGACCTGATCGGCAACGGCTACTTTGACGCCTTCCCGGGCAACGGTCTGTATGTCGACCTGGCCGGTACCACCAACCAGTATGGCGGCCTGACGACGAACGTCACCTTCGCGCCGGGCACCTACGTCATCCACATCGACCTGGCGGGCTCGATCTACGCGGGCGTGCCGGGCGGTGTGACGATTTCCTTCGGCGGCTACAGCGAGAACATCGTCCTCGACGGCCTCGAGACGGCCAGCATCGACCGCACCATCACGCTGACCGAGCCGGCACAGCTCACGATCATGGACATGGGCCTGTCCGGGAACGGCAATATCGGCGCGACCCTGCTGGGCGTCAGCATCGCGGGCGGCGGCGCCGTCGGCGACGAAGACACGGCGATTCCTCTCGATATCGCAGCGGCGCTGACCGACACGGACGGCTCCGAGGCTCTCTCCATCACGCTCTCGGGTGTGCCCGCGGGCGCGATCCTGTCCGCCGGCACGGACAACGGCGACGGCAGTTGGACGCTGACTTCGGCCCAGCTTTCCGGCCTGACCATCACTCCGCCGCACGACAGCGACGTGGATTTCACGCTCGCCGTCACCGCCACCTCGACCGAAGGCGAGAACGGCGACACCGCGATCACGACGGGCACGCTGAACGTCGTCGTCAATGCGGTGGCCGATGCGCCGACGTTGACCACGGCCGACGCGAGCGGCAACGAGAACAGCGCCATCGCGCTGAGCATCGCCTCCGCCCTGACGGATACGGACGGGTCCGAAAGCCTGTCGATCACGATCTCGGGCGTGCCCGCGGGCGCGGTCTTGTCGGCCGGGACGAACAACGGCGACGGCACCTGGACTCTGACTTCAGCCCAGCTTGCCGGCCTCACGATCACCCCCGCGGCTAACGACGGCTCGGACTTCACGCTGACCGTCACGGCGACCTCGTCGGAAGCGGCCAACGGCGACACGGCCACGACCACGGCGACCATCGCGGTGACCGTCAACGACGCCACTGCCGACACGCCGATCGTCGCGGTGTCCAACGCCACGGGCGACGAAGACACCGCGATCGCGCTGTCGATCTCCTCGGCGCTCACGGACACGGACGGCTCGGAGACCCTGTCGATCACGATCGGCGGCGTGCCCACGGGCGCGGTCCTCTCGGCCGGCACCGACAATGGCGACGGCACCTGGACGTTGACCCCGGCACAGCTCGCGGGTCTGTCCATCACGCCACCGCATAATAGCGACTCGGACTTCACACTGACGGTCACGTCCACCGCGACCGAGACCGGCAACGGCGACACCGCCACGGCCACCGCCGCGCTCCTGGTGACGGTCAATGCCGTCGCGGACGCGCCGGTCGTCGCCGTCTCGCCCGCTTCGGGCGACGAAGACAGCGCGATCCCGCTCTCCATCGGCGCCGCGCTCAGTGACACCGACGGTTCCGAGTCGATCACGTCCATCGTGATCTCGGGCGTGCCCACGGGCGCGACCCTGTCGGCCGGCACGGACAACGGTGACGGCACCTGGAGCCTGACCCCGGCGCAGTTGGCCGGCCTCACGATCACCCCGCCCGCCAACAGCGACGCGGACTTCTCGCTGACGGTGGCGGTCACCTCGACCGAGGCCAACGGCGGCGACACGGCCACGACGACCGCTTCCATCGCGGTTTCCGTCAATGCGGTTGCCGACGATCCGATCGTCACGGTCTCCCCCGCCTCGGGCGACGAGGACAGCGCGATTCCGCTCGCCATCGGCACCGCGCTCGGCGATACCGACGGTTCCGAGTCGATCACCTCCATCGTAATCTCGGGCGTACCCACGGGCGCCGTGCTGTCCGCCGGCACGGATAACGGCGACGGCACCTGGACCCTGACGCCGGGCCAGCTCGCGGGCTTGACCATCACCCCGCCGCACGACAGCGACGTGGACTTCACGCTCACGGTCGCGGTCACCTCGACCGAAGGCGCCAACGGCGATACGGCCACCACCACGGCCACGATCAATGTCAGCGTCAACGCGGTCGCCGACGATCCGGTCGTCACCGCCCAAGATGTCACCGGCAGTCAGAATTCTCCGATCCCGCTGGAGATCACCGCGGCGCCGACTGACACCGATGGTTCGGAGACGATCAGCATCACGATCTCGGGCGTGCCCACGGGCGCCGTGCTGTCCGCCGGCACCGATAACGGCGACGGCACCTGGACTCTGACTCCGGCCCAGCTTGCCGGCCTCACCATCACGCCGCCCCCGGGCAGCGACGACGACTTCACCTTGACGGTCTCGGTCACCTCGACCGAGAGCGAGAACGGCGACAGCGCGACGGTGACGTCCAGCTTCACCGTGACGGTGGACGACGCCACGGCCGACACGCCGACGCTCAGCGTCAGCCCGGCCTCCGGTAACGAAGACACGGCCATCGCGTTGAACATTGCCTCGGCGCTGACCGATACGGACGGCTCCGAGACCTTGTCCGTCACGATCTCGGGCGTGCCCGAAGGCGCTAGCCTGTCGGCCGGCACGGATAACGGCGACGGCACCTGGACGCTGACGCCGGGTCAGCTCGCGGGCCTCACCATCACCCCGCCGCATAACAGCGATGCCGACTTCACCCTCACGGTCTCGTCGACCTCGACGGAAACGGCCAACGGCGCCACCTCCACGACGACGGCGTCTCTCGCGGTTACCGTCAACGCGGTCGCCGACGCGCCCTCGCTCGCGGTCTCCGACGCGTCCGGCAGCGAAGACCAGCCGATCGCACTGGATATCGCGTCCGCTCTGACGGATGTGGACGGCTCGGAGACTCTGTCGATCACGATCGCGGGCGTGCCCACGGGCGCCAGCCTGTCGGCTGGCACCGACAACGGCGACGGCACTTGGACGCTGACCCCGGCGCAGCTCGCGGGCCTGACTGTCACACCGCCGGCCAACAGCGACGCCGACTTCACGCTGATCGTCTCCGCGACTTCGACGGAAGCGGCGGGCGGCTCGGCCACTACGACGGCGTCTCTCGCCGTCACGGTCAACGCCGTCGCAGATGATCCGGTTGTCACCACTTCGGCCGCCTCGGGCGACGAAGACAGCGCGATCCCGCTCAGCATCGGCGCTTTGCTCACGGACACCGACGGTTCGGAAAGCATCACGTCGCTCGTGATCTCTGGCGTGCCCGCGGGCGCCAGCCTGTCGGCCGGCACGAACAACGGCGACGGCACGTGGACGCTGACCCCGGCGCAGCTCGCGGGCCTGACCATCACCCCGCCGCACAACAGCGACGTTGACTTCTCGCTGACCGTCTCGGTCACGTCGACCGAAGGCGAGAACGGCGACACGGCCACCACCACGGCCTCCATCGCCGTCACGGTCGCGGCTGTCGCGGACGATCCGACCGTCACGGTCGAGAACGCTTCCGGCGAGCAGAACACGGCCATCCCGCTGGATATCGGCGCGTCGCTGAACGACACGGACGGCTCGGAGACGCTGTCGATCACGATCTCGGGCGTGCCCACGGGGGCGACGCTCTCCGCCGGCACGGATAACGGCGACGGCACGTGGACACTGACCCAGGCCCAGCTCAGCGGCCTGACCATCACGCCGCCGACCGACAGCGCGGAGGACTTCACCCTCACCGTCACCGCGACGGCGACGGAAAGCGAGAACGGCGACACGGCCGTCGTCACTTCGAGCCTGACCGTCTCGGTCACCGATGCGACCGCCGATACGCCGACCCTCACGGTCGATCCGGCTTCGGGCAACGAAGACACGGCGATCGCGCTGAACATCGCATCCGCGCTGGCCGATGTGGACGGCTCGGAGACGCTGTCGATCACGATCGCGGGTGTGCCTGCCGGCGCCGTGCTTTCGGCCGGCACCGACAACGGCGACGGCACCTGGACGCTGACCTCTGCGCAACTGGCGGGCCTGACCATCACCCCGCCCGTCGACAGCGGCGATGATTTCACCCTCACGATCTCCGCAACCTCGACCGAAACTGAAAGCGGCGACACGGCCACGATCACGGCCTCCCTGGCCGTCACGGTCAACGCGGTGGCTGACGCGGCTTCGCTCGCGACCGCCGATGCGTCCGGCAACGAAGACCAGCCGATCGCGCTGGATATCGCGTCCGCCCTGACGGATGTGGACGGTTCCGAGACGTTGTCGATCACGATCGCGGGTGTGCCCACGGGCGCCAGCCTCTCGGCCGGCACGGATAACGGCGATGGCACCTGGACCCTGACCCCGGGGCAGCTCGGCGGCTTGACCATCACCCCGGCGCTCAACAACGGCGACGACTTCACGCTCACGGTCACGGCGACCACGACCGAAGGCGAGAACGGCGATACGGCCATCACGACGGCCAGCCTGAACGTCTCGGTGACGCCGGTTGTCGACGTGCCCGCGTTGTCCTCGACCGGCGCGGCCGGAGACGAGGACACGGCGATCGCGCTCAACCTGACCGCCGCCCTGGGCGACACGGACGGGTCCGAGACACTGTCGCAGGTCGAAATCCACGGCCTGCCGGATGGCGCCACGCTCTCCGCCGGCACTTATGTTCCGGCCGCGCCTCCGTCCGACGCGGTCGGCGGCGCCGAATTCCAGATGAACACGTTCACGGTACTGGAGCAGAGCTTCGCATCGGTGACGGCGCTGCCGGACGGCGGCTTCATCGCCACATGGCAGTCGATGGCCCAGGACGGCAGCGCCTATGGCGTGTTCGCCCAGCGCTACGACGCGGACGGTAACGCCGTGGGTCGCGACGGCCTAACCTCCGGCGCGGACGAGTTCCAGGTCAACACGACGTCGTCGGGCAACCAGTTCGGCCCCGTGATCACCACGGTGCTGGCGGACGGCAGCTGGGTGGCCACGTGGGTGGGCGAGGATTCCGATAGCTCGGGCATCTTCGCGCAGCGTTTCGACGCGAACGGCAGCCCGGTCGGCGGTGAGTTCCAGGTCAATACCGCCGAGGGCGGGACCCAGTATCCGGCCACGGTGACGGCGCTCGCGGGCGGCGGCTTCGTGGTGTCGTGGCAAGGTCCGGACGCCAGTAACGCCGGCATCTTCGCGCAGCAATACGACGCGAATGGCGTGCCGGTCGGCGGTGAGTTCCAGGTCAACACGCATGACTTCTCGTTCCAGCAAAATCCGTCGGTGACGGCGCTGGCGGACGGCGGCTACGTGGTGACGTGGGATTCCTACCACCAGGATTCGCCCGGCACCTTCGGCGTTTACGGCCAGCGTTATGATGCCAGCGGCGCACCCGTCGGCGGCGAATTCCTGGTCAACCAGACCACGGAAGGCCAGCAGATGATGCCCGACATCGTCGGCCTGGCAGATGGCGGGTTCGTCGCGGTGTGGCAGGCGATGCCGCAGGACGGCGACGGCTGGGGCGTTTACGCCCAGCGCTTCGACGCTAGCGGTGCGCCCGTGGGCAGCGAGATCCTGATCAACGAGACGGTGTCGAACGACCAGATGCGCCCGCATGTAACGGCGCTAACCACCGGCGGATTCGCGGTGGTGTGGCAATCCACCGGTCAAGACGGCGATGGCCAGGGCATCTATGCGCGTGAATTCCGCGCCGACGGCACGCCGAACTCGGACGAAATCGCGGTGAACGTGACCACGGCGGGCCATCAGGCCAACGCAGACATCACGGGCCTGGCCAGCGGCGGGTTCGCGGTGACGTGGGATGGTCCGGACCAGAACAGCTCCGGTGTGTTCGGCCGCGTATTCGAGCACACGACACCCACAGTTCCGGGCTACTGGGTGGTGGACGCCAATGACGTCCCGGGCCTGACGGTCACGCCGCCGGCCAACAGCGATCAGGATTTCACTCTGAACCTCGCGGTCACCGCGACGGAGACGGAAACGGGCGAGACGTCCACCACGACGCTGAGCCTCACGGTCAATGTCAACGCCGTGGCCGACGCGCCGGCCCTTTTGGCGGACGCTGCCGTTCACGGCACTGAGGATCAGGCGATCGCGCTGGATATTTCCTCGGCGCTGACGGACACCGATGGTTCCGAGACGTTGTCGATCATGATCGCGGGTGTGCCCGCAGGCGCCAGCCTCTCGGCCGGTACGGATAACGGCGATGGCACCTGGACCCTGACTCCGGGCCAACTCGCAGGCCTGGCCATCACCCCGGCCCCGCACAGCGACGCGGACTTCACGCTCGCGGTTTCCGCGACCTCGGTCGAAGCCGAGAATGGAGACTTGGCCGTCACCACGGCGTCCATCGCCGTGACGGTGGATGCGGTCGTGGACGCGCCGTCCCTCACGGTTACACCGGCCTCGGGCAACGAAGACACGGCGATCGGCCTCAATGTGGCGGCCGCGCTGATCGACACCGATGGTTCCGAGACGCTGTCCACGGTGCGCATCGACGGCGTTCCGGATGGCGCGGTCCTGTCCGCTGGCACGTTCGTACCGGCCGAGCAGAACGGCAACCCCGTGGGCGGTTCCGAGCTGCAGTTGAACACCTACAACTTCCAGGATCAGAGCTTCGCGTCGGTGACCGGCCTGCCGGACGGCGGCTTCATCGCCACGTGGCAGTCGCAGGGCCAGGACGGCAGCGGCTGGGGCGTCTTCGCACAGCGCTTCGACGCCTCGGGCCAGATGGTCAGTCGCGATGGAACGACCACGGGTGCGGACGAGATTCAGGTCAACCAGACCTCCACGGGCGATCAGTTCGGCCCCGTCATCACGACGGTTTTGGCGGACGGCAGTTGGGTCTCATCATGGATCGCGGCGGACTCTGACAGCACGGGCATCTTCGCACAGCGGTTCGATGCGAACGGTAGCCCGGTCGGCGGCGAGTTCCAGGTGAACACGGCGGAAGCCGGCACCCAATACCCCGCGACCATCACCGCGCTTGTGGGTGGCGGCTTCGTGGTCTCGTGGCAGGGTCCGGATGTCAGCAACACGGGCATCTTCGCGCAACAGTATGACGCGAATGGCGCGCCCGTGGGTGGCGAGTTCCAGGTCAACACCCATGACCTCTCGTTCCAGCAGAATCCATCTGTGACCGCCTTGGCCGACGGCGGCTACGTGGTGACGTGGGACTCCTATCACCAGGATTCGCCCGGCACCTTCGGCATCTATGGTCAGCGTTACGACGCCAGCGGCGCGCCGGTGGGTGGCGAGTTCCTGGTCAACCAGACCACGGCAGGCCAGCAGATGACCCCCGACATCGTCGGCCTGGCCGACGGCGGGTTCGTCGCGGTGTGGCAGTCGATGCCGCAGGACGGCGATGGTTGGGGCGTCTATGCCCAGCGCTTCGACGCCAGCGGTGCGCCCGTGGGTGGGGAAATCCAGATCAACGAAACCGCGTCCGGCGATCAGACCCGTCCGCATGTGACGGCGCTGGCCGACGGCGGCTTCGCGGTTGCGTGGCAGTCGGCGCCGCAGGACGGCGACGGTCAGGGCGCCTACGTACGCAGCTTCGGCGCCGACGGCCAGCCGACCAGCGGCGAATTGGCGGCGAACGTTACGACGGCCGGCAATCAGTCCAACGTCGACATCACGGGCTTGTCCAATGGCGGCTTCGCCGTGACGTGGGAGTCCGCGGACAGCAGTGGCACCGGTATGTTCGGCCGCGTCTTTACCTTCGAGCAGACTGGCGACACCGCTCACTGGATCGTGGACGCCAACGACCTGGCCGGCCTCACCGTCACGCCGCCGGCCGACAGTGACGCCGATTTCGACCTTACTCTGACTGTGACCTCGACTGAGACGTCCACGGGCGACACCGCGACCACCACCGCGACCGTCCACGTGACGGTCAACGCCGTGGCGGATGCCCCGGCGCTCGCGGTGACGGCCGACGCGGAAGGCAATCCGAACGAGGCGATCCCGCTGGCGATCTCGGGTAACCTCACCGACACGGACGGTTCCGAGAGCCTCAGCTTCGTGATCGCGGGCGTGCCCGCCGGCGCGACTCTGTCCGCCGGCACGAACAATGGCGACGGCACTTGGACACTGACGCAGGGTCAGCTTGCGGGCCTCACCGTCACACCGCCGACGGGCAGCGATGCCGACTTCGTGCTGACGGTCACCGCGACCTCCACGGAAGGCGAAAACGGCGATCAGGCCACCACGACGGCTACGATCAACGTCACGATCGCCGACGCCTCGACGGTGCCGCCCACGGTGGAAAGCTCCGATGCGACCGGCAACGAGGATAGCGCCATCGCGCTGAATCTCGCCGCCACGGCCGCGCCGGGACACGAGGGCGACACGATCACGGTCACCATCGCGGGCGTCCCCACCGGCGCCATGCTGTCGGCAGGCACCGACAATGGCGACGGCACCTGGACCTTGTCCCAGGCTCAGCTGGCCGATCTCACGATCACCCCGCCGCACAACAGCGATGAGGATTTCACCCTGACCGTGACGGTTCGCTCGACCGAGCCGCAGATCGGCAACTACGCCGAAACGACCGCGTCCGTGACAGTGACGGTCGATGCCGTGGCGGATGCGCCCGTGTTCGGCAACACCACCATGACCGGCGACGAAGACTCGGCCATCGCTCTCGATTTCTCGCTGGTCCTCGGCGACACGGACGGTTCCGAAAGCCTGAGTCAGGTGCGCATCGTCGGCTTGCCCGACGGCGCGACGCTCTCGCACGGCACGTTCGTGCCGGCCGGGACGGCCAGCGACCCGACCGGCGGCGCGGAGTTTACGCTGAACAGCTTCACCAATTTCAGCCAGAGCGCGTCGTCTCTCAGCAGCCTGACCGATGGCGGCTTCGTCTCCGTCTGGCAGTCGCTGTATCAGGACGGTAGCGACTGGGGCGTGTATGGCCAGCGCTTCGATGCGGCCGGCGAGCCCGTGGGCGGCGAGTTCCGGGTCAACACCACGACGGAAGGCAACCAGCTCGGCCAAACGGTCGCGGCGTCCTTGACGGACGGCGGCTGGGTCGTGGTTTGGATGGCTGCCGACGCCAGCGGAGACGGCATCTTCGCCCAGCGCTATGACGCCGACGGCAACCAGGTCTCCTGGGATGGCGCGTCCATCGGTTCCGGCGAGACTCAGATCAATACGTTTACCGGTGGCAACCAGTCCATGCCGCTCGTCGCAGGCTTGGCCAGCGGTGGCTTTATCGTGTCTTGGGTTTCTGACGGCCAGGACGGCAGTGGCTGGGGCGTATTCGCCCAGCAATATTCAGCCACGGGCACGCCGGTCGGGGGTGAATTCCAGGTCAACACGCACGTGACGTCGAGCCAGGCCCTCAGCGGCCTCACGGCCCTGTCCGACGGCGGTTATGTGGTCACCTGGCACTCCCTCAACCAGGATTCCGGGGACGGGTGGGGCGTGTACGGCCAGCGCTACGACGCCAGCGGTGTGTCCGTGGGCGGCGAGTTCCAGATCAACACCTACACCACGAACTCGCAGATGCAGTCCGACGTGGCGGCGACTCCCGATGGCGGCTTTGTCGTCGTATGGCAGTCCTACGAGCAAGACGGTAGCGGCTGGGGCGTCTATGCCCAGCGCTTCGATGCCTCCGGTGCCATGAGCGGCAGCGAATTCCGCGTCAACACCGAGGCCAGCCTGGACCAGGCCATGCCCAAGGTCTCTACCCTGCCCGATGGCGGCATCGTCGTGGTCTGGCAGTCGCTGGGTCAGGATGGCAACGGCCAGGGCATCTATGTCCAGACGTTCGATGCGGTCAACAATCCGACCAGCGACGAGATTTTGGTCAACACCGTCACCGCCGGCGACCAGGTGAACCCGCACGTCACGGTTCTGAGCGATGGCCGCTTCGTCGTAACGTGGGATTCCGCCGACGGCGACATCCATGGCCGTACGTTCGCGTTCTCGACGTCGAATTCCGACGCCTACTGGCTCGTGGACGCCAACGATCTGCCGGATCTGACCGTCACGCCGCCGGCCGACAGCGACGTCGACTTCGACCTGACCGTCACCGCTACCTCGACCGAATCGTCGAATGGCGACCAGGCCAGCACGACGGCGACCATCCATGTCGCGGTCAATGCCGTGGCCGATGAGCCCTCCCTGGTGGTCCAGGGCTCGGTATCCGGCGAGGAAGATGGCCAGATCGATCTCGACATCGCGGCCGCTCTCACCGACATCGATATGTCGGAAGAACTTTCCATCGTCATCTCGGGCGTACCCACGGGCGCGGCACTCTCGGCCGGCACCGACAACGGCGACGGCACTTGGACTCTGTCCGGCGATGATCTATCCGGCCTGACCATCACGCCGCCGGCCAACAGTGATGCCGGCTTCACCCTGACGGTGGCGGCGACCGCGACCGAGCAGGAAAATGGCGATCAGGCCACCGTGACGGCGACGATCGACGTGACGCTGACCTCGGTGGTCGATGAACCGATCATCGACGCTCCGGGCGCGGAAGGGAGCGAAGACACGCCGATCCTGCTGAACCTGGGGGTGGCGCTTGGCGATACCGATGGTTCTGAAACCCTGTCGGTCACGATCGCGGACGTGCCCGCGGGCGCCGTGCTTTCGGCCGGTACGGACAATGGCGATGGCACCTGGACCCTAACGCAGGAGCAACTCGACGGTCTGACCGTCACGCCGCCCAGCAACTCGGACGAGGATTTCGCGCTGACGGTGTCCGCGACGTCCACCGACACTGCGACAAACGGCACTTCTACCGTGACGGCCAGCCTCAACGTGGTCGTCAATGCGGTGGCCGACATGCCGACCCTCTCGACGGAATCCACGGGTGGCGCGCCAGGCCAGACCGTCGCGATCGACATTCACGCGGCGCTTACGGACCTCGACGGATCGGAGACTCTCTACGTCTTGATCTCGAACGTTCCCGCGAGCGCCTCCTTCTCCGCCGGCACCGACAATGGCAACGGTACCTGGACGATGACCGCCGGCGATCTGGCCGGCCTGCAGATCACGCTGCCGACCGCGACCGGCGACTTCGATCTGACGGTTCAGGCGTCCGCGCACGAAGCCGAGAACAACGACTGGACGGCGACCTCGGCGACCCTCACGGTGTCTGTGGTTGGTGTGCCCGCCGAGCCGCCGGTGCTGGAATCCTCTAATGCCAACGGCGACGAAGACACGGCTATCGGTCTCGCCATCGCGGCGACGGCGGTCAACCCGGGCGAGACCGTCGAGGTCATTGTCTCGGGCGTGCCGGTGGGCGCGGTGCTGTCGGCCGGCACGGACAACGGCGACGGTACTTGGACTCTGTCCCAGGCCGACCTCTCCGGCCTGACCATCACACCGCCCGCCGACTCGGACCAGGATTTCACCCTGTCCATCGACGCGATCTCGACGGCCATTGGCGGCGCCCAGGCGCACACGACGGGCACGTTGGATGTCGCCGTCGCGGCGGTGGCGGATGCGCCAACGCTCTCGAGCGCCGACGTCACGGGCTTCGAGGACCAGCCTATTGCGCTCAACATCGACGCTCAGCTGGCCGACACCGATGGCTCTGAAACCCTGTCCAGCATCATGATCGCGGATGTGCCCGCGGGCGCGGTGCTGTCGGCCGGCACGGACAACGGCGACGGCACCTGGACTCTGACCCTGGCGCAGCTCGCCGGCCTGACCATCACACCGCCGGCCAACAGCGACGGTGACTTCACCCTGACGGTATCGGCCAACTCGACCGAAGCCGCCAACGGCGACACGGCCACGACCACGACATCGATCACGGTGACGGTCGACCCGATCAACGACGCGCCGGTCGCGGTCGACGACTCCTATATCGGCCTCAAGGACACGCCGATCACGATCGACGCGCTGGCTGGCGTGCTGGCCAACGACTCCGATCCGAACGATACGCCGGCGAACAACCTATCGGCCCAGGTCGTGACGGGTCCCGCCCATGGCACGATCACGCTGAATCCCGATGGCAGCTTCACCTATACGCCGGATGCGGGCTATTTCGGCGCCGATCACTTCACCTACCAGACCGTGGACGACGGCGGCATCGCCAACGGCGGCCAGAACACCAGCAACGTAGCCACCGTGAACCTGTTCCTCGACCTGCCGGTCGGTCAGACCAATGCCCCGCCTCTGGCGCTCGACAGCACGGTCTACGGCGTGCAGGACGAGCCGGTTTCCGGCCAGGTCGGCGCGACCGATCCGGACCACAGTTGGCAGGATCTCACCTTTACGATCCTTACCGGCCCGCAGCACGGCTCGCTGGCCTTCAATCCGGACGGCACCTTCGTCTATACGCCGAACGAAGGGTTCTCGGGCTATGACGACTTCACCTTCTCGGTGACCGACCCGTACGGCGCCTCGGACGTGGGCGTGGGCTATCTGGACATCGCCCAGGTGACGCCGCCGCCGGAATTCCGCCCGACGGACTTCTCCAGCTCGACCAAGGACCCGCAGCTCACCGCGCTCGCCAACGGCAATTTCGTGCTGACCTGGAGCGTCACCGACCTGGACGGCCCTGGCCCGATCGACGGCGACGGTTCACAGGACGGCGTCTACTTCCAGATCTTCACCGCCGGGGGTACGCCCGTGGGCGAGGCGACCCTGGCGAACACGACGACCTTCGATTCGCAGAATGGTCCGGCGATCACGACTTTGTCGGATGGCGGGTTCCTGCTGACTTGGTCGTCAACCGCCCAAGATGGCGACCAGCTCGGCATCTTCGGCCAGCGCTTCAACGCCGAAGGCGACATGGTGACGCGCGATGGCCTGTCGCTGGGCTCCGACGAAATCCAGATGAACGACGCGGGCTTCGGCTTCCAGGACAATTCCGTGGTCGCGGCGCTCGACAACGGCGGTTGGGTGGTCTCGTGGAATGTGCAGAGCCCCAACACGAGCAACTGGGAAGTGATGCAGCGGGTGTTCGACTCCCAAGGCAACCCCGTGACCGGTGACATACAGGTGAACGTGGAATTCACTGGGTCCAGCCAGCACCTGCCGGACATCGCGGTTCTGTCGGACGGTAGCTACATCATCGCCTACCAGTCCTACTTCCAGGACTACATTTACAACTTCTCGGCCTACCAGCAGGCCGGCGCTTCTCCCGCGGATTACGGCATCTATGCCCAGCGTTATGACGCGAGCGGCAATCCTATCAGCCGCGACGGCACGACGGCGGGCTTGGACAATTTCCGCCTGAGCGACGCGATGTTCGAGGATCAGCAAGAAGTCCGTATCGTTGCCTTGGACAATGGTGGGTTCGCCGCGGTGTGGGCGAACGGCTTCGGATTCACCGACCAGGACATCATGCTGAGGGTGTTCAACGCCGACGGCAGCGCCGCGACGGGCGACATCGTGGTCAACAGCACCACGGCGGGCAATCAATATTCGCCGGATATCTCGGTTCTTGCCGACGGCTCGTTCTTCATCACCTGGACGTCCGACGGCCAAGAGGGTGCCGAAGTTGGCCTCGACTCAGGCATCTTCGGCCAGCGCGTCCTTGCCGATGGCACGCTCGCGGGCGAGGAGTACCACATCAACACGGCGATCCCGAACAACCAGACCCTCTCCGTGGTACAGGGCCTGGAGAATGGCGGGTTCGTGATCTCGTGGCAGACCCAGGTTGGCGGCGGCAACAACGTCGAGACGATTTCGGCCCGTCTGTTCGGTGAAAGCGTCGAAGGCATGCGCGATCTGGCCGGCGGTGTCGGCAACGACGTGGTCACCGGCTCGTCCGGCGAGGACTCCATCAACACCGCGGGCGGCAACGACATCATCAACGGCCGCGACGGTAACGACATCCTCGTCGGTGGATCGGGCGCGGATCAGATGACGGGCGGTGCCGGTGCGGACGCATTCGTCTGGCATAGCGCGCAAGATGGTTCGTTCTTCAACCTGCTCGACACGATCACGGACTTCAGCGCGTCCGACGGTGACAAGCTGGACTTCTCCTCGTTCGTCACGTTGGACGGCGGCGATATCGCCGACTTCGTCCAGCTGACCGAGGAAGGCGGGAATACCAAGGTGTCGGTCGATATCGACGGCGCCTTGAATGGCCAGAACTTCCAGGCGGTCGTTCAGCTCCAGAACGTCACCGGCCTCGAGGTGCATGAGATGAAGGACGAGAATCACCTGGTGGTGACGCTGTAATTCCCTGGCGGGAACCGGGGGTGAGGGGGCCGGGCGAAAGCCCGGCCCTTTCGCGTTTAGGTGTGGATCAAGCGGGCAGCAGCCGTTCCACAGCGTCCGAGACGGTCTTTGACCCAGGCTCGATCTTCGACGGCCATGCCTCGACCAGATTGCCCTCGCCGTCGAGCAAGTATTTGTGGAAATTCCAACGCGGCGCGGCATCCTCGCCCAACTCCGCGGCGACCCATTTGTAGAACGGGTGCGCGCCGGTCCCGATGGTCTTGACCTTCGCCGTCATCGGAAATGAAATCTGATAGTTGCGTTCGCAGAAATTTCGGATCTCTGCCTCGGTACCGGGCTCCTGCGCGCCGAAATCGTTGGACGGTACGCCCAGCACGACCAGCCCTTTCGGGCCATAGCGCCGCCACAGAGCCTCGAGCCCTTTGTATTGCGGCGTGAAGCCGCATTCGGATGCGGTGTTTACGACGAGCACCGGCTTACCACGATAGGCCTTGAGCGGCAGCGCGCCGCCCTCGATCTTGTCGAAACTGTATTCGTGGGCTGTCATCGTCTCTTCTCCGCTCTTCCACCATGACGCATATCTTTATTTATTGTGATAGGCGGATGCGAGTTCTCATTTAAGCATATGATATATATGGAGAATTAAGGATTCTCTCGATATATGCCGTATGCGATCCGTGCTATCGTCTCCACCCAAGTCGAAATGCGTGCCCCATGGCGATTGACACCACCGATCTCTATTTTCTTCTTCGCGAGGCAAAAGAACGCCCGTTCCATGGCGCGGTACTTACGTTCGGACGGCAGGACGTGACCCTTAATGCGCCAAGTTTTCGACGTCTCCTCGCGCGGCTCGATGCCCAACCGGCGGGCGTTCTGCCAGATCATCCGGGACCGATGACGGACATCGAGCTTCTGCGCGCACTCGGTTTTTCCGATGTCCAGAGTCTCGACATCAACGCATACGAAGGGGCGGAGGTCCTTCATGACCTCAATTCGCCCGATGTTCCAGCCGCCGCGCGCGACCGCTATGACGTTGTTTTCGACCGAGGTACGTCGGAGCACGTATTCCACACGCCTAACATGTTCGTTGCCGCGGCTAGCTTGGTTCGAACGGGTGGCCGGATTATCCATCTCTCGCCATCGACGAATCACATGGATCACGGGTTCTTCATGTTCACGCCGCGCCTATTTCACGCTTTTTACACGGCGAACGAATTTGAACTCGAACGCCTCGAGTTGGTGCGCTATCCGTGGCTGGACAGGCGGCCGACCATAGAGAGTTATCGTTACGACTCTTCTCGGCCTTGCGTCGGCCCAGCCGGACGGTTGGACGACGCCGCTTACCAAGTCTTCTGTGTCGCGCGGAAAACGCCTTCGTCGACCGCCGATCGCGTGCCGTCCTGGCGCGACGAACCGCTTGGGTTCTCGGAACCGGGCCGCCGCGCGCATGGTGATCGTCCAGCCTTTTTGCGCGCGTCGCGGACCGGCATTTAAGAGAGCGATTCTTGGCGATTGAAACGACCGACCTGCCGTTCCTTCTCGAGGAGGTCAGGGCGCGCCCCTTCACGGGCGATGCGTTCGTGGCAGGCGGGAGGCTTTCGTTCGACAAAGCGACATTGCAGGCTGCCGCCGCGCATGTCGGCGTTAGGCTATCCGCCATGCCGGATGGCGAACTTTCTACGGAGGGTTTGTTCCGCGCGCTCGGCTTCTCTTCCGTCCATGTTCTGTCCGGCGGCGATACCCTCGATCGGCCCGAGCCGCCCGCCCATCTTACGAGCCGTTTCGCCATGGTCTTCGATTTCGGCGAATCACAGCGGACGTTCCGCTTACCGGATGCATTCGCATATTTGGGGCGGTTGGTCGCTCCAGGCGGCCGCCTTGTGCATGTGGCGCCGTCCGCCAACAATATGGATGCCGCGTGGTACATGGTGTCCCCCACACTTCTGCACGATCATTACCGCGCCAACGGGTGGGCATTGGAGCGCCTGAATCTTCTGCGCTGCGACCCATACAAGGGTGAGGTGGCGATTCTGGCGTATGAACCCGGTCTCCTCTATCCAATATCCCATGGCGGGCTCGACGACGCTATTTACCGCATCGTCTGCGTTGTCCGCCGTGAACCGGCCTCCACCGTCGGCCGCATTCCGCAGCAGAGCTTCTACGAACGGGCCTGGGAGGCGGGCATGCCGGATGCTGGGCCGTCCAACGGCGGAACGTTCGAAACGCTCAAGCACCTCGTCCGCAAAAACCGGTCGATCTACCGCGCGCTTTACGGCTTGGCGATGGCGCGGAAGAAGCGCAATTTCCGCGCGGCCTGCCTCAAACCAGTGGCTCGATATTCGGTGGCCTCTTGGACCAGGGCTCTATGAGCGCCCCGCGCGTCGTCTCGCTTCTGGCCAGCGCGACGGAAATCGTCTGTGCGCTCGGCTTCCGGAACGCGCTCGTCGCGCGTTCGCACGAATGTGACTTCCCCGAGGACGTCGCGCATCTGCCATCCGTCACCGAGACTAAGATCGCGCACCACCGACCCAGTGCCGCGATCGACCGCGAAGTGCGCACGATCGTCGAGCAGGGTTTGTCGGTCTACCGCGTCGATGCAGAGCGGCTGCGCGCCCTCAAACCCGACGTGATCGTAACGCAAACCCAGTGCGAGGTGTGCGCGGTCAGCTTTAAGGATCTGGAAGAGGCGCTGGCCGATTGGACCGGCACCGCGCCCCATGTGGTGCCGTTGGCGCCCTACGCGCTGACCGATGTGTGGCGGGACATCACGCGTGTGGCCGATGCGCTGTCGGCGCCTACGAAGGGACGGGACTTGGTCGCGAGCTGTGAGGCACGCATCGCCGCGATCGCCGAAAAGGCGCGTTCGCTCGGCACGCGGCCGCGTGTGGCCTGCGTCGAATGGATCGATCCGCTGATGGCGGCCGGCAATTGGGTGCCGGAGTTGGTGGAGCTGGCTGGCGGATACAATCTGTTCGGTGCGCCCGGCGTCCATTCGCCCTGGCTCGAATGGGACGCGCTGCGCGCATCCGACCCCGACGTGATCTTGGTCCTGCCTTGCGGCTTCGACATTTCCCGTATCCGCGTGGAAATGCCGGCACTGACATCTTTACCGGGCTGGTCATCCCTGAGCGCGGTCAGGAACGGGCATCTCTATCTTCTCGACGGTAACCAGTACTTCAATCGCTCGGGCCCCCGCCTGGTCGAATCCCTCGAAATTCTGGCGGAAATCCTTCACCCCGAAGCTTTCCGTTTCGACCATGAGGGCGGTGGCTGGGCGCGCGCGAGCGCGCCGGGAACCGATCCCGCCCATATCCGTTAAGTATCGGATGTACTTATAGAATCCATGGATGGGATGTGACACCCGCACGGCCAGGCGGTAGATTTCGCCCCATGATCCTTGTCCCCGGATGGCGTGCTCTTGCACGCCACCTCATTCTTCCTTTGCTCTTGTTGAGCACCGTGCCGTTGCCCGCCTTGGGCCAGGCGGCACAGCCCGTGGAATCCGCGCAGCCAGAAGGGCAGGGCGCGGTCCCGCCGGCGGAAGCGGCCCAGCCCGAGGCCACCCGGCCGGCGCAGCCCGCGGACGACGAGCAGGGCCCGCGCCTCGACGCGGTGCCGACCGGCGATCTCAAGTCGCTGCTTTCCACGCTCGAGAATGAAGGCAAGCGCACCGAACTGATCAAAGACCTGCGCGCCCTGATCGCCATGCGCGAGAAGGAAGCGGGCAACGGCGAGATGGCCGAAAGCGCGCTGCTCACCTTCCTCGACCAGTCGGTCGAGCGGCTGAGCGTGCAATTGTCCGAAGTCGGCGCGGTTATCCGGCGGATTCCGGAGGATTTCGCGGACACGGGAAGCCGTCTGCGGCAGGCGCGCATCGACACACCGTGGGTCGTCAACCTGCTCAAGCTGGCGGGCGTTCTGGTCGTCGGTTATTTGGGCCAGCTTCTCACCGGCCGGGTGCTGGCGCGCATGCGGCAGAAGCTGGCGGAACCGCCGGTGCGTGGCGTGGTCCTGCGTCTGGCGCGGCTTCTGGCGCGCACTGTGGTCGATGTGGTGCCCATCGCCGTCTTTGCCGGCATCGCCTATGCCGTGATACCTTTCCTCGACCTGCCGCGCGGCTTCCGCATCGCGACGCTCGATTTGGCCAACGCCCATATCCTGACCTGCCTGGTCATGGCCGCGGTGCGCATGGCCTTGGCTCCCGAGGCGCCCGCGCTCCGCTTCCTGCGCCTCAGCGATGAGACGGCGGGATACATTTACGTCTGGCTACGGCGGTTCACGGCGCTCGGCTTGTACGGCTATGTCATCGCGGCATCGTTGCCACTTCTGGGATTGCCGCGCGGCACGGGGCGTGCGGCCTTCCATGTGGTCGGCCTGGCTCTCACGGCCATGGCGGTCCTGTTCGTGCTGCAGAACCGGACGCCGGTGGCGGCTTGGATTCGCGGCCGGCGGCCCGAGCCCCCGACGACGGTCTACCGCCTGAAGTCGCTGATCTCGAGCGTCTGGCACTTGCTGGCGCTTCTCTACGTCATAGGCGCCTATATTGTCTGGATCGCGGGCATCAAGGGCGGCTTCGAGCTGATCGCGCGCGGTTCGCTCCTGACGCTCGCTATCATCGTGGCCGCCCGCATCCTGGCGACCGCCGCCAGCCAACTGATCGCGCGCGGTTTCACCATCTCCGATGACCTGAAACGGCGCCTGCCGTTTCTCGAATCCCGTGCCAACCGCTATGTGACCGGCTTGCAGATCGCGGCGCAGATTCTGATCGGTATCGCCGCGTTCTTCGCCATCCTGCACGCCTGGAACCTGGACCCGATGGGCGCCTTGGCATCCGATGTCGGCCGCGGTGCCGCGGGCAGTGTGGCCACGATCTTGCTCGTCGTCCTCCTGGCCTTCCTGGTGTGGGAGGCGGCCGGGGCGTTCATCGAATACAAGCTAACCTCCGAACGCGACGTGGCGCGCCGCAGTCGGCTTCGCACCGTCCTGCCCATCTTGCGCGGCTGCCTGGTCACCGTACTGGGCGTCATGGTCCTGTTCATCGTGCTGTCCGAACTGGGCGTGAATATCGCGCCGCTCTTGGCCAGCGCGGGCGTGATCGGCATCGCCGTCGGCCTTGGTGCGCAAAGCCTGGCCAAGGACGTGCTGAAGGGACTCAGCATGCTGTTGGAGGACAGTATCGCCGTCGGCGATGTGGTGACCGTGGGCGGCAAGTCGGGTCTGGTCGAGGCGCTCAACATCGGCAGCGTGCAGCTTCGCGATTTCGACGGTTCGGTCTACACGGTGCCGTTCAGCGAAGTGACCACCGTCACCAACATGACCAAGGATTATTCCTACGCGGTGATCGACGCGGGCGTCGGCTACAAGGAAGACGTCGACCATGTCATGACCGTGATCGAGGAGATCGGTGAAGGCATGCGCGCCGACGAGAAATTCAAAGCCATGATCCTGGCACCCATCGAGGTGGTGGGCGTCGACCAATTGGCCGATTCGGCCGTGGTCATCCGTTCGCGCATCAAGACCCAACCGATCATGCAATGGACCGTGGCGCGCGAGTTCCGCCGCCGTATGAAGAAGCGCTTCGACGAGTTGGGCATCGAGATTCCGTTCCCCCAGCGGATGCTGCACTTGGCCGACGCGCTGCCGGCGGTCGAACCCAAGGAGAATCCCGCGAAAGCGGGCGGGAAAAAGAAGGACGAAGACTGAGCCATGAATGCCGCCGCATCCAGGAAAGTCCGCCGCTACGGCGCCATCAACGGGCTTGGCCTTTGGACGCTTTACCTGAAGGAGGTGCGCCGCTTCCTCAAGGTCTTCACCCAGACGATCCTGGCGCCCATGGTGACGACCCTGTTGTTCCTGGCCATCTTCACGCTGGCGCTCGGCAAGACGGCCGAGATCGGCGGCGTGCCCTATGCCCAGTTCCTCGCCCCCGGCCTGGTCATGGCGGCGGTGATGCAGCAATCCTTCGCCAACACCTCCTCGTCCATCCTGATCGGCAAGATCCAGGGCAACATCGTCGACATCCTGATGCCGCCTCTATCGGCGGCGGAGCTGACCATCGGCATCGCGCTGGGCGGCATGACACGCGGCATCCTGGTCGCGATGGCGACGATCGCCGCGCTTTCACCCTTTGTGCGGATGCATGTCGCGGATTTCGCGGCGGTCCTTTTCTTCGGCGGCGCCGGCGCTCTCCTGATGTCGCTGATCGGCATCGCGGCCGGCATCTGGTCCGAGAAATTCGACCATCTGGCCGCGGTGACGAACTTCGTCGTCACGCCGCTGGCCTTCCTGTCGG
Source organism: Alphaproteobacteria bacterium (assembly GCA_050180485.1). Lineage (GTDB taxonomy): Bacteria > Pseudomonadota > Alphaproteobacteria > CADEGL01 > CADEGL01 > CADEGL01. The sequence goes on along the minus strand of JBFXED010000002.1, from coordinate 128,102 downwards.
GCACCTTTTATTCCGTCGATGCCTTGCCGCCCTTCTGGCACGGCGTGGCTCACGCCAATCCGTTCTTCTATCTGATCGATGGGTTCCGCTCGGGCTTCACAGGCACGGCCGAGGCGCTGCACCTGGACGGCGCGCTCGTGATGCTGGCCGCCAATGCGGCGTTGAGCCTCCTGTGCTACGCGATGTTCGCGCGGGGCTATAAGCTGAAAGTCTGAATTGCGCTGCCCAAACCGGGCGTGGGTTCAGGTAGAATGGCGTTGTTGGAAGGGCTGATTCGCGCGCCGTTGAACCATGTACCGCATTGTCGAACTTCCCTTTAGCGAGTGGTCGCCCGCGATCGAGACTGAGGAGTCGCGCCGGCTGGCCGGGGAAATCGAACAGGGCAAGGTACTGTTCTTGCCCAGGCTGGGCTTCGACCTGCGGCAATCGGAGGCGCCGTTCCTCGATCCGCGCTGGCTCTCCGGCACCCACAAAAGCGTGAGCTACGAGCCGGTGCGCGCCGCCGCTACCGGCGGCGTGCGCGGCGCGCAAGGATCGCCCGAGGAACTGGCGGGGTTGGCCGCCATGATAGCGCGCTTCCAAACCGGCGCGCTGGCCCTGATCCACGCGCTGTTCCCCGGTTACGTGGCCCATCTGCGCGTGGCGCCGACCAGCTTCCGTCCCGGCAACGTCGAAAGCCACAAGCTGTCCTGGCGCAAGGACGACACGCTGCTGCACGTCGATTCCTTTCCGTCCCGGCCAAATCGCGGCGAGCGCATCCTGCGCGTGTTCACCAACGTCCATCCGGGCGCGGTCGACCGTGTGTGGAAGGTGGGCGACTTGTTCGAGCGGACCGCGGCCGAATTCCTGCCCCGGGTCCGGCCGCCGGCGCCGGGTACCGCGATCGTCCTGAAGACATTGGGCATCACCAAGTCGCGCCGCAGCCGCTACGACCACGCCATGCTGCGCATCCACGACGCGATGAAACAGGACGGCGGCTACCAAGCCCGGGCCTCGCATCTGAGTTTCGGCTTTCCGCCTGGCTCGACCTGGGTTTGCTTTTCCGACCAGACCGCCCACGCCGCCTTGTCCGGCCAGTTCATGATGGAGCAGACGCTGCATCTGCCCATCAAGGCCCTTTATTTTCCCGAGCGCTCCCCCCTCAAAGTGCTGGAACGCCTGTCCGGCCGTGCCCTCGCTTAGGGGCCTTAGGGCGGGTCAGAATTTAAGATAAAAATCCTAATTTAGAGACATCCGCGGGTCTCGCATCCGGCGCCACCTTTCCTTGACAGACCCCCCCTTGGTGCAAATACTCGCCGCTTTTCCGCGCTTTAGCGCGGATTTTTCGCTTCTCTGACAACATCGGCCACACGCGCAAACGGAGCCAAGCCCGTGATTCCTTCATCCATGCCGGTCTTCAAACGGTTGGATCTCGCCTTCGACCGGGGCGAGGGTGCCTATCTGTTCGGCACCGACGGGCGACGCTATCTGGACTTCGGCAGCGGCATCGCCGTGACCATGCTGGGCCATACCCATCCCCATCTCGTGAAGGCCCTCGAGACCCAGGCGCGCAAGCTGTGGCACGTCTCGAATCTGTTCCGCATCCCGGAGCAGGAGCGGCTGGCCGAGCGGCTGGTCAAGAGCAGCTTCGCCGACACCGTGTTCTTCGCGAACTCGGGCGCCGAGGCAATCGAGGCCGGCATCAAGGTGGTGCGCAAGTATCACGACGCCACCGGCCATCCGGAGCGCTATCGCATCATCTGCACCAACGGCGCGTTCCACGGCCGCACCCTGGCCACCATCGCCGCGGGCGGGCAGGAGAAGCACACCAAGGGCTTCGGGCCGCTGGTGGACGGCTTCGACCATGTCAGCTTCAACAACTTGAACGAGCTGCGCGCCGCCATCACCGAGAAGACCGGCGCGATCCTGGTCGAGCCCGTGCACGGCGAGGGCGGCATTCGCCCCGCGACCAAGGAATACATGGAAGGTCTGCGCAAAGTGGCGGACGAATACGGCCTGCTGCTGTTCTTCGACGAGGTGCAGACCGGGGCGGGGCGCACCGGCGCCCTGTTCGCGCACCAGAAGTTCGGCGTGAAGCCGGATTTGGTCGCGACGGCCAAGGGCTTTGGCGGCGGGTTCCCGTTGGGTGCCTTGCTGGCGACCGAAAAGGCCGCCGTCGGCATGACCTATGGCAGTCACGGTTCGACCTTCGGCGGCAATCCGCTGGCCATGGCGGTCGGCAACGCCGTGCTCGACGTGCTGGAGTCCGACGGTTTCATGACCAACGTCGACCGCATGGCCAAGATCACGCAGGACAAGCTGAACGTGATCGTGCGCAAGCACCCCACCGTGTTCGAAGAGCTGCGTGGCATGGGCCTGATGCTGGGCCTGAAGTGTCGGGTCCCGAACGACACGCTGGGCGAGCGGCTTCTGGCCAACGGTCTGATCACCGTGGGCGCGGGCGATAACGTGGTGCGTTTGGCGCCGCCGCTCATCATCGACGAGAGCCATGTGGAGGAGGCGGCCGCGATCATCGACAAGACCGCGGCCTCCTGGACCGGCCATGCCTGAGCCCCGGCACTTTCTCGATCTGGACCGGTTGGAGACGCCGGTCCTGCGCAGCATCCTGACCGCGGCGGCGGGCTTCAAGCGCGCCAACGTGGCCGGCGAACGGCTGCAGCCGCTCAAGGGCAAGATGCTGGCGATGATCTTCGAGCGGCCCTCCACGCGCACGCGCGTGTCGTTCGAGGTCGGCATGCGCCAATTGGGCGGCGAGGTGATCGTGCTGGAAAGCCACGACACCCAGCTCGGCCGGGGCGAGACGATCGGCGATACGGCGCGCGTGCTCTCGCGCTATGTCGACGCGATCATGTTGCGCACCAGCGACCATGACAAGCTGATCGAGCTGGCATCCCACGCCACGGTGCCCGTCATCAACGGGCTGACCAGCCGCTCGCATCCGTGCCAGCTCATGGCCGACATCCTGACCTTCGAGGAGCGGCGTGGGCCTATCACGGGCAAGGCGGTGGCTTGGGCGGGCGACGTCAACAACATGACCAACACATGGATTCAAGCATCGGCGCGCTTCGGTTTCGGTCTGAAGGTGGCGTGCCCCGGTCCCTTGGAGCCACCCAAGCCGCTGCTTGATTGGGCGCGGAAGAACGGCGGCAAGGTCGAGATCATGCACGAGCTCGACGCCGCCGTGCGCGGCGCGGATTGCGTCGTGACCGATACCTGGGTTTCCATGGGCCAGACCCCGGATGCGCACCGTCTCAAGAAGTTCCAGCCCTTCCGCGTCGATGCACGCGCCATGGCGCTGGCCAAACCGGATGCCGTGTTCATGCATTGCCTGCCTGCCCACCGCGACGACGAGGTGACGGGCGACGTGCTGGACGGGCCGCAGTCGGTGGTGTGGGACGAGGCCGAGAATCGTCTTCACGCGCAGAAAGGCATCCTCGACTGGTGCCTGCAGTAAGGCTTGCCGCGCGGCGGCGGGCTTCCTAAATCAGAAAGTCTCCATTCCGGATTTAGGATTCTGCGCTTGAGCGACCCATCGACGGTTTCCGGCTTGGCCGGAAGCGCGCCTCCGACCGACGATCTGATTCAGCCCTTCCGAATCGAAGGCAGCGAGGTGCGCGGCCAGCTTGTGCGTCTGGGCGCCGTCGCCGACGAGGTGCTCCGCCGCCATGATTATCCGACGCCGGTGGCGACGCTGCTTGGCGAGACGCTGGCTTTGTCGGCCGTGCTGGCCGGCGCGCTCAAATACGACGGTATCTTCACCTTCCAAACCAAGGGCGACGGCCCGGTAGGTTTGGTGGTCGCCGACCTGATGAGCGGCGGCGCCATGCGCGGCTATGCCCAGTTCGATCAGAAGCGCTTGGCCGTGGCGGGAAATGGCAACGGTGCCGGCCCCGTGCCGGCCCTGATCGGCAAGGGCTACTTGGCTTTCACCGTGGACCAGGGGCCGGAGACCGACCGTTACCAGGGCATCGTGGAGTTGGAAGGCGCCACTATGTCGGAATGCGCGCGCCGCTACTTCGAACGCTCCGAGCAGATTCAGACCTCGATCAAGTCCGCCGCCGGCCGCGGGCCGGATGGGCGTTGGCGCGCGGCCGCGTTGATGGTCCAGCGCATGCCGCCCGCGCCCGGCAGCCACGACACGGCCGAGGCCGATGACGCCTGGCAGCGTGCGTTGGCCCTGGCCGCGACCTGCACGGATGGCGAATTACTTGATCCGGCGCTGGAGCCGAACGCGCTTCTCTACCGCCTCTTCCATGAGGACGGCGTGCGCGCCTTCGCGCCCAAGCCCCTACGCTTCGGCTGCCGCTGCTCGGAGGAGCGGGCGGTTCGGGTGCTGCGCAGCTTCCCGCGCGAGGAGCTGAAGGAGCTGGAGGTCGATGGCCGCATCGTGATGACCTGCGAATTCTGCCGCGAAACCTATAATTTCGACCCCAACGCGCTGCCCGAGATCGCGCCTTAATTTTGCCCGATCGGGGGTCTAGACGGATCGTGGGCCGGCAACGGGCGATTGCGGCTTTCCGTGCCCGCGCCTATACCGGATGACGCCACCCGCAGAGGACAGCGCATGGTTCGCTTCATAAAGCCCACCTTCGTCGCCGTGCTCCTGGCCCTGGCCGGCTGCAACACGCCGCCGCCGGTTGCGAAGTTCCCCGACATCACCTACGCCCACATGACTCCGATCAATCTCGATGTGAAGCGCATCGAGGTGGTGTGGGCATACGCGCCACCCTATTCGGCGCCCAACGTGGACCATCTGTTCCCGACCCCGCCGGGCAAGGCCGCCGAGCGCTGGGCCACCGACCGTCTGAGGGCGGTTGGCAAGGAGGGCTATGCCCGCTTCATCATTCGCGACGCCTCGGTGATCGAGACGCGCCTGCGCAAGACGGGCGGCGTGGCCGGCGCCTTCACCACCGACCAGACGGCGCGCTACGACGGCGTGATCGACGTCGAGTTGCAGCTGCAGGACGATCTGGGCCAGCGCGACGGCAAAGTTTTCGCGCGCGCGACTATGACGCAGACCGCACCCGAGGATGCGACGATCAACCAGACCGAGCAGATCTGGTTCGACATGACCGAGGCGATGATGAAGCAGATCAACGCCCAGCTCGAAACCAACATTCAGACCCACCTGCGGCCCTTCTTGCGCTGACGCCGCGCTTCCGGGCCGCGGGCGCCGCTGGCACACTGGCGCGCGAAAAGGGGGGCGCCATGGCGGATTTGAAGGTCGGCTTGAAGCACGCGAAGACGATCAAGGTCGATCCCGGCCTGACGGTGCCGGAGGTTTCGCCCGCCTTCGGCGAATTTCGCGACATGCCGCCTGTCTTCGCCACCGCCTACATGGTGGGCTTCGTCGAGGCCACCTGCATCGAGGGGATGAAGCCCTATCTGGCGCCGGGTCAGGGCAGCGTGGGTGTCCATGTGGACATGAGCCATTCCGCCGCCACGCCTGTGGGCATGGCGGTCACGGCCGAGGTGGAACTGGTTTCGGTCGAGGGGCGGCGTCTGCGCTTCAAGGTGGAATGCCGCGATGAGAAGGACGTCATCGGCGCGGGTTTCCACGAACGGTTTGTGATCGACGTGCCCAAGTTCGTGGCCCGCGTCGAGGCCAAGGCGCGTGGCTAACGCTTCTTATGCGCCGATATGGGCGTGGGCGACCACTTCAACCACGATACCCGGCACCACCAGCGCCGTGACGATGACGGTGGCACGGTTAGGGTAGGGCGCCTTGAAGTAACGCGGCCAGACTTCGTTCAGCGCGGGCCCGTGCTTGGCATCGGTCAGATAGACGAGACACTGCGTCACGTCGTCCATGCCGCCGCCCGCGGCCTCGACCGTTTTCTTCAGATTGCGCAAGGTCAGGTCTACCTGCGCCACCGCGTCGCCCGTCTCGAGGCCACCATCAGCCTTGATCGGAATCTGTGCCGTGTAGAGCACGCCGCCCGCGATCGTAGCCCACTCCAGGGGCGCCTTGAGTTGCGGCAGGCCGGTGTCGACGGGTTTGCGCGTCATTGGAATGCCTCTGTAGCCTTTGGAAATCCGGCCGACAGCATGCCATCGTCGTTCACGCTGCGGAATAGCCGCTCAGTGCCCTTCGGCCTGCTCGCGCAGCCAATCGCGGAAGACGCTTACCTTCCGCAGCTTCAGCTTTGCTTCCGGGCAGACAATGTAATAGGCGAAGTCGACGGGCAGCGAGCCTTCGAACGGCTTCACCAAACGTCCCTCGGCCAGATCCGCCGCCGCCAGGCGTGCCTTCGCCATCGCGACGCCGCGGCCGAGCACGGCGGCTTCGATCACCAGGCTCGATTGGTTGAAGCGCGGCCCGCGCGAGCCGTCGACCTCTCCAATGCCGGCCGCCTTCAGCCACATGGGCCAGGTCGGGCAAGAGATGTCATCCTCTGGGCTGTCGTCGTGCAGCAGCGTGTGGTCGCGTAAGCGCTCGGGCGACGACAGGGGCTGCTCGCTCTCCAACAGCTTCGGGCTGCAGACGGGGAACACCTCTTCCTTCAACAGCCGCTCGACCTGGAGATTGGGATAGCGGCCCGCGCCATAGCGGATGGCGAGGTCGACATTGTCGCGCTCGAAATCCATCAGATGCATGGAGGCCGAGACTCGCACGTCGATGTCGGGATGCTGGGCGGCGAAGCTGTCCAGGCGCGGCACCAGCCACTTGGCGGCGAAGGAGGGCGCCACGCTGACGCTCAGGATGCCGGCATCACCCAGATTGTCGATTTCCTGGATCGCCGCCGACAGACGTTCGAAGCCCTCCCGGATGCCGGGAAGGCAGGCCTGGCCCGCATCGGTCAGCAGAAGGTTGCGGTTGACCCGGTGGAACAGGTGCACGCCGAGATGATCCTCCAGGGTCTTCACCTGGTGGCTCACGGCGGCGGGCGTCACGTTCAGTTCGTCGGCCGCCTTGGTGATGCTCAAGTGGCGGGCGACGGCCTCGAAGACGCGCAGCGAGTTCAGCGGGGGCAGGCGGCGGGACATGGGCGGTCATCTAGGTTACGGCCGGCCGCAATCTAGGGCCGTCCGCCGCCGAAACCCGCACAAGAAATACTGGGCCTTGGCTTAAGAAAAGCTGCTGTTACACGTCTATTTCGCGGTGTGGGCCCGCACCCACGCCGCATAGGCCTCCATAAAGCCCGCGAAGAATTTCTGGGTGGCCTCGCTGACCAGATTGCCCTTGTCGTCGAACAGTTTGGCCGCACCGCTCACATAGGCCTCGGGCTGCTGCATGGCGGGCATGTTCAGGAAGACCAGCGATTGGCGCAGATGGTGGTTGGCGCCGAAGCCGCCAATGGCGCCGGGCGAGACGCTCATGATCGCGGCGGGCTTGCCGTTCCATGCGCTCTGCCCATAGGGGCGCGAGCCCACGTCGATCGCGTTCTTCAGCACCGCGGGCACCGAACGGTTGTATTCCGGCGTCAGGAACAGAACCGCGTCGGCGGCTTTCACCTTGGCGCGGAAGTCGCGCCAGGCGGCGGGCGCCGCGTCGCCGTCGGTATCCTCGTTATAGAAGGGCAGCTGACCGATCTCGACGATCTCGCAATCAAGGTCGGCTGGAGCCAGCGCCATCAGCGCTTTGGCGGCCAACCGGTTGTAGGAACCCTTGCGCAGGCTGCCGACGATGACGGCGATCTTCTTCTTGGTTGTCATGATATGTCCCGCTGAATGAACGATAGAAAAAAAACTACGAAACGAAAATGACGTTCAGCCTTCGGCCGCCCATTGGATCAGACGGCGTTGGAAACCGATCCCGGCCTCGACTTGTTCCAGGGAAATATATTCGTTGGGCTTGTGCGCCACATGGATGGAGCCCGGGCCGCACACCACGGTCGGAATGCCGGCCTCCTGAAACTGGCCGCCCTCGGTGCCGAAGGCGATCACGGCGGTCGAATTGGCGCCGGTCAGACGGAAGCACAATTGCTCGGCCGGCGAATTGGGCTCGGGTGCGAGACCCGGCACGCCGAACAGTTTCTCCGTCGAGACGCTGGCATTGGGTTCGACCGCGCGCATCTTGGGCAGGATGTCCTTGGCAATGAATTCGCGCAGGCGGCCCTCGATCTCGTCCAGCGAGCCGCCCGGCATCAGGCGCACGTCCCAATGGAAACGGCACTGGCGCGAGATGATGTTGATCGCGGTGCCGCCCTCGATGATGCCGACGCTCAAGGTCGTGTAGGGCGGCTCGAATTCAACGCCCGGCTTGGCGCGCGCCTTGAACTCGTCGGCCATGGCGTTGATGAAGTGGATGATCTCCGCCGCGTACTGGATGGCCGAGACGCCCTTGTGGGTGGCGCTGGAATGGGCCTCGAGGCCCGTCACGGTGGTGCAATAGGCGAACGAGCCCTTATGCGCGTTGACCACCTTCATGGAAGTGGGTTCGCCGATCACGACCAGCGCGGGCTTGGGCAGGGTCTTGCCCAGTTCCTTGATCATCAGGGGCGCGCCCAGGCAACCCACCTCTTCGTCGAAGGACAGGGCCAGGTGGATCGGCCGCTTCATCTTCGCAGCCTTCATCTCGGGCACCAGCGCCAACGCGATGGCCAGGAAGCTTTTCATGTCCGAGGAGCCGCGGCCGTAGAGGTTGCCGCCCTTCTCCACGACCTTGAACGGATCGGTGTCCCAAGGCTGGCCCGCGACGGGCACCACGTCCGTATGGCCGGACAGGCAGGCCCCGCCGGGTGCGTCGGGGCCGATGGTCGCAAACAGGTTGGCCTTGGTGCGCCCGGCGTCGTGGACGAGGGATGCCTTGATGCCGAGGCCGTCCAGATAGTTCGCCGCGAACTCGATGAGGGCCAGATTGGATTTCGACGAGACCGTGTCGAAGCCAACCAGCCGGTCGATCATGGCGCGCGGCGTGAGGTCGGCCATCGTATTTCTCCGCGCTTACGGTTTCAGGTCCGTTCGGCCCAGGTGTGTCAGACGACGGGGCCCGTCGGGTTGCCGATCATGTTGAGGAACTCTCGCCGCGTGGTGGGATCGCTGCGGAAGACGCCCAGCATGCGGCTTGTCACGAGTGCCGCGCCGGGCTTGGTCACGCCGCGCGTGGTCATGCATTGATGCGAACCTTCCACCACCACGCCCACACCCTGGGGCTCCAACACCTCTTGAATCGAATTGGCGATCTGGGTGGTCAGCTTTTCCTGGATCTGCAGACGCCGGCCGAAGGCATCCACCAGCCGCGCGATCTTGCTGATGCCGACGACGCGTTTGTTGGGCAGATAGCCGACATGCACGCGGCCCACGATGGGCACCATGTGGTGTTCGCAATGCGAATTGAAGCGGATGTCGCGCAGGACGATCATCTCGTCGTAGCCGTTGGTCTCCTCGAACGTGGTGCGCAGGATCTGCACCGGGTCCGAATCGTAGCCGGCGAAGAACTCCTCATAGGCGCGCACGACGCGCCCGGGCGTGTCCAAGAGCCCCTCGCGGTCCGGGTCGTCGCCGGCCCACTCGATCAGCGTGCGCACGGCCTTCTCGGCCTCGGCGCGGCTGGGTTTGGCGATGCGCTTGCCGCCGTTGCGGGGCTTGGCGTTGCGGGGGGATTTCATGTCCATCGCCGATCCGTCGCCTTTTTCAGTGCAGCTTCTTCGCCGTCGCGTCCGGCGTGTCGAGCGAGAAGGTGGGGATTGTGACCGCGAAGCGTTCGCCGCCCGGCCCTTCCATCTCGTAGGTACCGCCCATGATGCCCGACGGCGTCGGCAGCGGCGTGCCGCTGGTGTATTCGAACGATTCGCCCGGCTCCAGCACGGGTTGTTCGCCCACCACGCCCGCGCCGCGCACTTCCTGCACGCGGCCGAGGGAATCGACGATCCGCCAATAGCGGTTCAGCAGTTGGACCTTCTCGCCACCCTGGTTCTCGATCTTCACCTGATAGGCCCAGACGTAGTGGCTCTCCTCGGGGGACGATTGGTCCTCCAAGTAGATCGGCTTCACCGTGATCTCGATGTTCCGGGTCTTCGCCTGGTACATGACCTGTTTCCGCGCCCAAGGACGCCTGGTGACGGCCCTACGCGGGCCGAAGCCTAGTGGTTTAGACCTCGCCTAAGCCCTTGTCCAGACGGCTAAACCCGTGTTTTCGGAAAGGGTTTCAGACCGCTTTCAGCGCCGCCGTCAAGTCGTCCTGCACGTCGGCTGGGTCCTCGAGGCCGACCGACAGGCGCACCAGCCCCTCGGTGATGCCCAGCCGCTCGCGCTCCTCGATGGGCAGGCGCTGGTGGGTGGTCGTCGCCGGATGGGTGATCAGGCTTTTGCCGTCGCCCAGATTGTTCGAGATGTCGACCAGCCGCAGGGCGTTCAGGAAGCGGAACGCGGCCGGCTTGCCACCGTCCAGGTCGAAGGCGACGACCGTGCCACCGCCCTTCATCTGTTTCTTGGCGAGCGCATGCTGCGGGTGGGACGCCAGATCCGGATGCAGCACGCGGCGCAGCTTGTTCTGCTTGGACAGGAAGTTCGCGATCGTGCGCGCGTTCTCCATCTGGCGTGTGACGCGCAGCTCCAGCGTCTCGAGGCCCTTGAGCAGGAGCCAGGCGTTGAACGGGCTCATGGCCGGGCCTGTATGGCGCAGGAAGTCCTTCAGGTTGGTCTGCGCAAACTCGTTGGTGGACAGGATGACGCCGCCCAGGCTGCGCCCTTGGCCGTCGATATGCTTGGTCGCGGAATAGACCACCACGTCGGCGCCCAGCTCCAGCGGCTGCTGCAGGACCGGGCTCGCGAAGACGTTGTCGATCACGACACAGGCACCCGCTTCGTGCGCCAGGTTTGAGACCGCGCGCACATCGATGATCTCGAGTTGCGGGTTGGATGGCGTCTCGAAGAAGATGGCCTTGGTTTTCTTCTTCAGCGCCTTGCGCCACTGGTCCAGATCCGTGCCGTCGACCAGTTCGGTCTCGATGCCATAGCGCGGCAGAAGCTCGGAGATGATGAACTGGCACGAGCCGAACAAAGCGCGCGCGGCCACCACCCGGTCGCCCGCGCGCAGCTGAGCCATCAACGAGGCGAACACGGCGGCCATGCCGCTGGCGGTCGAGCGTGCGGCTTCGGCACCTTCCAGGAGACGCATGCGTTCCTCGAACATGCCGACGGTCGGATTGGCGTAACGCGAATAGACGAAGCGCTGGATGTCGCCCTTGAAGGCGGCCTCGGCTTCTTCCGCGGTCGGATAGATATAGCCCGAGGTCATGTAGAGCGCTTCGCTGGTTTCGTGGAAACCGCTGCGCTCCAGCCCGCCGCGCACCAGGCGCGTCTGCGCCCGCCACTTGGCGGGATCGGGCTTCCCCTTCGTCGTACCGGTCTTTTCGCTTCCGTCCATGCGAGCCTCCGCCACCCGTCGCGCGGGCAACAAAAAACCCCGACCGATGAAGGTCAGGGCGCTATCTCGCTCCGACCTCTTTAGCTGCTTGTTTAACGTGGCCGCAAGCCGGTCGGGCCAAATCACCACGTGACACTAGCAGTAAGGCGTCAAGGGATACCCTGTCAAGCCGCCGGTGCGGCGCTGCAGGAGGCCCCGCCCAGCACGCAGAAGCGCGCGCAATGGGGGTGGTTCAGCGAAACGGGCCGAAGCGCCGCGGCTAGGGACGAGCCCAGTTCGAACTGAGCCTCGTAGGGAAGCAGAGTGCAGGCGACAACTGTCGGATGCGCGGCACCCTTGCGTTTCACGACCATGCGTGAGGTTGCGCACATCACGGAAGCCGGGTCGCGTTTCAGGATGCCCCAGCATCGCTCGGTGATCTCCGGTACGTCGAGCCGCGCGTCCATTTCGGGGAAGAGCACCAGCGCGCCGGGATCGCGCGCATCGATGGACAGGCCGATCTCGGCGAACAGACGCGCGAATCGCACGCGCGCCTCGTCCTCGGATTCGTTCGCGGGCTGGCGCGATGCGATATGGACCGTAAAGCCGTTCGTCACCAGCCAGTCGATGCCCTTGAGTGCCGGCGTCCAACTGTGCGGGCCGCGCATGGCCTCGTGTCCCTCTCGGGTGTGATGGTCCAGCGACACCCGCATGATCAAGCGCGCGCCGTACCGGCGTTGCAGGGCGGCCAGCGCCTCGGTCCGGCGCATCATGGGCCGCATGGCGTTCGTCAGCATCAACACCCGATAGCCGCGGCCGAGCGTCTCGGCCAGCATGGCGGGCGTCTCTGGATTCATGAACGGCTCGCCACCGGTGAAACCGACCTCGCGCGTACCGAGGCGCTCGCGTTCGATCTCGTCGAGATAGAGAGCTACGTCGGCCGTGCTCAGATAGGCCAGCCGGTCGTTGCGCGGGCTCGATTCGATATAGCAATTCCAGCAGGCGACGTTGCACAGCGTGCCGGTGTTGAACCACAGCGTTTCCAGTGAGGTGGGCGCCACGCGGGCGCGCAGTTCCCCCCGCGCGGTCAGCGTGGGGTCGCGGAACTTGGCCGGGTCGAGCGGCGCGGTCGAAGTCATGACGCCATTAAATCGCCGCCCGTATGCGGGGCGCAATCGCCGCTCCCTTCAAATTTCCGTGTGTTGTTGGATCTAAGACGAAAGTCCGCGTGGTTGCGGCCCGGCCCGGCGGCCTTATAATCCGGCCCCAAGCGGGTGTAGCTCAATGGTAGAGCAGGAGCTTCCCAAGCTCACGACGAGGGTTCGATTCCCTTCACCCGCTCCAGCATTTTCTGAGTCGCCGCAAGGCTTTAGCTGCTTGCTAGAAACTGAGCTAGCGCTCCGAGCCGGTCTTGGAGTCAAAAAGTGCCAAAGCTGGAGAAGCGGCGTTCTCATTCCTTCCAGCATAGGAAGCTCCAGTAGGTTCTGCTTAATGGCCTGCTCGGACGCGTAGACGTAGTACTGGCTTGTGACGCGCGAGCCGGGGGCATGGCCAAGCATTGGCTGTAAACGCTAAGCAGCACCCCTTTTTCTGCCTGCCACGTAGCATATGCTTTGCGAAGCATGTGGGGGGCATGCGGACAACTAATCCGTTTCTCTTAATCTCCGCTCGCCTAGCTGCAGAACGAAGCGCCGTGCGGAAGTTGACGATAGCTTTCCCGGTAGCTGGCGACATGCAGCGACGTGCATCTCGCACTTATCCGGATGAATATACGATTGGGGGTCCGTTAACCGCGACTGAAGCTACGGTTGAGACCCACATGGAAATGCTGAGGCATTACACAAGAATCATCCGAGATATGTCCCAACCGACCTATGGTGCAACCGGCTGCAACGACGAGCCAATTGCGCCGACGCGTTACGGAGTTAACGATTAAGGGCGCCACCCAAGGGTGGCGCCCTTTTTCGTATTTAGAGGGATAGAAAACCTGGGGATAGGTTGCTCAGATTCGGATCTGAAACTTTTCCATGCACGCTAACTGCAAAATTCCTATCGACGCGGCTCATGAATGTTGAATTCGCTCTGCGAGATAGTCCATTACGCCGCGCAGACTGCGGAGTTTGGGATAGTCCAACTCAGGAACATCCACGCCGAAACGCAATTTGATGGCGATGATCAGATTCAGAAAGCTGATCGAATCGATGTCCAACGCATCGCGTAGGTCAGCGTCGTCTGGTACCGTCGCGGGATCGATTTCGGGTGCTATATTGGCGACCTCCTCGAGCAGTGCCCGCTTGAGCTCATCGCGCGTCATAGTTTGTCCGGCTCTGTCAGGCGGCAGGTAATATCCGCCAAGAGCAGCGCACCTCGATGCCCATCGCTCACGCGGTGATCTGCCGCCAGGGATAGCTGCATTACTGGTCGTGCCATGATCGCATCGCCCACCAACCACGGCCGACGTGCCGGCGTACCGGCAGCAATGATTGCCACCTGTGGCGGATTGATGATGGGAAAAAGCGCATCGGCGCCACGTTCGCCAAGGCTCGTCAGTGTCACGGTCGGGTCGATAAGTTCGGAGCTTCGATAGCGACCAGCTCTCACTCGATTCACCAGATCACGCAGCTTAACCATCACCTCATCGAGATCGAGACGGTCGGCGTCATGGATGGCGGGCGCCACGAGGCCGCCTCCGCGCAACGCGATCGCATTGCCGATATGCACGCGTTCGCTGGACTCGAAGCGGCCTTCCCGAAAAAAGCCATTGAATTCGGGCAAGGTGCGCATAGCAAGGGCGACGGACTTCACGATGAGCGCACCAAGAACGAGGCGCCGTTCCGGCGGTTGGCCCACATTCCGGAGCTTTAGCCAATCGATCGCGAGGCCAATATCTACCGCTTGCTGCACATAGTAATGTGGTATCTCACGATTAGACCGGCTCATCGCGGCGGCGATGGCGCCGCGCATGGCGGCAAGATCGATCCCCCTGCCGGGTGCTTTCACGGCTATCGGCTGCTTCAGCGTAGGCGCGAGCTGCAGTTGACGCCAGGCGTTCTCGACATCGATGAAGACGATTGCTCCTTCCGGCCCACTGCCTGAGATGGTGGCGACGTCGATACCTTTCTCGGCTGCGAACCGGCGCGCGGCGGGCGAAATTTTCAACCCGTCGGAGGGGATAAGCTTCGGCCGCTCGATCGGCGGGGAGGCAACGGCGGGAGATAAAACGGCTTGTGGGTGCTCCCGGCCTGCGTCAGTCGGTCGCTGTAGCGGCGCCAAAGTATCGGGCGTACGAATGATGGCCAGCGCGGTACCGACCGGAACGGTTCGTCCGACGGGTACCAGTAGGCTTTCAATCACGCCGCTTTCGTGAACTTCGATCTCGATTGCACCTTTCTGGGTTTCGACGACGGCGATCACCTCGCCGCGCGCGATGGCGTCACCGGGCTGCTTCAACCATTCGATTAGCGTGCCGGCCTCCATGTCGGCGCCTAAAGAGGGCATGCGAAATTCGCCCATCAGCGTCCCATGACTGTGCGCGCGGCGGCGACGATGGCGGGGATCTGCGGCAGCGCCGCATCTTCGAGATGTTTGGGATAGGGAATCGGCACCTCGGCTGTACAGACGCGGCCGATCGGCGCATCGAGCGACCAGAAACACTGCTCCATGATGCGGGTGGAAATCTCAGCTGAAAGGCTCCCGGTTTTCCAACCTTCGTCGACAATCACGGCATGCCTCGTCTTGCGCAGAGATTGCATAATCGTGTTGTCATCAAGTGGCCGCAGGGTCCGCAAATCAACGACGTCGGCCTCGATCCCGAAACTAGCGAGTTCTTCGGCAGATTTCAGCGTTTTCCAGAGCGAGCCGCCATACGTGATGAGGCTGATATCCCCACCGGAGCGGCGGATCGCAGCCGTATCGATATTGACCGGGCCCGCACCAGCGGCGAGTTCGCCGGACATGTTGTAAAGAAGTACATTCTCGAAAATGAGAACAGGATCTGGATTGGCGAGCGCCGTGGCCAGCATGCCACGCGCGTCTTCGATGGTTGCCGGCACCAGGACACGAATGCCGGGGATATGCGAATACCAGCCTTCGAGGCTGTGCGAATGCTGCGCAGCCAGTTGCCGCCCGGCGCCGGTCGCCATCCGGATTACCATCGGAACGCTGAATTGGCCGCCCGACATATGACGGAGCGTAGCGGCGGTATTAAGAATCTGATCGAGGCAGAGCATGCTGAAATTGACCGTCATAACCTCGACTATTGGGCGCATGCCGCCCAGCGCCGCACCAATACCAGCACCAACAAACCCTGATTCCGCAAGCGGCGTGTCCCGAATACGGTCAGGGCCGAATTCGTCGAGAAGGCCCTTGCTCACCGCATAGCAGCCGCCATAGCGGCCCACATCCTCGCCCATCAGGAACACGCGCTCGTCCCGTTGCATTGCTTCGCGGATCGCGGCCTTGATCGCATCGCGGTACGTCAATTTGAGGCGCGGCTCGGCTTCGGGCGATGACACATTCATGACGTAGGGCGTGGTGTGGTTACGTCGCGGCAAAGATCGCCGACCGGCTCCCAGGTACCAGCTTCAGCGAAATTCACCGCGGCTTGAACTTCGGTGGCGATCTCGCGCTCCAGAGATGGGATATCGTCTGCATGAAGCAGCGACGAGGCCTTTGCCCACTCGGTCAAGCGCGCAATCGGGCAGCGCTTCTTCCATTCATCGATCTCGTCCTTGGAACGATAGAGCTGTGCATCGAACATCGAATGAGCCCGGAAGCGATAAGTGCGGCACTCAAGGAAGAACGGTCCGGCGCCGGAGCGAATAGCAGCAACTGCGCGCCGCGCCGCGGCTTCCACCGCGACGACGTCCATCCCGTCCACCGCCTCGGAGGCGACGCGATAACTCTGGGCTTTTAAGTAGATGTCGGTTTCCGACTCTGATATCGCCAAGGCCGTCCCCATCGCATAAAGGTTGTTTTCGCAAACGAAGAGAACGGGCAGCTGCCAGAGCGCAGCAAGATTCATGCTTTCGTGAAATTCGCCTTCCGCCACGGCGCCTTCACCGAAGAAGCACGCAACGATACCGGTCCGCCCTTGCATCTTTTCCGCCAAGGCCAGTCCGACCGAGAGAGGAAGACCACCACCCACGATGGCGTTGCCGCCGTAAAAGCGCGTCGCCGCGTCGAAGATATGCATGGAGCCACCACGGCCTCGGCTGCAGCCCTCTTGCTTACCATACATTTCAGCCATCATCGCGTTCATAGAGATGCCGCGCGCCAAGGCCTGCCCGTGCTCGCGATAAGTCGCCACGATGGCATCCTTCGGCGCCAGGGCCTCCATTACGCCGACAGCGACCGCCTCCTCTCCAATGTAGAGGTGGAGAAAACCGCGAATCTTCTCCTCCTGATAGAGCTCGGCGCTGCGTTCCTCGAATCGCCGGATGCGCAGCATCGATTTCAACAAATGAAACACATGCTGACGCGTGAGGCGTGGTTTGTCTTTGTGCGTTACCGTCATCGTTCATCGCTCTCGAGCGTGGAGAGATCGCCTTCCGGCAGGCCGAGCTCTCGTGCTTTGAGAAGGCGGCGCATGATCTTGCCGCTGCGCGTCTTCGGCAGATTGGTACGGAAGTCGATCTCGCGCGGCGCGATCGCTGGACCGAGGCGCACGCGCGCATGCCCTAGCAATTCCCTACGCATCGCCTCGGAAGGCTCGAAACCGGATTTGAGAACGACAAAGGCTTTGACCACTTCACCCGCCGTCGGATCGGGCTTACCGATGACGCCGGCTTCGGCCACCATCTTGTGCTCCATCAGGGCGCTTTCTACCTCGAACGGTCCGATCAAGTGGCCCGCCGATTTGATCACATCGTTGCCACGCCCGACGAACCAATAGTATCCGTCAGCGTCGCGCATCGCGAGATCGCCTGTTAGATACCAGCCACCTGCGAAGCACCTATTGTAGCGTTCCGGTTCGTTGAGATAGCCGCGGAACATCGATGGCCAGCCCGGCCGCAGCGCGAGCTCGCCCACCGCCATCGACGCAGTGATCTCCTCGATTTCGCCAGTGGCATCGCGACGCACGATGCCGGCCTCGATTCCAGGCAGTGGACGGCCCATTGATCCGGGCTTGATGTCCATCACCGCGTAATTCGCGATCATGATTCCCCCGGTTTCCGTTTGCCACCAATTGTCATGAAACGGTCGGCCGAAGGCCTCAGCGCTCCATGCGACGGCCTCCGGATTCAATGGCTCGCCCACACTCGACATGAAACGGACGCGTGAGAGATCGTACTTGCGGATCGGATCGGTGCCGATTTTCATGAGCATCCGGATCGCCGTCGGCGCCGTATACCAGACGGTGACTTTTTCCTGCTCGAGAATACGGTACCAGCGTTCGGCATCGAACTCGGCTTCGTCGACGACGAGAGTGGCGCCGATGGTTAGCGGCGCGATGATTCCATAGGAGGTGCCGGTCACCCAGCCAGGATCGGCCGTGCACCAAAATATATCGTCGCATCGGAGATCCAGCGCGTATTGGCCCGTGACATGGTGTGCCACGACCGCCTCATGGACATGGATGGCGCCCTTGGGCCGTCCCGTTGTGCCACTGGTAAAGTGCAGCAGCGCCGTCTCCCCCGGCTCGGTGGGCACCGTCTCAAATTTTGGCGACGCGCGCTCCATCGCAAGGTCGTAGTCCAGGCAATCAGCGGGAAGATCGGTCCCGCCGCCGACCAGCAGCACATGCTCTAGTTTCGGGAGACGAGCGCGGATCGGCGCCACCTTCTTGCGGTAAAAGGCTTCCGTAGTGATCAGCAAGCGGCCATCCCCAATTCCCATGCGGGCCAACACGGGCTCGGGGCCAAAGGCCGAGAATAGGGGCGAGTAGACACCACCCATCTTTAGCGTGCCGAGCGCCGCGATATAGAGCGCGGGAACCCGGCCCAGCAGGCTGAAAACTCGATCGCCACGCCGTATTCCGAGCGCGGCCAACACGTTGGCAAAGCGGGCGGTCAGTTGCTCAAGATCGGCATACCGGATGTCTCGGATACGGTCGTCCCTGCCAATCCACCGAATCGCGATCCTGCCACCGCGCCCGGCGGCGACGTGACGATCCACTGCCTCGTGAGTAATGTTGAGTTTGCCCCCTGGCAGCCCGTCCAATAGAGCGCGCGCCTTCGACCAGGTGAAGTTGCGGCAAGTTGCCTCGTATTCGACGAGGCAGGGAGGTACCTCCTCGGTGCCAATGGATTTTTGAATGATCGCGAACGCCATCGTCCTTTGCATCCTGGCATCATTAGCGAACCATTCTAATAATCATATTAAAATCAAAAATGTCCGAGCAGAGGCTATGATTTAAATCAAGGAAACTTTAACAACGGCTCCATAAATTTTGCTTTGTTAATTCAGGCATAAGTGAGCCGAACGCGGTTCGTGCACCCGCGTTGCACCCTTAAATCGGGGAGGGGGCAAACGTTATGAACAAGCAACACCAGTGGAATGCCTGGTATTTCGTCAGCGCGTTCTTCTTGCTGATGCTGTTTCAGAGCGTGTGGATGACATGGCGCACGGTTGAACCGATCCCCTATAGCGAGTTTCTGAAGCTCCTTGACGAGGGAAAGATCATCGAAGCCACCGTGCATCGAGAGCAAATCACCGGGCGCTTGAAGGAACCAATCAACGGCCGCGAGTTCTTTGTCACGAATCGGGTGGAGCCCGCTCTGGCCGAGCAGATAGGCAAATCAGGCGCTACTTTCACCGGGACTGTTGAGAACACATTTCTCAACACCCTTCTGTCTTGGGTGATGCCGGTACTGATTCTCTTGGGTGTTTGGTATTTCGCTTTCCGCCGCTTCGCGGCAAAGCAGGGTCTGGGCGGGCTGATCAACGTCGGCAAGTCAAAGGCGCGCGTGCTGGTCGAGCGCGACACTGGAGTGACCTTTGACGATGTTGCTGGCGTCGACGAGGCTAAGACCGAGCTTCAAGAGATCGTTTCCTTTCTCAAGGACAAAGACAAATACGGCCGCCTTGGCGCTCGCATTCCCAAGGGCATCCTTCTCGTCGGTCCTCCCGGTACCGGCAAGACCCTGATCGCCAAGGCGGTCGCCGGGCAGGCCGGCGTGCCATTCTTTTCGATCTCTGGATCCGAGTTTGTAGAGATGTTCGTTGGCGTCGGCGCCGCGCGCGTACGCGACCTTTTCGAGCAGGCACGCAAGGCGGCGCCCTGTATCATCTTCATCGATGAGCTCGATGCTTTGGGAAAGGCGAGAGGCTTCGGCTCGTTTGGCGGGCACGACGAGAAGGAGCAGACGCTCAATCAACTACTGGCCGAGCTAGACGGGTTCGACCCGCGCGAAGGAATCGTCCTTCTGGCCGCTACAAATCGGCCGGAGATTCTTGATCCGGCGTTGCTGCGCGCCGGTCGTTTCGATCGACAAGTGGTGCTCGATCGCCCGGACCGGAAAGGACGGAAAGCCATCCTTCTGGTGCATGTTAAGCGCATCAAGCTTGCGAAAGATATCCGGTTGGAGGAGATAGCCGGGATCACGCCCGGCTTCAGTGGCGCCGACCTCGCCAACCTCGTGAACGAGGCGGCTATTGTCGCAACGCGTCGCGGCGCAAGCGAAGTAACGACCTCCGATTTTACTGCAGCGGCGGAACGGATCGTGGCGGGAGCTGAACGCAAGGGTCGCCTGTTGCATCCGCAGGAGCGCAAAGTCGTCGCCTATCACGAGATGGGGCATGCGCTTATAGCCGCGAGCCTTCCCAATACCGATCCGGTGCACAAGGTGTCGATCATTCCCCGTTCCATCGGCGCTCTCGGTTACACGATGCAGCGGCCTACTGACGATCGCTATTTGATCACGATGCGGGAACTAAAGGATCGCATGGTCGTCCTATTGTCCGGGCGAGCGGCCGAGGATGTCGTGTTTGGTGAGGTGTCGACCGGCGCGGCCGACGATCTTGTCAAAGTCACCGATATCGCGCGTGAGATCGTGGTGCGTTTCGGGATGACAAAGGCGCTTGGCCAGGCCGTGCTCGAACGCAAGAGTCAGACCTATCTTGGCGACCAGATGATCGGCGTACATGAGAAGGACTATTCGGAAGAAACGGCGCGCGAAATAGACCTTGCGATCAAGAAGCTGATCGATGAGGCGTACGAGCGTGCCAAGGCGCTTTTAACCGAACAGCGATCGCTTCTAGATGAGGGCGCCAAACTTCTGCTTGAGAAGGAAACTCTTACCCCAGAAGATTTTCCACCACTTGCCAGTCAACGATAGGACCGATGTTGAAACTTTGGGGGGCGGGCCTTCTCGCAGTTCGCGACCTTTGTCCGAACGCAACCCGTTGCAAGCGACGGGCGAATTGCTGCCAATTTATGCCAATCTCACCGCCAATCGAGCCCCAAACGGACTCCAAATGGACCCCGGGGGCCGATTTCACTATCGGCAGCCCCTGTTGTTAAAGTGTTATTGACCCTCGCCTTCGAAACTACGAGCTTCCCAAGCTCACGACGAGGGTTCGATTCCCTTCACCCGCTCCAATTCAAAGGTCGAGTCCTGATGCCGGGCCGCGCCTTGGCAACACCGGATCTTGTTGCCACATTTGCCGGAGCGCCGTTTCCACTCAATGGCGGGGTGCGAGGACGAACAAGGTCGAGTTTGAGAAAAGCTCGTCGTCCCCGTAGGCCGAAAGTTCCGCCCTGATCGCGTCCGTCATGTATTCCCGGCCAAGGTCGGGGTGCATGGCTCGATTTTCCAGGATCTCAAAATGCGGCGTGAACAGCTCGACATACTCCCTGCGGGTCATTCCGTTCAGAAAGGTGTTCGCCGGGCGCCGATTTTGCCGCAAATGTTCCCATGGCTCCGTTGATCGTGCCGCGTCGAGTTCGGGCACCTTATGCGCATACCATTCGAGGTGATGGCCGCCGGTGATGCCCGTGAAAACGGTCGGCCGGATGACCGCGAGGCCGTCCGGTCGCAACGAAGCGGCCATCCGCCTGACCAGATTCTGAAGATGCTCTTTGGGAATGTGCTCGAACACGTCTTCGGAGTAGATAAAGCTGAATTTCCCCGCGCGGTCCCAAAACTCATCCGTCGATGCGTCGGCGACGACAAGACGGTCGGCTGGGAAACGAAAGTTGGTGCCGTGTTCTTTCCTGAACAGATCGGCCAGGAACCGCCATTCCTTTGTGTCGGATATGAAATACCGCAGAGAAGACTTGCCCGCCCGCATCCAGCCGGACGCGCGCGCGACGCGCAGCATGTTCAGCGGCGTCCATTTTACCAGCGGCATGTCGAGATCAACGCCGGTTACGTCGATGCCGCGATTGAACAGCCACGCCAGGCGAAACGGGCGGGCACCGAAGCCGATTTCGAGGACCCGCTGACCGCCGATGGCACCCCTGCCGTGCCGTTCCAGAATCGATGAGTACTCGGCGATAAGCGCGTCGTAGGGATAGTGCCCGACATCGAGATGCCGGCGCTGCAGATGCATCCGCAATAACGCGAAGGCTTCGCTGACCTTGAGGCCGAGGGGCAAGGTGCGAAGCGAAGATGAAGACCGCATGCTTCTCTCGATCCCGTATCGGCCGCGAGGAAGCCTAAATCGCTTCGTCGCGCTAGTCGAGGTGGAACACTTCGGACAGCCCATGCACGGGTGTGGGAATGCCCTCCATGCGCGCCTTGAGCTGCAGCGCTAGGAATTGCGAATAGAACCGCGACTGCATGAGGTTGCCACCGTGGAACCACAACGCTTCCTGCCGCGTCGGTTTCCACATGTTCCGCGGCTCGCCCTCCCATGGGCCGGGATCGGCCCTGGTGTTCGAGCCAAGCCCCCAGCATTTGCCGACCTTGTCCGCGACCTCCTGTGAAATGAGTTGGGCGGCCCAGCCGTTCATCGAGCCGTAGCCGGTCGCATAGACGATCAGGTCCGCCTCAGCCTCGCTGCCGTCGCTGAACACCACGCCGCGCGGCTTGATCTCCTTCACTTCGACGCCGCTCTTCAGCTTGATGCTTCCATCAGCGATCAGTTGGGAGGCGCCGACATCGATGTAGTAGCCCGATCCGCGCCGGATATACATCGTGCCGAGGCCAGAGTGGTCGGCAAATTCCAGCATGAAGCCGGCCTTCCGCAGGCGCTCGTAGAATTCCGCATCCGTTTTGAGGATGGCTTCGAAGATCGGCTTTTGGAACTGGGGCCCCAGCCGGAAGGGCACCGACGCGCCGAGGAAATCCGCCTTCTCCGTCGTGATGCCGGCCGCTAAGGCTTCTTCGGAATAGAGCCGTCCTATCCCCAGTTTCATCAGCGTTTCGGAGCGCACCACCAGGGTCGGCGAACGCTGCACCATGGTCACGTCGGCATCGTGCTCCCACAGATCCGCCGCGATGTCGTGCGCCGAATTGTTCGAGCCGATGATCACGCATTTTTGGGCGCGGAACGCGGCACCGCCGGGATGGGCGCTGGAGTGATGTTGCTTGCCCTTGAAAGTCTCGGCGCCTGGAATCTTGGGCGTCTTCGGCACACCCGACATGCCGGTGGCCAGGACAAGCTGCTTCGGCCGCAGGGTGATCGCCTTGCCTTCGCGGCGAACCGTCACCGTCCATTCGCGCGCGGCCTCGTCATAAGCCGCGCTCAGGCATTCCGTCGACGGCCAGTAGTTCAACTCCATCACCCGGCAATACATCTCGAGCCAGTCGCCCATCTTGTCTTTGGGCGTGAAGACCGGCCAATGGTCCGGAAACGGTAGATATGGCATGTGGTCGTACCAGACCGGATCGTGCAGGCAGAGCGAGTGGTAGCGCCGCCGCCAGGCGTCCCCGGGCCGCGCCAGCTTGTCGACGATAAGGGTCGGCACACCGAGCCGTTTCAACCGGGCGGCCAAGCCCAGCCCGCCCTGGCCGCCGCCGATGATCAGGCAATAGGGCTGGCGCTCATGGCCGAGCGAGGCTTCGTCGTCGGTCTTCCGCTCGAGCCAATTCTTGCGGTTCTTGAACGCGCCGTGCTCCGTTCCTTTCGCGCGCATCGGCCCGCGCGGCTCTTCGAAGCCCTTGAGTTCGGTCATTGCGGTCAACAGGGTCCAGCACCGGCCGTTTCTCAGCCGAAGCAGGCCCTTGCCGCGCCCAACGGCCGTCTCGAAAGTGAACCAAGCCTCGACGATCTCGCCCGACTTTGTCGCTTCCCCGTCGATACGCCAATTGCCGGGCTGCACGCGATCGAGCGTGGCGCTCAGCATGGCGGCGATGTCGTTGCCGCCCTCCATGGTTTTGACGTTCCAGGTGAACGCGATGAGGTCGCGCCAATATCCGTCGCTTTCGAAAAGCGCGAGAGCGGCCGGCACATCTCGGCGCTCCAGCGCCTGACCAAACTTCGTGAACCACTCGTTTGCTTGTTGTGTCGCGTCCATCTCGTTCATCCGCTTCCCGACCGTGAGGTGGTGAAAACGATATCAGTCGTGTCGGCGCGCGCGCAAACGCGTTGGGAAGCCTCCGCATCGCGCGGTGCGTTCGCGTACGTCCCACCAGGCAAACCCCTGCGCGCGGCCGATAAAAATTCTTTCCGTCGATGAAGGCGGCGAGACGCAGGTGTTCCCACTACCGCGCGTATATCCGTGCGATGGCCGCCTGATGCAGGCATGGCCAAACCAAGGAGACGATGAATGCCCGTCACGATTCGCCAAACTCTGAAATCCGCCGTCATAGCCGGTGGGGTAGCCATGTTGCTCCTCGGCGGCGCGGGCTCCGTTCTCGCCGCGAACCAGGCTCCCCGCGAGCCGGGCGCTGCGCACGGCATGATGGATCCGCAGAAGGTCGATCAGAAGCTGGCCGCGCTCAAGGGCGAGCTGAAGATCACGGAGGCGCAGACGCCGGCATGGAACGCCGTGGCCGACGCGATGCGCGCGAACGCCAACGCCATGCGCACGGCCGCGGAGGCGAAGAAGGCCGGAGGCAAGCAGACCGATGCCCTTAAGCGGATGGAGCAGCGGGACGCATGGACCAAGCTGCGCGCCCAGAACTCGGACCGGCTTCTGACGGCGTTCCGTCCGCTCTACGCCCAGCTCAACGACGAGCAGAAGCAGATCGCGTCGGAGAAGTTCATGGCGCCGCACCACAAGCGTGGCCCGGAGAAGAAGGCCGGCTGACGAAGTCATGGTGGGAGCGCATCGCGGCGGTGCCGCGGTGCGCTCCATCGTTTCCAACGATGCGTCGAACGGCCCAATCCGGCCGAAAGCGGGACAAATCCCGGCAAGCCCCGCCCATTCGCCGCAATTTGGCCATATCGCGCGGCTACCACCCTTCGTCGCCGGACTTGCCAGGCTGGCGCGTACATGATTCAAGGACGCCCCTTTTCGCGGTTGGTGGGTTTCGATGGGTTTCATTCGCTGGATTCTGGGCATCACCGCCGTGGTCGCGATCATCGCCGCGATCGCGGGCACGCAATTGATGCCGCCCATCTCGATTCCGCCCATGCTGCAACCCACCGTCGATTCGCTGTTTGACTTGGGCAAGGTGGATTTCGTCCGTTATGACCTGACGCCTGACCGCGCCGACAAGCTGCGCCTGCGTGCCGTGGTCGCCAACGGCAATGCCGTGCCGGTAGAGGGAATTGAGGTGCGTTGCGCCCTTCTCGACAAGAAGGGTCGCGCGGTTGACGACGAGACGTTCCAGTTTGACCAGCGCATCGGCCCGGGCGCTCAGCGCGAGGTCAATGCCACGGTCCCCTCCCATCCGCGCGGCGAGTGGACGAACGCGCAGTGCTTCGTCACGGCCGCGGCGCCCGTTCAGAAGCCGTTGCGCGCCGGATAGCGTCCCCGCCTCGGCGAATTTTCAGCGTTCGTTCAGCCGCTCACGATACGCGCGAATGCGCCGTGCGTTGGTGCCCACGTCGCTGCGTCCAATGCGCGACAGCGAGCGCACGTCGATCACGCTACCCGCGCTGTCCGCGCGCACGCGCACCACGATGTCGTCCTTGAAGCCGAACCAGAACGTCTGATCCGTGGCCTCGATGGTTCCGCGCGTGAGATCCGCAGCCGCGATCGTCCAGCCCATGGCCCGGGCGGTGTCGAGTGCGCGGGCGAAGGCTTGGTCCGTCGCAACTTCCATGTGGATCGGGACAATGTCGGGATAGGCGGCATGCTGTTGCGCGGCGACGTCGCTGCCGCCGTATTCGGCGCTGTTGGCGGCACCCGCGCGCAAAGGCAGCACAGCCTCGAACGCCGGCGGGTCGACCGGATCGGTCGTGATGTCATGGATCGGCGGCACGCTCTTGGCGGTACGGAGCTGCAGCAGGGGCAACGTCGCGGCCCCCGCGCCGATGGCGCCGGTCACGAACGCCAGAGCGGCCAGAGCGCGCGCACCGCGCCGCCAGCTCCAGGCCGCACCGATCAGGGCAACCAGCGTGCCGCCGCCCGCCACGAAGGTTCCCGCGCGCAGGATCGCGAACGCACCGGGCAGCGGCCACCAGCCCCAGCGATAGCCGAAACCGGCCAAGGCCAGCGCGCCCGTGCCCGCCAGCGCGACGACGGCGCCGGCCGCGACGACGACGCGGGCAGCCTTGGACGGGCGCAACGGATCCACAGGCACGTCTCCTTCGTTACCTGCCGATCTTGTCCCAGGGCGAGAGGCGCGGCTACGGTGTCAGGGCGCTTCCTTTCGAGCCGGGTCACGGATGGGCCGAATCGGCCGGTTTGCCTTCGCCGCCGCCTTGGTGTTGGCGGCCTGCGCCCCTCGGGCGCAATCCTGTGCGCCACCTGCCGTGGCCGCCAGTGGGTTCGAGGTCTATTTCGGCCGCGACAAGCCGGGCGGGGAGGTGACGGAGGCGGAATGGCAGGGGTTCGTGGACGAGTTCTTGAGCCCGCAATTCCCCGACGGGCTGACCGTCCTGGATGCCAAAGGTCTGTGGCGCGATCCGCGCAGTGGCAAAATCCTCGGCGAACGCACCAAATTGGTGCTGATCGTGGCCCCGGATGGAGCGGCCGCGCGCCAGCTCATCGAGGCCGCCGTGGCCGATTACCGGCGACGTTTTGACCAGCACACCGTATTGCGGGTCGAACGGCCGGTTTGCGCCGTATTTTGAGCGAATCCGCCCACAAAAATCGGCCTCCCGAACCGCATGGTTTTCGCCTGGACGCCGTATATTTAAAGAAGGCCACTGACCCCAGGCGGGGCCGGGTGAGAGGCCAGGAGATACCCCATGCCCACCGGGCGGACGCCGAAATCGACTGTTCTGGCCGCCAGCGTGGCTCTGTTGTTTGCGGTCGGCGCCGGAACCGTGCCGCTGGGTCGCGGCTGACGCCAGGGAGTTCGCGATTGGCATGTCGATGCGGATTAAGCGCGCGCGGCACGCGGGGATCGGAGCGGGGGCCGCCCGCGCGTGGATAGCGACGACACCGACGAGACGCTCATGGGGCGCATCGCGGAGGGCGACCGCGGCGCGTTCCACGCGCTTACGCGCCGCCATTTGCCGCGTTTCCTGCGTGTCGCCACGCGCATCCTGGGAAACGCCAGCGAGGCCGAGGACGTGGCCCAAGAGGCGTTCCTGCGCGTCTGGTCCCACGCCGACCGATGGGATGGCGGCAAGGCCAAGGTCACGACCTGGATGCATCGGATCGTGGTCAACCTTTGCATCGACCGGAAACGAAAGGCGCGCACCGTGCCGTTGGATGAAGCAGGCGATCCGGCGGATCCGGCACCCAGCGCCAGCGACGATCTGTGGCGGACGCAGATGGCGGGATTGGTTAACCAGGCGGTGGGCGGTTTGCCCGAGCGGCAAAGGGCCGCTTTGGCGCTGTGTTACTTCGAGGAGATGAGCAACGTGGAAGCCGCGCAGGCTTTGTCGGTATCGGTTTCGGCGCTCGAATCGCTTCTGGTGCGGGCGCGCCGAACTGTGCGCGACCGGCTGACGGCGATGGGCCTCAAGACGGCGGTGGAGGAATGAGCATGTCGATGGAACGCTTCAAGCGGTTGCTGGATGCCTATGGCGCCGACGCGCGCCGTTGGCCGGAGGCCGACTGGACGCGGGCGCAGAGTCTTCTGAGCACTTCGCCCGAGGCGCGGACGGAATGGAGCCGCGCCGCCGCGCTCGACAGTCTTCTCGATCACCATCCGGCGAAGGCCGATGACGGTGCCATCGAGCGCTGTTTCGAGCGCATCGTGGCCGAGCTCGACCGCCGTCAGGTGGCCTCCTCTCAGGCTCCGGCGCCGTTCATCGCCCGGCTCGCGGCCTCCACCGCGCCGCGCGCGTCGTTCTTCGCGATCATAGCCGTGCTGGGCTTCCTGTTCGGGCTGTCGGGGTGGGGCGAGCCGGTGTCGACCGCCGCAGCCGACACGCTGTCGATCACCTACGGGGGAGATTTCGGACTATGACGACCACGACCGTTGCCCGTCCGGGCGGCCGGACACGGGTTTTCCTGGCCCTCTCGCTCGCCCTGAATCTGTTCCTGGCGGGAATGATGATCGCCTGGCACATGCGGCCCCCGCCGCCCCCGCCGCCGGGCCCGTGGTTCGAGCGTATGATCCAGCGCATGTCCGCCGCCCTGCCGCCGGCCGACCGGGATATCCTGCAGACGTCCTATCAGGCCCGGAAAGGCGAGCTCGACCGGATGGATAAGGACGTCCAAGCCGCCCGCGAGCGCGTCGGCGCTGCCATGCGGGCCCAGCCCTATGACCCGGCCGCTCTGGAGCAGGCCATGGCGGAGGCCCGGGACGTTCGCGAACCGGTGGTGGAAACCATCGAACAGGCGGTCGCCGAGGCAGCCTCGAAAATGTCGCCGGAGGGCCGTATGAAGCTGGCGGACTGGCGAAAGGGCCGTTAGGTGCCATATAAGACACCCGGGGAATTGCTTGGACGCCGTACTCAGCCGGGGCGGCCGGCGTGACCAGCCCCGCTCTGGCCGTTGGAGGCCACGCTTTTATTAAGAAGATCAAGTCCATGCGGAAATTCATAGCCGCCGCGGTTATCGTCGCGTTGGGCGCAGGCCTCTATTTCCACTTCAGCGGCTCTTCGCCCTCGTCCAAGGCCGCCACCGCGCCCCAGGGCGCGCCCGTTGTCGCGGCAGACGCCGGCCGGCAGGACATGGCGGTCAACTTCCGCACCATCGGCAGCGTCCAGCCCTACACCACTGTTTCGGTCAAATCGCGCGTCGACGGCCAAGTCGTCGCCGTGGCCTTCCAAGAGGGCCAGATGGTGAAGAAGGGCGATCTTCTGTTCACCATCGATCCGCGCCCCTTCGAAGCCGCCCTCAAACAGGCGGAAGCCGCGTTGGCGCGCGACAAGGCGCTGCTGGAGAAGGCCAAGCTCGACCTCGCGCGCTACACCGAATTGGCGAAGAAGGATTACGCGCCGAAACAGCAGCTCGACCAGGCGGTCGCCAACGCGGCCAGCGCCGCCGCCACGGTGAAGGCGGACGAGGCTGCGGTCGAGCATGCGCGGCTGCAGGTGGCCTACACCGCGATCCGCTCGCCGATCCAGGGCCGCACCGGCAACATCCTCATTCAGCTCGGCAACGTCGTGAAGGCCAACGACACCGTCTCGCTGGTGGTGATCAATCAGACACAGCCGGTCTATGTCGCTTTCGCCGTTCCGGAGCGCAACTTGCCCGACATCCAGCGCCGGATGTCGGAAGGCGCTTTGTTGGTGGAAGCCTTACCGCAGGGTGACAAGGGCGCGCCCGTTCGGGGCGAACTGACGTTCGTGAACAACACGGTCGACACCTCGACGGGCACCATCCAGATGAAGGCTACGTTCGCCAATCAGCCGGAGCGGCTGACGCCGGGCCAATCGGTCAACGTAACGCTGACGCTGGCTAACAATGCGCAGGTTGTGGTCGTTCCGTCCGAAGCCATTCAAATCGGCCCCAACGGGCAGTATGTCTATGTCGTGAAGCAGGACATGACGGTCGAGCAGCGTCCCGTGGTGACCGGCGTGAATGAAGGCGGCATGACCGTGATCGAAAGCGGTGTCGAAGCCGGCGAGAAAGTCGTGCGGGAAGGCCAGCTCCGGCTTTTCCCAGGCGCCAAGGTGCGGCTGCAGGGCTGATCGCGGCCGCGTCGCGGCGTAAGAGTAGAATGGGAAGAGTGCATGACGTTGCCTGAGCTTTGCATTCGCCGGCCCGTCATGACCACGCTCATCATGGTCGGCCTGGTCATTTTCGGCGTCTTCGCTTACCGCAATCTGCCGGTCAGCGAACTGCCTAAGGTCGACTTCCCGACCATCCAGGTCAGCGCATCGCTTCCCGGCGCCAGCCCGGAGACCATGGCGTCGTCGATCGCCCAGCCGCTCGAGGCGCAATTCTCGCGCATTCCGGGCGTCGATTCGATGAGTTCGTCCAGCGCGCTGGGGCAGACTTCGATCACTCTCCAGTTCGCGCTGGACCGCAGCATCGATGCTGCCGCTCAGGACGTTCAGACCGCCATTTCGACGGCCTCGCGCAGCTTGCCGCCGGAAATGCCCAGCCCGCCGTCTTTCCGGAAGGTCAACCCGTCGGATTTCTCGATCTACATCCTGGCGCTGCGATCGGCCACCCTGCCGCTTACGGAGGTGAACACTTACGCGGAGACGATTCTCGCTCAACGTCTGTCGAGCATCGCCGGCGTCGCCCAGGTGGTCGTATGGGGTTCGCAGGCAAAGGCCGTCCGCGTCCAGGTCGACCCGGACAAGCTGGCGACCTACGGCATCGGCTTCGACGAGGTCGTGGACGGGATCAAGCGCGCCAACCAGAACCAAGCCACCGGCACGCTCAACGGCGCGGACCAGACCGTGACGATTCGTTCGTCCGGCCAGCTGATGAACGCGGCGGAATACAACCGGCAAATCGTCATCTACCGAAACGGCGCGCCAGTGCGCGTGCAGGATGTCGGCCAGGCGATCGACGGCGTTGCCAACGACAAGGTCGCAAGCTGGTTCAACGCGGACCGCGGCATCGTCCTCGGCGTCTATCGCCAGCCGGGCGCCAATACGATCGAGGTCGTCGACGCGGTCAAGGCCGTCTTGCCGCAATTCGAGCAGATCCTTCCGGCATCCATCAAACTGGACTTACTTTACGACCGAACGGAAACGATCCGCCATTCGATCCGCGATGTGCAGTTCACGCTGGTGCTGGCGGCGGCGCTCGTGATCATGGTGATTTTTCTGTTCCTGCGGAATCTCTCGGCCACGGTCATCCCATCGCTGGCCTTGCCGATCTCGGTGGTCGGCACTTTCGCCGGCATGGCTATCCTGGGCTACAGCCTGAATAACCTGACCCTGATGGCGCTGACGTTGTCGGTCGGCTTCGTGGTCGACGATGCCATCGTCATGCTCGAGAACATCGTCCGGCACATGGAGAAGGGCGAGAAGCCGTTCCAAGCGGCCATCAAAGGCTCCCGGGAAATCGCCTTCACCATCATTTCCATGACCATTTCTCTGGGCGTGGTTTTCATCCCCATCCTGTTCATGGGCGGCATGGTCGGCCGCCTGCTGCACGAATTCGCGGTCACCATATGCGCCGCCATCGTGGTCTCGGGTGTCGTTTCGCTGACGCTGACGCCGATGCTGTGCAGCCGTTTCGTGCGCCCCCACGGCCATCACAGCCGGCACGGCCTGGTCTACCGATGGTCCGAATGGGTGCTTGAGGGCATGCGCCGGATCTATGACCGCTCGCTGCAATGGTGCTTGCGCAACCATGTCGTCACGTTCGGCGTATTCATCGCCACGTTGGTCCTCACCTACTTCCTTTTCTCGGTGGTGCCGAAGGATTTCCTGCCCAGCGAAGATAACAACCAGATCGTGATCTTCACGGAAGGCGCGCAGGACACCTCGTTCGAGGCCATGGTGCGAAATCAGCAGAAGGTGGCCGACATCGTCCTCAAGGATCCGAACGTGGCGGCGTTCATGTCGTCCGTCGGCGCGGGCGGGTCACGTGCGACGGCCAACAGTGGCAGCCTGTTCATCCGCTTGAAGGATCGCTCGGAGCGTCAACTGAACGCCGATCAGGTCATCAGCCAGTTGCGACCCAAGGTTTCAGGCATTCCGGGCATCAAGGCGTTCCTGCAGAACCCGCCGCCGATCCGAATCGGCGGCATGCTGACCAAGGCCCAATACCAGTACACGCTCCAGGATCTGGATCTGAAGGAGCTCTACGATTCGGCCGCCAAGATGCAGGAGGCCATGTCGCATCTGAACATCCTGCGCGATGTCACCAGCGACATGTATCTGACCAGCCCCAACATCGTCGTGGACATCGACCGCGACCGCGCCGCCGCGCTGGGCGTTTCCATCGAGCAAATTCAGGCCGCCTTGGGCGCCGCATTCAGCGCGCAGCAGATTTCGACGATCTATACGCCGTCCGAACAGTACGACGTCATCGTCGAGGTCCAGGGCAAGTATCAGCGCGACGCGTCCGCGCTCGATCGTATCTATGTGCGCGGTTCGCGCGGTGCCTTGGTGCCGCTGACCGCCGTGGCATCGCTCAAGAAGGACGTCGGCCCGCTGACCGTCAATCATATGGGCCAGATTCCGTCGGTGACCATTTCCTTCAACCTCGCTCCCGACGTCTCCCTCGGCCAGGCGGTCGATGCCATCAAGCAGATCGAGCGGGATCAGGGCATGTCGATCACGGTCTCGACCGGCTTCCAAGGCACGGCCAAGGCCTTCGAGGCGTCGCTCAAGGGCATGGGCCTGCTGGTCGTGATGGCCATCCTTGTCGTCTATATCGTGCTGGGCGTGCTCTACGAAAGTTTCATCCATCCGCTGACGATTCTGTCCGGCCTGCCCTCGGCCGGCGTCGGCGCGCTTCTCACGCTCCTCATCTTCAATACACCGCTCAGCCTTTATGCCTTTGTCGGCATGATCCTTCTGATCGGCATCGTGAAGAAGAACGCGATCATGATGATCGACTTCGCGCTCGAGGCCGAACGCAAGGGCGGGCAGGCGCCACGGCAAGCCATCTATGAGGCCTGCCTGGTTCGATTCCGGCCGATCATGATGACGACCATGGCCGCGCTGATGGGCGCCATTCCGATCGCGGCGGGCATCGGCGGCGGCGCCGAATCGCGCAAGCCGCTCGGCCTCGCGGTCGTGGGTGGCTTGCTCCTCTCGCAGCTCCTCACGCTCTACATCACGCCGGTGCTCTATCTCTATCTGGACCGTTTGCGGCACTTGCCGTGGTTCCGCCGCGTCGCGGCCAACCCCGAGGGCGCGCCGGCCGATATCCTGGCGCACGGGGTCGAGGCCGACGAGGTTGGCGCGGATGAGCCCAAGCGCGCCGCGGGCGGGCGTCCGGCGGAATAGCGCCTAAAGCGGCTTTTTCAGGAAGCGGCCCAATTCGCCGACGATGCCGCGGCGGAATGCCAGCACGCAGACGACGAACACGACACCTTGCGCGATGGTGACCCAGGAGCCGAGTTGGGCCAGATAGTTTTGCATCGCGATCACGACAAAGGCACCGACGATGGGGCCGAATACGGTGCCGAGGCCCCCCAGAAGCGTCATCAACACGACCTCGCCCGACATCGTCCAATGCACGTCGGTCAAGGACGCCAACTGGAACACGATGGCCTTGGTGCCGCCCGCCAGGCCCGAGAGCGCGGCCGACAGCACGAAGGCGATCAGCTTGTACTGGTGCACGTTGTAGCCGAGCGAGATGGCGCGCGGCTCGTTCTCGCGGATGGCCTTCAGCACTTGGCCGAAGGGCGAGTGAACCACGCGGTAGATCAGCAGGAATCCGGCCAGGAAGATCGCTAGGACCACGAAATAGAGCGTCATCGTGTCCTGCAGGTCGAAGATGCCGAACATCATGCCGCGCGGCACGCTCTGAATGCCGTCTTCGCCGCCCGTGAATTTGGCCTGAAGCGAGAAGAAGAAGATCATCTGGGCCAGCGCCAGGGTGATCATGGCGAAATAGATGCCCTGACGGCGAATGGCCAGAAGCCCGACCACCAGGCCCAGCAGGGCCGATGCGCCGGTGCCCGCCAGAATCGCCAGCTCCGGCGGCAGCCCCCACACCTTGGCCGCGTGTGCGCTGATGTAACCCGCGGAGCCCAGGAACATGGCGTGGCCGAAGGAGACCAAGCCGGTATAGCCGATCAACAGGTTGAAGGCGCAGGCGAACAGCGCGAAGCACAGGGCCTGCATCAGGAAGACGGGATAGACCGCGAAAGGCAGCGCCACGAACAGCGCCACCATGAAGACGAAGATGGCGTATTGGTGCTGGTGCCCGGCCTTCTTCGGAGAGGCGATGTCCCGTGCCATCAGTGCGCCCGCCCGAAAAGGCCCGTCGGCCGGATCAGAAGCACGATCGCCATGATGATGAAGATCACGGTCGACGACGCCTCGGGATAGAACACCTTGGTCAGGCCTTCGACGACGCCAAGTGCGAAGCCGGTGATGACCGAGCCCAGGATCGAGCCCATGCCGCCGATCACCACCACGGCGAATACCACGATGATCAGGTTCGAGCCCATGAGCGGGCTGACCTGATAGATGGGCGCGGCCAGTACGCCGGCAAGCGCAGCCAGCGCCACGCCCAGGCCATAGGTCAGCGTGATCATGCGTGGCACGTTGATGCCGAACGCCTGCACGAGCGTCGGATTCTCGGTGGCCGCGCGCAGGTACGAGCCCAGCTTGGTGCGTTCGATGACGTACCAGGTCGCCAGGCACACGCCGAGCGAGGCCAGGATCACCCAGGCGCGGTAGTTGGGCAGGAACATGAAACCGAGATTTTGCCCGCCCGACAGCGTGGGCGGGATGCCATAGGGCAGACCGGACGCGCCGAATTCGTTACGGAAGACGCCCTCGATGACCAAGGCCAGGCCGAAGGTCAAGAGAAGCCCGTAAAGATGATCGAGCTTGTAGAGATGCCGCAGCATCGTGCGCTCCAGCACCATGCCGAAGGCGCCGACGGCGAGGGGTGCGACGACCAACGCCGGCCAATAGCCGAGGCCGAGATACTGCAACGCCAGATAGGCCACGAACGCGCCCATCATGTAGAGCGCGCCGTGACAGAAATTGATGATGTTCAGCAGGCCGAAGATCACCGCCAGCCCGAGGCTGAGCATGGCGTAGAACGAGCCATTGATCAGGCCGATCAGGAGCTGGCCGAACAGGGCCTGGGGCGATATGCCGAGGAGTTCGAACATCGGTGGGCTTCGGGTGAGGGTGGCGCCGGAGGGAGTACCCTCCGGCGCCGTCTTTCGTCAGCCCGTCCTCAGCTCTTGGTCAGAGGGCAATTGCCCTTGTCGACGGGGCGGAAGGCTTCGGCCGCGGGGATCGTGGCGCGAAGCTTATAGTAGTCCCACGGCTTCTTCGATTCGTCGGGCTTCTTCACCTCGAACAGATACATGTCGTGAATGTTGCGGCCGTCGGCCCGGATCGTGCTCTTGCCGAACAACTTATCCTCCGCCGGCATGGACTTCATCTTGGCGACCACGGCCTTGCCGTCGGAATCGCTCTTCATCGCCTCGATCGCCTTCAGATAGTGCGTGACGGCCGAATAGACGCCGGCATGGATCATGGTCGGGTGGATGCCCTTGTCCTGGGGCGCGAACTTGGCCGCGAAGGCGCGGTTGGCGTCGTTCATGTCCCAGTACCAGGCCTCGGTGAAGATCAAGCCCTGGGCCACTGGCAGGCCGAGTGAATGCACGTCCGTCAGGAACACCAGAAGGCCGGCCAGGTTCTGGCCGCCCTTGACGATGCCGAACTCGGAAGCCTGTTTGATCGAATTGATGGTGTCGCCGCCCGCGTTCGCCAGGCCGATGATCTTGGCCTTGGAGGATTGGGCCTGCAGCAAGAAGGAGGAGAAGTCCGGCGTGTTGAGCGGCGCGCGCACCGATCCCACCACTTTGCCGCCCATCTCCTTCACCACCGCCATGGTATCGGCTTCGAGCTGGTGGCCGAAGGCGTAGTCGGCGGTGATGAAGAACCAGGAATCGCCGCCCGTCTTCACGATCGCCCGGCCGGTGCCGTTGGCCAGCGCCCAGGTGTCGTAGGTCCAATGGATCGTGTTGGGCGAGCACTTGTCGCCGGTCAAGGCGGAGGATGCCGCACCGGAAACAAGGAATACCTTGTTCTTTTCGCGCGTCACTTCGTTAACGGCCAACGCGACACCCGAGTTGGGGACGTCGACGATCACGTCGACCTTGTCCACGTCGTACCACTGGCGTGCGATCGACGAGCCGACGTCGGGTTTGTTCTGGTGGTCGGCGCTGACGATCTCGACCTTCATGCCCTTGGCGGCGGCGCCGAAATCCTCCACCGCCATCTTGGCGGCAAGCACGGAGCCCGCGCCCGACAGGTCGGTGTAAAGGCTCGACATGTCCGTCAAGACGCCGATCTTGATGACGCCGTCGGATACCTGGGCCTGCGCCGTGCCGGCGGCCAAGGCCACCGCGGCGGCGAGCCCCAGGGCCCTCATGCTCTTAGCTCCACGCATTTGCTTCCTCCTTGGTTCGTTTCTTTTTCAATGCATAAAATCGGAATGTCACACGCCCAGATAATCGCGAAGCTTGTCGACGCTTTTCTCGATCTCGGACGCTTGGAAATGGTCGACGACTTTTCCCCGCTCGACCACGTAGTGCCGGTCCGCCACCGTGGCGGCGAACCGGAAATTCTGTTCGACCAGAAGAATCGTGAAGCCGTCCGCTTTCAACCGGCGCAAGGTGGCGCCGATCTGCTGGATGATGACGGGCGCCAAGCCCTCGGTCGGCTCATCGAGAAGCAAGAGGCGCGCCCCCGTGCGTAGGATGCGGCCGATGGCCAGCATCTGCTGCTCGCCGCCCGACAGCTTGGTGCCTTGGCTGGCCAGCCGCTCTTTCAGGTTGGGAAACAGGTCGAAGATCGTTTCGACCGAAAGGCCGCCCG
The DNA here is from genome assembly GCA_050180485.1 of Alphaproteobacteria bacterium. Lineage (GTDB taxonomy): Bacteria > Pseudomonadota > Alphaproteobacteria > CADEGL01 > CADEGL01 > CADEGL01. The sequence continues at coordinate 91,981 of JBFXED010000002.1, read as the reverse complement.
GCCGCACCTGTGGTGGCAGGAGGAGGTTTTCCCGCACGTCCAGGCTCGCGAAGATGCCGCGCTCCTCGGGACAGAAAGCGATCCCGAGCCGCGCGATGCGATTCGACGCCAAGCCGATCGTCTCCGCGCCCTCGAACAAAATCGAGCCGGTGCGCTTGCCCACGATGCCCATGATCGACTTCAGGGTCGTCGTCTTGCCCGCGCCGTTGCGGCCCAGGAGCGTCACCACTTCGCCCGGGCGGATGTCGAACGTCATGCCGTGCAGGATGTGGGATTCGCCGTACCAGGCGTGCAAGTCCTTGACCTCTAGCATGGGCGCTGTGGCCGTCGCCGCCACCGGGCGCATGTCGCGGGCCAGATTGTCACGCATGGCCGGAGCCCATATAGGCCTCGATCACCTGGGGGTTCTTCGACACGGTAGCATAGTCGCCTTCGACCAGAACCTCGCCCCGCGCCAGAACCGTGATCGTGTGGGACAGGTCGGCAACGACCGACAGGTTATGCTCGACCATCAGCACCGTGCGGTTGGCCGCCACGCGCTTGATCAGGGCGACGACACGGCCGACATCCTCGTGCCCCATGCCGGCCGTGGGTTCGTCCAGCAGCATCAGTTCCGGCTCGAGCGCGAGCGTAGTGGCGATCTCGAGCGCCCGCTTGCGCCCGTATGGCAATTCAACCGCGGTCAAATGCGCGAACTCGGCCAGCCCCACCTCGGCCAGAAGCTCCGCGGCCCGGTCATTGAGCGAATCGAGCACCCGCTCGGAGCGCCAGAAGTCGAACGACCCGCCGCGTTTCTTCTGCAAGGCGACGCGCACGTTCTCCAGCACGGTCAGATGCGGGAAGACGGCCGAGATCTGGAACGAACGGACCAGGCCCATCTGCGCCACGTCCGCCGGCGCCGCCTGGGTGATGTCGCGCCCGTTGTAGACGATGCGGCCGGCGCTGGGCGTCAGGAACTTGGTCAGCAGATTGAAGCAGGTGGTCTTGCCGGCGCCATTCGGGCCGATCAGCGCGTGGACCGAGCCGCGGCGCACCCGCAAGCCGACGCCGTTCACGGCGACGAAGCCGCGGAACTCCTTGGTCAGCCGCTCGGTCTCGAGGATGTAGTCCCCAGCCATTCGGTCCGCCCAGCCAACGCCTGCGCCGTCAGGCCGGGTCCGAAGGTCGGTTCCGTGCCGCTGCGACGAAAGGCCCTAGACCCCTGTTTTGCCGTCGTTATCCAGCCCTCGGGGCCGCTCGCGGCTTGCTTTGATCGCACTACAATAAAGAGGCCCCTCAGATTTTTGTAGGGGAAAGGAAGTGGATTTCGGAGAATTTTTCTGTGCTCCGCCTCCGGCTTGCCTAACGGACCATGGCAATGACTTCGATCTCCGTCTCCATCCCCTCATAGGCCAGGAACTTGAGGGGCACGCCCGTCGAGGCGGGGCCGGGCTCCTTGAAGCGGGCGGAGCGCACGCGCTGGTTGGCCACGATCGTGTCGGGACCGGCGGTGCCTTTATAGAAGGCGTTGTTCTTCACCACGTCATCAAGCGTCAGGCCGAAACCGCCCAGCACCTTGGCGATGTTGTCCATGGTGATGTTGGTTTGCGCGATTAGATCGCCCGGGTGCAGCACCTCGCCCTTGGGGCTCATGGCCACCTGGCCGCCGACAAAGACCATGTCGCCGCACTTGAGGCCGTGCTTGTAGGGCAGATGGATCGTCCAGTCCCAATGCCCCTCGGGCCAGACATGCTCGCGCGGCAGGCGCTTTCCGTCCTCGCCCAGCATGGCGACGATCTCCATGCGGATCGTTTCGCCGTCGGGCAAGTAGGGCACGGGCAGGCCGGTGGCGACCGGGCCCGGCTCCTTGAAGTAACGCGCGCGCACTTCGGCCGCCTTGCGCCAGTCGGCTTCGGTGCCCCGGCCTTCGTAATAGATGTTGAACTTGACCGCGTCGTCGAGTGTGGCGCCGAATTCCTTCAGCACCTTGGCCAGGTTCTCCATCACCGCTTCGCTCTGGCGGACGATATCGCCCGGATGCAGCACGCGATCGTTGCCGTCGCGCGGTGCCTGGCCGCTGACATGGATCATCTTGTTGCAGCGCACGGCCTGGGCGAAGGGCGTCAACAGCGGCGCGTGGTTCTTGGGCGCGGCATAGGTGCGCGGCAGATGTTTGCCGTCCTGTCCCAGCATGGCGACCGCTTCGATCTCCACCATCATGCCGGGATAGGCCAGCCACGGCAGGGGCACCAACGTGATCGCGGGTTTCGCACCCGGCGGCAGGTGGCTCGCGATCTCGGCCAGGAAGTCGCGCTCGTTGACCTTGCCGTCGTTGACGTAGAAGGCCACCAGCTTGACCACGTCCTTGAGATCGGCGTTGAAGCCGGCCAGGACGGTCGTGATGTGCTTCATCACCACGCGGGTCTGGGTTTCCAGCTCGTAGAGGTTGAGGCAAAGACCCTTGATGTCCTTGTCGACCTGGCCACCGACATAGATCATGTCGCCGCAGCGGATGCCGTGCTTGAACGCCAGATGGATCAGCCAGTCCCAGTGGCCTTCGGGCCAATGGTGTTCGCGCTTCAGCATCGTGTCTCTCCCCCAACGGCTTTTTGCTGCGAAACGGTAGCGGGATTTCCTGGGCGTATCCAGCCGTCCGGCCTAATTGGCGCGCGGCGCCAGCGAAGCCACGACCGATTCGTCCGGCACCTCGCCATCGAGGCGCGAGGCCAGCAGCGTGGCCATCGAATCGGGGCCGATCACTATGCGCGCCACCATGCGCGCCGTGCGCGGCTCGTTCATCGCGTCGCGACCATCCTTGCGGGCCGTGACGCGCAGCTCGGGCGGCGGGCCGTCGATGGCCTCGACATGTTCGACCTCCAGCTTGCCCGCGTGCGCCCACGCCTCGGCTCGTTCGCGCGCGAGCGCGAAAACTGCGTCCCTATCGGCGCCGCTCGCCAGGGAAACGCACTCGACGCGATAGGCGCTGGCGGTCGGAAAATCCGACAGGCTGGCGACCGTGACCTCGGTCACGTGGCCCGGCGCCGTCGGCAACATTTGCCGGTTTTCCGCCGGCCGCGCTGGCAGGCGCACCGTGAAGCCGCAAGCATCGGGCGCATATAGGTAGGAGCGCGGCCCGCCAAAGGCGAGACCATTGGCCGAGACGCGCAGGTCGACAGCGCCGGCCAGCGCATAGGCCCCCGCCCACAACGCGGGCAAGAGCGTCCATGCGAGCAAGGGCAGGATTGTCGCGCGGAGCGCCGCGAAGACGGCCAGCGCGGTGAAAAGAGCGAGGGTGGCGATGCTGGCCTCGTTCCAGAGTCCCTCGGGCTCGTTCGGCAGATACCAAGCATGGGCCGCGCCGGCGAACAGGGCCGCGACGACGGCCAGGCCGCCGCCCAATACGAACCAACCGCCGCCACGCGGCGGCCAAGCGAGAAGGCCGGGCTGGGGCGCGGCGCGTTCCATTGGCGGCTCCCGTTGTGCACGCCATGCTACACTTGGCGTGCCGTTTCCGTCCCTCGTCCCGCGAGATCCTTTTCCGATGATCCCGTTCGCAAGCCGGACCGTGCGCATCCAGGCGCCAGCCCCATTTCATGGCTGAGCAGGTCGATTGCGTCGTCGTTGGCGCGGGCGCTGTAGGGCTCGCCATCGCACGGCGCCTCGCCCGCGCGGGGCGCGAGGTGTTGATCCTCGAAGCCGCCGAGGCTGTGGGCACCGAGGTCAGCTCGCGCAACTCCGAGGTGATCCACGCAGGTATCTATTATCCGAAGGACAGTTTGAAGGCGCGATTCTGCGTTGCGGGCAAGAAAGCGCTCTATGAATTCTGCGCCGAGCGCGGCGTGCCGCATCGGCGCGCGAGCAAGCTAATCGTGGCGACGGGTGAGGATCAGCATCCGGCTCTGGCGAAACTCAAGGCGGCGGCGGAAGCCAACGGCGTCGACGATCTGCAACCGCTCACGGCCGTCGAGGCGCGCGCGCTGGAACCGCAACTCCACTGCACGGCGGCGCTCCTGTCGCCCTCGACCGGCATCGTGGACAGCCACGAGTTGGTGCAGGCGCTTTTGGCGGACGCAGAATCCCATGGCGCGATGCTGGCCTGCCATGCACCGGTCGTGGGCGGGTGCATCGGCGAGGACGGCATTGCCTTGCGTGTCGGTGGCGCCGAGCCGATGGAGCTGGTGGCGCGAACCGTGGTCAACGCCGCCGCGCTCGGCGCGCAGGCTATCGCGGGCGCGATGGAGGGGTTGCCGCGCGCGGAGGTGCCGCCCATCCACTATGCCAAGGGCAACTACTTCACCCTCTCCGGAGTGAAGGCGCCGTTCACCCGGCTGATCTATCCGCTGCCGGTCGATTTCTGGCTGGGCGTCCACGTCACGATCGACATGGGCGGGCAGGTGCGCTTCGGTCCCGATGTCGAGTGGGTCGACAAGCCCGAATACGAAGTCGATCCGCGTCGCGCGGACTCTTTCTATCAAGCCGTACGCAGCTATTGGCCGGCGCTGCCGGATGGTGCGCTGCAGCCGGGCTATGCGGGCGTGCGGCCGAAGATCGTGCCCAAGGGTGTGCCGACGCCCGACTTCATGATCCGTGGCCCACGCGACCATGGCGTGCCGGGCTTGGTCAATCTGTTCGGGATCGAATCGCCCGGCCTGACGTCTTGCCTGGCCATCGGCGATCACGTGGCGGGATTGCTGGCGGCCTAGTCGCTCTTCGGCCGCAGCCAGGTCACGTGGCCCATCTTGCGGCCCGCGCGCGCCTCGCGCTTACCGTATAGATGCAGCTTGGCGTCCTGGTCGCGCACCAGGCTTTTCCAGCGCAGCGCGTCGCGACCGATCAGGTTCTTCATCAGCGCGTCATGGTGCCGCTCGGGCGAGCCCAGAGGCAGGCCGCAGACCGCGCGGACATGCTGCTCGAACTGGCTCGACTGGCAGGCATCGATGGTCCAGTGGCCGGAATTGTGCGGACGCGGCGCGATCTCGTTGGCCAGCACGTTGCCCTGGCGCGTGACGAACATCTCGACGGCCAGGATGCCGACCAGGTCCAGCGCCTTGGCCGTGCGCTGGGCCATCGCGACGGCCTGCTTGGCGACGGATGGCAGGACGAGGGCCGGCGCGGTCGTCGTGTCCAGGATGCCGTGAAGATGGCGATTCTCGACCGGCACGAAATGGGCGGTCTTTCCATCGAGGCCGCGCGCGATGACGACCGAAATCTCGCAGGCGAAATCGACACGCTTCTCCAGGATCGCGATCTTGGCGCCCAGTTTGCGCCACGCATCCTGCGGCTTGGTCTTCGGCGCCATGCGCACCTGACCCTTGCCGTCATAGCCGAAGCGTGTGGTCTTCAGGATCGCATTGCGGCCGAATGTCTCGAATGCCTCGGCCAGTTCACTGGCGTTGTGGACCGCGCGGTAGGCCGCCGTGGGCACGCCGATCGAGCGCAGGAAATCCTTTTCGATCAGCCGGTCCTGGCTGATCTCGAGCGCCTTCACGCCGGGGCGCACGGGCACGCGCGCTTCGAGCAACGTCAGGCTCGCATGCGGGATGTTCTCGAACTCGAAGGTCACCACATCGACCGCGTCCGCGAAGCGTGCGAGCGCGCGCTTGTCGGTGTACTCGGCGATCGTGGTGGCGTAGGCCACCTGCGAAGCCGGGCCGTCGCGCTCGGGCGTGAATATGTGACAGCGATAGCCCAGCCGCGCGGCGGCGATGGCCGTCATGCGCCCCAGTTGGCCGCCGCCCATGATGCCGATGACGGCGCCCGGCGCCAGGGCGCCTTTCTGCTTCGAAACCTTGGCCATGGATCAGTGCTTGCGGGCGGATGCGCCGGGTTCGGCCGCGACCGAATCGGTCTGGCGCTTGCGCCAGGTCTCAAGCCGCGCGCCGAGCTTGGCGTCGGAAAGCGCCAGGATTGAGGCCGCGAGCAGCGCCGCGTTGATCGCGCCCGCCTTGCCAATGGCCAGCGTGCCCACGGGCACGCCGCCCGGCATCTGGACGATCGAGAGAAGACTGTCCATGCCCTTCAACGCCGCACTCTCCACCGGCACGCCCAGCACGGGCAGGGTGGTCATCGAGGCGGCCATGCCGGGCAGATGCGCGGCGCCGCCGGCGCCCGCGATGATGACCTTGAGCCCGCGCTTCTTCGCCGTGGTGGCGTAGTCGTAAAGACGCTTCGGCGTCCTGTGGGCCGACACGATGCGTCGCTCGCAGGCGACGCCCAGCGCCTTCAGCGTTTCCGCCGCGTGCTGCATCGTCTCCCAGTCGGATTGGCTGCCCATGATCAGGCCGACGGATGCGGCCTTGGCTTTCGATGCCATGCGGTCCCCTGCGCGGCTTCACGTGAAGGCGGGCATTCTCCAGGCTGCGCCCGAAGGTGACAAGAGAATCAAAGCGAGGCGGCCAGCAAAAGCCCGCCCAGAAGCGTGATGACCAGGGCGCCGCCGATCTCCAGCGCCAGACCCAGCCGTCCGCCGCCTTCCTGGTGGCGCGCGAATATCTTGGTCACGAACCGCCGCGCCACCACGGCCAAAAGACCCAAGCCCGCCATCGTTGCCGCCATACCCACGCCGATGGCGGCCACCAGCGCCGCGCCGGTCAGAACGATGTCGTTGGCGAGCGCATACAGCATCACCAGCACCGCGCCCGTGCAGGGGATCAGGCCGACGCCGAAGGCCAATAGGCCCTGATGCGCGCCGTGCCCATGGGCACAGCCGTCATGATGGTGATGATGATGCGCGTGGCCCGCATGGTCGAAGGCGCGGCGCACGGCCTGCGCCAACATGATCAGGCCGATCAGAAGGATCGCGCCGTAGCTGGCGACGCGCACCGCCGGGATCTCGCCCGGCATGCCGCCGAAGCTGCGGCGCAGCAAGAGATCAGCCAGCGACACGATGACGATCGCCGAGATGACGTGGAAGAACGCGATCTGCGCGCCCATGCGCAAACCCCGCCCGATACGCGCCTCACGCGCCAGGAAATAGGAGACCACGACGGCCTTGCCGTGTCCGGGCCCGGCGGCATGCAGCACGCCGTAGAGGAAGGCCAGGCCGAGCGCGACCCAGAAGGCGGCGGGCGAGGAATGGTCTCGGATCGCCCGCATGCGTACCGCGATCTCGGCATTGGCCTTGCGCTGGAACTCCAGCATGGCTTGGCCCACGCGCGCGATGGGCCCGGGGGCCGCGATGGCAGGCCCCGTGTCCGCCGGGCGCGGCGCGCTCAACCCTTGCGCTTGCACGCCCGCCGCGCCGAACAGAAGCGCGATCAGGAAGAGAATGAGCGGGGCCGCGCGCATCTCACTTGCACCGCAGGTCGATGCGCTGCGGGAAGAACATGCCGTAATAAAGCGGGTTGCCTTTGTCGGTCACGATCGCGGTCTTGCAGGGCGAGGCGCCCTCGATTCGGACCGGGTTCTCCTTGGCCAGCGCCACATCGATATAGAAGGATTGGTCATAGAGGCTGAGCGTCACGGGCGTCGCGGCGGAATCGACGGGTGGGATGACCGGAACGGTGAAGCGGTAGACCACGCGGTCGCCCTCGATCGCGGCACTGAAATCCTTACCCTCCGCGACCGTCACCTTCTTGCCGCCGATGGTCAGATGGGTGAACCAGTTGAACTCCTTCAGCCCGTTGGCCGCGTCGGCCTTCAGTTTGGCCAGGGCCTGACCGTCGAACTTGCCGGTCTTGTTGGGATCGAATTGCTCGCGCAAGGCGCCGCTGAACAGCTCGTCGAAGGTCCACTGGATGTGCACTTCGGTGAGCTTCTGATCGGCGAACACCAATGTCGCCACCGCGTCGATCCAGATATGCGGATGCGCGCGCGAGGGCGCGGACCCTGCGCAGGCTAGAAGGAGGAGCAGGATAAGGGAACGGATATGACGCATTCGCACTCGCGGCCGCGATGATACCGCCGCGAAGCGGTCACGTCAGCGGGAGAGGCAGGCCACATGCGCGTCGGCCAAGCGCTCCATGCCGGTGAAATAGGCGTCGGGGCCGGGATTGGGGCCTTGTTCCAGCGGGTCGAGGATCGCCGTGTTGACGTCGAGACCTTCCATCACGGCGGCCACCACCGAGGGCTTTACCTGTGGCTCACCGAAGACGCAGCGTGCCTTGAGCGAGACGATCTTGGCGCGGATCGCGCGCAGGCGGGCGGCGCTCGGCGGGCGCTCCGGCGAAACCGTGACCGAGCCGATGGCGTTCAGCCCATAGCGCGTATCGAAATACTGATAGGCGTCGTGGAAGACGACATAGGGCACGCCTGCCACGGGCTTCAGCTTGGTCGCAAGTGAAGTGTTCAGCGCCGCAAGGCGCGCGTTCACCTTGGTGCCGTTCGCCCGGTAGGCGTTGGCGTTGGCGGGATCCTTCGCGGCCAGCGTCTCGGCGATCATGGCCGTCATGGTTTGCGCGTTCACGGGGTCGAGCCAGACATGCATGTCCGTCTCGTCGTCGTCATACTTGGCGTCCTTGGAGTGGCCGTGATCGTGCGCCTCCCACGTGCCGCCCTCGCGGTTTTCCTTCAGCGCGATGCCGGGAGCCTGCGCCAGGGCCACAACCGACGCGCCCTTCTTCACGGTCGCGAGCGGCTTCACCAGGAAGGTTTCGAGTTCGGGGCCGATCCAGAACACCACGTCAGCATTGGCCAACGCCTTGGCGTCCGAGGGCTTAAGCGCATAGTCGTGAGGCGTCGCCGCGCCGCGCACCAGCAGCAAAGGCTCGCCCACCCCCGCCATCACGCCTGCCACCAGCGAATGGATCGGATAGATCGATACCACCACCTGGGGCGCGGCCTGGGCAGCCGGGGCAAGGAAGAAGAGAAAGGCGGCGAGGAGGGCGAAACGGCGCATGGGCAAAACCGTGGCGGGCGGCGGGGCGGATTGTTATAATATCACATCACGTTATAATGTAACAAAATGGCCAAGTCCAGCCGCACCACCGCCAAATCCGAGGCCGGCTTTCCGCGCCGCGGCCACGACCACCATCGCTGCGTGGCCGATGCGCTGTCGCATGCCGAGGCGCTGTGCACCCAGCGCGGCGCGCGCCTGACCGACATCCGAAAGCAGGTGCTGGCGCTGGTTTGGGAAAGCCACGCCCCCATCGGCGCCTACCAAATTCTGGAAAAGCTGGCCGACGGTGGAAAACGCCCGGCGCCCATCGCCGTCTATCGCGCGCTCGATTTCCTGATGGAGCAGGGGCTGGTGCATCGCCTGGCCAGCCGCAACGCCTTCCTCGGCTGCGGCCATCCGGATACAAACCACCAGGCCCAGTTCCTGATCTGCGATTCCTGCGGCTCGGTCGCGGAGCTTGCGGACACGCGTATCGTCGACGCCATCGCCGACCGCGCAGGCCGCTCGGGCTTCGCTGTCGCGGGTCATGTGGTCGAAATCCAGGGCACTTGCCCGGACTGCCGCAAAGCCGCCCATGCCTGAACGTGCAAACGGCACCACGCTCGTCGAAGGGCGCGGCCTGCGCTTGCGCCTCGGCGGCCACGACATCCTTCTGGGCGTGGACGTCTCGGTGCGTGCAGGCGAGATCGTCACCGTCATCGGCCCAAACGGCGCGGGTAAGTCCATGATGGCCCGCGCGCTTCTCGGCCTGGTCGCGCTCGATGGCGGCACCGTCGCGCGCAAGCCCGGCCTCACGGTCGGTTATCTGCCTCAGCGTTTTGCCATCGACGCCGTTCTGCCGCTGACCGTGCGGCGCCTGATGTCGTTGACCCGCCCGGGATCCATCGGCGCGATTCGCATGGCGCTGGACGAGGTGGGTGCGACGCATCTTCTGTCGCGCCAGGTGCAGGAGCTTTCCGGCGGCGAACTGCAGCGCGTACTGCTGGCGCGCGCTCTTCTTGGCGATCCCGACCTACTGGTTCTCGACGAACCGATCCAAGGCGTGGACGTGACGGGGCAGACCGAGCTGTATGGCTTGATCGCGCGTCTGCGTGATCGCCACGGCTGCGGCATCCTTCTCATCTCCCACGACCTGCACCTGGTGATGGCGGCGACCGACCGGGTGCTCTGCATCAACCACCATCTTTGTTGCGAGGGGAAGCCGGAGGCCGTGAGCCGCGACCCCGCGTATCTCGCGCTGTTCGGCGCCCAGGCCGCGCAGAGCCTGGCCGTCTATACCCACGCCCACGACCACAGCCACGATCTGGCGGGTGAGGTGGTGGGGGGCGGCCACCATCACCATGGCCACGATCACGGTCATCACCACCATCACTCCGCCAAGAAAGTCTCGTGATGCTGGAGCCATTCCTTCTTCACGGCCTGATCGCGGGCTTGGGCGTGGCGCTCGTGGCCGGTCCGCTCGGCTGCTTCGTGGTCTGGCGGCGCATGGCCTATTTCGGCGATGCGCTGGCGCACAGCGCGCTGCTCGGTGTGGCGTTGGGCTTCCTGCTCGGCGTCAACCTGACCGTCGGTGTCCTGGCTTCGTCGGTCGCACTCGCCTTGTTCGTTCTCTTGATGCAGACCCAGCGGCGGCTGGCCGGCGACACGCTGCTCGGCATCCTGGCCCACGCCATGCTGGCCTTTGGCGTGATCGTGGTTAGCCTGATGGACCGTGTGCGGATCGACCTGTTGGGCTATCTGTTCGGCGATCTGTTGGCGGTGACGCGCGGCGACCTCTATTGGATTCTCGGCGGCGGCGCCTTGGCGCTGGCCGCGCTCGCGCTCCTGTGGCGGCCATTGTTGGCCTCGAGCGTCCATGAGGAGATGGCACGCGCCGAGGGCGTTCCGGTCATGCGCGTGCGCCTCGGCTTCATGGTCCTGTTCGCGGTCGTCATCGCCATCGCCATGAAGATCGTGGGCGTATTGTTGATCATTTCGCTGCTGATCATCCCCGCTGCGGCGGTGCGGCCCTTCGCGCGCACGCCCGAGGCCATGGCCGGGCTGGCGGCGGGTGCTGGCGTGATCGCGGTGCTGGCGGGCTTCAACGGTTCGGTGGAGTGGGATCTGCCGACCGGCCCTGCCATCGTCGCGGCCGCGACGATCCTGTTTGTGCTCTGCCAGATCGCCGCCGCGCTGTGGCGCGGCGTGGCGCGGGCGGCGCGCGCCTAGCGCTTTCCGTCGGCGGCGGCTTCGGCCACCGCATTCAGCTTGCGCCACGGGAAATAAAGATCGAGCCAGTGGGACAGGCGGCCCACGTAAAGAATGATCTCGTCCAAAAGGGCGGATGTGTCGCTCGGTTCCTTTCCAATCGCGTCGGCCATGGCAGCCAAGCCCTTGGCCGTGTCGTGCAGGCCGAGGAAGCCCTCCAGCATGTCCGCCGCGCCGCGCAACAGCAAAGCCGCGGCTTCGGACTTGAAGCGCACCTCTCTCTCTTCGCGCAGTAGCCACAGATTCTCGTGCAGCTTGCGCGTCTCCGATTCGGCGTAGAACAAGGGGCCCAGCGGGATCATCACGCCGCGGCGGGCGCGCAACCGCTCGAACTCCGCCGGCACGGATTGCCACGCTGCGTTGCGCAGCTTGCGCGCGGCCGAGCACGAGGCGCTGAGCTTCGCATCCGCCGCAACCGGCAAGGCATTCTGCCAGTCGCCTGGCTTGGCGGACAATTCGCCCCACACGGTGCGCCAACCGTGATCGGCTTGCACCGTCTCGCCGAGTTTCTTGAGCGCGGAGAGATCGCCGCGTGTGCCGCCCAGGATGGTGACGCTCGCGCTTTCTTCCTGCAGCGGCCCGAACATGATCTCGAGGAACTGGCGCTTGGGGTAGTAGATGAAGGCGCCGGGTGCCGCGCCTTGGATGTCTCGCGCGCTTTCCAGCGGCTGCAGCACAGGCACGGGCCACAGGATCTGATCGCCCGCGATCTTGGCGCAATGCAGGTCGACCTTGAGCGGCAGTGCCGCCAGCAGTGCCGTGATGGTGCGCGGCGCGGTCGCCAGGTCCAGCCCGATCTCGACCGCGACACCCTCCGCCGACAGGATCAGCGCCGCGTCGCCCGTATTCGCCATGACGGCCCCCCGCATGTTGCGTTGCCGCGATAACATCGCGGTGCACGGCGGGTCAAGAAAGGCCGCCGGGTGGCGTCTTGCGTGCGAATCGGGTAAGTCCTTTCGGTTCGATCCATGCGCGAGGACCCAATGCCGGATTCAGCGGTCGCCGCCCTCGATTGGCCGGCCCAGATCTACGACGTGCTGCGCGCTTATGAGGTGCGCCAGGTGGCCCATGTGCCGGACGCGGGCCATGCGCGCCTGATCCGCCTGTGCGAGGCCGACAAGGGGATGCGCACCGTCAGCCTGACGACCGAGGAGGAAGGCATCGCGCTCCTGACCGGCGCGCATCTCGGCGGCCAGCGCGGCGTCCTTTTGATGCAGTCGAGTGGTGTCGGCAACACGATCAACATGCTCTCGCTGGTCAAGCATTGCCGCGTGCCGTTCCTGACCATCGTGACCATGCGCGGCGAATGGGGCGAGTTCAATCCGTGGCAGGTGCCCATGGGCCAGGCCACGCGCGCCTCGCTCCAGGCGCAGGACATCGTGGTCTACGACGTGACCGAGCCCGAATCGGTCAAGGACACGGTCGAGGCGGCGGCGAAGCTCGCGTTCAACAGCGTGCAGCAGGTCGCGGTGACCATCAGCCAGCGCGTGCTGGGCAGCAAGTCGTTCAAGGATTGATCGCCATGGCGAACAGGCTCGACCGCCGCGCGGCGGTGAAATCCCTTCTCTCCAATCGCGGCAATATGTTGGTGCTCACGGGCCTTGGCGGCACCTGCTGGGACGCCGCGGCCGCCGGCGACGATCCACTCACCTTTTATCTATGGGGCGCCATGGGCGGCGCTTCCATGGTGGGGCTGGGCCTGGCGCTGGCGCAGCCCGAGCGGCGCGTGGTGGTTATCACCGGTGACGGCGAATTCCTTATGGGGCTCGGGGCGCTGGCCACCATCTCGGCCGAGAAGCCCAAGAATCTCGGCATCGTCGTGATCGACAACGAGCATTACGGCGAGACCGGCATGCAGCCGACCCATACGGGCCGCGGCATCGATCTCGCCAAGCTGGCCGCCGCGGCGGGCTTCCCGGCGACGGCCGTCGCCACAGACGAGGCATCCTTGGCCAAGGCCATCACCGTCGCGCGCGAGGCGCCCGGCCCAGCGCTGGCCGTCTTCAAGGTTTCGGCGGACAAGCATCCGCTGGTGCTGCCACCACGCGATGGTGCTTATCTCAAGGATCGTTTCCGCGGCGCGCTCTTGGGCGCGCAGTCGGTCCTCTAGCCGGCGCGGGGAGGGCTGCATGCGGGCGCCGCAGGACAGCACCCTCGCCGAATTTCTCGAGGTCGAGCCGCGCGTCGCGGCCGCGGTACGCAAGTCTGGCGCCGTGGTGGCGCTGGAATCCTCCGTCATCGCGGCGGGCCTGCCCCATCCGCACAATCTGGAAGCCGCGCTGCGCTGCGAGGAGGCCGTGCGCGCCGAGGGCGCCATCCCCGCGACCGTCGGCATCGTGCATGGCCGCATCAAGGTCGGCATGTCCCAGGCTGAGATCGAGTCCTTCGCCACCCGCGGCGATGAAATCGAAAAAGCCAGCCGCCGCGACCTGCCGCATCTGATCGCCACGGGGAAGAGCGGCGCCACCACCGTCGCCGGTACGCTTCTCTGCGCGGGCCTCGCGGGCCTGCGTTTCTTCGCCACGGGCGGCATCGGCGGCGTCCATCGCGGCTGGCAGGAGACGCTCGACATCTCGGCCGATCTCGAGGAACTGCCGCAATCTCCCATGGCCGTGATCTGCGCGGGCGCCAAGGCGATCCTGGATTTGCCGGTGACGCTCGAATATCTCGAGACGCGTGGCGTGCCGGTGGTGGGTTTCGGCACGGACGAATTCCCCGCCTTTTACACGCGCGAGAGCGGGCTTGCGCTCGGCCAGCGCGTCGACACGGCGGAAGAGGCCGCGCGGCTCCTGCGCGTCAAATGGCGTCTCGGCCTGCCGGGCGCGGTCGTCATCGCGCAGCCGATCCCGACGCCCTTCGCACTGCCCCGCGCGGAGTTGGAGGGTCATATCGAGCGCGCGCTCAAGGATGCCGCAGCGGGCAAGATCGCGGGCAAGGATGTCACTCCCTTCCTTCTCGCGCGCATCGCCGAATCGACCGGCGGCGCGAGCCTGAAAGCCAACCTAGCCCTCTTGGAGAACAACGCCCGCTTGGCGGGCCGCATCGCGCGGGCTTATACACGCCTATAGCCGTAGGGGCGGAACCGCGTTGCCGTTCCCTGTGTTCCTACGTGTTGTCCTCTTCGCTCGGGGTTGCGGCGTGCCTATCGTGACCGGCCATTGGGATACGGCGCTGACCGCGCTTTCGGTGATGGACAATGCGTCATGATGCCTCCGCCGGGGGAAAGACCGTGCTTCCGCCGCGCTTCCAGGCCTGGTTTCAGACGCGCGGTTGGACGCCGCACGATTACCAGCTGGCCATGTTCGAGGAGCCCGAACGCGCGACGCTGCTGATTGCGCCCACGGGCGGCGGCAAGACGCTGGCCGGTTTTCTGCCCAGCCTCGTCGCGTTGGCCGACACGGCGGAGGATTCGAAGCCTGCGCTCCACACGCTCTATATCTCGCCCTTGCGCGCGCTTGCGGTCGACGTGCGGCGCAATCTGGAGACGCCCGTCGCCGAGATGGGCCTGCATATCCGCGTCGAGGCGCGCACGGGCGACACGCCGGCCTCGCGCCGCGCGCGCCAGCGCGAAAAGCCGCCGCATATCCTGATGACGACGCCCGAATCGCTCGCGCTGCTTCTCTCGTATGAGGATTCGGACCGGCTGTTCGGCTCGCTCTCCACCATCATTGTCGACGAGGTGCATTCGCTGGCCGGCACCAAGCGCGGCGACCTGCTTTCGCTCGGCCTCGCGCGCCTGCAGGCGCTGGCGCCGCATTGCCGCCGCGTCGGCCTGTCGGCAACCGTCGCGCGGCCGGCGGAGCTTGCCTCCTGGTTCTCGCCCACGGGCGATGCGGACGGCGTGCGCGTGATCGAGGGCGGCAACAGGAAGCCTGCCGAGATCTCCATCCTCGTGCCCGAGGCGCGCATCCCCTGGGCCGGGCACATGGCGCTCTATGCGATGCCCGAGGTCTACCAGGCGATCAAGAAGGGCGGCACCACGCTGGTCTTCGTCAACACCCGTGCGCAAGCCGAGCTGGTGTTCCAGGAATTGTGGGACCTGAACGAGGACGGGCTGGCCATCGCGCTCCACCACGGCAGCCTCGCGGTCGAGCAGCGCCGCAAGGTCGAGGCCGCCATGGCCAAGGGCGTGCTCAAGGCCGTGGTCTGCACCTCCTCGCTCGATCTCGGTATCGACTGGGGTACGGTCGATCTGGTCATCCAGGTCGGCGCGCCCAAAGGCGCCACACGTTTGGTGCAGCGCATCGGCCGTTCCAACCACCGCCCCGACCTGCCCAGCCGCGCCATCCTCGTGCCCGGCAACCGCTTCGAGTTCCTGGAATGCCAGGCCGCGATCGAGGCCATCGCCGCCAAGGAGCTGGACGGCACGCCGCCCCATCCCGGCGGGCTCGACATTCTGGCCCAACATCTTTTGGGCCGCGCCTGCGCGGGGCCGTTCGATGCCGGCGAGTTCTACCGCGAGGTGACGCGCGCGGGCCCTTATCGCGAACTGCCGCGCCAGGATTTCGACGAGGTGCTGAACTTTGTCGAATCCGGCGGCTACGCGCTGCGCGCCTATGACCGCTTCAAGCGGCTGCGGCGGCTGGAGGACGGGCGCTATGCCGTCTCCTCGCCGGCGGAGCTGCGCCGCTACCGCATGAATGTCGGCACCATCGTCGACGCGCCCATGGTGCGGGTGAAGCTGAAGCGCGGCGCGACCTTGGGCGAGATCGAGGAGTATTTTGTCCAGGGCCTGACCGAGGGCGACACCTTCGTCTTCGCGGGCCGCATGCTGCAATACGAAGGCATGCGCGAGACGACGGCCATCGTCACGCCGGGTAAGGGCGAGGAGCCCAAGGTGCCCGCCTATATGGGCGGGCGGCTGCCGCTGACGACGGAGCTGGCCACGCGGGTGCGCGGGTTGCTCGCGCGGCCCGATGCGTGGAGGCGCCTGTCGCCGGAAGTCGCCGAATGGCTACGCATCCAGCGTTGGCGTTCGGTCATGCCGCCGCGCGACGGCCTCCTGGTCGAGACCTTCCCGCGCGGGCGCAAGCATTTCCTCGTCGCCTATTGCTTCGAGGGCCGCAACGCGCACCAAACGCTCGGCATGCTTTTGACCAAGCGGATGGAGCGCGCGGGTCTCAAGCCGCTCGGCTTCGTCGCGACCGACTATGTGCTGGCGGTCTGGAGCCTGCGCCCCGCGCGCGACATGGCGGCGCTCTTCGACCAGGACATGCTGGGCGACGATCTGGAGGACTGGCTGGCCGATTCCAGCATGCTGAAGCGCACCTTCCGCACCGTGGCCGTGATCGCGGGCCTGATCGAACGCCGCCATCCGGGCGAGGAGAAGACGCGGCGCCAGGTCACCTTCGGCTCCGACCTGATCTACGACGTGCTGCGCAAGCACGAGCCCGACCACCTCCTTCTGCGCGCCACGCGCCAGGACGCCGCGCGCGGCTTGACGGATGTGCGCCGCCTGGCCGATATGCTCACGCGCGTGCAAGGACGCATCGTCCACCGCGCTCTCGACCGCATCTCGCCGCTCGCCGTGCCGGTGCTGCTGGAGATCGGGCGGGAAAGCGTGCACGGCGCCGCGGTCGACGAGTTGTTCGTCGAGGCCGCCGAGGAACTGATCGAGGAAGCCATGGGCGAAGCCGCCCTGCAGGGAGCGCTGCTCTGACCGACACCCGCTTTGTCTTGGCGGGCACGACCCTCGTGGCCGATCATTCCGGCGCCCTCTGGTGGCCGGGCGAGCGCGTGCTGGCCGTGGCCGATCTCCATTTCGAGAAGGGCTCGGCCTACGCGGCCAAGGGCACGGCGCTTCTGCCGCCCTATGACACGCGCGCGACCATCGAGCGGCTGGAGGACGCGATCCGGCGCCGCGAGCCGCGCCACGTCATCTGCATGGGCGACAGTTTCCATGATGGCGCGGCGGGCGGGCGCCTATCCGCCGACGACCGCGCGCGGCTTTCGGCGCTGGCGCGCGGGCGCGACTGGCTCTGGCTCGCGGGCAACCACGATCCCGCGCCGCCTTCGGGCCTGGGCGGCCGGGTGATGGCGGAAATCCGCATCGGCCCCTTGGTCTTCCGCCACCAGGCCAGCGCGGATTCGCTGCCGGCGGGCGAAGTCAGCGGCCATTTCCACCCCAAGGCCGTCTTGTCGGTGCGCGGGCGCAGCATCGGCGGCCGCTGCTTCGCGGCCGACGCGCGGCGCCTCGTGCTGCCGGCCTTCGGTTCCTACGCGGGCGGGCTCAACGTGCTCGATCCCGCGATCGCGCGGCTGTTCACGCCGGGCTTCCGCGTCCATGTGCTGGCGCGCGAGCGCGTGCACACCCTGGCCAGCAGCCGCTTGCTGCCGCCGTAGAAAGCCACCTCACCCCGACCCTCTCCCCCTAAAGGCGGAGAGGGAGAAATAAGAAACCCTCTCCGCCCGCTTGCGGGGATCGAACCGCAGAGCGGATCGATGGGCAGGGTGAGGTGGGTTTATTCCACGATCGTGTAGACGATGGTCGAGCCGTCGCGCGCGTCGAAGCGCAGCTTCACCAGCACGTCGCGGCTGTCGTACCAAAGCTCCGCCTTTTTATCGCCGGTCATCTGCCACTTCTTGGCGTCGACCGTGCGGCCGCCGCCCAGATCGACCTTCTGCGCCTCGCCGCCCGAGACCGAGATGTTCAGGATCTTGCCTGTCTCGCTGTCGAACAGCTTGGTCTGTTTCACCGTGGCCGTGTTCCAATAGCCGGTCGGCATGATGCCGAGCGGTTGGGTCGAATCGCCATCCGGTCCCTTGATGACCAGCTTGTCGCCGTCGGCCCTGGCGGTCAGCGTGCTTTTCGTGCCGTTGTCGTCGATGCGGGTCTCCAGCGCGGTCAGCGTGCCGCCCAGCCAGGCCTCGCGGCGCGAATGGTCGAAGGTGTAGGCGGTCACGAAAACAACCTTGACCTTCACCGCGACCTCGTCCGACACGGTGACCTTGTCCCCGTCCTTGCCGACGACCAGGGCCTGCCGGCCGATCTCGGACCCGCTGCGCTCGATCTTGTAGCGGTAGGTGCCCGGCGGAGCCTCCGCCATGGCCTCCGCGCCGAAGGCGCCAAGAAGGAAAACCGCGGCCAGCGCGCGGCATAAAAACGCCATAGAATTCGACATTGCTTGGGTACGCTGCATCGCTTTGTAACAATCCTGTCCGATCTTGCCCGCGCGGCCCGGTTTCGCACAGGACGGAAAATCCACTAGGAGACTCAATCGTGACAAAAGGATGGCCGTGACAAAACCAAGGCGGGATCGGGAACCGGAATTCGCCCGCATCCTGGAGGCCCGCCTGTCGCGGCGACAGGCACTGGGCCTGGGTGCGGCTGCAACGTCGCTCGCGGCGTTAGGTTCCATCGGTGGCGCGGCGGCCGAGACGCGCGGCCCCTCCAGCTTCACCTTCGCGGAGCTGCGCCACGGCGCCGACACCACGCACCATGTCGCGCGCGGCTACCGCGCCGACGTGCTGGTGCGTTGGGGCGACCCGCTTCTGCCCGCGGCACCCGCGTGGAACGCGCGCGATCTCTCGGCCGGAGCGCAGGAAAAGCAGTTCGGCTACAACTGCGACTTCATCGCCTTCATGCCGCTGCCGCGCGGCTCCAAATCGTCGGACCACGGGCTTCTCTGCGTCAACCACGAGTACACGATCAGCCAGCTCATGTGGCCGGGCCTCGCTGGCAAGAACGCGCCGCTGACGCTCGATGCGACGCAAGTCGCGGTCGAGATGGCGGCCCACGGCCATTCGGTTGTCGAGGTGCGGAAAGAGGGCAATCGCTGGCGCACGGTGGCGAACAGCCGCTACGCGCGCCGCATCACCACCGCCACGACCGAGATGCTGGCGACCGGCCCCGCCGCGGGCCATCCACGCCTGCGCACGAATGCGGATCCCACCGGCACGCGCATCATGGGCACGCTCAACAATTGCGCGGGCGGCGTCACGCCTTGGGGCACCGTGCTGATCGCCGAGGAGAACTATCCTTATTACTTCGGCGGCAAGAACGCCGATCCGGCCGAGACGCGCATGCACAAGCGCTACGGCTTCAAAGAGAAGCCCGGCTATGGCTGGTTCCGCCATGTCGACCGTTTCGACATGGGCAAGGAGCCGCACGAGCCCAACCGCTTCGGCTGGATGGTCGAATACGATCCCTACGATCCCGCCTCGCTGCCGAAGAAGCGCACGTCGCTCGGGCGCATGCGGCACGAGGGCGCGGGCGTCACGCTGGCGCCCGACGGGCGCGTCGTCCTCTACATGGGCGACGACGAGGCGTTCGAATACATCTACCGCTTCGTCACCAAGCGCGCATTCGATCCCAAGAACCCGGCGGCCAACACCGATCTGCTCGACGAGGGCACGCTCTATGCCGGGCGTTTCGAGGATGACGGAACGTTGCGCTGGCTGCCGCTCGTGTGGGGCGAGGGGCCGCTGACGGCGGAGAACGACTTCCACAGCCAGGCCGACGTGGTGATCGAGGCGCGCCGCGCGGGCGATCTGGTCGGTGCCACCACGATGGACCGCCCGGAGGATGTCGAGGTCAACCCGGTCAACGGCCGCGTCTATGCCGCCCTCACCAACAACACCCGCCGCCGCGCCGACGCGGAGAATCCGACGCGCCGCCCGAACGAGGCCAACCCGCGCGGCCCCAACCGCTTCGGCCATGTCATCGAGATGATGCCGCCGGGCGACGACCAGGGGCGCTGGGATCACACGGCGGAATTCTTCCGCTGGGATATCTTCATCTTGGCCGGCAACCCGAACGATCCCGCGGTCGGCGCGCGCTACAACCCGGCCACGTCCAACAACGGCTGGCTCGCCGCCCCCGACAATCTGGCCTGCGATCCCAAGGGGCGGCTGTGGATCTCGACCGACCAGGGCTGGCGCTGGACGCTCACCAACACGCTCGACGGGCTCTATGCCTGCGACGTGTCGGGGCCGGGCCGCGCGCTGCCGCGCCTCTTCTTCCGCGTGCCCGCTGGGGCCGAGATGACCGGCCCGTGCTTCACGCCCGACGGGCGCAGCCTGTTCGTCTCGGTCCAGCATCCCGGCGAGGCGGGCGACGAGGACGACAAGACCATGAGCTTCGACACGCCCTCCACGCGCTGGCCCGACTTCAAGCCCGGCATCCCCCCGCGCCCCTCGGTCGTCGCCATCACCAAGGACGACGGCGGCGAGATCGGGTCGTAGAAAATGAAGTCCTCACCCTGAGCCCGTCGAAGGGTGAGGAATTTTCTTTTTAGTTCGCCACCCTGATCCGGTGATTCGCCCACAGCACGGCGGTGAACAGCACCATCGCGCCCGCCTGGTGCAGCGCGCCGAGCAACACCGGCACGGCGGTCAAGAGCGCGGCGATGCCCAGCATGAACTGCGCGCCGACCGTGCCGAGGGCGATGCGCCCCGCCATCTGCGCGCGCGTCTCCATCTTCTCCGTGCGCCGCCAGAACAACAGGACGTGCAGCGCCACCAGCGCCGCCAGCCAGCGGTGGTTGAACTGCACCGAGGGGATGTTCTCGAACAAATTGCGCCACCAGGGCGAAAGCGCGCCGTAGGCTTCGGGTACGAAGCGTCCATCCATCAGCGGCCAGGTGTTGTAGTCGCGGCCTGCGTCGATGCCGGCCACGAACGCGCCGGCCAGGATGGTGATGAACAGAAGGCCCAGCGTGATCGCGCCGATAGGCCCCGCGGGGCCCGCGCGCCCGCGCGCCTCGCGCATCCTCCACGCGGTCCACAGGATGAAGCCGTAGATGGCGACGGCCAGGCCCAGATGGGCGGCCAGGCGGTATTGGCTCACGTCCGGCCGGTCGACCAGGCCGCTTTGCACCATGTACCAGCCGAGCGCCCCCTGCGCCCCACCCAACAGGAAGATGAAGACGAGCCGCCGCCGGTAGCCGGGCGGGATGCGCCCCGTGACCCAGAAGAACAGGAACGGCACCAGGAAGACGATGCCGATCAGCCGGCCCCACAGGCGGTGGATATACTCCCACCAGAAGATGCCCTTGAACTCGTCGAGCGACATGCCCCGGTTGATCTTTTGGTACTCGGGGAACTGGCGGTATTTGTCGAACTCGGCCTGCCATTCCGTGTCCGAGAGGGGCGGCAAGGCGCCGGTCACTGGCTTCCACTCGACGATGGACAGGCCCGATTCGGTCAAGCGCGTGACGCCGCCGATCACCACCATGGCGAAAATCATGGCCGCGCAGACCAGCAGCCAGCACACCACCGCGCCCGAAACCTTCGGTTCCAATTGACTAACGGAGCTTGCGCCCCCATCTCTTCTCGGTAGCCGGGAGCGAACCATGGACAACCTCGACGCGCTGGAAAGCCAGAGCATCTACATCCTGCGCGAGGCCTATAACAAGATCGAAAAGCTGGCCATGCTGTGGTCCATCGGCAAGGACTCCAATGTCATGGTCTGGCTGGCGCGCAAGGCGTTCTTCGGCCATGTGCCGTTTCCGCTCGTCCACATCGACACCACCTTCAAGATCCCGGAGATGATCACCTTCCGCGACCGGGTGGCCAGCGAATGGGGCTTGAACTTGGTCGTCGGCAAGAACGAGGCCGCGCTGGCCGCGGGCATGAATTCGACCAAGGGCCGCGTCGTCTGCTGCACGGCGCTCAAGACCGATGGCCTCAAGCAGATCATCGACGCCCAGGGTTACACCGGCATCATCGCGGGCATCCGCCGCGACGAGGAGGGCACCCGCGCGAAGGAACGCGTGTTCAGCCCGCGTGGGACGGAAGCCCAGTGGGACTACCGCGACCAGCCGCCCGAGTTCTGGGACCAGTACAAGACCGACTTCCCGCCCGGCACCCATGTGCGCATCCATCCGCTCCTCCATTGGACGGAGCTGGACGTCTGGCGCTACATCCGGCGCGAGAACATTCCCGTCGTCTCGCTCTACTTTTCGAAGGGCGGCCGCCGCTACCGCTCGCTCGGCTGCGCGCCCTGCACGGGCTCGATCGAAAGCGACGCGGCCACGCTCGACGCCATCATCACGGAGCTCGAGAACACCCGCGTCTCCGAACGCTCCGGCCGCGCCCAGGACAAAGAATCCGAGGACGCGTTCGAGCGGCTGAGGGTGGGCGGGTATATGTGAGCAGCGTCAAAACAAAGTGATCGCCCGCAGAGGGCGAGGAGGTGTGCGCTAAAGCTTGTAGCCACCGACGGTGAGGATCGCGCAAACCGTTGCGATCACGGCTGCAATCGCAGCAACCCATGCAGCTCTCTTTGAGCTACGAGCCTCCGAAACCATCTCGCGCCCCTGAGAGGCAATGCGAGAATGAGCCTTCCCGGCCAACCAGTCATCGACCATGTTGCGTCTCAAGCCCTGGTGGCCGTATTCGCCGCGCGCAAGCCTACGGCGAACTTCTTCTTCGCCAAGCTTTTCGAACTCATCTACAGGATTGTCGTCCGTCATGCGCCCCTCTCTGGGCTTGACAGGATTGGCTCAGGCAGAGGCTGACTGATCCGCCTCGCGTAGGAATTCTAGCATCGCTTTCGTAAAAACCTCCGGCTTCTCGACGGGCGAGCCATGCCCGGTTCCTTCGATGCAGATGCCGCGCGCACGGGGAATCGCGGCGAGCAACTGTTGCGCGTAGACGGGCGGGAAGATCACGTCCTCGTCGCCCCAGACCACCAGCGTCGGACGCGCGATCTTCCCGAGCCGGTCCAGGGTATCGGCGTCCATGCCGGCCGCGATGTTGCGCAGGAACGCTTCCGGCTTTTGTTGTGCGACGGCGACCTTGAAGCCCTCGACCAAATCGTCGGGCGATTTGACCGCGAGCGTGCTGCGCCCGTTGCCGAAGAAGATCATGGCGTGCAGCAGCTCGTCGTCGTCCTTGATCCGCGTCCGCATCGCCTGCCAGACGCCGAAGCACGCGCGCACATAGGCATCCGTCTTGGCCCATGTGTTGATGAGGCCAAGGCTGCGCACGCGGTCGGGGTGCGCCAGGCACAATTCCTGCGCGATCTGGCCGCCCATGGAATGGCCGATGATATGGGCCGAGGGCAGCTTCAGATGATCGAGGATGGCCAGCGCATCGTCCGCCAGGGTGCGGATGCCGTAGGGCGCCGTCGCCAGGCTGCTGCGCCCGATGTCGCGGTTGTCGAAGACGATGACCCGGTGGCCGGGAAGGCTGGACGGAAAATCCCCCCACGAGCCGTGATCGCACATCATGCCGGAGATGAGGAGGACGGGCGTGCCCGCGCCTTCGTCGTCCTCGAAATAGATGCTGGCACCTTTCGATGGGGCGATTGGCATGGGGCGGCTCCGTCGTGTTTGGCTGGAAGTCTATGTCACCGCGATGCGCTTGCCGACAGGATCAGCCGCACGCCGATCGCGCCCATGAGCGCGCCGCAGATGCGGTCGATCCAAAGCTTCGAGCGCAGGTAGGCCGCGCGCGGCGGGCCGGAGGAGAAGGCCAGGGCGACGAAGGAATACCAGGCCGTCTCGGTGCAGAAGACGAGCGGCGGCACCGCGAAGAAGATCCAGCTGGGCGGCTGGGCCGGCAGCACGGCGGTGAAGATGCTGGCGTAGAACAGCGCGGTTTTGGGGTTGCTCAGCTGCACCGTCAGCGCGGTGAGGAACGAACGATGCCCCGGCGCGGGCGCCTCCGTGCCGCTGTCGGGCAACGCCAATGGCTCGCGCGCGGCGCGCCACAGGCGCCAGGCCAGATAGACGAGGTAGAGCCCGCCCGCGATCTTCAGCACCGCGAAGAGCCACGAGACATGCGTGAACACGGCGTGGAGGCCGAACAGGGCCGCCGCGCTGAACGCCATGCCGCCCACTCCCATGCCGAAAGCGGCGGCCAAGCCATGGCGGCGCGAACGCGCGACCGATGTGCGCACCACAAGGATGAAGCTGGGCCCGGGGCTCACCGCGCCGATCAGGACGGTGAGAAGGATGGTGGCGAGAGCGAGCAATTCGGTCACGGCGGCTCCGTTCAGAACGGGATTTCGTCGTTGTCAAAGAAACTTCGCACCTCTTTCAGCGCGTCGGCCAGTCCCATGCGCTTGACCTCGACGCCGGGCGGAAAGGCGCCGGCGAGGCGCGAGGGCATCTGCGGGTCCAGCATCACGAAGACGCCGTGGTCGTCGGCGCGACGCACGAGGCGCCCATAGGCCTGCTTGAGCCGGAGGCGCGCGATCATGTCGTCATAGCCGCGGCCGAGGAACCGCGCCTTGCGCGCGCGGTGCAGGATGTCCGGGCGCGGCCAGGGCACGCGGTCATAGACGATGAGGCGCAGCGCGCGGCCCGGCACGTCGATGCCGTCGCGCACGGCGTCGGTGCCGAACAGGCAGGTGTCCTCCTCGGCGCGGAAGATGTCGACCAGCGTGGTGGTGTCGAGCGCGTCGACATGCTGGGCGAGAAGTGTGAGGCCCGCCTTCTCCAAGGCCGGCGCCACCTTGGCGTGGACGCCGCGCAGCCGCGCGATGGCGGTGAAGAGGCCGAGTCCGCCGCCGCCCGAGGCCAGGAACAGCTCGCGGTAGGCGGCGGCCACCTGGTCCATCTCGGTCTTGCGCACGTCGGTCACCACGATCACGCGGGTCTGCGCCGCGTAGTCGAAGGGCGACGGCACGGCGGCGCGCGTGGCGGGCAGGGGCAGGTGGCCCGAGCCGGTGCGCGCTTCGGCCGCGGCCCAGTCGGCCTCCTCGTCGCCCGTGCCGTCGCGCAAGGTGGCCGAGGTGATGACGAGGCCTTGCGCCTTGGCCGCGACGAATTCGCTGAAGGGCAAGGTGGGGTCGATCCAGTGGCGCGCCATGGCCACGTCCAGGTCGCGGCCTTGCGCGCGCTCGACCGCGAACCAGTCGACGAAGCGCGGCGGCGCGTCGCTCTCGGGTTCTGGGGAGATGAGTGCCTGGAGCATGCCGCGCCAGCCCGCGATCAGGATGGCCGAGCGTCGACGCAAGCCGCGCGCGACCGATTCGATCCGCATGCGGGTCGGCGTATCCAACTCGTCGGCCTTCTCGTCGAGCTGGGTCTCCAGCCATTGCGCGAGGCGTTGCAGCGGCGTCGCCAGCCGTGCCATCGCGCCGTCCAGTTCGCGCGCGGCGTCCACCAGGCCCGGCACGGGATCGTTGGTCTCGGTCTCGAAGCCATAGGCGCTCGTGGAGTCCGGCGCGCGCGCATAGGCCTGCTGGCGGACGAAGGCCAGGAAGGTTTCGCCCGGACCGTGGGGCGCGCCGCCGCCGAGCCGCTGGTGCCAGCCTTCGCCGGGCAAGGCGCGCGCGGCACTTTCCGCCTGCTGGATATAGCCCTCGGCCTCTTCCTCGCCGAAGGCCAGGTCGCCCGCGCGGCGGCGCAATCCGCGCGCGCGGCTGCCGCGCCGGTCCTCCGCGCCCAGCACCCAGCGGCGCAGCTCGGTCATCTCCAGGCCCGAGAGGTGCGAGGAGAAAGCCGCGTCGGCCGCGTCGAAGACATGGTGGCCTTCATCGAAGACGTAGCGCTGGGGCACGTTGTCGTCATCGAGCCCGCCGAGCGCGGCTTGGATCATCACCAGCGCATGGTTGGCCACCACGATGTCGGCGCGCCGCGCGCGGCGCACGCTGCGCTCGATGAAGCAGCGGTGGTAATGGGCGCAGGCCGAGTAGATGCATTCGCCGCGCCGGTCCGCGAGCTCGATGGTGCGCGCGCGGCCGACGAGATCGGGCAGCCAGGAGGGGAAGTCGCCGCCCGTCATGTCGCCGTCGCGGCTCGCCCGCGCCCAGCGCGCCATGAGGCCGAGCGCCAAGAGGTCGCGCCTGCGCGTGCGCGCGACGGCCACGGCTTCGTCCAAGTTGAGAAGGCAAAGATAATTCTCGCGCCCCTTGCGGATGACGACGCGGCGCGCCTTCTCCTTCGGGTCGGGCACCAGGCGGTCCAGCTCGTCGTCGATCTGATGCTGTAGGTTGCGCGTGTAGGTGCTGATCCAGACCGGGCCCTTGTTCTTCTCGGCCCACAGGCTCGCGGGCGCCAGGTAGCCGAGCGTCTTGCCGACGCCGGTGCCGGCCTCGGCCAGCACCAGGTTCGGCGCGCCCGGCGCGTTGCGCGGCGCGAAGGCGGCCGAGACGGACGAGGCATAGTCGCCCTGCTGCGGCCGCTCCTCGGCGTGGATGCCGACCAGCTCGGCCAGGCGCGCGCGTGCCTCTTTGGGATCGACGGGCAGCGTGCCGGGCGGGGGCATCGGCCCTTGCTCGGACCATTCGGGCAGGTCGCGCCAGACTTCGAGCGCGGTGCGGTCGGGTGGCAGGTCCGGCAGGGCGTCCAGCACCGCGCGGCCCCAGCTCCAGCCGGCCTCGGCCATGGCCTGCGCGATGCCGCGCGCCGCGGCGGCGGGCTGGTCCTCGAGCGCGGCCAGGTCGCCGAGCAGGATTGCGGCCGCGCGGCGGAGCGTATCGGCCTCGCTTTCGAGGTCATGCGGCTTGTCGAGGTCGAGCGCCGCGGCGAGACCCCGCGCGGTCGGCAGGGTGAAGCGGGCGGGCCGGGCGAAGGCGAAGAGTTCGAGCAGGTCGCGCGCGGGGAAGGGATCGGTGCGCAGACGGTGCGCCAAAGACGGCGCATGGCAGACCAAAGGCGGCGTTCCCATGCGTGTGCGCCGCACGGCTTCGCCGTGGCGGATACGCTCGGACCCACGCTCGGGTCCGCCTTCGGGCAGCCACACGGCATCGGCCACGCCGGCGACCAGGACCGGCGCGCTTTCGACCGCATGGACGATGTCGGCGGAAACGCGCATGGGCGGCAAATTAGGTCGGTTCACGCCGATGCGCCACCGACGGCGAGAATCCGCGCGGCTTTCGTTGACGGAACCCCGCGCGGCCAATAGGTTCCGGGCTCCTTTCGCTTGATTTCAGTAGGTTGTTTGCCGTGTCGGACTTGCGCGCGATCGCGGAGAAGAGCAACGCATGGCCGTTCCAGGAGGCGCGCCGCCTCGTGGAACGCTTCGGCGGAGCCGCGCCGGAAAAAGGCTACGTCCTGTTCGAGACGGGCTACGGCCCTTCGGGCCTGCCGCATATCGGCACGTTCGGCGAGGTGGTGCGCACGACGATGGTGCGCCGTGCGTTCGAGACGCTGTCCGACGTGAAGACGCGCCTGTTCGCCTTCTCCGACGACATGGACGGGTTGCGCAAGGTTCCGGACAACGTTCCGAACCAGGAGATGATGGCGAGGTTCGTCGGCGACAAGAAGACGAGCTTCGGCACGCCGCTCACTTCGGTGCCCGATCCGTTCGGCAAGTACGAAAGCTTCGGCCATCACAACAACGCGCGGCTGCGCGCGTTCCTGGATGCGTTCGGTTTCGAATACGAGTTCCAAAGCTCGACCGACTGGTACCGCAGCGGCCGCTTCGACAAGGCGCTGCTCAGCGTGCTGCAGAACCACGACAAGATTCTGGGCATCGTGTTGCCGGCGCTGGGCGGCATCAATCCCGACCGCGCGCGCACCTATTCGCCCTTCCTGCCCGTGCGCGAGCGGGACGGCCGCCTCCAGGTGCTGGAAGTTCCGGCAGTCGAATACCGGCCGAAGGACGGCACGGTCGTGTTCGAGGATTCGGTCGAGGGCAAGTTCGAGGTGCCCGTCACCGGCGGCAACTGCAAGCTGCAATGGCGCGTCGACTGGGCCATGCGCTGGACCGCGCTCAGCGTCGATTACGAGATGTCGGGCAAGGACCTGATCGATTCGGTCAAGCTGGGCTCGGCCATCTGCCGCACGCTCGGCGGCAAGCCGCCCGAGGGCTTCACCTACGAGCTGTTCCTCGACGAGAACGGCGAGAAGATCTCGAAGTCCAAGGGCAACGGATTGTCGGTCGAGGAGTGGCTGGAATACGCGCCGCCCGAGAGCCTGTCCTATTTCATGTACCAGGCGCCGCGCCGCGCAAAGCGTCTGTTCTTCGACGTCATTCCGCGCCAGGTGGACGAGTATCTGAGCGCGCTCGAAAAGTTTCCGGCGCAGGACACGGCCGCGCGGCTCGACAATCCCGTCTGGCATATCCACCGGGGCCAGCCGCCGGCGGAATCCGTGCCCCTCAGCTTCGGCCTCCTGATGAACCTTGCCAGCGTGTGCAACACCGAGGACAAGGCGGTGCTGTGGGGCTTCGTCGGCCGCTACGCCAAGGATGCGCGGCCCGAGAACCATCCGATCCTCGATTCGCTCATCGGCTTCGCGCTCAAGTACTACCGCGACTTCGTGAAGCCGACGAAGAAGCACCGCGCGCCGACCGAGAACGAGCGCTGGGCGCTGGAGCAGCTGGCCGAGAAGCTGGCCGCGCTACCCAAGGACGCCGAGTCCGAGGCGTTCCAGAACGAGGTCTATGCGGTCGGCAAGGAACTGATCGTGCGTGAGCCCGAGCGCGATCTGCGCGCCTGGTTCCAGACGCTCTACGAGGTTCTGTTCGGCCAGACCCAGGGGCCGCGCATGGGCTCCTTCATCGCGCTTTACGGCCGCGATGAAACGATCGCGCTGATCCGGAAGGCGCTGGCGGGCGAGGCGTCGGCGTAGTTTGGCGTCCGCTACGGCGGGCAAGCCGCGATCTTGCGGTAGGGCGGCCAGTGCATTTCGGGGCAGCCGCAATCAAGGGGACAGTCCTCGTACCCGTACGTCGTCCATTTGACGACGCGCCACTCGCCGTCCTTACGCCCGACCCAATATCGCAGCGGCTCCCAGCAATAATCGGCGCCGACATCGTACCAGACCCAGGGATAGGGCTCTTCCAACAGTCCCCATTCCCACGCCACCGTTTGAAGCCGGCGGCCCTGCGCTTTCAGCCACGAAAGAACGTTGTCCGGTGGCGAGGCAACCGGCAGGGCGGATGACGATTCGTCCTTCGCCGTGTCTGACACGGGGCACTTCCAACGCTCGCCTTCGACAACCAATTCCGGCGGGGGATTCTTGCTAAAGGCTTTTTCCGACCGTTCCACCGGCGTCAGAGGCCGGACGGCGCCAATGCGATACCGGGTCTCACTTCCCATTTCGTCCAACACGTCGAAGTCGACATCGTCGCATCCGGACGAGAGAGGGTTTTCGCTGCAGCGCGCGGCATCGCGGCCGCGCAAAGCAACGTTGCATCCGTCCATACGCACTAGGCAGGCCAGTAAGGTTTCGACCGCGCAGATTGGTGATTTCAAGTCTCCGATGCAATCCGAAGTCGCGGTCGTTGCTGTGATCTCGCGAATCTCGCTTCGATCACCAGTGAAAAAGAGCGCCGCAGCGACGATAGCGATCAGGATGGTCAGCCCGATGACGGTGCGCGCGGTCACTCCCAGTAGTCAAAATGGCCGAGCTGATCCACTTCGGGCCCATACCCCTCCATGACGCGCCAAGCGCCATCGACCTTATCGATGTCGCCATAGCGCGCGGTCCAGCATCGATCCCGCAGCGGATCGGGGTAGATCCAGTCGTTCATCATTTGGTAGGGGTCGCGCGATAGGAGCCGCATGACGAAGTTCATCGAATCGGCCCACACCGTATACGCGCTATAGTCGAGATACCGGGCGAACCCTGCGCCACGGCGCAAAGCTTCGGCGGCGCGGGCGCTGAAGTTTTGAGACGGCGCACCTTTGCATCGCCAATAGAACACTTTCACATCGATCCGATCGGCCTTCGCCGGCGACGCTTCCATGCGGACGATCCGGTAATAGGCCGGGTTGTGGCTGTCGCGCAGCGGCCGGCGATAGTCATTGAGGACGCGACACTCTTCCGGGAAGCGCTTGTCGCATAGCGCTTCGCGTGAGCCGAACATCGCGATGGCGCAAAGGCTCGGATCGCTGCGGGTTCCGCACGCGATATAGGTGTCCAGCGCGCAGAGCGGCGTCTTGGGATCGCCGATGCAATCCGACGTGGAGGCGGTCGCCGTGATCTCACGGATTTCGCCGCGGCCGCTGTAGAGAAACAGCGCGACAAATGCCGCAAGGAAAGCGAAGACGAAAATGCCCAGGGCCGTGCGCATGGGGCGGAATGTTCGATATTTGTTCTTTACAAGAAAAGAGGAATATGTTCCTTATTCGGACCAAGCGTTCGAGAAGGAGAGAGACATGTATCGCTTCCCCGACCCGCTCGATGAAGGCGCGCTGAAAGGCCTGATGGCCGACAAGCGGTTCCAGGACCCGCGCCACCCCGAGCATGAATTCTTCAAAAAATTCGTCACCAAGGCTTTTGAGATGGTCCACCCCGACGCACCGCGCGATGGCGCCGGGCGCGCCGTTATCGACCCGCGCGAACCTCCCGAAGCTCGTGTGGTGCGAGGCGGGGAGGAGTTCGTGCCGGACAAAGGAAATTCCGGCTTGGGAGACTACGAATCTCTGCTTCATGGCGTTGGTCGCGCGAGTGCGACGGGAGAAGCGCGGAAGCCGGAGGCTGACCGTCAATCGCGGAGATCAGATAGGGCGATCGGGTTCGCGACGCCTGCTCCCGGAGAGCGCGAAGAGGATGATTTTGGCCTCGGTCATTTCGGCGCGCCACGAGGCTCGCGTCTGCATAACGGGTCAGACCAGCGCGCGAAGGTAGGTGACGGAATTCAAGCTCCGGTAGACGGCGTCGTTCTCGCACCCACGTTTGATCCTTACGGCGGAGCCAAAGCTGATCCGCGCAAAAAGGGAAAACTCAATGGGATTCAGATCGAAGATAACGAGGGGCGAATCGTCGAACTGCACTACGTGAAAGGCCGCCCGAATCTTAAGCGCGGCACCGTTTTGAAGAAGGGCGAGGTTATTGGTTCCGCGCAAGACGTTGCGGGAATGTACGAAGCCTTGAGCAAGGCGGATGGCAAATCAGAAAAAATGAACAACCATGTCCACATTGAGGTATGGGTCCCGAAGGATCCAAACCGGCGAACAGGCGGCCGTTCGCTCTCGAAGGATGAATTGCGAGAGCACTACTCGCCGCGCGATCCGTGGAAGCTGATGGAAATGGACGGGCGGGATTGAGCGAAGAAATCGAGCAATGAGAGGATCGGTCCTCTCATTGCTCGACGACTCTCGTGTTTTAGCCGCTGGTTTCCTTGTAGCGGCCCGTGCGGGCGTCGACGACCAGCACCACGGGCTTGCCGGCCTTCTTCGCTTCAAGCTGCATCTCGTCGCCCGTGTTTTTGAGCGTCTTGATGTCGGTGTAGCCCTCGGCCTTCAGGCCCTGATGGACTTCCGATTCCGTCAGCTTCTGCATCTGGGCGGGCGGAGCGTTCGGCGATGCCGCGGGCGGCGCGGATTGGGCCATGGCCAGCGAGGCGAGGCCGGTGAGCGGCACGGCGAGAACGGCCGCGAATAGAATCTTTCTCATCATGGTCTCCTTGATTTCGCGAATCAGGAACGAAGGAGTCCGCGCGCCGAAACGCCCGGACTAGAGGGGATATGGGCGGTGCTGCGTGTCTGTTCCGCCGGATCACCCAGGTATCACGGCGTTAGGGCGTGAACGGGCGGTGACGCTTTCACCCCTCCCCAACGAGGGAGGGGAGGGGGAAAAAATCACGACCGAAAATTTTGCGGTCACGCGCGGCGGCTTTTGTGTAGCCCCCTCCCCTAGCCCCTCCCTCGTAGGGGAGGGGAAGATAGAGAGAGATTCGCCACTATTTCCGCGTCTGGCCCGTGGCCCATTCGAAATAGAGCGCGCGGGCGCGCTTGGCGACGGGACCGGGTTGGAAGTCGCGGTCGTTGATGCGCGTGGCCGGCAACACCTTGTCGAGATTGCCGGTCGAAAAAACCTCGTCGGCCCCCATCACGTCGTCGAAGGTGAGAGTGCACTCCACCACGTTCATGCCATCGTCGCGCAGAAGCTGCATCACGCGGCGGCGTGTCACGCCGTTGAGGAAGGTGCGGTTCAGGACCGGCGTCTGAACCACGCCGTCCTTCGCGATGAAGAGATTGGCGGTGGCGAACTCGGCCACGTTGCTGCTCGGGTCCAGAAGGATCGCGGTGTCGAAGCCGGCGGCGTTGGCCTCGCGGATCGCGCGCGCGACATTCGGATAGAGGCAGCCCGCCTTGGCTTCCGTCAGCGCGGTGTCGGGCGCCGGGCGGCGCCAGCGCGACAGGGCGGCGGAGAAGCCCGTCGGCTGTTTCAACGGCCGGTCAAGCAGGGTGAGGGTGAAGCGCGTCGAGTCCGGATCGAGCACGACGAAGCCGTCCTCGGCGTAAAGCATGGGCCGGATATAGAGCTCGGTCGCGGCCGGGAAACGGTTGATGCCTTCCCAAGCGATGTCCTCGATCTCGCGCGCCGTCAGCATGGGCTTCAATCCCATGGTGTAGGCGGACTCGATCAGGCGCTGGCAGTGCAGGTCGAGGTCGGGGGCGGTGCCGCGAAAGGCGCGCGCGCCGTCGAAGACCGAAGTGCCCATCCATGCGGACTGGCTGATCGGCCCCATGACGGGCGGATTGCCCTCGTGCCAGACGCCGTCCACATAGGCCAGCTTATCCATAGCCATCTCCCGCGCTGGTCGAGCGAAGGCGGAAACTGTAGCACGCGTATCCGCCCGCGCCTGGGCGCGGACGTCACGTCAGCCTTGCGCGGAGCGGATGGCTACTGGCTGGCCCAGACGATGCGGTGGACCCAAGCCAGCTCGTTGGCCGGGATGATGCGCTCGCCGTGGGCGGGATTGAGCGAGATCAGTTCCAGTTGGCGTGGCGTCTGGCGCACCAGTTCCTTGGCCAGGACTTCGCCGGATTTGGTCTTGGCTACAACCCGGTCGCCGCGGCGCAATTGGCCGTGAGGCGAGACGATGATGATGTCGCCGTCGCGGTACACAGGCGTCATGCTGTCGCCGGTGACCTCTAGCGCGTAGCAATGCGGGTCTTCCAGGTCGGGAAAGGCGACTTCGTCCCAGCCGGAGCCGGCGGGATAGCCCGCGTCGTCGAAATACCCGTCCTTCCCAGCCATAGCATAGCCGATGACGGGCACGCGCCGCCGCCGCTCGGGCTCGGCCGAGCCCAGATGGGTGACGAACTCGACCGTCGTGGCGTTCACCGCCGTCAGCACCTTGGAGACGCTCTCCGTGCTGGGCCAGCGCAACTTACCGTCGCGGGTGACACGCTTGCTTTTGTTGAAGGTGGTGGGATCGAGGCCCGCGCGCTTGGCCAGGGCCGAAGCGGAAAGACCGCGCGACGCCGCAAGACTGTCGAGCGCGCGCCAAATGTCGCCATGCTGAAACATGCGGAGTGTAGTTCCCCCAGAAATATGACCGGACCGGACTTTTCGCCCGTTGTCCCGGCTTCGCCTCCCGTTTCCCGCCCCGTGCCGTCTTGCCGGCCGTCCGTTCGATGCGGGCGGGGGCGACAACGCGTGGGCGAGCGACTATTACTATACGACATTTCCTCGCCGTCCGGTACTCCCCCATGACCATTTTCCTGCCGCCGCCGCCACCCGCCCCGCCCCACCGATGATCGACCTTTACCCCCTCCTGGGACCGCTCCTGCGCGCCCTGCCGCCCGAGACGGCGCACCGCGTTTCGATCCGGGCGCTGGCCGCGGGCCTGGTGCCCCGCGCGCACGGCACGGACGATCCGATCCTGGCCGTCGATCTGTGGGGGCGGTGCTTGTCCAACCCGGTGGGCGTGGCTGCGGGTTTCGACAAGGGCGCCGAGGTCCCGGAGGCGTTGCTGGCCCTCGGATTCGGATTGGTCGAGGCCGGCACCATCACACCCCGGCCACAGCCCGGTAACCCGCGTCCGCGCCTGTTCCGCCTGCCGGAAGACCGCGCGGTCATCAACCGGTTCGGCTTCAACAGCGAGGGGCTCGCGGTGGCCGAGGCGCGCATGGCGCGGATTCCGCGCGAAGGGCGGCGCGGGCTGATCGGCGCGAATGTCGGCAAGAACAAGGACAGCGCGGCGGCCGGGCCCGATTATGCGGCGGGCGTGCGCGCGCTGGCGCGCCATTCCGACTATCTGGTCGTCAACGTCTCCTCGCCCAACACGCCGGGCCTGCGCGAGCTGCAGCGCCGCGAGGCGCTGATCGCGTTGCTGGCCGAGGTGGAGGGGGCGCTGACCGAGGCCTTGCGCGCATCGGGCACGGCGCGGCCGGCGCTGCTGATCAAGGTCGCTCCAGACCTGGCGCCCACGGAGCGCGAGGATCTGGCCGCCGTGCTGCGCGACGTCTCGGGCGTCGACGGCGTCATCATCGGCAACACCACGGTGTCCCGCCCGGCCGGTTTACGCGGACGGCACAAGGCGGAAGCCGGTGGTCTATCGGGCAAGCCGCTCATGGCTTTGTCCACGGAGGTGCTGGCCGATCTCTACCGTCTGACCGGCGGGCGTATTCCGCTGATAGGCTGCGGCGGTATCGCGAGCGGTGAAGACGCTTACGTGAAAATCCGCGCGGGTGCGACTCTCGTGCAGCTCTACACGGCGCTCGTGTACGAAGGGCCTGCGTTGGTGGGCCGGATCAAGCGCGATCTGGCCGCGCTTCTGCGCCGGGACGGATTTGCGTCCGTCGCGGCGGCGGTGGGCAGCGGCAACAAGGGATAAAGACCGATTCCATGACCGAGACGATCGAGATCCTGCCCGGCGTCGCGAAGCTGGCCGACCGTTATGACGGCTTCGTGCTGGATCTGTGGGGCGTCATTCATGACGGTGTGCGGCCCTATCCGGGTGCGGTCGATTCGCTCCGGCGGCTCAAGGCGCGCGGCAAGCGGCTGATCCTTTTGTCCAACGCGCCGCGCCGCGCGGCCTCGGTGATCGACGCCATGACCGCCATGGGCATCCCGCGCGATCATTACGACGACGTGCTCTCGTCGGGCGAGGCTGCCTGGCACGCATTGCGTGACAAAACCGACGCCTGGCACGCGCGGCTCGGCCGGCGCTGCTTCCATCTGGGGCCGCCGCGCGACAAGGGCATGTTGGTGGGTCTCGACATCGAACCTGCCGCGCGGCCGGGCGAAGCGGATTTCATCCTGGCCACGGGTGTCGACCGCGACGAGGAGACGCTGGCCGATTACGAACCGGTGCTGGCCGAAGGCGCTGCCACGCGCGTGCCGTTCATTTGCGCCAATCCCGATCTGGAAGTCATCCGCGGCGGCAAGCGGATGATCTGTGCCGGTCTCCTGGCTGCGCGCTATGAGGAGATGGGTGGCCCCGTCGCCTACCACGGCAAGCCGCACGCGCCCGTCTATCGCACCTGCCAGACCATGATGGGCGGCTTGCCTGCCGAGCGCGTCGTGGCTGTCGGCGACTCTCTGCGCACCGACATCGCGGGTGGCCGCGCGGCCGGCCTCGATACGGTGTTGGTCACAGGCGGCATTCATGCCGAGGAATGGCAGCTTGAGCCCGGCCAGGCGCCCGACGCCGCCCACCTGCTCGAAGCCTGCCGCCGACAGGGCAATGTGCCGAAGGCCGCCATGGCCGCTTTCACATGGTGATCAAATAATTTGAACGGACGTTCTATTAAAACTAGAATGGATTTATGGGACGGAAGCGGAAGCTGGCGCCCGACGCCGCGCTCGACCGCGCCATGGGACGGTTCTGGTCCCACGGCTATGGCGGCACATCCGTGGCCGATCTCGTAGACGCATCCACCCTGAACCGAGGCAGCCTGTACGGCACGTTCGGGGACAAGGACGCGCTGTTTCATGCCTGCCTGGACCGCTATGCAGCCCATACTGCCGGAGCCTGGCTAGAAGCCTTGGAGCGGCCGGGCGCGGGACTTGCCGAGATCCGGCGCTTCTTCAAAAGTTTGGCCGCCTACGCCGCCGGCGATCCGGCGCGGCGCGGCTGCCTGATGGTCAACACGGCCGTCGAGCTTGCGCCCCATGAGCCTAAAGCGGGAGCCGCCGCCGCCCGACACTTCAAGCGCATGGAGACGGCTTTCAGGAATGCCTTGGCACGCGCTGCCGCCGAACTGCGTCCGGGAGCCGATCCCGATAGTCTGGCGCCCTATCTGGTCGCTGTGGCCTCCGGCCTTCTCGTTCTCGCCCGCGCCGGCGTTGATCGGACGGCCGCTGAGCGCGTCGTGGAAGTCACCCTATCCACGCTGGCTGATTTTTAGATCGATCATTCTATTAATTAGCCGAGCGTGGAATCGCAGCAGCTTATGCGAAGACTCTGAGTTCTTGAGAATATCTAATTTTTAGAATGATCGATCTAAATTGAAAAACTTCGATATCAAAGCCGTTTTCCGCCCGCGACTTGGGCTTGGACTCTTCCCGAATCGGTGAGCGGCCTGTGTTAAGGGGTAGTGGCTGAACGGACGCGCTCAGCTGCTAGGCCAATAACCCGTTTCGTGGACGCGCGCAGCCCTCGATCCTATAATTTTTTGCATCGCACCCTTGGAGACCGTGATGGCGGAGTTTCCGAAGAAGACGCTCGACGACTGGACCGCGGCCGCGCGCGCCGAGTTGAAGGGCACCGACCCCGCCTCCCTGGCCTGGAAGACACCGGAAGGCATCACGGTGAAGCCGCTCTATACGGCGGCCGATCTAGAAGGGTTGGAATACGCCGGCAGCCTGCCGGGTTTTGCGCCGTTCCTGCGCGGCCCCCGCGCGACGATGTTCACCAACCGGCCCTGGACCATCCGTCAGTACGCCGGCTTCTCGACGGCCGAGGAGACCAACGCCTTCTACAAGGCGGGCCTCAAAGCCGGGCAGACCGGCTTGTCGGTCGCTTTCGATCTGGCCACCCATCGCGGCTACGATTCGGACCATCCGCGCGTCGTGGGTGATGTGGGCAAGGCTGGCGTCGCGATCGATTCCGTCGAGGACATGAAAATCCTTTTCGCGGACATCCCGCTCGAGAAGGTCAGCGTCTCGATGACCATGAATGGCGCAGTGCTGCCGGTCCTCGCCGGCTACATCGTGGCGGCCGAGGAGCAGGGCGTGTCCCAGGCCAAGCTGGCCGGCACGATCCAGAACGACATCCTCAAGGAGTTCATGGTCCGCAACACCTACATCTATCCGCCCGCGCCCAGCATGCGGATCGTGGCCGACATCATCGAGCACACGGCCAAGCACATGCCGAAGTTCAACTCGATCTCGATCTCCGGCTATCACATGCAGGAGGCCGGTGCGACGGCGGTGCAGGAACTGGCCTTCACCTTGGCCGACGGTCTCGAATATGTGCGCGCGGCCATGTCGCGCGACCTGAAGGTGGACGATTTCGCGCCGCGCCTGTCGTTCTTCTTCGCCATCGGCATGAACTTCTTCATGGAGATCGCGAAGCTGCGTGCGGCGCGCGTCTTGTGGGCACGTCTCGTGGCGCCGTTCGCGCCCCGGAACCCACAAAGCTCCATGCTGCGCACCCATTGCCAGACCTCGGGCGTCAGCCTGACCGAGCAGGATCCGTACAACAACATCGTGCGCACCACGGTCGAGGCCATGGCCGCGGTTTTAGGCGGTACCCAGTCGCTCCACACCAATTCCTTCGACGAGGCCTTGGCCTTGCCCACGCCGTTCTCCGCCCGCATCGCGCGCAACACCCAGCTCATCATCGCCGAGGAGACCGGCGTCACCCATGTGGTCGATCCGCTGGCCGGCAGCTACTACGTCGAGCATCTGACCCAGAGCATGATCAACGCCGCGCAAGGGCTGATCGACGAGGTCGAAGCCATGGGCGGCATGACCAAGGCGGTCGAGGCCGGCATGCCCAAGCTGCGGATCGAGGAATCGGCGGCCCGGCGTCAGGCGCGCGTCGACCGGGGCGAGGACGTCATCGTCGGCGTGAACAAATACCCGCCCGATACGAAGGAAGACGTGCCCATCCTCGACATCGATAACACCAAGGTGCGCGAGTCCCAGATCACGCGCCTCAAGACCGTGCGCAACACGCGCGACAAGGCGCGCTGCGCCGCGGCGCTCGAGGCGCTGTCGAAGGCGGCAGAAAGCGGCAAGGGCAATCTGCTGACACTCTCGATCGACGCCATGCGCGCGCGCGCGACCGTGGGCGAAGTGTCCGACGCGCTGGAGAAGGTCTATAGCCGTCACCGCGCGGTGATCCGCAGCGTCTCGGGCGTCTATGGTTCGGCCTATACCGACGATGGTGGTTTCAAGCGCATCCAAGACGAGGTCGCGGGCTTCGCCGCCGACGAGGGCCGCCGGCCGCGCATGTTGGTGCTGAAGCTCGGCCAGGACGGCCACGACCGCGGCGCCAAGGTGATCGCCACGGCCTTCGCCGATCTGGGTTTCGATGTCGACGTGGGCCCCCTGTTCCAGACGCCGGAAGAGGGCGCACGCCAAGCGATCGAGAATGACGTCCACGTGGTGGGCGTCTCGAGCCAGGCGGC
Source organism: Alphaproteobacteria bacterium (assembly GCA_050180485.1). GTDB lineage: Bacteria > Pseudomonadota > Alphaproteobacteria > CADEGL01 > CADEGL01 > CADEGL01. The sequence goes on along the minus strand of JBFXED010000002.1, from coordinate 53,762 downwards.
CGGGCACAAGACGCTTGTGCCCCAGCTCATCCAGGCCCTGCGTGCGTCGGGCGGCGACGACATCATCGTCGTATGCGGCGGGGTGATCCCGCCCCAGGACTACGAGTTCCTGATGAAGGCGGGCGTCCATGCCATCTACGGGCCCGGCACCAACATCCCCCAAGCCGCCAGCGAGGTGCTCCAGCTCATCCGCCGCCACCGCAAGGCGGCGTGAGCGCCGGCTTCTCCTGACTCGCGCCCCCGCGCGAACTATATGAACGTCATGCCTTCGCGGCGGCGCGCTGCCGCTCGTGTTCTTTGGCCGAAAGACATGCGATGACCGACCGCTCATCCGCGCCCCCGCGCGCGGATTCCTCGATCACCATCGACCTCTTGCCCCATCTCTGGCCGAAAGGCTCGATCGAGCTGAAGGTGCGCGTCGTGGCCGCACTTCTGTTCCTGGTCGCGGCCAAGGTCGCCAACGTTTACGTGCCGCTGTTCTACAAGGACGCGGTCGATGCCCTGTCGCCGGGTGTCCCGACCGCGATCGTGGTGCCGGTGGCGGCGCTTCTGGCCTATGGCTTACTGCGCATCATGACCACGGCCTTCGCGGAGTTGCGCGATGCCGTCTTCGCCAAGGTCGGCCAGCGCGCCGTGCGCACCGTGGGCCTGGCCGTGTTCCGGCATCTGCACGCGTTATCGTTGGCCTTCCACCTGGACCGGCGCACGGGCGGCCTGTCGCGCGTCATCGAGCGCGGCGCCAAGGGCATCGAGACGCTTCTGTCCTTGATGCTGTTCAACATCCTGCCGACCCTGGTCGAGATCCCGCTCGTCTGCGTGATCCTGTGGAAGCTTTACGGCGCGCCCTATGCGCTGGTCACCTTTGGCACCATCGCGGGCTACATCGCCTACACGCTCTACATCACCAACTGGCGCATGAAGCATCGGCGCGTGATGAACGAGATGGACACCGAGGCCAACAGCAAGTCGGTGGACAGCCTGCTTAACTACGAGACGGTGAAGTATTTCGGCAACGAGGACCACGAGGCGCGGCGTTTCGATTCGGCGCTTAAGCGCTACGAACATGCGGCCGTTCTCACGCGCACCAGCCTCTCGGTGCTCAATCTGGGGCAGGCCGTCATCATCGCCGTCGGCGTCACCTTGGTAATGTTCATGGCCGCACACCGCGTGGCCGATGGCACCATGACCGTGGGCGATTTCGTGCTGGTGAACAGCTATTTGGTCCAGCTCTACCTGCCGCTCAACTTCCTGGGTACGGCCTACCGCGAATCGAAGCAGTCGCTGACCGACATGGAGGCCATGTTCGACCTCCTGGCCGTGCCCGCGCGCGTGCGCGACAAGGTGGCCGCGGGCGCGCTCACGGTCGCCAACGGGCGGATCGAGTTCGACCGCGTCTCGTTCGGTTACGATCCTGCCCGGCCGATCCTCAAGGACGTCTCCTTCACCGTGCCGGCGGGCAAGACGGTCGCCATCGTCGGGCCGAGCGGCGCCGGCAAGTCGACCGTTAGCCGCCTCTTGTTCCGCTTCTACGACGTCGGCGACGGCGCCATCCGCATCGACGGCCAGGATATCCGCGACGTGACGCAGGCGTCCTTGCGTGCGTCCATCGGCGTGGTGCCTCAGGACACCGTGCTGTTCAACGACACGATCTATTACAACATCGCCTATGGCCGCCCGGCTTCCTCGCCGTCCGAGGTCGAGAAGGCCGCGCGCCTGGCCCACATCCACGAATTCGTCATGGCGCTGCCCGCGGGGTATCAGACGCGCGTAGGCGAACGTGGCCTCAAGCTGTCGGGTGGCGAGAAGCAGCGCGTGGCCATCGCGCGCACCATCCTCAAGGCGCCGCCCATCCTTTTGTTCGACGAGGCCACCTCGTCGCTCGATTCCCACACCGAGCGCGAGATCCAGAGCAACCTGGAGGAGATTTCAGCCGACCGCACGACGATCGTCATCGCGCATCGCCTGTCCACCGTGGTCGGCGCCGACGAGATCCTGGTGTTGGAGCGCGGCCGTATCGTGGAGCGTGGCACCCATGCCGCGCTTCTGACCCAGGGCGGCGCCTATGCCGCGCTGTGGCGGCGCCAGCAGGAGGCGGCCTCGCTGGCCGAGCCCGAGCCGGTGCCCGCTCCCGCATGACCGCGCGCTGCGGCATTGCTAGGATTCGTTCATGATGTGCGCGGCGTGGCCATGAACGCACAGGACCGGGACGATGGAACCGACGCGCTCGCAAGCGCCGTCCGCAAGGGCGACCGGCGCGCGTTGGCGCGCGCGATCACCTTGGTCGAATCCACGCGCGCCGATCACCGCCAACGGGCGGAAGGTTTGTTGGCTCTCCTCATGCCGGAAACCGGCAAGGCCGCGCGCATCGGTATCTCGGGCGTGCCGGGCGTGGGCAAGTCCACTTTCATCGAGGCGTTCGGTCTGCACGCGATCGGGCGGGGACACCAGGTCGCGGTGCTGGCCGTCGATCCTTCGTCGAAGCGCAGTGGCGGCTCCATCTTGGGCGACAAGACGCGGATGGAGGAATTGTCGCGCCATCCCGCGGCGTTCATCCGTCCTTCGCCCGCGGGCGGCACCTTGGGGGGCGTCGCCCGGCGCACGCGCGAGGCGGGACTTTTGTGCGAGGCCGCGGGCTTCGATGTCGTGCTGATCGAGACGGTCGGCGTCGGCCAGTCGGAAACCACCGTGGCCGACATGGTCGATATGTTCGTGCTGCTGCTCCAGCCCGGCGGCGGCGACGAGCTGCAGGGCATCAAGCGCGGCATCGTGGAGTTGGCCGACCTCCTGGTCGTGACCAAGGCCGATGGCGATCTGGTGCCGGCCGCCAACCGCGCCGTGGCCGATTACCGGCGGGCGCTGACCCTGCTGCATCCGGCGACCGCCCACTGGACGCCCGAGGTTCTGTCCTGCTCGGCCGTGTCGGGCAAAGGGGTAGACGCCGTCTGGTCCGCCGTAGAACGCTACCGCGCGGTGCTGGAACCGGCCGGCGAGATCTCGCGACGGCGGGCCGAGCAGGCCAAGCGCTGGTTGTGGGGCGAGATCGCCGAAAGCCTGCTCGACTCCCTGCGCGCCCATCCCGGCGTCCGCAGCCGCCTGGCCGCCCTGGAGAAAGAGGTCGCCGCAGGCCGGCTGGCCCCAGGGGCCGCCGCGGCCGAGCTTTTAGCTGTCTTCCGGAGCGGGGACGGGGCCACGACCAAGCCCGGCAAAAGGCCGCGGCGCTAAGCCAGGGAGCCTTGACGGGGCCGGCGGGGGCGACTAAAACCCCGCCTTCACGCGAAATTCCAGGCCGCGCGCCCGATTTTCCGGGCCACGGACCCTTTTGCGAGCAGGAAACGAGCCATGGCACGACGCTGCGCGATCACCGGCAAGGGTAACCTGTCGGGCAACAACGTGAGCCACGCGAACAACAAGACGCGGCGCACCTTCCGCACGAATCTCCAGACCACCTCGCTCCTGTCCGAGACGCTGGGCGAAAGCATCCGCGTGCGCCTGTCGACCAACGCCATCCGCACCATCGAACATGCCGGCGGGTTCGACGCCTTCCTGCTCAAGACCGCGCCGACCAAGCTGCCCCAGGCCATGCGTCGCCTGAAGCAGCGCCTGGTGAAGGCTCGCGCCGCCGCGGCGTAAAACCGAAGCGGGCTTATCGGCCCGCTTTTTTATTCCCTCGATTTCGAACGGCGGTTTGTGTTCGGCGCGCGTCAGCGCGCGTCCGGCAGGGCGAACATCATCAGATAGGTGCGCTGGACGGACTGAAAATTGTCATCCGAGATGATATAGATCAGCCATTCGCCGTCGCCGCGCCGGACGCCCAGCCCCTCGAAATTGTCGATCGACAAAGGCGGCGCGATATCGGCCAACTCCTCACCGTTCAGCCGTCCGCCGGGCACAATCTGGTGTGCCGGAATGAGGCGCAGGCGCGCGCCCAGGCCCGTCAACGGATTGTATCGCCGCTCCAGAAGAATCACGTCGCCATTGGGCAAGGCCTTGGCATCGGTCGGCTGATAGGCGCCATGGCTCGCGACGGTCAATTTCTGCCAGACCTTGCCGTCACCGATCCAGCCGACGAAAGCATCGCCCTCCCGCAATCCTTCCGGAACCGCCAGAAACCGGCCATCGGGCAATTCGGCAAGCGCCTCAACACCTTCATTGCTCGGTGCATCCTTTAGGCCGGGCGGTAGGGCTAACGCGCGCGGCGCGAGCGAGAAGGGCGGCGTGGCCGCCGGATAAAGCCAGACGCGGTGGTTGCGTTCAAACGTGACGACGATGCCGCCCGAACTCGCCATCTCCAGCGCTTCGGCGTCGGTCTCGAAGGTCTGGGCGGGCAGGGGATGGCCGTCGATGCCGACCAAGCGCCCCATCTCTGCGTCGGCGATGCCGATCAACTCGTTGGGCGGACCGTAGACGAGGCGGGCCGTGAGCCAATCGGAGACATCGCTGATCGTTAGCATGCGCCGGCCATCCGGCGAGACCCAGAGACTCGAAAACCCGCCGAAGCGCTTATCCGAAGACTGAAGCTCGATGCCGCCGCGATATTCCAGCTTGCCGGCCTTGGTCGAAGGCGGCTGGGACCGATCGAGCGGAACCGGCCGCGTCTGGACCGTCACCGGATCGGCCGCCGCCATCCCCGCCATGCCCATGGCCGCCGCGAGAGCGACGGCGCGAAGAGCATGGCGAAACAATCGGGTGTTCACGACAGGGCCTCGGCGTTCGGGGCCTTCACGGCTCTTCTGATTAGCGCGCGCCGGCACGTCGTTTGACGGGCGGCGCCGGCCGGTCGGTTTCGTCGTCCTCGTCGAACAGTTCGGCCAACTGGTCCATCAGCGCGCCGCCCAACTGCTCGGCGTCCGTGATCGTGACGGCGCGGCGGTAATAGCGGGTGACGTCATGGCCGATGCCGATGGCAATCAGGTCGACCGGCGAGCGGTTCTCGATCCAGTGGATCACTTCGCGCAGGTGCCGTTCCAGATAGTTGCCGGGGTTAACCGACAAGGTGGAGTCGTCGACCGGCGCGCCGTCCGAAATCACCATCAGCACGCGGCGCGATTCGGGGCGCCCGACCAGGCGATTGTGCGCCCACAGCACGGCCTCGCCGTCGATGTTCTCCTTGAGGATGCCCTCGCGCAGCATGAGCGCCAGGTTCTTGCGCGTGCGCCGCCAGGGCGCGTCCGCCGACTTGTAGACGATATGGCGCAAATCGTTCAGGCGGCCCGGATTCGGCGGTTTGCCGTCGGCCAGCCACCGCTCGCGCGCCTGCCCGCCCTTCCAGGCGCGGGTGGTGAAGCCCAGGATCTCGACCTTGACCGAGCAGCGCTCCAGCGTGCGTGCCAGGATGTCGGCGCACATCGCGGCCACTGTGATGGGTCGTCCGCGCATGGAACCCGAATTGTCGATCAGGAGCGAGACGACCGTATCGCGGAATTCCTGCTCCCGCTCGCGCTTGTAGGACAACGAATGGCCGGGGCTGATAACGACGCGCGCCAGGCGCGCGGAGTCCAGCATGCCTTCTTCCAGGTCGAACTCCCACGCGCGCTGCTGCTTCGCCATCAGGCGGCGCTGCAGGCGGTTGGCCAGCCGCGAGATGACGCCCTGTAGGGCGGCCAACTGCTGGTCCAGGTGCAGCCGCAGGCGCGCCAGTTCCTGCGCGTCGCACAACTGGTCCGCCTCAACCGTTTCGTCGAATTCGGTCGTGTAGGGGCGATAGGGCGCTTCGCCCGGCGCATTGCGCAGATTCATGTCCGGGCGATAGGGCCGGCCGGGGCGCGCGGGCTCGTCGTCGCCGCCGCCGGGAACCAACTCGGCGTCGACGTCTTCCTCCGCGCCGCTCTCGCCCTCGGTGCCCTCGTCGCTCTCGGATTCCTTGGCGTCGCCCGCCATGTCCTCGGACGAGCCGTCGGATTCGCTCTCCGCGCCTTCGCTCTCGCTTTCGGCCTGATCTTCGTTGGATTCCTGCGCGTCGATCTCGCTTTCGCTGGAATCGGCGTCGTCCTCGCCCAGTTCCAGGTCCTTGATCAGCTTGCGGACGGTGTCGGCATAGCGGCCCTGGTTGTCGATATGGGCGGCCAGTTCCGAGAAATCGGCGCCTGCGCGCTTCTCGAGATCGCCGCGCCACAGATCCACCATGGTGCGCGCGGCCTGGGGCGGCGGGGTGTCGAGAAGCGCCTCGCGGGCCAGAAGGCGCACGATCTCGGCGAGCGGGGCGTCCTCGCGCGCCTTGATGCGGGCATAGCCGGCGCGCTTGCAGCGCTCCTCGGTCGTGGCATCCAAGTTCTGGCGCACGCCCTTCATGCGTTGCGCGCCGATGGCTTCGCAGCGCGTCTGCTCCAGCGCCTCGAAGATGGCCCGCGCGATCGGACCACCCGGGCGCCGCTTCGCGTGCAGCGCCTCGTTGTGATAGCGCAGCTTGAGCGCCATGGCGTCGGCCTCGCCGCGCGCGTTGGCCACTTCCTCGCGCGTCAGGTCGCGCGAAGGCATGGTGACGCGCGCCTCGTTGCCGGCCAGGCCGCTTTCGTCCGCCGTGAAGTCGACGTTCAGCTCGTCATGCCGCGAGATCGCGCGCATGGTCGCCGCCGTGTTGCGGCGGAACCGTTCGACCCTGTCTTCGGTGTCGGCCATCGCGATCGCTTAGGACAGCGTAGCGCGGCCCGCGGCCTCCGGCAGCTCGTGGCCGAAGCAACGCTGGTAGTATTCGGCCACCGTGGAACGCTCCACCTCGTCGCACTTGTTCACGAAGGTGACGCGGAAGGCGAACGCGACATCCTTGAAGATCTCGGCGTTCTGCGCCCAGGTGATGACCGTGCGCGGCGACATCACGGTCGACAGGTCGCCGTTGACGAAGCCCGAGCGCGTCAGGTCGGCCAGCGCGACCATGGCCTTGATCGTCTCGCGACCTTGCGGGTTGTCATAGCTCTTCACCTTGGCCAGCACGATGTTGCACTCGGCCTCGTGCGGCAGGTAGTTCAACGTGGCCACGATGTTCCAGCGGTCCATCTGGCCTTGGTTGATCTGCTGGGTGCCGTGATAGAGGCCGGTCGTGTCGCCCAGGCCCACCGTGTTCGAGGTGGCGAACAGGCGGAAGAACGGGTGCGGGCGGATGACGCGGTTCTGGTCGAGCAGGGTGAACTTGCTCTCCAGTTCGAGCACGCGCTGGATCACGAACATCACGTCCGGTCGGCCGGCGTCATACTCGTCGAAGCAAAGCGCGGCGGGATGCTGCAACGCCCAGGGCAGGATGCCTTCGCGGAACTCCGTCACCTGCTTGCCGTCCTTCAACACGATCGCATCGCGCCCGATCAGGTCGATGCGGCTGATGTGGCTGTCCAGGTTGACGCGGATGCAGGGCCAATTGAGGCGCGCGGCAACCTGCTCGATATGCGTGGATTTGCCGGTGCCATGATAGCCCTGGATCATGACGCGGCGGTTGTAGGCGAAGCCGGCCAGGATCGCGAGCGTGGTGTCGTGATCGAAGCGATAGCTGTCGTCCACGTCGGGGACATACTCGTTCGCGCGGCTGAACGCCGGCACGTCCATGTCCAGATCGAAGCCGAAGGTCTGACGCACCGAGACCGTGATGTCGGGGCGGTCGATGAATGGGGATGTTCCATTGGTCGCGGTCATGTGCGTCGATTCCGGTTCTGTGGGATGAATGTCGGGAAAGGGATCAGGGCAGCGCAGCCGCCTTGAGCGTGGAATAGGCCTCGTTGATCTTCTTCAAGCGCTCCTCGGAGGCCTTGTCGCCGCCGTTCGCATCAGGATGGTGGCGCTTCACCAGCGCCTTGTAGCGGGCCTTGACGCGCTCCTTGGTGATGGGAGGTTCGACCTCGAGCACGGCCAGCGCGCGCTCCTCCGTCGCCGAGAAACGCGGCCGGTCTTGTGCTTGCGCCTGATGTGCCTCGCCGCCGGGGCGGAAGAAGCCGAAAGGGTCGGCGACGCGCTCTTCGTCCGGGCCCGCGTTCGCGGGGCGCGAGCCGAACGGCCAGCTCGGGCGCTCCCAGACGGTGGAGCGGCGGATGACATTCTCGATCTGGTCGGTCGACATATCGGCGAAATAGTCCCAGGACAGGTTGTAGGCGCGCACGTGGTCGAGGCAGAAATGGTAGTAGGAGCGCAAATCGGTGCGCGAACGCGGGGCGCGATATTCGCCGGCGCGGTCACAGCCCGGATGGTCGCAAGCGCGAATCTGCACCGCCTCATCCAGCCCGTAATCGTCCAGGGTTCGCGCCCTTCTCCGCGACATGGCGGGCAGTATGTGGACTTGCCTCCTACCTGGCAAGAATGCCGTCCAGCCCAGAAATCCTGGGTTGACAGGGGCTTACATGCCGCGCCAGCGTGCCCCCCGTCATGACCATGGCCGATACCATCCGCCGCAAGCTGACCGAGGCGTTCAAGCCGATCCGGCTCGAGGTGGTGGACGATTCCCACCGCCATGCCGGCCACGCCGGAGCGCGTCCGGGCGGGGAGACCCATTTCAACGTCGCGGTCGTTTCCGAGGCTTTCGCCGGCAAAAGCCGGGTCGAGCGCCAGCGCATGGTCTTCAAGGTGCTGGAGGCGGAATTGGCGGGCCAGATCCACGCGCTGGCCCTCGTCACCCGCACCCCCGCGGAAGACGCCTAGCGACCCGTATAGAACTCCGGCCATAGGCGCTTCACCACCGGGCCGTCGCTGGCATAGGCGTGGCACGTGTCGATCGTCTTGGGCTTGGACTTCCATGTCTCGCCCGCGGCCTCGCGCTTGCGTGCCACGACCGGCCAGATGGTCTGATAAGCCGTGGTGGCCATGGGGCCGAGCAGCTCGACCAGATGGGTGCAGCCCTCGGCGCCGCCGACCGCGGCCTGGACTTGGCGCCGCCAGCCCGCGCCGATCCGGATACCCTTCAGCCGCGCGAAGTTGGGGCCGACCGCCTTGCAGACGTTGTAAGGCGATTCTTCCGTCACCGCTTCGGCGTCGACGATCAGCATCTCATCGTCCAGAGTCAGGCGCAGCAGCATCTGGTGGACGGGCTGCCCGGCCTCGATACGGCCGCGGTCGAAATTGTCGAAGCCGTAGGTCTTGGTATCGACCAGACGGCCCTCGATGTCCCAAAGACCATCCTCGCGCTGGTAGCCGCGAACTTCGACCTGGCGCAGGTGCAACTCCTTGCGCGCGGCGGGAGGCGAAAGGGGCATGGATGTTCCTTCGTTCAATTTATCGCGGGGGAGAGGTAGGCCGCGCGGCGGCGAGGGTCAAGCCGCGAGTTCCGGCGCGGCGGTGGCCGGCGGCGTCACGCGCAGCGAGGTGAGCTGGTTGCGCTGGCGGCGCAGGATCTCGAAGCCGAAATCGTGAAAGGTGAAGCGCTGGCCGGGCTCGGGGATGATGCGCGCCTCGCGGATGACCAGGCCCGCGATGGTCGCGGCCTCTTCCTCGGGCAATCGCCAGTTGAACTGGCGGTTCAGCTCGCGCACCGTGACCGTGCCGCGCACGACGTAGCTTCCGTCGGGCTCGCGCCGCACGCCGGGCAGGGCGGTCTCGTGCTCGTCGAAGATGTCGCCCACGATCTCCTCGACCACGTCCTCGAGGGTGATCAGGCCCATCAGCGTGCCGTACTCGTCGACCACCATCGCCATGTGCTCGCGCCGGTCGCGGAAGGCACGCAGCTGGTCGATCAGCTTAGTCGTGTCCGGCACGAACCAGGGCGGCGTCGCGAAGACGGTGGGATCGAAGGTCGCATGATCGCCCGTATGGGCCAGGAAGCCGCGCAACAGCGACTTAGTGTTCAGGATGCCCACGATGTTGTCGGGCTTGTCGCGCCACAGCGGGATGCGCGTGAAGGGGCTGGCCAGCGCCTTTTCGACGACCTTCGGCGCGGGCTCGCCCGCGTCGATCATGGCCATCGCCTTGCGGTGGGTCATGATATCGCCGACCTCGTAATCGGCCAGATCCAGAACGCTGTGCAGCATCCGGCGCGATTCGCCGATCTTGCCTTGGCCGTGCAGGTCGATGCTGCCGCGCAACTCCTCTTCCAGCGAGGCCGCCGACAGGCGCGGGACCGCGCGCGCGCCGCCCGCGCGCAGGATCGCGACCACGATGGCCTGCATGGCCTTCGTCACCGGCGTGAGAACGGCGATCACCAGGCGCAACACGGGTGCGAGCGCCAGCGACGTGCGCACCGGCCGGTAGATCGCATAGGTCTTGGGCAGAACCTCGCCGAACAAGACGACGACCACGGTCATGCCGGCCGCTGCGTAGACCACGCCCGCTTCGCCCACCAGCGCGACCAGGGCACCCGTGGCCAAGGCCGAGGCCACGATGTTGACCAGATTATTGCCGAACAGGATACCGCCGATCAGGCGGTCCTGTTCCTCGCGCAGGCGCTCGACCATCCGTGCGCGTTTGTTTCCCTGGTTGGCCAGGCGGTGCAAGCGCGCACGCGAAGCGGCCGTGACCGCCGTTTCGGACGCCGAGAAGAACGCGGAACAAAGAACCAGCGCCACGACGGCGCCGAGCGTGATCCAGAATCCCGTGTCCATGCCTTACGCCGCGGCGGCCGCATCAAGCATGCGGCGCACCTCGTCCAGCTCGACGTCGTGGGCGATGAAGGATCGTCCGATGCCGCGCGCCAAGATAAAGGTCACGCGACCATCCTTCACTTTCTTGTCCTGTCGCATGTGGTCGATCAGCCGGTCGGCACCGCGCCCGGCCGGACCCAGGATGTCGATGCCGGTCGGCAGGCCCACCGCTCGCAGATGCCGTCGCACGCGCGCGGCGTCCTCCGCCGGGCAAAGGCCCAGGCGCGCGGACAGGTCGAACGCCATCGTCATGCCGGCGGCCACGGCTTCGCCATGCAGCACGGCGCCGCCATAGCCGGCCTCGGCTTCCAGCGCATGGCCGAAGGTGTGGCCGAGGTTGAGGAGTGCACGCGGTCCCGTCTCGCGCTCGTCCAGCGCCACGATGCGCGCCTTGGCGGCACAGCTCGCCGCCACCGCCCGGCGGCGCAGGGCCGCGTCACCCGCGATCAGCGCGGGTCCGTTCTCCTCCAGCCAGGCGAAGAAAGGCGCGTCGTCGATCAGCCCATACTTCACCACCTCGGCATAGCCGGCCAGAAGCTCGCGCTTGGGCAGGGTCGAGAGCGCGCCCGTATCGGCCAGGACCAGGCGCGGCTGGTGAAAGGCGCCGACCAGGTTCTTGCCGCGCTTGGTGTTGATGGCGGTCTTGCCGCCGACCGCGCTGTCGACTTGGGCCAAGAGCGTGGTCGGAATCTGCACGAAGTCGAGACCGCGCAGCACGATACTGGCGGCAAAACCCGCGATGTCGCCGATCACCCCACCGCCCAGCGCGACCAGCATGGTCGAGCGTTCGACGCGCTGGGCCAATAGCTCCTCGGTCAGCCGTTCCAGATGCGCGAAGTCCTTGGTGGCCTCGCCCGCCGGCAGCACGACCGTGCCGTGCGCGATGCCCGCGTCGTGGAGAGAGGCCGTCAGCGCGGCCAGATGCAGCTTGGCGACGGTCTCGTCGGTTATCACGACGACGCGCGGGCGCGGCAGCACGGGCTTCATGTGCTTGCCCGCCTGCGCGATTAGGTCCGCGCCCACCAGGATGTCGTAGCCGCGTTCGCCCAACTCGACGCGCAGGGTTTCGATCCCGTTCGAGGCAGCGGCGGCGGGCTTCATGACGCAGCACTCTTGCGTACGGGGCGGTTGAATTCCTTCAGCGCCGCCATCACGCGTTCGACCGTCACCTCGGGCGGCGCATCGACACTGTCGACCGTGATGTCGGCTTCGGCGTAGATCGGGTAGCGCTCTTCGATCAGGCGTTCGAGCGTTTCGCGCCGGCTTCCCTTCTTCAACAGCGGGCGGTTGTTCCGCCGCGCGGTGCGCCGCATCAGGATGTCGATGCTGGCGCGCAACCAGACCGAGACGCCCTTCTCCGCGACCTTGGCGCGCGTCGTGGGATCGATGAACGCACCGCCGCCGGTGGCCAGCACATGGGGGGGATTGTCGAGCAGGCGCGCGATCACGCGCCGCTCGCCGTCGCGGAACGCGGCCTCGCCGTGCTTGGCGAAGATTTCGGGAATGGTGCAGCCGGCCGCTTCCTCGATTTCATGGTCGGCATCGACGAAGGGCAGGCCCAGCTCCTGGGCCAGGCGCTTGCCGATGCAGGTCTTGCCCGCGCCCATCAGGCCGACGAGCACGATGATCTTGTCGGATTTCGGTGTCGCGCGCGTCATGGAAGGGACCGGCGGGCGGGCGCCGCGAGCGGGCCGAAAAAGGGTCGAATGATCATTGTCGAACGGAGTTGCTGCCTTAAAATCGCCACCGCGCAACCCTAGCACATGCCCCGGCGGACTGTCCTGCCATGCGCCCGCCTTTCCCTTACGCGACGCGGATTCTGCGAATGAAAAGAGCCCTCCATTTCGTCGCGCCGGTCGCGGCGGCGGCTGTCCTGGCGCTCGGCCTCGCGCCGGCTTTCGCCCAAAGCGCGGGCGGCCAGGTCAAGGTCCAAACCCTGACGGCGCCCGATCCGGAAGGGTTCGGCCTGCTCCAGCCGCCCGAGGGTTTCGCGCCCGATCTGTGGCAGGACACACCCCGTCCGCTGGTCGAGAACTTGCTGCCCCGTATTCCGGCCGCCGGCACATCGCGCGCGCTGACGGATTTGGGTCGGCGTCTGGTGCTTTCCATGCAGAAGCCGCCGGCTGGCCCGGCGACCAAAAGCTTCCTCGCTCTGCGCGCCGAACGCGCGGCGGCGTTGGGGCAGGTTCCGGCCGCGGCCGCGATCCTGCGCTCCGCCGCCACGCCGCAGACCGATCCCGCATTGCGGCGCATCCGCGCCGATGGCGCATTCCTGTCCGGCGACACGCCGGGCGCCTGCGCGGAGGTGGAGGGCGCGCTGCGCCAATCGACCGACGCCTATTGGCAGAAGGCCGCGGCCTTCTGCGACGTCGCTGACGGCAAGGCGGCCTCGGCGTCGTTGAGCCTCGACGTGCTGCGCGAACAGGGCCTGTCGACCGACCGCGCGTTCTTCATCCTGATGGACTCGCTGGCGGGTAAGCCCGGCACGGTCGAGAGCCTGCCCGATCCCACACCGCTGCACCTGGCCATGATCCGCGCCCTGCGCCAGACGATTCCGCCCGACGCCGCGCGCACGAAGAATCCCACCATGCTGCGCGCCATCGCGGAAAGCGCCCAGGCCGAAACGCTGACGCGCATCGAAGCCGGAGAGCAGGCCGAGGCTCTGGGCGTCCTGCCAACCGCGACGCTGGTCTCGCTCTATGAATCCGTAACCTTCCGGCCGGAAGAGTTCGCCAACGCCACGGTCACCGCAGGTGCTGTCTACGGGCCGCGTTCGCGCGCCATGCTGTATCAGGCCGCCAAGGCGAAGCCCGATCCAAAGACGCGGGCGGGCGAGTTGAGCACCGCGCTTTCACTTTCCCGCAAAGGGGGAATGTTCGGCACCACCGCACGCACCATGCTGCCGCTCTTGCGCGAAGTGCCCGCGGGTCCGGAGACGGCGTCGCTGGCGTCCGACGCGGCGCGCGCCTTCTTAAGCGAGGGTGATCTCTCCGGCGCGCGGCCCTGGCTCGCGCTTCTCAAATCGTCGTCCACGTCGGGCGACGCTGGTCTTTGGGCTCTGGCGCGTCTGGCGGGCGCGACGGAAGCGGACGGTGCCACGAAGGAACGCGTCAAGGCGGCGGCCAGCGGGCAAACAGCGCGCGCCCTGCGCCTGAACGCCTTGTTCGACGCGTTCGACCGGCCGGTCGAGCATGACCTGTGGACGGCCCAACTCAACGACAACGCCAGCCTGCCGGCGACGGTGGGTGAGGTGGTGGCATGGCAGGCGCTGGCACGCGATGGCGGTAGTTTGCGCACGGGCGAGACGGCGCTTCTGGCCCTCGTCGTCCTGGCGAAGCCGCAGCCGCCCCATCCGCTATCGCTCGGCATCGCGGTGCGTGCGCTCAAGGCGTCCGGCATGGAGGCCGACGCGCGCCGCGTCGCCGTCGAGCAGGCGCTCAAGGACGGGTTCTGAGGTTTCGCGTGGCAAAGCGCTCGCACGCGCCCAAGCCCACGGCGGACCTCCGCCACGTCGAAGCCTTTCTCGAAATGCTGATGGCCGAACGCGCGGCCGCCGCCAACACGGTGGCTGCCTATCGGCGCGACATCCTCGGCTTCACTTCCTTCCTGGCCAAGCGCGGCAAGGTCTCCAACGATGCGAGCGCGGACGATGTGCGTGCCTATCTGGCCGCTTCGTCGCGCGCCGGGGTCAATCCGCGCACGGCGGCGCGCCGTCTTTCCACCTTGCGTCAGTTCCATCGCTTCCTCGCAGCCGAAGGCGTGCGGTCTGACGACCCGACCTCTTCCATCGACAGCCCCAAGCGCGGCCGCGCCCTGCCCAAGATCATGGGCGAGGCCGAAGTGGAGGCGCTCCTCGATGCCGCCGCGCGGCGCGAAGGGCCGGAGGGCGCGCGCATCTCGGCGCTGCTGGAGGTACTTTACTCGACCGGCCTGCGCGTCTCGGAACTGGTCGGTCTGCCGCTCGCGGCGCTGGGGCGCGATCCGCGCTTCATGGTGGTGCGCGGCAAGGGCGGCAAGGAGCGCATGGTGCCGGTGGGCGAGAAGGCCGAGGCCGCGCTGGCACGCTGGCGCGAAGCGCGCGGCCGGTTCCTGCGTGGCGCGCGCGAATCGAAATGGCTGTTTCCTTCGCGCGGCGCGGGCGGGCACCTGACGCGCCAGCGCTTCGCGCAAATCCTCAAGGAATTGGCGCTGGAGGCCAAACTCGATCCGGCGAAATTGTCGCCGCACGTTCTGCGCCACGCCTTCGCGACGCACCTGCTCAACCGGGGCGCGGACCTGCGCAGCGTCCAGCGCCTCTTGGGCCACGCCGACATCTCGACCACGCAGATCTATACCCACGTCCTCGACGACCGGCTGAAGTCGTTGGTTCAAACCCACCATCCGCTCGCGCGCGGGCTGAAGCCGAGGCGGAGCTAGAATGCGCACGCGGTTGACAAGCAGGCGGGCGGGGGCAAATGTCCGCCGGAATCGCGCGCGGCATGCGCGGAGCGGAGGGGATGAGCTTTAAAACCGTCGTCGAGGCGCGCCCGCGCCTCAACCGCAGCGAGCTGGCGGTCCCCGCCAGCAATCCGAAGCTATTCGAGAAGGCCGCCAAGTCCGAGGCCGACGTGGTTTTCCTCGACCTCGAGGACGCCGTGGCACCCGATGACAAGCCGCAGGCGCGCCGCAATGCGGTCAAGGCGCTGAACGAGGTCGACTGGGGCCGCAAATCCGTCTCCGTGCGGATCAATGGGCTCGACACCCATTATATGTATCGCGACGTGGTCGACCTGGTGGAACAGGCCGGCGCTCGTCTTGACCTGATCATGGTGCCCAAGGTGGGCACGGCCGCCGATATCTACGCGGTCGACATGCTGCTGACCCAGATCGAGGCAGCACACAATCTGAAGAAGCGGATCGGCATCGAGGTCATCATCGAAACCGCACTGGGTATGATGAACGTGAACGAGATCGCCGCGGCCAGCCCGCGCCTCGAATCGCTCAGCTTCGGCGTGGCCGATTACGCGGCCTCGACCCGGGCGCGCACCACGAATATCGGTGGCTTCAATCCCGACTATGCGGTGCTGGCCGACGCCGATGCGAAAGGCGCGCGCGCAACCGATTACGGCGACCAGTGGCACTATGCGCTCGCGCGCGTGGTGGTGGCCGCGCGGGCCAACGGCCTGCGCCCGCTCGACGGACCGTATGGCGACTTCAACGACCCCGATGGCTTCCGCGCCGCGGCGCGGCGTGCGGCGGCGCTCGGCTGCGAGGGCAAGTGGGCGATCCACCCGAGCCAGATCGCGCTGGCCAACGAGATGTTCACGCCGAGCGCGGCCGAGGTGGCCAAAGCCCGCCGCATCATGGATGCGATGGCGGCGGCGGCGAAGGACGGCAAGGGTGCGGTCGCTCTCGACGGGCGCCTGATCGACATCGCCTCCATCCGCCAGGCCGAGGCGCTGGTGAAGAAGGCCGAGATGGCCGCATTGAAGGGCTGACCATGGCCGACGTGCGCGCGCCCATGCGGAACTTCCTCGACTTCGAGAAACCCATCGCGGAACTCGAGGCCAAGATCGAGGAGTTGCGCCACCTTTCCAGCTCCGGCGACCTCAACATCATCGACGAGGTCACCAAACTGCAGGGGAAGGTCGACCGCGAACTGCGCCAGACCTATGCGAAACTCAGCGCCTGGCAAAAGGTCCAGGTCGCGCGTCACCCCGACCGTCCGCATTTCACCGATTACGCCAAGGCGCTGCTGGAAGATCTGACACCCTTGGCCGGCGACCGAGGCTTTGCCGACGACGCGGCCATCATCGGTGGGCTCGCGCGCTTCCGCGGCAATTCCGTGGTCGTCATCGGCACGGAGAAGGGCGCCGACACGGCTTCGCGCGTGCGCCACAATTTCGGCATGGCGCACCCGGAGGGTTACCGCAAGGCGCGGCGCCTGATGGAATTGGCCGAGCGTTTCCGCCTGCCCATCATCACCTTCGTCGATACGCCGGGTGCCTATCCCGGCATCGGCGCCGAGGAGCGCGGCCAGGCCGAGGCCATCGCGCGTTCCATCGAAACCTGCCTGTCGGTCCATGTGCCGTTCCTGTCCGTTGTCATCGGCGAGGGCGGTTCGGGCGGCGCCATCGCGCTGGCGGCAGGCAACACCGTGCTGATGCTGGAGCACGCGATCTATTCGGTCATCTCGCCGGAAGGCTGCGCCTCGATCCTGTGGCGCCGGGCGGACCAGGCCCAGGTTGCGGCCGAGGCTCTACGGCTCACGGCGCAGGACTTGAAGAAGCTCGGCGTCATCGACCGCATCGTGCCGGAGCCCTTGGGTGGCGCCCACCGCGAGCCGGAGGCGGCCGTCGCCGCCGTGGGCGATGCGCTGGAAGCCGCGCTCAACGCCCTGCGCGGCATCGAAGGCGGGGTCTTGCGCGCGCGCCGCCGCGAGAAATTCCTGGAGATCGGCCAGAAGGGCCTGGCTTAGATTCCCTTCGGGAGTAGCGAATGCCGAGCAACGATGAAGTTTCGATCCAGCGGGCCTATTACAAAGACACGGCGGAGAGCTATGACGCGGGCCATGTCAACGAAAAGGACGAACACTATCTAGGATTGCGCTTCCTGGAAGCGGCCATCGATTACTACGGTATCGCCTCGGTCTTGGATGTGGGGGCGGGCACCGGCCGGGTGGCCCGCTATCTGAAGCCCAAGCACCCGGCGCTCAAGATCCTTTCCGTGGAGCCGGTGAAGGAGCTGCGCGAGGTCGGTCATGCCAAGGGTTTGTCGGAAGCGGAGTTGATCGCGGGCGATGCCACCAAACTGCAGTTCGCGGACGGCGCTTTCGACTTGGTGTGCGAGGTCGGCATCCTCCATCATGTGCGCGACCCATCGGCCGTGATCGCCGAAATGTTGCGCGTCGCCAAGGTCGGCATCTTCATTTCGGATTCGAACAATTTCGGTCAGGGGTCCTTCCTGTTACGCACGGTGAAGCAGCTCCTCTACAACTTGGGGCTGTGGAAGGTCGCCGACTGGATCAAGACGTTGGGGAAGGGCTACCAGATCACGGAAGGCGACGGGCTCGCCTATTCCTATTCCGTGTTCAAGAACTACGCGCAAATCGCGCGGGTGTGCCATACGCACATTTTGAACACCGCGCCCGCGGGCATCAATCCGTATCGGACCGCGCCCGTCGTCGCCTTGCTCGGCATCAAGAAATAATCCGTTAACCGCCTACCTTGCCGTGGCAGTGCTTGAACTTGCGGCCCGAGCCGCAAGGGCAGGGGGCGTTGCGCGCGACCTTGCCCCAGGTGGACGAATCGCGCGGATCGATGGCCGCACCCGAGACCCGCCGCACCGGCGCCTTCTTCACCGTGGCCTCGGGCTCGGCGCTGTGTTCGGCGAAGGCCGGATCGTCGCGCGTTTCCTGCATCTTGACCGGGTTCTTGGGCGCCAGCAGGTCGTCATCGGTCACCTGCGCGGCGGCGCGCAGCTCGACATGGCTCAGCACCTCGATCGTGCGGTCGCGCAGGCGCGTCAGCATTTCGTCGAACAGGTTGAAGGCCTCGGTCTTGTACTCGTTCAGCGGGTCGCGCTGGCCATAGGCGCGCAAGCCGATGCCTTGGCGCAAATGGTCGAGCGAGTGCAGGTGGTCCTTCCAAATCTGGTCCAGGAGCTGAAGTAACAGGCTCTTCTCGACCATGCGCATGATGTCGCCGCCGTGGTTGGCGGCTTTCTCCGCCATGTGCTTGTTCGCGGCTTCCATCAGGCGGTCGCGAATCTCCTTGTCCGCGATGCCTTCCTCCTTGGCCCATTCGGCGATAGGTGCATCGACGGCCAAAAGGCGCCGCGCCTCCTCGTGCAGGCCCGGGATGTCCCACTGTTCGGCATAGGCGTTTTCGGGGATGTAGCGCCCGACCAGATCGGTCACGACCTCGGTGCGCATGTCGGCCACGGTGTCCGAAACGTCGGTCGCCGCCATGACCTCCTTACGCTGCTCGAAGATCGCCTTGCGCTGGTCGTTCATCACGTCGTCATAGCGCAGCAGCTGCTTGCGCATGTCGAAGTTGCGCGCCTCGACCTTCTGTTGCGCCTTCTCCAGCGCCTTGTTGATCCATTGGTGGATGATGGCCTCGCCTTCCTTGAGGCCGAGACGCTGCAGCATGGCATCCATGCGCTCGGAGCCGAAGATGCGCATCAGATCGTCTTCAAGCGAAACGAAGAACTTCGATGCGCCCGGGTCGCCCTGGCGGCCCGAACGGCCGCGCAGCTGGTTGTCGATGCGGCGGCTCTCGTGTCGTTCGGTCGCGAGAACGAACAAGCCTCCGGCCTCCAGCACGATCTTCCGGCCGGCTTCGACCTCGGCCTTGATGGCAGCCGCGCGCCGCTCGCGCTCGACCGGGTCTTCGACGCCGGCCAGTTCGCGCCGGATACGCATTTCGACGTTGCCGCCCAATTGGATGTCGGTGCCGCGGCCGGCCATGTTGGTCGCGATGGTCACGGCACCCGGCCGGCCCGCGTCGGCCACGATGTAGGCTTCCTGCTCGTGGTAGCGGGCGTTCAGCACCTGATGCGGAATCTTGAGCTTCTTCAGCTCCTCCGACAGGGCTTCAGACTTCTCGATCGAGACCGTGCCGACCAAGACCGGCTGCTTGCGCTTCTGGCATTCGACGATTTGGTTCAGAACCGCCTTCGTCTTCTCCCGCAGGGTCCGATAGACCTCGTCGTCGTTGTCCTTGCGGATGCAGGGCAGGTTGGTCGGGATGGCAACCACGTCCAGCTTGTAGATATCGCCGAACTCGGCGGCCTCCGTCATGGCCGTGCCGGTCATGCCGGCCAGCTTGGGATACATGCGGAAATAATTCTGGAAGGTGATGGAGGCCAGGGTCTGGTTCTCCATCTGGATCTCGACGCCTTCCTTGGCCTCGAGCGCCTGGTGCAGGCCGTCGGAATAGCGGCGGCCTTCCATCATACGGCCGGTGAATTCGTCGATGATGACGACCTTGCCGTCCTTGACGATGTAATCGGCGTCGCGCCGGAACATCTGATGCGCGCGCAGTGCCTGGTTGATGTGGTGGACGGTCGTCACATTGTGGATGTCGTAAAGACCGCCGGTCTCGATAAGGCCCATCTCACGCAGGATCTCTTCGACCCGCTCCACGCCAGGATCGGTCAGGACGACGGTGCGCGCTTTCTCGTCCTTCTCGTAGTCGGTCTTCTGCAGCTTGGGGATGACCGTGTTTACCCGCCGGTATAGCTCGGAGGAATCCTCGGCCGGGCCGGAGATGATCAGCGGTGTGCGCGCCTCGTCGATCAGGATCGAGTCCACTTCGTCGACGATGGCGTAGTTGAAGGGCCGCTGGACCATGTCCTCCAGGCGGAACTTCAGGTTGTCGCGCAGATAGTCGAAGCCGAATTCGTTGTTGGTGCCGTAGGTGACGTCGGCGGCGTAGGACAGGCGCCGTTCCTCGTCGGAGAGGCCATGGACGATGCAGCCCACGGTCAAGCCCAGGAATTTGTAGATCTGGCCCATCCATTCGGCGTCGCGCTTGGCCAGATAGTCGTTGACCGTCACGACGTGGACGCCCTTGCCGGTCAGCGCGTTGAGGTAGACGGGAAGGGTGGCCGACAAGGTCTTGCCTTCGCCGGTCGCCATCTCGGCGATCATGCCGCGGTGAAGCACTACGCCGCCCATCAGCTGGGCGTCGAAATGCCGCTGGCCCAACACGCGGCGGGCGGCCTCGCGCACGGTCGCGAAGGCGTCGGGCAGAAGATCGTCCAGGGTCTCGCCGGCGGTCAGCCGCTGGCGCAAGGCGGCGGTGCGCGCCGACAGAGCCTCGTCGCTGAGGCCCTTCAATTCCGGCTCCAGCGCGTTGACCGCCTCGACTGTGGGGTTGAGGCGTTTCACATACCGTTCGTTCGCCGAACCGAACAGCTTGCGCGCGAGGCCGCCAATCATGCTTGATCCCGATTGAAAGTCGCTTCCGGTGGGGGAAGAGGTGCCTGGGAAGCCGTTCTCTTGAGATAGGCGCGCGCTCCAAGCCTGTCAACGTGCGACCTTGTGCCGCGAAGCGGCTAAATGCTTATATCCCGCCGTCTTTTAACCCGCTCCCGCGAGTGCAGCCATGCCCGAACGGTCGCCTCTTGCCCCCGCCCGGCTTCCCGACATGCCCGTGATCGCCGGCGTGCGCCTGGCGGCGGCCAATTGCGGCATCCGCTACAAGGGCCGGACGGACCTTTTGGTGGTCGAAATGGCGCCAGGGACCACCGCGGCGGGCGTCCTCACCCGTTCGTCCATGCCTTCGGCTCCGGTCGTGTGGTGCCGCAAGGCGCTGACCAAGGGCCGGGCGCGGGTCATCGTGGTCAATTCGGGCAACGCCAACGCCTTCACCGGCAAGATTGGCGACGCTTCGGTCGCCCGCACGGTCGCGTCGGCCGCCAAGCTGTTCAATTGCGGCAAGACGGACGTGCTGGCCGCCTCCACGGGCGTCATCGGCGAGCCCTTGCCGGACCAGAAGATCACCACGGCGCTGCCGACGTTGCGTATGGCGCTCAAGGCCGATGCCTGGGCGGAAGCCGCGGCGGCCATCATGACCACCGATACGTTCCCCAAGGCTGCCACGGCCACCGCGCGGCTGGGCGGTGCCAAGGTCACCATCAACGGAATCGCCAAAGGCTCGGGCATGATCGCGCCCAACATGGGCACCATGCTGGCCTTCATCTTTACGGACGCGAAGCTGCCCGCGACGGTGCTGCGCACGCTGCTGAAAGATGCCAACGACCGTTCCTTCAACAGCATCACGGTCGACGGCGACACTTCGACCAGCGACACGGCCATCCTGTGCGCGACCGGCCAAGCCAAACATAAGGCCGTGGGCTCGGCCTCCAGCGCCATGCTCAAGGATTTCCGCAAGGCGCTCGATGCGGTGATGCAGGATTTGGCGCAGCAGGTAGTGCGCGACGGCGAGGGCGCGCAGAAGTTGATCACGGTCAATGTCACGGGCGCGAAGTCGGATAAATCGGCGCACGTAATCGCGCTCGCCATCGCCAATTCACCGCTGGTGAAGACGGCCATCGCAGGCGAGGACGCCAATTGGGGCCGCCTGGTTATGGGCGTGGGCAAGTCGGGCGAGCCGGCCAAGCCGGAGCGCCTGTCGGTGCGCATCGGCGGCGTTCAGGTCGCGAAGTTGGGCCAGCGCGTCCAAGGTTACGACGAGACGCCCGTGGCCCAACACATGAAGGGGCAGGAGATCGTGCTGGAGGTCGATATCGGTCTCGGGCGCGGCCGCGCCACTGTGTGGACCTGCGATCTGACGCACGGCTACATCGCCATCAATGCCGATTACCGGAGTTGAGCCGGGGCGCGACCGGCTTCGTCTGGAAACCGACCGGCTGACGCTGCGCCGGCCCACAGCCGCCGACGTGCCCGCGATCGAGAAACTGGCGGGCGAGGCCGACGTCGCGCGTCATACGGCGAACATCCCGCATCCCTATCCGCCCGGCGGTGGCGCGGCGTGGCTCGCGTCCCTGTCCGATGACACGGAAATCGTCTGGGCTATCGAGCGGCGCGAGGACGGCGTGTTCCTCGGCTGTATCGGCCTCAGGCCCGATCCCGACGCCAAGCGCGGCGTGCCCGGATATTGGATCGGCAAGCCGCATTGGGGGCAGGGCTATGCGACCGAGGCGCTTCAGGCCATCGTCGCCTATGCCTTCGACATGCGCCGCTTCGACCGGCTCGACTGTTCGGCCGCGATCGGCAACGCCGCGTCGGCACGCGTGCAAGAAAAGCTGGGCTTCATCGGGACCGGTCGCGCCATGGAACCGGCGCCCGCGCGCGGCGGCGCGATGGAGGTCGAGACGCGCAGCCTTTCGCGCAAGGATTGGGAGGCCGCGCGCCGGGCTGCCAATGTGCCGACCGTGCTGGTCGCGGCCGTGGCGCTGATCGACGCCGATGGGCGCGTGCTATTGGCCGAACGGCCGCGCGGAAAAAGCATGTCCGGTCTGTGGGAGTTCCCGGGCGGCAAGGTCGCCGCGGGCGAGACGCCGGAGGCCGCACTGATCCGCGAGCTGGAAGAAGAGCTGGGCATCGACGTGTCGGAACGCTGTCTGGCGCCGCTCACCTTCGCCTCGCACCGCTACGAGCGCTTCCACCTCTTCATGCCGCTCTATGTCTGCCGCGTGTGGGACGGGCGGGTCGAGGCGCGCGAGGGGCAGAAGCTGGCCTGGGCGCGCGCGGACGCGCTCGACACCTATCCGATGCCGCCGGCCGACATACCGCTGGTCGCGACACTCAAGGATATTCTGTAGGCGAGTCTTCTCTTATCGGCGCATGAGAAAACCTAGCGCCATGCATGACAGGAACTCGTTTGCGGCGGAACCGGTGGGAGCGTAACCGCGTGCGCGTGGCCGGGAGCAAAGGGGAACCACCGATGACGGCATCCGATTCTCGCGAAACCGGCCTGCAAGGCTGGTTGATCGTCGGGGTCTGCTTCCTGGCCCTCGCGGTGTCTTTCTCGGCGCGTTCGATCCTCGGCCTCACCATGCCGTTGTGGGAAAGCGAACTGGGCTGGTCGCGCGGCTTCATTTCCACCGGCGGCGCGCTGGCCTTGGTGGTCATGGCGGCGGTGGCGCCGTTCACGGGCAATTTCGTGGACCGGCTGGGGCCGCGTCCTGTCCTCACTGTCGGTCTCGTGGTGATCACGGCCGGGATGGCGCTTCTGGCCATGACACAAAGCCAAGTCCAGTTCATCCTGGTCTACAGCGTGGTCGCCGGGCTCGGCTTCGGCATCGTGGCCAGCCATGTGGCGTCCACGGTCGTCGCCCTGCATTTTGTCGAGAACCGCGGCCTGGCCACCGGGATCGCGACGGCGGGCGCGACGTCGGGCCAGTTGATCATCATCCCGCTCCTGGCCGTCGTGCTCACCGCCCTCGGTTGGCGTCTAAGCTATGCCGCCCTCGGCGCGGCCGCGCTGGCGCTGGTGCCCGTCACGCTTCTTCTCATCCGTGCACGCAAGCGGCCGGCGGTCGCGCGCGTCGCGCGCGAATCGTCGGAACCTTTACGCACCCGCCTCGGGTTCCTCGCGCGCAGTCCCATCTTCCACGCCTTGTTCTGGAGCTACGTCGTCTGCGGCTTCACCACCACGGGGGTGATCGAAACGCATTTGTTGCCCTACGCCGCGGCTTGCGGTTTTCCGCCGCTGCAAGGCGCCGCGGCCTATGGCGTCCTGTCGGCCTTCAACCTCGCGGGCATGCTGGCCGCCGGTTGGCTGACCGACCGTATCCACCGCCCATTCCTGCTGACCGCCATCTACACAGTGCGCGGCCTGTCGTTTCTCCTGCTCATGCAGATCGTGGGCGATCTGAACACGCTTTTTCTGTTCGCCGTCATCTTCGGCCTGGCCGACTACTCGACCATCCCGCCGACGGCCAGCCTTGTTGCCTCGAACATGGGGTTGCGGATCATGGGGCTTTCCATGGGCATCTTGGCCGCGGGCCATGCCGCCGGCGGTGCGCTCGGCGCGTTCCTGGGCGGCTATCTGTTCGACCTCTTCGCCGCCTATGACTGGGTCTGGTATTTATCCGTGGCGCTGGCGCTGATCGCCGCGCTTTTGTCGCTGACGATTCGCGATCCGGGACGGCGCTGGCGTCCGGTGCCAGCCGTTGCGTGAGGCTCGATCTTTCCTTCGTGGCGACGTTACCGGCGGCGTCCGCCCACCGACGTGCCGTTCATGGCCGTGCCCAAGAACCTACCCTAGACGGCGGCTGTTATGGTCGGCGCAGCGATTCGAGATAGGCAACAATATCGTCGATCTCGCCACGGCTTAGCGCAAGGTTTGGCATCGGTGGATGCGGATTGGATAGCCAAGCACGCTGCGCGCTCGGCAAGCGCGCCGGATCGTTCGCGACGGTTGCGAATGCCGGAGCGGTATCGGCGGCCGCCGGTTGTCCGGGTTCGACGATGTGACAACTTGCGCACCATTGACGCGCGATAACCCGCCCACGATTCGCATCGGCGGCCTCCGCAGCCAATGGGAAGGTCAACGCTATGGCAATTGCCGTGATAGTCGTCTTTTTTTTCATGTGTTCCTCAGTGTTAAAAAAAACATAGGGGAAAGGGGCATGCCTTGATCGAGGTCAATCATTATCGCGCGATGGCCCCGCTTTGACTCCAACAGACTTCTCGATCTCGCCCAATGCGTCGGCCAGCCGCGCCGTCGCGCTTCCGGGCGGCAGGGCCCTGGGCTGCGAGGGAGCGGGCGCCCAGGCCGTGACGAAGAGGACGCGAAACGTGGCGGGCACGCGCCCGTCGGCGTCGCCGTGGCGGTCGCGATAGAGCTGGGCCGCGCGGCCCAACGTGGCACGGTGCAGGAAGCCGCCCCGGCGCGCCTTCACGGCGTTGGTCTCGCCCATGCCGCGCAAATCCTTCATCAGAGCCAAGGCATTGGGAAAGGTGACCGTGATCGTGTCTACGTCCACGACCGGAAGCGCGAAACCCGCGCGCTGCAGCAGGGCGCCCATGTCGCGCACGTCGGCGAAGGGCGAGACACGTGGGCTGACGCCGCCTTCTTCTTCCATCTCGGCGTCCATCAGCGCGTCGCGCAATTCCGCCAGGGTGCCACCGCCGAAGAGCGCAGCCAGGAACAAGCCATCGGGCTTGAGCGCGCGCCGCGCCTGCGCCAAGGCGCCTGGCAGATCGTTGACCCAATGGAGCGCGAGCGAACTGACGATCAGGTCGAAGGCGTCGTCGCGGAACGGCAGCGCCTCCTCGTCGGCGGCGACGGCGAGCACGCCCGCGCCGCGTAGGGCAGATTGCGACAGGCCGGCATGGATGACGGTCTCGATTCCGGTGCGAGTCTCGATCGCGGCGGTCAGCGCATCGCCCCGGCGGCCCAGCTCCAGCGCCATGGGAAAGCGGCGGCGCACATCGTCCAGCCGCTCCGCCAACCGTTCGGCCACCTCGCGGAACAGGAAATCGTGCGCGGCCCAGTCCGCGGCCGCGCGTTCGCGGCGCAGGCGCACCAGGCGCCGGTCGAAGACGTCCATGCCGTCAACCATGGCTGGATATATGCCATTCCCGCCGCGCGATTGACAGGCGGCGGCCGGGCGGCGTGAGATTCGCCCATGGCGATGTCCGCGAACGCCCTAGCCTCCGTGCGGAAATTCGGCACGGCCGCGTTGGACCTGCTTCTGCCGCCGCAATGCCTGTCCTGTCGTCAGGTCGTGGCCGCGCCGGGCACGCTGTGCGGCGCGTGCTTCGCCAAGATCCGCTTCCTGTCGGCGCCGTGCTGCGCGGCATGCGGCACGCCGTTCGAGTTCGATCCCGGCGGCGCGGATGCGTTATGCGGAAACTGCGTTCGCGAGCGCCCGTCCTACGCGCGGGCGCGCGCCGTGTTCCGATACGACGATTCCAGCCGGAGCCTGGTCCTGGCCTTCAAGCACGGCGACCGTATCGACGCGGCCTCCGCCTACGCGCGCTGGCTCGCGCGGGCGGGCGACGCGCTGATCGCGGACGCCGACCTGATCGCGCCCGTGCCGCTCCATTGGACCCGCCTGTTTCACCGCCGCTACAACCAATCCGCGCTGCTGGCGAATGCATTGGCGCGGCTGGTGGAGCGCCCCGTACTGCCCGACCTTCTGCACCGCCGGCGGCGCACCCCGTCCCAGGGCGGGCTGGGGCGCGCCGAGCGGGTTCGCAACGTGCGCGGCGCCTTCGCCGTGCGTACCGGGTCTCGCCCGTCCGTCGCGGGCAAGCGTATCCTTCTCGTCGATGACGTACTGACCACAGGCGCCACGGTCGAGGCCTGCGCGTCGGCTCTTCTGAAGGCGGACGCATTGGCGGTGGATGTTCTGACGTTGGCCAGGGTCGTTCGGGATGGGTGAGGGAGGACATACGATGACGAAGCCCAAGGCCGCCGATTGGCGGTTCGCGCTCGACAAGGCACGCAAGACGCCGCTGCAGAAGGGACGTCAATCGTCCCTGATCTTCAGCCATGGCACGCTCGAGGTGCGCCACTACGCCCCGCGCGGTGTGGATGCCCAAACGCCCCACGATCTGGACGAGATCTATATCGTCGAGCGGGGCACGGGCTGGTTCGAGGTGGCCGGCGACCGGACCAGGTTCGGCCCGAATGATGTGCTGTTCGTGCCCGCGGGCGTTCAGCACCGGTTCGTGGATTTCTCCGACGATTTCGAGACTTGGGTGGTGTTCTACGGGCCCAAGGGTGGCGAGGCGGCCAAGACCTGACCCATCGTCCGGGGCCGAACGGGTGCTATATTAGAATTAGGTCCAACATCAAAGATTGAGCCATGGCCCGCGTCGAGATCTACACCACCATGATGTGTCCCTACTGCTACCGGGCGAAGAGCCTGTTGCAGGCGAAGAACGTCGCCTTCGAGGAGATCGACGTGACCTACGATCCCGAAGGCCGCAAGAAGATGACCGAGCGCGCCAACGGCGGGCGCACCGTGCCGCAGATTTTCATCGACGGGAAACACGTGGGCGGTTCGGACGAACTGGCCGCGCTCGACCGCGAGGGCAAGTTGGACCCGCTTCTGGGGATCGCCGCATGACAAGCTTCACCGTCGCCTGCGTGCAGACCAACACCGGCCTCGAGATGGAGCCGGCCATCGCCGCGCTCCGGCCCATGGTGTCGCGCGCGCGGGAGATGGGCGCCGATTTCATCACCACGCCCGAGAACGTCACGTTGGTCGACCGCAGCCGGAAGCGCATGCTGGCCAAGGTGCGCGCCGAGGCCGACCATCCGGCCATTCCCGCTTTTCAGGAGATGGCGCGCGAGACGGGCGCCTGGCTGCTCGCGGGCTCGCTCACCATCAAGCTCGATGACGAGCATGTGGCGAACCGCTCCTACCTGTTCGATGCGCAGGGCGCCGTCGTCGCGCGCTACGACAAGATCCACATGTTCGACGTCGACCTGAAGGGCGGCGACAGCTACCGCGAATCGGCGACCGTGCGCTCGGGCACAGACGCCGTGATCACGCCGACGCCTTGGGGCTTGCTCGGCATGACGGTCTGCTACGATTTGCGCTTCGCTTCGCTTTACCGCGCGCTGGCCCAGGCCGGCGCTAGTTTCCTCACCGTGCCCGCCGCCTTCACGGCCTTCACGGGCAAGGCCCATTGGCACGTGCTGTTGCGCGCGCGGGCGATCGAGACGGGCTGCTTCGTCATCGCGCCGGCACAGGTCGGCAAGCATGAGGACGGCCGCGAGACCTACGGCCATTCTCTGGTCGTGGCCCCCTGGGGCGAGATTCTCTCGGATGGCGGCGATCAGGTCGGCGTCACCACCGCCGTGATCGACACGGCGCGCATCGAGGAGGCGCGCGGCATGGTGCCCTCCCTCACCCACGACCGCGCGTTCAAGACGCCGCGCCCCGCGACGGTCGACGGCAAGGCCCGCGCCGCCGGAGACTAGCCGCCATCCGTCAGGGCGTGACGACGATATTCCCGAAGAAGTCCTTCGAGATGAACAACTCCTGCGCGGCGCGGAACTGCGCGAGCGGATAGGTCTTGGCCAAGAGCGGCTTCAGCTTGCCCGCACGGATATAGCCGACCAACGCGTCAAAATGCTTCCGGTAGCCGATCGAGACGCCGTAGAACGTCAGCTTCTTCAAATACAGCGTGCGGATGTCGAACGGCACCACGGGTCCGCCGATGGCGCCCGCCGTGACATAGCGCCCGCCGGGCCGCAGCAGCGCGAGCAGGTCGCGGAAGGCGGGACCGCCGACCACGTCCGCGGCCAGATCGACCGGCCGGTCGCCGAGCGCCGCGCGCACTTGATCGTAGAGATCGCCGCCCTGATCGCGCAGCACGATGTGAGCGGGCTTCAGCTTGGCAACGGCGTCGCGCCAGCGCGCGCTCGTGACCGCCACGGCTTCAGCGCCATGCGCGTGGACCAGCTGCACGATGGCCGAGCCCGCGCCGCCCGAGGCGCCCGTCACCACCACCATCTCGCCTTTCTTCAGTCCCGCCGCATCCAGCATGTGCTCGGCGGTGATGTAGGCGCAGGGAAAGGTGGCCAGTTCCGCGTCCGAGAGCGGGATATCATCCACCTTGTAGGCGTTCTCGGCGGGCAGGGTGGTGTATTCGGCATAGCCGCCGTCGCGGCCCGCGCCCAGCGAGCCCGCGAAGCCCAGGTTCACGTTGGGATCGCCGTAGACGACGAAGTTGCACAGAATGCGCTCGCCGATGCGGGTGGCATCGACGCCCGCGCCGACGCCGACGATGCGGCCAACCACGTCGCAGCCCTGGATGCGCGGCCAGCGCCCCTCGGTGCGGCCGACGCCTGTGCGCGCCTCGGGATCGCGGTCGGTGCCGTAGCGCGCCTCGCGGTTCCACACATCGGTGTTGTTCAGGCCGCACGCCGTCACGCGCAGCAGCACCTCGCCAGTGCCGGGTTTCGGCACCGGCACGTCGGTGTAGTCCAGCATCTCGAAACCGCCGTGGCCGCGGGTGACGACCGCCTTCATGGTGGCGGGGATTTTCTCGGTCATGGGGCTTTCTCCACGAGTTGGGACGGATCGACATTGCCGCCGCAGACCAGCACGCCGACGCGCTCGCCCGCTTCGGGTTTATAGGCGCCGGACAGAAGTGCGGCCATCGCGGCGGCACCGCCCGGCTCGGCTGCGACACGAAGGCTTTCCCACAAAGCGTGCTGCGCCGCACGGATGGCATCGTCCGCCACCAGCACGACGCGCTCGATGTGTTTCCGCGCGTGGGCGAACATCAGGCTACCCACGCGTTTGGCGCCGAGGGAATCCGCCGCCACGCCGCCGACCGCGACGTCCACCGGCGCACCCGCCTCCAGCGCGCGGGCCAGGGTGGGCGCGGCCTCGGGCTCAACACCGATAATCTTTGTGCGGCCCTGGTACCAGGCGGCTACGCCGCCGATCAGCCCACCGCCGCCGACCGCAACCAGGATCGTGTCGAGGCCGGGCGCTTGGCGTTCGAACTCGCGTCCGACCGTGCCCTGCCCCGTCAGCACCTCGGGCTGGTCGTAGGCATGGACGACGAGGGCGCCGGTTTCCTTCACCCGCTTTTCGCTGGCGGCGAAGGCCTCGGCATAAGACACGCCACCGACATTCACGATGGCACCGTAGTCGCGCAGGCGCGCGATCTTCACGGGCGAGGAAATCTCCGGCACGAAGATCTCAGCGCGGTGGCCAAGCCCGCGCGCGGCGAAGGCAGTGGCCAGCCCGTGGTTGCCGCCTGACGCGGCGATCACGCCCGCCGCCGGAACTTGGCTCGAAAGGATGCGGTTGAACGCGCCGCGCGGCTTGAACGAGCCGGTATGCTGCAACAATTCCAGCTTCAGCGTGACGGGCGCGGCGATCCCGAAGGCGCCGCGCTCCAACGCCATCACGGGCGTCTCGCGCACATGGGGCGCGATGCGAGCGGCCGCCCGCTCGATGTCATCCGGAGAAACCATGCTCATGACCGGCGAAAGGGGTCGTCCATGGTGGCGACCGCGGGCATGTTGGTTTCGACGGAAGCCGTGGGCCGCTCGTTGACCAAAAGGCGGAATACGTCCGGCCGCGCGTAGTGGCCGACCACGTCCAGGTCGTATTTGCCGCGCGCGATCTCGCTCAGGTCGAGATCGGCGGTCAAAATGCATTCGCCCGAGAAATCCGGCCTGGCCAGAACGTCGCCGAACGGGCCGACAATGCAGCTTCCCCCGCGCATCAACACGCCGCCGGGCGCCTCGATATCCAGCGCGTAGTCCGGCGGGCAATCCGCGCGCGTGAGATACTGGCAGCAGGAGAGCACGAAGCAGCGGCCTTCGACCGCGATATGGCGCATGGTCGGAAGCCAACTGTCGCGCGTGTCGGCGGTGGGCGCGCAGTAAATCTGGATGCCCTTGCCATACATGGCCATGCGCAACATGGGCATGTAGTTCTCCCAGCAGATCACCGCACCCAGGCGCCCGGCCGGCGTGTCGAAGACCGGCAGGGTCGAACCGTCGCCGAAACCCCAGACCAGGCGTTCGGAAGCGGTCGGCATCAGCTTCCGGTGCTTGCCCAGCAAGCGTCCGTCGGGCGCAAAGAACAGGACCGAGCAATAGAGCGTGCCGCCATCGCGCTCGATGATGCCCGCGACGAGGTGCAGCTTGGCGTCCTTCGCCGCTTCGCCGAGCGCGTCCGCGGCCGGACCGGGCACGTCGACGGCGCTGTCCCAATAGCGGCGGAAATCCTCGCGTCCTTCGGCCGTGCGGTTGCCGATGCGCGCGCCGAAATCGAGACCCTTGGGATAGCCGGGCACGAACGCTTCGGGCAGAACCGCGATCTGGGCGCCACGGCGGCCGGCGTCGGCCACGAGATCGCGCGCCTTCGTGATGGTGCGTTCCCGGTCGAACATCACCGATCCGGCCTGGATCACGGCGGCGCGCACGTGGCTCATGGGATTCCCCTGGAACGAGACGGGCCGGCGCGGCGGCCGCGCCGGCCCGTTTATTCGGAACCGAGGCGAATCGCTTTAGCGATCCGGCGTCGGCGTGATGCGCAGATAGGGCTTCAGCGCCTTCCAGCCCTTGGGGAACTTCTTCTTCGCGTCTTCATCGGACAGCGAGGGGACGATGATGACGTCCTCGCCCTTCTTCCAGTTGACCGGCGTGGCCACGCTGAATTTGTCCGTAAGTTGGAGCGAATCGACGACGCGCAGGATCTCGTCGAAGTTGCGTCCGCAGGTCTGCGGATAGGTGATCATCAGGCGGACCTTCTTCTTTGGGTCGATGACGAACACCGTGCGCACCGTGTACAGCTCGTCGTGCGCCGGATGCATCATGCCGTAGAGGTTCGCGACTTTGCGCTGCGAGTCGGCCACGATCGGATAGCCGACCTTCGTGCTCTGGGTCTCCTCGATGTCCTTGACCCAGCCCTTGTGCGACTCGGGCGTGTCGACGGAAACGCCCAGGACCTTCACGTTCCGTTTGTCGAACTCGGGCTTGATCTTGGCCATGTAGCCCAACTCGGTCGTGCAGACCGGGGTGAAATCCTTCGGGTGCGAGAAGAGGATGCACCAGCCGTCGCCGATCCAGTCATGGAACTTGATCGGGCCAGCGCTGGTCTCGGCTTCGAAATCGGGGGCGGTGTCGCCCAGGCGAAGGGTCATGGCGTGCTCCTCTGCAGTGCTTTTTTGATGGGCCCCTTATTATGTCTTTAGCTAGTTCGGGCCATGGCTGGGACAACTGTCGCCCACCAACGTGACCGATTCAAGGTGGGTGGCATCCCACTGGCGTGAATCAAACACTTGTCAGAATAGGATTTTAGCCCATTTTAAAGGAGCCCCGCGCCGTGGGGCGGCACCTAGGTCCGAACGCGATGATTGTCTTCGATCTGAAATGCAAGGATGGCCACGTCTTCGAGGCGTGGTTCCCCGACAGCGAGGCCTTTGAAAAGCAGAAGGCCAAGAAGGCCGTCGTGTGCCCGATGTGCGGTAACCGCCGCGTGACCAAGGCGCCCATGGCGCCCAACATCGCCAGCGGCAAATCGCGCGAGAGCGAGAAGACGCCGGCCGAGCATCCCAACGCCAAGGAGATGATGGTGATGCTCTCCAAGCTCCGTCAGGAGGTGGAGAAGAACTCCGATTACGTGGGCGACAAGTTTCCCGAGGAAGCGCGCAAGATCCACTACGGCGAAACGGAGAAGCGCAACATCTACGGCGAAGCCAGCAAGGAAGAAGCCGAAGAACTGGCCGAAGAAGGCGTCGAGTTCCAGCGCATCCCCTGGGTCCGTCACGATTCGTGACGAATGCTAGGCGCTGCTCTCGCGACCGAGCAATGTCAGGGCCTCCGCTAAAAAATCCCATGTAACGGCGATCCGCGCGGTGCGGCGCATGTCCTTATGGACGGCCAGCCAGATTTGCCGGCCCGGCAGATCGACCTCATCCATCACGCGCTTCAGTGCCGGCCGTGAACCTGCCAGATAGATCGGCAAGGGTGCGATGCCCAGTCCGGTTTCCGCCGCCGCCAACTGCGCGATGGCGCTATTCGAACGGTAGACGAACCTGTCGGCCAGACCATGGCGGTAGAGAAACGCCATCTCCGGCCAATCGCGCATTTCTTCTTCGAACCCGATCAATCTGTGGCCGGCCAGATCGTCCGGCGTCCGCGGCGTTCCGTGGGCCTTCAGATACGCAGGCGCGGCAAACAGTCCGTAACGCAGGTCGCCGAAGCGCCGAATCAGCAGGTCACTCTGCGCAGGCCGGAAAAAGCGGATCGCGATGTCGGCTTCGCGCTTGGACAGGTTGGCGGCAATGCGGTCGGTCGCGATCTCGATCCTGAGGGCAGGGTAGCGGCGAAGCAGCGGGCCAAGTCGCGGCGTGATCCATGACGAACCGAGCCCTTCGGTGATCGAAAGGCGCACGGGTCCGCCTGGCCGGCTGTCCAGGCCGACCGTCCGGCGCGCGATGCCGGCGGCGGCGCTTTCCATTGCCTCGGCTTCCTGCCGGACGGCTAAGCCCGCCGATGTGAGGATCAGCTGGCGTCCCGCCCGGTCGAACAGCCGGGCATCCAATGCGCGTTCCAGCGCGGCGATCCGGCGGCCGATGGTCGGCTGGCTGAGGCCAAGCTGCCGTCCCGCCTCGGACAATGTTTCGGCCCGCGTGACGGCCAGAAAAATCCGGTAGTCATCCCATCGTTCCATTCATGCATTTATGCATGAAATCGCAACAGAATCATTGATGGTCATTCGTTTTTGACGGGAATGAAATCGGCCTTCGGCGAGGGAGGTCCGCTGATGGAAGAAACCATCGTCCGTACAACCTGTCCGCGCGACTGTTACGACTCGTGCGGGATCGAGATCGTGATGCGGGACGGTGCGATCCGCCATGTGCGCGGTGATCGCAGCCACCCGGTCAACCGCGGCACGCTCTGCGCGAAGTGTGCTGTGTTCTACAACGGCGCTGCGCGCGATCCCGCTCAACGTCTGATGCAGCCCATGCGCCGCGTTGGCGCGAAGGGCGAGGGGCGCTTCGAACCCATTTCTTGGGATGATGCGTTGGATACGGTGGCGTCGCGCTTCACGGATATCCTCCGGGCAGGCAAAGCGGAAACGATCATCAACGCCCATTACACCGGCACGCGTTCGCTGCTCGCGCGCGATTTTCCCTTGCGGTTCTTCAACCGGCTCGGAGCGACCGAAGTGGTGCCCGAGACGATCTGTTACGTCGCGGGTCAGATCGCGTTGGAGCAGGTCTACGGCACGGCTTTCCACGGGTTCGACCCGCGCACCGCGAAGGACGCTGCCTGCGTGTTCGTGTGGGGAACCAACCCGTCCGCGACCGGTCCGCACGCGCATATGCATTGGTTGCGCGAGACGGGAACAGTCGTTGTCGTCGATCCCGTCCGCCATCCGACCGCGCGGGCGGCGGACCTGCATCTCCAGCCGTTTCCCGGAACCGATGCGGCCTTGGCGTTCGGCTTGATGCACGTCCTGCGCCGCGAGGGGATGCTCGATCGATCGTTCATCGAACGCCACACGATCGGATGGGACGAGATCGAGCCCCATGTCGCGCAGATGACGCCGGTTTGCGCGGAAGCCGCAACCGGGGTTCCGGCGAACGATATCGAACGCGCGGCACGGCTCTACGGGCGGGGGCCATCGTTGCTGTGGATGGGCATGGGCCTGTCGCGCCAACCCATGGGCGGCAACGCGGTGCGCGCGATCTCACTGCTTCCCGCCGTTACGGGCAACCTGGCCAAACCCGGCGCTGGGTTTTTCTACATCAATGGCGTCGATCGGCGCGGCATCGATCCCGACTATCTCGTTGCCAGTCGCTTGCGGAAGAACAAGCCAGCGTTCCTGGGCCATATGGATCTGGCGCGGTTCCTGGAAGATTCGGACCAGGCGCAGGCCTTAGTCTGTTGGAATATCAACATCGCCGCCACCAATCCCCAACAGGCACGCCTGTGCCAGGCATTGGCGCGGGACGATCTGTTCACCGTGGTGATCGACCTCTTCCAGACCGACACCGCCGACTACGCGGACATCATCCTGCCGGCGGCTGGGTTCATGGAATTCGACGATCTGATCTATTCCTATTTCCACCTTTCCATCGGCGCGCAGGTGAAGGCGCAAGCGCCGCCCGGCGAAGCCCTGCCCAATCAGGAAATCTTCCGGCGGCTCGCGGCGTCGATGGGGTTCATGGAGCCCGAACTGCACGAAAGCGACCGGTCCATGCTGGACGCCTTGCTCGGCCAAACCGGCATAGGACTGAGCTTTGCGGCGCTGGCCGAGAAGGGGACCGTCTATGTCGCTTCCAATCCGATTCCGCAATTCGATGGGCTCGCCTTCCCGACGCCCAGCGGGCGCGTCGAGCTGGCCTCTGCGCGCGCAGAAGCGGCGGGGCTGCCGCGCGTGCCGCATCCGCACGCGGATATCCGGCCGCGTGACGGACGCTTGCGGCTTCTCACGCCGGCTGCTCATTGGCTGTCGAACAGTGGTTTCGGCAACGACCCCGGCGTGTGCAAGCGCATGGGGCCGCCGGCGATCTCCATCCACCCGGAAGATGCGTCACGGTTTGGTCTGAGCGACGGCGACTTGGCGATTGTCGCCAACGAGCACGGTGCGTTGCTGCTGACAGTTTCCGTATCCGACACGGTACTCCGCGGTGTGGCGCTGTCGCACAAGGCGCGCTGGCTCAAAACTGCGCCGGATGGCGCCAACGTTAATCTGCTGAACGGCGGCGCCAAGTCCGATATGGGGCAGGGGTCGGCCGTCCACGGAATCGAGATCGAGATTCGCCGGGCCGATGGGAGAGATCAGCTGTCGCGGCGCACCGCGAAGGCCATGTAGTTGACGTCCACGCTCTTCTCCAAGCCCCAGGTGTCGGTCATCGGGTTGTAGCCGACGCCCGCGAGCGCTTTCACGTCCGCGCCCGCATGGCGCAGCGCCGCCGCCAGCTCCGACGGGCGGACGAAACGTTTCCAGTCGTGGGTGCCGCGCGGCAGCCAGCGCAGGATGTACTCCGCGCCCACGATGGCCATGGCGTAGGACTTCGCGGTGCGGTTGAGCGTGGCCAGGAACAGGCCGCCGCCCGGACGGGTGAGGGTCACGCAATCGGCCAGGAAGCCATCGCGGTCGGCCACGTGCTCGACCACCTCCATGGAAACCACGGCGTCGAAGGACGCACCCTCGGCGACCAACGCCTCGGCCGTGGTCGCCCGGTAATCGATCGCGACGCCCGTCTCCTTGGCGTGGGAAGCGGCGGCGGCCACGTTCTCCTCGGCCGCGTCGACGCCCGTGACTTCGGCGCCCATGCGCGCCAGCGGTTCCGTCAGCAGTCCGCCGCCGCAGCCGATATCGGCGATGCGAAGGCCCTTCAGCGGCTTGAGCGAGCGGGCGTCGCGATCCAGATGGGCGCAAAGCCGGTCGCGGATGAAGGCCAGCCGCACGGGATTGAGGCGATGCAGGGGCCGGTAGGGACCGTTCGAATCCCACCAGGAATCGGCGAGGGCGGCGAACTTGGCGACCTCGCCGGCATCGACCGAGGCGTGGGGTTGGGCGTGTTTCATGGGCATTTTTTGACTGTTCCAACGGCGAGCGCTGTTGCCACCTGCCCGCGAAAGACAGTATGGGTACGCCCGCATCGGCCGGCAACCGGCGCTATTTCGACATCAACCCCGCGTATTTTCGCGTCATGGCTCGCATCGTTCAGAAATTCGGCGGCACCTCGGTCGGCACCATCGAGCGCATTCAGGCCGTGGCCAAGCGCGCGAAGGCCGAGTTCGACGCGGGCAACGAGGTCGCGGTGGTGGTCTCGGCCATGTCGGGGGTGACGAATCAGCTCGTCGACTATGCGACCAAGATTTCCCCGCTTCACGATGCGCGCGAATACGACGTCGTGGTGGCTTCAGGCGAGCAGGTGACCAGCGGTCTGGTCGCGATGGCGTTACAGGCGCTGGGCGTGCCCGCGCGTTCCTGGCTCGGCTGGCAGATTCCTTTCAAGACCGACGCGGTCCACGGCAAGGCGCGCATTCGGGATATCGAGACCGAGGAATTGCTGCGCCGCATGGCCGCGCGCGAAGTGCCGGTCATCGCCGGTTTCCAGGGCGTGGCCGAAGACAACCGGATCACCACGTTGGGCCGCGGCGGTTCCGACACCTCCGCCGTCGCGCTGGCCGCCGCGTTGAAGGCGGACCGCTGCGACATCTTCACCGATGTCGACGGTGTCTACACGTGCGACCCGCGCATCGTTGCGAAGGCGCGCAAGCTCGATAAGATCACCCACGAAGAAATGCTGGAGCTGGCCTCGCAGGGCGCGAAGGTACTCCAGACCCGCTCGGTCGCCATGGCCATGAGCCACGGCGTGCGCGTGCAGGTCTTGTCGAGCTTCGTGGACGCGCCCGGAACCCTGGTCGTGAACGAGGACGAGATCGTGGAAAAGGAAGTCGTCAGCGGCATCGCCTACAGCCGAGACGAGGCGAAGATCACCTTGGTTGGCGTGCAGGACCGTCCCGGCGTGGCGGCGGCTATCTTCGGCCCGCTGTCGGACGCCAGCATCAACGTCGACATGATCGTCCAGAACGTGTCCGAGGACGGTAAGACCACGGGCCTGACCTTCACCATCGGCAAGGCCGATATCGACCGCACGGTCGCGCTGCTGAACGCGCGGCAGAAAGACCTGGGCTTCGCGCGGCTCGTGCCCGATGCGAACGTGGTGAAGGTTTCCGTCATCGGCGTCGGCATGCGCAGTCATGCGGGCGTGGCCCAGCGCATGTTCCAGACGCTCGCGGGCAAGGGCATCAACATCCAGGTGATCTCGACCTCCGAGATCAAGATCAGCGTCCTGATCGCCGAGGAATACACCGAGCTGGCACTCAGGGCGTTGCATACCGCCTATGGTCTCGACCAGGACGAAACGCGTACCTAAAGCCTTCCCTCGAAACGAAGATTTGCCATCCGGGGGGATTGCCCGATAATTTAGAGATTGGGCCGTGCGGATTCGCCGCGCGGCCCGTTCGGGTTCATGCGGGGAGACTTGGACCGACATGGCGGAGAACAAGCCGCTTCATCTTTCGGTCGAGCCTCAGGGCGGGCCCCCGGCCACGCTCGGCGAATCCGCCGCGCCGCGTCCGGCGACGGGTGCGCTGTTGGTCGATGCGCGCAAGCGCAAGGGTCTGTCGGTCGCCGATGTGGCCGGCGCGCTGCGCATCCGCCAAGTCTATCTGGAGGCCATCGAGCAGGGGCGTCTGAGCGATTTGCCCGGTGCTGCCTATGCCCTTGGTTTCGTGCGCACCTACGCTGAATATCTCGGTCTCGACGGCAACGAGATCGTACGTCGCTTTAAGGACGAGGCCGACGAGTTGGGCCGCAAGACCGAGTTGGTCTTCCCGCTGCCGCTGTCCGAAGGGCGTTTTCCCGGCCGCATCGTCATCCTGGTTTCGATCGGCCTCGCGCTGTTCATTTACGGCGTCTGGCACTACACGGCCTCGCGCGACCGCTCGATGGTCGAACTGGTGCCGCCACCGCCGGCAGCGTCGAAAAGCGTAACGCCGCCTGCCGAACCGGCGAAGCCGACCGAGACGCCCGCGCCGGCCCAACCCGAAACGACGGCCGCGGCGCCCGCCGAACCGGCGAAGCCGGCCGAGCCCGCCAAGCCCGCGGAAACCCCGGCACCGACGACCTCGGTCGCGGTGTCCGTTCCACCCCCGGCCTCCGCACCCGCGCCGTCCGCCGCGCCCGCCCCAGCCCCCGCGCCGCCCGCGGCGCCCGCGGCGCCATCCGCCGCTGCGCCGGCCCCCACCGCGAGCGCGCCGCCCGCGGCGGCGACTCCCGCTCCGGCGGCCAATGCGTCTTTGGCACCCAATCCGCCGCCGCCCGCCGTGGCCGCCGCCGGTGGCAGCGCCCAGCCGGCGCAACAGACGGCGTCTTCGGACGCGCCCAAGGTCTTCGGCGACGACAGCGCCAGCGTTCGCATCCAGCTCAAGGCCAAGGCGGAAACCTGGATTCAGGTCAGCGACGAGAGCGGCAAGGTCGTCGCCATGCGCACCCTTAAGCCGGGCGAAACCTACCGGGTACCCAACCGCGCCGGTCTGACCCTATTCACCGGCAATGCCGGTGGGTTGGATGTCACCGTGGATGGCAAAAAGGCGCCATCCTTGGGTGCGTCCGGCACCGTCCGCCGCAACGTGGCGCTGGAGCCGGACGGGCTGTTGGCGGGCGAATAGGGCTTTTCCGCCGGGGCTTAAATGCCCATATTCCCTTCGGTCCGGCCTGCTTTTCGGCTATAAGTCCGGCCAAACCGGCAACCCGGGATAAACCCATGAGCGTTCGGCCTTACCGCGACATCCAGCGGCGTAAATCCCGCCAGATTCGCGTCGGCAAAGTCCTGGTCGGCGGCGGTGCGCCCATCACCGTCCAGACGATGACCAACACGTTGACCACCGACGTCGCCGCGACCGTCGCGCAGATCAAGCGCGCCGAGGAGGCCGGCGTCGACATCGTGCGCGTCTCCGTGCCGGACGAGGAATCGACCGCCGCGCTCAAGCACATCGTCAAGCAGGTCAACGTCCCGATCGTCGCGGACATCCACTTCCACTATAAGCGCGCCCTTGAGGCGGCCGATGCGGGCGCGGCGTGCCTGCGCATCAATCCCGGCAATATCGGCAGCATGGAACGCGTGCGCGAGGTGGTGAAGGCGGCCAAGGACCATGGCTGCAGCATGCGCATCGGCGTGAACGCGGGCAGCCTGGAGCAGCATCTGCTCGAGAAATACGGCGAGCCGTGCCCCGACGCCATGGTCGAGAGCGCGCTGCACCACATCCAGATTCTCCAGGACGCAGACTTCCACGAGTTCAAGATCAGCTGCAAGGCGTCCGACGTGTTCCTGGCGGTCGCCGCCTATCAGGCGCTGGCCGAGGCTTGCGACTATCCGCTCCATCTCGGCATCACCGAGGCGGGCGGCCTGCGCAGCGGTACGATCAAGTCGTCGATCGGCATGGGCTCGCTTCTGTGGGCCGGAATCGGCGACACGATCCGCGTTTCGCTCTCGGCCGAGCCCGAGGAAGAGGTGCGTGTCGGCTTCGACATGCTGAAGGCGCTGGGCCTGCGCCATCGCGGCGTCAACGTGATCTCTTGCCCGTCCTGCGCGCGTCAGAACTTCCAGGTCATCAAGACGGTGGAAGAGCTGGAGAAGCGCTTGGCGCATATCGCGACGCCCATGAGCCTGTCGGTCATCGGCTGTGTCGTGAACGGCCCCGGCGAGGCGCGCGAGACCGACATCGGCTTCACCGGCGGCGGCAAGGGCAACCATCAGGTCTATCTGAACGGCGAGAAGCACCATGTGCTTCGCGACGGCAATATCGTCGATCACCTGGTCGAGCTGGTCGAGAAGAAGGCCGCCGAGATCGAGGCCAAGCGCGCCAACCCTTCCACCCAGACGGCCGCGGCCGAGTAACATCTTTCGGAGTTCTCTCGTGTCGGCACTGCAGCCGGTTCGCGGCACACGCGATCTTTTGCCCGACGACAGCCGGCGCCATCGCCATGTCGTCGAGACCGCGCGCGCCATCGCGGAGCGCTACGGCTATCTCGAAATCGCGGTGCCGATCCTCGAGCCGACGGAAGTCTTCAAGCGCACGCTCGGCGACACCTCCGACGTGGTCACGAAGGAGATGTACACCTTCACCGACCGCGGCGGCGAAATGGTCACCATGCGACCCGAAGCCACGGCCGGCATCGCGCGCGCGCTCATCACCGGCGGGCTGACCCAGGACCTGCCGTTCAAGGTCTTCACCCACGGTCCCATGTTCCGCTATGAGCGGCCGCAGAAGGGCCGCCTGCGCCAGTTCCACCAGATCGACGTCGAGCTTCTGGGCGTGGCCGAGCCGCTCGGCGATATCGAGGTGATCGCGCTGGGTGCGCGCGTGCTGGATGCGTTCGGCGTGCGCCGCGCGACGGTTCTGGAACTCAACACGCTCGGCGACGCGGAGAGCCGCACCGCCTATCGCGGCGCCTTGGTCGGCTATCTCGAAGGCTTTCGCGATAAACTGTCTGAAGACAGCCGCGCGCGGCTCGGGCGTAACCCCTTGCGCATCCTCGATTCGAAGAACGAAGGCGACCGTGCCATCGTGGCCAACGCGCCGATCTTCACCGACTACCTGAACGAAGCGTCCAAGAATTTCTTCGCGACCGTATGCGGGGGGCTCGACGCGCTGGGCATCGCCTATCAGGTCAATCCGCGCCTCGTGCGCGGGCTCGACTATTACTGCCACACGGCCTTCGAGTTCACGACGACCGAGCTGGGCTCCCAGGGCGCGGTGCTCGCCGGCGGCCGCTATGACGGGCTGGTCGAGACCATGGGCGGGCCGTCCGTACCCGGCATCGGCTGGGCTGCGGGCATCGAACGGCTTGCCATGCTGATGGCAGCCTTGGGTTCCGATGCGCCCGCGCCCGCGCGCCCCATCGCCATCGTGCCCATCGGCGCGGCGGCGGAAGCCAAGGCACTGGTTCTGGCCGACGAGCTGCGCGCGGCGGGGTTCGCGATCGAGCTGGGCTATCGCGGCAACGTCGGCAAGCGCATGAAGCGCGCCAACAAGCTCAACGCCGGGATCGCCGTCCTGTTGGGCGACGACGAACTGGCGCGCGGCGCGGCCACCGTCCGGAACCTCGATTCGGGCGAGCAGACCGAGGTTCCCCTGGCGGCGCTGCGCGACCATCTGGGCCGCTAACCATGGCGGGCATGGCCGACCTTCCCGCGAAATTGGAGCGCGTCGTGGCGCGCTATCAGGAACTCGAAGCGGCCATGGCGTCGGGCGGCGGGCAGGATTTCGCGCGCCTCTCCAAGGAATATTCGGATCTCGGCCCGGTCGTCGCCAAGGTCCGTGAATTCAACAAAGCCGCCGACGAGGCGCAAGCCCTCGCGGTCATGATGAACGACCCCGATAGCGACGCCGAGATGAAGGCGTTGGCGACGGACGAATTCTACGCGTTGAAGGACAGACTGCCGGTCATCGAACGCGAGCTGACGCTGATGTTGCTACCCAAGGACGCGGCGGACGAGCGCAGCGCGATCCTGGAAATCCGCGCGGGCACCGGTGGCGAGGAAGCGGCCTTGTTCGGCGCCGATCTGTTCCGCATGTATCAGCGCTATGCCGAATCCCACGGCTGGCGTTTCGAGATTTTGGGTTTCAACGAAACCGGCATCGGCGGGCTGAAGGAAGCAATCGCGTCGGTCAGCGGCCGGGGCGTGTTCGCGCGGCTCAAATTCGAATCGGGCGTCCACCGCGTCCAGCGCGTGCCGACGACCGAAGCCAGCGGCCGCATCCACACCTCGGCCGCGACCGTCGCCGTGCTGCCCGAGCCCGAGGACGTGGACGTCCAGATCAACGACAAGGATCTGCGCATCGACGTCTACCGCTCTTCGGGGCCAGGCGGGCAGAGTGTCAACACGACCGACAGCGCCGTGCGCATCACCCATTTGCCGACCGGCCTCGTCGTCCAGCAGCAGGATGAGAAATCGCAGCACAAGAACAAGGCCAAGGCGCTGAAGGTCCTGCGCGCGCGCCTGTTCGAGCACCAGCGCGCCCAGGCCGAGGCCGAGCGTGCGGCCACCCGCAAGAGCCAGATCGGCTCGGGCGACCGCTCGGAGCGCATCCGCACCTACAATTTCCCGCAAGGCCGCGTGACCGATCACCGCATCAACCTGACGCTCTATAAGATCGACAAGGTGCTTTCGGGCGAGGCGTTGGACGAGTTCGTCGACGCGCTGATCGCCAGTGACCAGGCCGAACGGCTGGCCGAGCTGGAATGAACGAGGCCGTCACGGTCGCCCAGGCGTTGACGCGGGCCACCGGGGAACTGGCCGTGGGCGGCATCGCGGTTCCCCGCCTGGATGCGCGGCTTCTCTTGGCGCATGCGCTTGGCGCGCCGTCCGAACACATGATGTCGCTGGGCGCACGGGTCTTGAGCGAGACAGAACTATCGGCGTTCCGCGATCTCCTGCGCCGGCGCATCGCGGGCGAGCCCACATCGCGCCTTGTCGGGCGGCGGGAATTCTGGAGCCTCGACTTCGAAATCACGCCCGACGTGCTCGATCCGCGCCCGGATTCGGAAACCATCGTCGAGGCCGCGCTCGCGGAACTGCAAGGCCGGACCGCGCCGCGCATTGCCGATCTCGGCACCGGCAGCGGCTGCCTCCTGCTCGCGCTCCTGGCGGAACGCGAGGATGCGACGGGCGTTGGTATTGATATCAGCGCCGCGGCCTGCCGCGTGGCCGCCGCCAACGCGCGCCGCCTGGGCCTTGAGGACCGCGCCGCGTTTGCATGCATGGATTGGAACGATGCTTTGAGCCCTGGCCGCTTCGACGCCGTGATCTCGAACCCGCCCTATATCGCCGACGGCGAGATCGGAGGGCTGGCGGCGGAGGTCGCGCGTCACGATCCGCGCGGCGCTCTGTCCGGCGGCGCGGACGGGCTCGATGCTTATCGGCAGGTGGCGCCCGCGGCTGCGATGCTTTTGCGTCCGGGCGGGTTCGCGGCGGTCGAGATCGGCGTTGGGCAAAGGCCGTCGGTGGAACGGATTTTCGCGACTCAAGGGCTGGCCTTGCGCGCCGCCCGTCGTGACCTGGCTGGAATCGACCGATGCCTGGTTTTCATGCCGGAATCATCCACATGATGTGGATAACCCCCTCCAAAATCCCTATCGAAACTTGTTGGCGGGCGGGGGGTGACCTGCTAATAGAGATGCCGCGCTTCGGCGTTTGATGCTCACAAAATCCTCCCAAAACAAGCACGCCAAGTGATTTTGGGTGGTGGCACGATGTGCCAGGACGGAGCACCGCGCCCAGGGCGCTATCCCGATAACCAGAAGTGAAACGAATGAGACCAGGCCCGAACCACAGGCGTATGCGCGGTCGAGGCGGCAATGGCGGTGGTGGCGGCGGAGGCGGTGGCGGCGGCAACAAGCCGCGGCACATGATGTCGCCCCGTTCGCAGACCTTCGACAGCAACGGCCCCGGCGGACGCATCCGGGGGAACGCCTACCAGGTATACGAGCGCTATCTCGCCCTCGCGCGCGACGCGCAATCCTCCGGCGACCGTGTCACGGCGGAGAATCTGCTCCAGCATGCGGAGCACTATTTCCGCATCATCGCCGCCGCGAACGAGGCGATGGGGCAGCGTAATCCCGGCGCACGTCCGCACGAAGCCAACGGCAATGGCCAGCAGGAGCAACCGTCCCACGGCCCCGAAACGGCGGTGGGGACAGGCGGCTCCGATGGCGATGCCGGGGAATTCGAGCAGCCCGCGATCGCCGACGCCGGCGTCCGCTAAGGCCACTGTCCAGACGGCCTGAAACCGCCCGGCGGGAACCGGGCGGTTCCTCGCGCTTGCACGCTTTTCCGGTCTTGCAGCCGGGCTTTCCCGCTCCATATCTGGTTAGGACGCCTTTCGAGGGTCCTCGTTTGTTGCCTGCCTCTCCGGAGGGGGAATCCAACGCAAGCGGAGCAAGGGAAAGATGGATTTCGAGAAGTTCACCGAACGCTCGCGCGGTTTCGTGCAGTCCGCGCAAGGGCTGGCGCTGCGCAGCGGGCACCAGCGTTTCACGCCCGAACACCTGCTCAAAATTCTCCTGGATGACGACGAGGGGCTGGCGGCCAATCTGATCCGCTCGGCCGGCGGCGATCCCGCGCGCGCCCTGCGCGACACGGAAGCCGAACTGGCCAAGCTGCCGAAGGTCGAGGGCTCTGGCGCGGGCCAGGTCTATCTGGCGCCCGAGTTGGCGCGCGTCTTCGACAGCGCCCAGAAGTTGGCCGAGAAGGCCGGCGATTCCTTCGTCACCGCCGAGCGGCTCTTGATGGCGCTGGCCGCGTCCAAGGATACCGCCGCCGCGAAAATCCTGAAGGGCGCGGGTGTCGCGCCCGAGAACCTGCAGCGCGCGATCGACGATCTGCGCCAGGGCCGCAAGGCCGACAGCGCCACCGCCGAAGACAGCTATCAGGCGCTGGAGAAATACGCCCGTGACCTGACCGCCGCGGCGCGGCAGGGCAAGCTCGACCCCGTCATCGGACGGGACGAGGAAATCCGCCGCACCATCCAGGTGCTGGCGCGCCGCACCAAGAACAATCCCGTGCTGATCGGCGAACCCGGCGTCGGCAAGACCGCCATCGTCGAGGGCCTAGCCCAACGCATCGTCAACGGCGACGTGCCGGAATCCCTGCGCGACAAGCGCCTCATGTCGCTCGACCTGGGCGCGCTCATCGCGGGCGCCAAGTTCCGCGGCGAGTTCGAGGAGCGCCTGAAGGCGGTCCTGTCCGAGATCGGCCATGCCGCGGGCGAGATCATCCTGTTCATCGACGAGCTGCACACGCTCGTCGGCGCGGGCAAGGCCGACGGTGCGATGGACGCCTCCAACATGCTGAAACCCGCGCTCGCGCGCGGCGAGCTGCATTGCGTGGGCGCCACCACGCTGGACGAGTATCGCAAGCACATCGAGAAGGACGCCG
Source organism: Alphaproteobacteria bacterium (assembly GCA_050180485.1). Lineage (GTDB taxonomy): Bacteria > Pseudomonadota > Alphaproteobacteria > CADEGL01 > CADEGL01 > CADEGL01. Next base: position 8,801 of record JBFXED010000002.1, on the reverse strand, counting down.
CGCTCGCGCGGCGCTTCCAGCCCGTCTTTGTCGAGGAGCCCACGGTCGCCGACACGATCTCGATCCTCCGCGGTCTGAAGGAGAAGTACGAACTTCACCACGGCATCCGCATCATGGACGGCGCCATCGTCGCCGCCGCGACGCTCTCGAATCGTTACATCACCGACCGGTTTCTGCCGGACAAGGCGATCGACCTGGTCGACGAGGCCGCGAGCCGTCTGCGCATGGAGGTGGACTCCAAGCCCGAGGACATCGACGAGCTCGACCGGCGCATCATCCAGCTCAAGATCGAGCGCGAGGCGCTGAAGAAGGAATCCGACACGGCTTCGCGCGATCGGCTGGTCAAGCTCGAAGAGGAGTTGAAGGACCTCGAGAAGCGCTCCGCGGACCTGACCTCGGTCTGGCGCGCAGAGAAGGAAAAGCTCGCGGGCTCGCAAAAGCTCAAGGAAGAGTTGGATCACCTGCGCGGCGAGTTGGAGATCGCCCAGCGCAAGGGTGACCTGGCCAAGGCGGGCGAGTTGAAATACGGCCGCATCCCGGAAATCGAGCGCAAGTTGCAGGAGGCCGAGGCGGCATCGGGCAAGCGCATGCTCAACGAAGAGGTGACGGACAGCGACATCGCCGCCGTGGTTTCGCGTTGGACGGGCGTGCCCGTGGACCGCATGCTGGAAGGCGAGCGCGAGAAGCTCTTGGCCATGGAGACCACGCTCAAGGCGCGCGTGGTCGGCCAGGACGAGGCCATCGTGGCCGTCAGCAACGCGGTGCGCCGCGCGCGCGCGGGCCTTCAGGACCCGAATCGGCCGATCGGCTCGTTCCTGTTCCTGGGCCCGACCGGCGTCGGTAAGACCGAGCTGTGCAAGGCGTTGGCTACGTTCCTGTTCAACGATGAGCAGGCGATGGTGCGCGTCGACATGTCCGAGTACATGGAGAAGCACTCCGTCGCGCGGCTGATCGGCGCGCCGCCGGGCTATGTCGGCTACGAAGAGGGCGGTGCGCTGACCGAAGCCGTCCGCCGGCGCCCCTACCAGCTCATCCTGTTCGACGAGATCGAGAAGGCGCATCCGGACGTCTTCAACGTCCTGCTGCAGGTGCTGGACGATGGCCGCCTGACCGACGGGCAAGGACGCACGGTGGACTTCAAGAACACGCTCATCGTGCTGACCTCGAACCTGGGCAGTGCCGCGCTCGCAAACCAGCCCGAAGGGCAGGACGTGGAGGCCGTGCGGGAAGAGGTGATGGAGGCCGTGCGCGCCGCGTTCCGGCCCGAGTTCCTCAACCGCCTGGACGAAATCCTTCTGTTCCGGCGTCTCGGCCGCGCGCAGATGAAGGGCATCGTGGACATCCAGCTGAAGCGGCTGCAGAGCCTGCTCGACGAGCGCAAGATCACGCTCGAGATCGACGACAAGGCGCGCGGCTGGCTGGCGGAAGCGGGCTACGACCCGGTCTACGGCGCCCGTCCCTTGAAGCGCGTGATCCAGCGCGCGATCCAGAACCCGCTCGCCGAGCGGATCCTGGAAGGCAAGATCAAGGATGGCCAGCACGTGCCCGTCTCCGCGGGCAAGGATGGTCTTTTGATCGACGGTCAGGTCGCGAAAGCGGCCTGACCCGTCACCCTTGCGTGATGGGGATATGGCGCGGCTCGGCCGCGAACCGCTTCAGCCACGCTCCCACGTTTTTGTAACCACTGATGTCGAGATCGCCCTCGTGCGCCACATGCGTGTAGGCGTAGAGGGCGATGTCGGCGATCGTCAGCCGCTCGTCGACGAAGAAGCTGCGCTTGGCCAGATGCTGATCCATCACGGCGAGCGCGGCGTGGCCGTTCTGGTGTCTGCCGGGCAATTCCTTCATGCGCGCATGGTCGCGGCCCAGATGCTTCACGATGTAGCGCGGCGTCGCGACGAAAGGCTCATGGCTGTATTGCTCGAAGAACATCCATTGCAGCACCTGGGCATGCTTCAGCCGGTCGGCCGGCAGATAGGGCGAGCCCTCTGCCAAGTAATGGATGATCGCGTTCGATTCGGGCAGGCAGGTGCCGTCCTCGAGTTCGAGCGTCGGGATGCGGCCATTGGGATTCTTGACCAGGAATTGCGCCGTGCGTGTTTCGCTGCGGTCGATATCCAGTTCGACGCGCGTGTACGGCATCGCGAGCTTGTGCAGGAGCAGGCGCGCTTTGTAGCCATTGCCTGAATCCAGGTTGTCGTAGAGCGTCAGCATAACCATCCCCCGTTCGCCGCCGGACGGTCACGCTGACGCCGGGCGCAGGCCTCCGCAAACGAGTTTTTCTTCCGCTCGGATGAGGAAAGCTGGGGCTGGATTAGTTCTGCGCGATACGCCGCTCCGGCGGCAGGGCCTTCAACTCGCGTTCGACCGTGGCCACTGTCTCGCGGAAGCGGGCCAAATCCTTGCCGTCGAGCTTTTGGCCCGAGGGCATCTTCACGCTCAAGGGATTGATCTGGCTGCCGCCCGACAGAAGCTCGTAGTGCAGATGCGGCCCGGTCGCCAAGCCGCTGGCGCCGACGTAACCGATCACTTGGCCCTGCCGGACCTTGGCACCCTTGCGCAGGCCCTTGGCGAAGCCGGACATGTGGGCGTAGGCGGTCGAGAAGACGCCCGTGTGCTTGATGCGGACATAGCGGCCGTAGCCGCCGTTCGTGCCGGCCATATCGACCGTGCCGTTGCCCGCCGCCATGATCGGCGTGCCGCCCGGCACCGCGAAGTCGATGCCGCGATGCATGGTCGTGTAGCCGAGAATGGGATGCAGGCGCGAGCCGAACTTGGATGAGATGCGCGCGCCGTCGACGGGCGTGCGCAGCAGCGCCTTCTTCACGCTCTCGCCCTTTTCGTTGAAATATTCCACGTCGCCATTGCGCGTGGTGAACCGGAACAGGCGGATGCGCTTGCCGCCCAGGATCAGTTCGGCGTAGCGGATCGTCTCGGCGTGAAGCAGTTGCCCTTGTTCGTCGACATACTGCTGGTAAAGCAGTTCGAAACTGTCGCCTTCCTTCACATCGCGCTGAAAGTCGACGTCATAGGAGTAGAGGCGGATCATCTCGCCCATCATCACAGCAGGCACATTCTGCGCGACACCGGTCTCGTAAAGGCTGCTTTCGATCGGACCGCCGGCATAGGCGGCTTGTTCTTTCACCGGCTTGTCGATCGTGCTGGCGACGAAGTCTCCGTTGCCCGCGCGCTCCACCGCCACGTCCTGGCGGAAGGTGACGGGAACGACCATGCGCTCGAAGCGGTCCGCCCCTGCTTCGCCCGGTCCGAATTTCACGACCAGCTCCTGGCCCGACTTCAACTGGCGCGGATCGAAATGTTTGCGCAGCGCGGTGACCGCGTCGTGCGCATCGTTGCGCGGCACGCCGGTCGCAAGAAGAAGGTCGATGATCGTGTCGCCGGAGCCGACGCGGATCGTGCGCTCGGCGGGCTCGCCCGGCGTCATGGGAATGGTGCCTTCCGCGCCCTTTTCCTCGGGCGGCGCCTCGGCGGCGATGGGCGTTTCCTGGCGCAGGCTGAGGCGGGGAAGGCCGGCATTGCCGAGGAAAGCCAGCGCGATCAGGGCGCCCAGCCCCGCGAGCCCCAGGAACGCCATGCGCGTGCGCGGGCCGGATGCCGCCCGAAAGACCTTGCCAGTGCGCCGTGCCGGCTCGTCTTCCATTGGCAGATTTCGGCCTCCGCTTGCCGCCCAAGCGCGGCCCCCGCCGCGCAAGTTTCGTGTGTTTATCTGTTGTGGCTCGATTCCCGACCGGCCCAACTGGTTGGGAGGATGTTGGCGTGGGAAACATCTGTCAACCGGGA
>JBFXED010000002.1:0-2500 GCA_050180485.1 Alphaproteobacteria bacterium | reverse complement strand
GTGGACGTGACCAAGCCATAGTTGGCCAAAGGTCAATAAAATCTAGCGTTCGTGTATGAGGCAGATTCGGCGCAAAAGGACGGATCTGCGTCTGCGTGAGCGATGCTGAGCAAGCGCCAAAAGGGCATTTGGTGGATGCCTTGGCACCAAGAGGCGATGAAGGACGTGGCACCCTGCGAAAAGTCCTGGGGAGTTGGGAGCAAGCTTTGATCCAGGAACGTCCGAATGGGGAAACCCGGCCGCAAGGTCATCTCCGCCTGAATTCATAGGGCGGTGAAGCAAACCCAGGGAACTGAAACATCTCAGTACCTGGAGGAAAAGAAATCAACCGAGACTCCGCTAGTAGTGGTGAGCGAAAGCGGACCAGGCCAGTGGCGACGACTTCGTAACCGGAAGCATCTGGAAAGGTGCGCTAAAGAGGGTGATAGCCCCGTACGGGAAAAGCGAAGTTGGCGTCCTCGAGTAAGGCGGGACACGTGTAATCCTGTCTGAACATGGGGGGACCACCCTCCAAGCCTAAGTACTCCTTGGTGACCGATAGTGCACAAGTACCGTGAGGGAAAGGTGAAAAGCACCCCGATAAGGGGAGTGAAATAGTTCCTGAAACCGGATGCCTACAAGCAGTCGGAGGACGAGGCGGGTTTTCGGATCCGTCGGCGTCTGACGGCGTACCTTTTGTATAATGGGTCAGCGACTTCGTTTCAGTAGCAAGCTTAAGCCGATAGGCGTAGGCGTAGCGAAAGCGAGTCTGAATAGGGCGATCAAGTTACTGGAATGAGACCCGAAACCGAGTGATCTAGCCATGAGCAGGTTGAAGGTGGGGTAACACCCACTGGAGGACCGAACCCACTCCTGTTGAAAAAGTAGGGGATGACTTGTGGCTAGGGGTGAAAGGTCAATCAAACTCGGAAATAGCTGGTTCTCCGCGAAATCTATTTAGGTAGATGGTCGTGCGATCACCGCCGGGGGTAGAGCACTGGATGGGTAAGGGGGACGCGAGTCCTACCGAGCCTAACCAAACTCCGAATACCGGTAAGTGCAGCACGGCACACAGACGGTGGGTGATAAGGTCCATCGTCGAGAGGGAAACAGCCCAGACCGCCAGCTAAGGTCCCCAAATTGTGGCTAAGTGTGAAAGGAAGTGGGAAGGCCTAGACAACCAGGAGGTTGGCTTAGAAGCAGCCATCCTTTAAAGAAAGCGTAACAGCTCACTGGTCTATCAGCCAGCCTGCGCCGAAAATGTAACGGGGCTCAAGCCACATACCGAAGCTGCGGGTGTACATGATCTTCGGATCGTGTACGCGGTAGCGGAGCGTTCCGTAAGCCTGCGAAGGCGACTCGCGAGGGTTGCTGGAGGTATCGGAAGTGCGAATGCTGACATGAGTAGCGATAAAGAGAGTGAGAAACTCTCTCGCCGAAAGTCCAAGGGTTCCTGCGCAAGGCTAATCCGCGCAGGGTAAGCCGGCCCCTAAGGCGAGGGCGAAAGCCGTAGTCGATGGGAACCAGGTCAATATTCCTGGGCCTGCTGGGTGTTGACGGATGCTGAGAGTTGTTCGGTCTTATTGGATTGACCGGGCAGCGTAGGTGTCCCAGGAAATAGCCCCAGCGTATAGACCGTACCCGAAACCGACACAGGTGGACTGGTAGAGTATACCAAGGCGCTTGAGAGAACTGCGTTGAAGGAACTAGGCAAATTGCCCTCGTAACTTCGGGAGAAGAGGGCCCTCGTCTTGGGCAACCAGGGCGGGGGGGCACAAGCCAGGGGGTAGCGACTGTTTACTAAAAACACAGGACTCTGCGAACCCAGAAGGGGACGTATAGGGTCTGACGCCTGCCCGGTGCTGGAAGGTTAAGGAGAGGGGTGCAAGCCTTGAACCGAAGCCCCAGTAAACGGCGGCCGTAACTATAACGGTCCTAAGGTAGCGAAATTCCTTGTCGGGTAAGTTCCGACCTGCACGAATGGCGTAACGACTTCCCCACTGTCTCCAACGCAGGCTCAGCGAAATTGGATTCTCCGTGAAGATACGGAGTACCCGCGGTCAGACGGAAAGACCCCGTGCACCTTTACTACAACTTTACAGTGGCAACCGGGTTTGCATGTGTAGGATAGGCGGGAGCCTATGAAGCGGTAGCGCCAGCTATCGTGGAGGCAACCTTGAAATACCGCCCTTGCGGTCTCTGTTGTCTAACCTGTGCCGTTATCCGGCACCGGGACCCTGTATGGTGGGTAGTTTGACTGGGGCGGTCGCCTCCCAAAGAGTAACGGAGGCGCGCGATGGTGGGCTCAGGCTGGTCGGAAATCAGCCGCTGCGTGCAATGGCACAAGCCCGCCTGACTGCGAGACCGACAGGTCGAGCAGGAACGAAAGTTGGCCATAGTGATCCGGTGGTCCCGCGTGGAAGGGCCATCGCTCAACGGATAAAAGGTACGCCGGGGATAACAGGCTGATCTCCCCCAAGAGTCCACATCGACGGGGAGGTTTGGCACCTCGATGTCGGCT
>JBFXED010000001.1:0-238820 GCA_050180485.1 Alphaproteobacteria bacterium | reverse complement strand
CGGAGCAGTGGAAAACTCAGTTTTCCACGCGCCACGGCCAAGACCACCGCGCCAAGCGCACCCATGGCGCCGCCCTCCGTCGGCGTCGCGATGCCGAGGAAGATGGTGCCGAGCACGAGAAAAATGAGCGCAAGCGGAGGTAAAAGCGAAACCACCACGCGATGCAGCAGCGCCCAGCCCCGCAAGCTCCGGGCTTCCGGAGGTAAGGCGGGGGCGGCGCCAGGCCGGACAAGGGTCATCGCGAACACATAGGCGGCATACAGGCCGGTGAGAATAAGCCCGGGCAGAATCGCGCCCTGATACATGTCGCCGACAGAGCGGCCCAATTGATCGGCCATCACGATAAGGACGAGGCTTGGCGGAATGATCTGCGCCAGCGTGCCCGAAGCGGCGATGACGCCAGACGCCAGTCGCCGGTCGTAACCGTAGCGCAGCATGATCGGCAAGGAGATCAAGCCCATGGAGATGACGGACGCGGCAATGACGCCCGTGGTGGCCGCTAGCAGGGCCCCCACGAAGATAACGGCATAGGCCAGGCCGCCACGTATGGCTCCGAACAACTGGGCGACAGTGTCGAGCAAATCCTCCGCCATGCCGCTGCGTTCAAGGATGAGCCCCATGAACGTGAAGAACGGAATCGCCAGCAACGTTTCATTCCGCATGATGCCGAAGATGCGCTCAGGCAGCGCCTGCAGCAGCGCGGGGGTCAGCAGCCCGAGCTCGATCCCCAGGAAGGCGAAGACAAGCCCGTTGGCCGCCAGCGCGAAGGCGACCGGATACCCGAGCAGCAGAAAGACGACGAGCGCCACGAACATCAGCGGCGCTATCTCGGCGATGAGGAATTGGGTCACGCCGGGTCCGACAGCGGCGGAACGGCGCCATGGTCCGATCCCGGTTTTTCGTTGGGATCGGGGCCGCGGCCGGACAAGAAGGCCACCCGCTTGATACACTCGGACAGCCCTTGGAGGGCGAGGAGCGCGAAGCCGACCGGGATCAGAAGCTTCACCGGCCAGCGGATCAAACCGCCCGCATCGGAAGATATTTCGCCGCGGTTATAGGACTCCACGAACATCGGCCAGGAAAGCCAAAGGATGAGGACTGCAAGCGGCAAGAGAAACAACGCTCCGCCACAGAGATCCACCCACGCCTGGCCGCGTGGTGAAAGCCGGCCCGTCAGCACATCGATCCGGACATGTTCATTGCGCAGAAGCGTATAGCCGGCGGAAAGCAGGAAGACCGCCGCATACAGGTACCATTGGAGTTCGAGCCAGGCATTCGAACTCGTATTCAGTGCGTAACGGACAATGGCGTTGCCTGAACTGACCAGCACAGCGGCCAGGATCAACCAATAGACCAACCGCCCGATGCGCTCGTTGAGCGCGTCGACCAAGCGGCTGATGCCCGACAGGAAACCCACGGTTGAACGCCTCTCCCGTATTGGCCGGTCTTCGGGATCGCTCCCCGCCAGCCTTCGCCCAACGATAACCCATCCGAGCGTAACCGCGCGATATCCGCCAAAGCAAAAAGGGGCGCCTTTGTAGGGCGCCCCTTTTGGTCCGGCCTGGACTGGATTCTACTCGGCGGCCGCGGCTTTCGGGTGCGTGGCCAAGGGCCTCTGGCGGATCACCGGGAACTTAGTGCCCCGGCGCTTGAACTCCTTCTCGACGGCTGGGATGACCTTTGAGCCGAGCGCTTCCAGCGTCTTCATGGTGCGCGCGTGCGGCACGCCGCCCAACTGGACGTTGAAGGCCACGTGGCTGTGCCGCATGACCTCGTAGTCCTCCAAGATACGCTGAGCGCAGGTCTCGGCGTCACCGATGATGTAATTCTTCTCCATCTGCTCGATGGGCGGCTCGTTCTGCGCCGGCAGCTCTTCCACATAGATGCCGTTGATCTTGGAATAGTTGAGGCGCAGGGACAGCGACAGGCGCGAGGAATAGCGCGCGCGTTCGGCCGCCTCGCGCGCCTCCGCCTTGCTGTCCGTCACATGGACGAAACGCATCAGGCTGAGCGGCAACTCCGCCGGGTCGCGGCCGATCGAACGATAGACGTCGTCATAGGCCTGGCGCGCCTTGGCCAGCGACGAGATGTGATTCCAGCTCGGTGTCAGGAACGGCACATAGCCGCTTTCGGCCACGCGCTTCTGTACCTTGGGGTGGCCCATCAGGCCGGCAACCCAGATTTCCGGCAAGGGCTTCTGGATCGGCTTCACCGCCACCTGGGTGGGCGGCAGCTGATAGTGCTTTCCGTTGTACGAGAAGACGTCCTGACTCAGGCCCAGCTCGATCATGTCGAGAATTTCCAAGGTGCGGTCGATGGCCTCGTCGATACGCACGCGGAAACGCTGGAATTCGTAGTCCTGATAGCCGGAGCCGATGCCCACGACCAAGCGGCCGTTGGTGATGACATCGGCCTGGCCGATCTCCTGCACGATGCGCGCGGGCTCATAGAGCGGCAGCACGAGGATCGAGGTGCCCAACCGAATCTTCGAGGTCATGCCGGCCATGTAGGTGCAGGCCAGAAGCGGCGACGGGCAAAGGCTGTAGTTGTTGAAATGGTGCTCGGCGAACCAGGCCGTCTCGAAGCCGATCTGCTCGGCCAGCTTCACGTTCTCGGCGACCGATTCGTAGGTGCCACGGTCGGTCCAACTTTCGTCGCGCTTCTGCAGCAGGCTGAACAGATCGAATTTCATGGCATCACTCCTGGGTGTGGCGGCCTGAAACGAATAAAATAAAACAATTACAATGGCTTATTTAATATCGTTATGTGTTATAACACTTCGCAGACAGACTCTCAAGCCAACTTCAGGGCGTCCGGTTGCTTGGCGCGCAACTCGGCTTCCAGATGCTCGGCCGAATAGCGGATATCGAATTCGATCGCCGCGCGCAGCCCTTCCGCATCGCGCGCCTTCAGCGCCCGCGCGGCACGCTCGTGGTTCTCGATTCCCTTCCGCGCCAGCCCGAACGCCGGATAGATCAAGTTGACGTAAGCGCCCGTGCGCAGCCATAGGCCCTCGATCATCTTGATCAAGGTCGGCATCCGGCTGCCGCGATAGATGCCGAAATGGAACTCGTGGTTGCGCAGGATCGCAGCCTTGAAGTCCTCGGCCTCGGTCGCGCGAGTCAGCGCCTCATTGGCGGCCACGATGCGCGCGATCTCGCGGTCGTCCAAGAAGCGCGCGGCGCGCTCCGCGGCCAGCCCTTCGAGAGCGATGCGAATGCGGGTGATCTCGGCCAGCCGGTCGATGCTGAGCGGCGGCACCATAAGCGTGCGGTTGGCGCCGAATTCCAGCGCACCCTCGGCGGCCAGAATACTGAGCGCCTCGCGCGCGGGCGTGAGGCTGACGCCCAGCGACTTGGCAACGGCACGGATGGTGATCTTATCGCCCGGCGCGAAAACGCCACCGATCAACGCCTCGCGCAGCTTCTCGGCCACCTGAGCGGTCAAAGTCTCGCTACGCTCGATCAGATCCAAACGATGGACGGCCATGGACAACCTTTTTTTCGCCGCACCGGAACAGGCGCAACACCGATCCCAGGATACGCGGTCTGGGAAGGCCTAGGAAATCCTATCCGAAGGGATCGTTGCAAAAGCATTGCCGACGTCCGGTATAGTTCTCCGCCGGGGGCCAGCCAGCACAAAAAAACGGGAGGCAGGTCATGTCGATCAATGAAGCCAAGTTGAACGACTTCATGGGCAAGATGATGGGGGATATTGGCGCGGCGATGAGCGCCGCCCTCATCCTCATTGGCGACCGGCTCGGACTGTATAGAGCCATGGCGGGCGCGGGGCCACTCGCTTCGGAAGAACTTGCGCGAAAAACCAAGACCACGGAACGCTATGTCCGCGAGTGGCTGGCCGCCCAAGCGGCAGCCGGATATCTCGCGTACGACGCCAAAACCAAGCGCTACGAACTTCCGCCCGAACAGGCCATGGCGCTGGCTCAGGAAGGCAGCCCGGTTTTTGTGTCAGGCGCTTTCCACATCGTGGCCTCCATGTTCCGCGACGAGCCAAAGATTTCCGAGGCCTTCCGCACTGGCAAGGGCGTGGGATGGCACGAACACGATCATGCCTTGTTTCACGGTACCGAGCGCTTCTTCCGGCCGGGCTATAACGCCAATCTTGTGGGCTCATGGCTGCCGGCCCTGGACGGAGCAGTCGAAAAACTGAAGCGCGGCGCCGAGGTGGCCGACGTCGGATGCGGTCATGGTGCATCCACCATCATCATGGCCCAGGCTTTTCCGTCATCGAAGTTTGTCGGCTTCGATTATCACGGACCATCGGTCGAACGTGCTCGCGCCGCCGCACAGGAGGCCGGGGTCTCCGACCGTTGCCGGTTCGAGGTCGCTTCGGCCAAGAATTTTCCCGGCAAGAGCTATGACCTGGTCGCGTTCTTCGACTGTCTGCACGACATGGGCGACCCGGTCGGCGTTTCGCGGCACGTTCTTTCGACGCTGCGGAAAGACGGCACGTGGATGATCGTCGAGCCATTCGCCCACGATGCGACTGAGGACAATCTCAACCCTGTCGGGCGGATGTTCTATGCGGCTTCGACCATGATCTGCACACCGGCATCGCTCAGCCAGGAGGTCGGCCTTGGCCTTGGCGCACAGGCGGGCGAGCGACGGCTGAAAGAGGTGGTTACCTCAGGTGGCTTCACACGCTTCCGGCGCGCGACCGAAACCCCGTTCAATATGATCTTGGAAGCGCGGCCCTAGGTCAGTGCGGCAGAGCGGGTGCTGGCGCGGCGGCTTCCGGCTTTCTCTTCTTCCGCTCGCTCCAGCGTTCCAGCACGACGAAGAAGGACGGCACGAACAGCACCGCGAGGCAGGTCGAAGCCAGCATGCCGCTGAACACGGCAATGCCGATGGATTTGCGCGCAGCGGCGCCGGCGCCCGAGGCTAGCACCAGCGGCACGACCCCCAGAATGAAGGCAAAGGATGTCATGACGATAGGCCGGAAGCGGATCTTGGCGGCCTCAACCGCCGATTCCACGATGCTCTTGCCTTCTTTCAGGCGCTTCTCGCGCGCGACCTCGACGATCAGAATCGCGTTCTTACTGGCCAATGCGATAAGCAGCACCAGACCAATCTGGGTGTAGACGTTGTTGGCGATGCCCAAGCTCAGCAACGCGATCACCGTGCCAAGTAGGGCCAACGGCACTGCGAAGATGACCGCGGCTGGCGCGCTCCAACTTTCGTACTGGCCAGCCAGGACCAGGAACACAAGGGCTACCGCCAAGCCGAAGACCAAAAAGATCTGATTGCCGACCAGCTTCTCCTGGTAGGAGATGCTGGTCCATTCGTAATCGACGCCTGCCGGCAACGTCTTGGCCGCAACCTGTTCCATCACGGCAAGCGCCTGGCCCGAACTGAAGCCCTCGCCTGCGGTACCATTGAGAGCTGCGGTGGGATAGAGATTGTAGAGCGAGATCAATGCCGGTCCTTGCGTATAGCGCACGTCCGTCAAAGTGCCGATGGGCACCGTGTCGCCGAATTCGTTGCGGACATAAAGGCGGCGCAGATCCTCCGGCGTCAGGCGGTATTGATGGTCGGCCTGGACGAAGACCGGGAAGGTGCGGCCGAACTTCGTGATCTGGTTAACGTAGGTCGAGCCCAGATAGGTTTGCAGCGTATCGAACAGATTCTTGATGGGGACTTTAAGCGTCTCGGCCTTGACGCGATCAACGTCGGCCTTAATCTGCGGCACCGATGCGCGGAACGGCGAAAAGAGATGTGCGAGACTCGACTGCGAATTGCCGTTCGCGATCATGGCGTCCGCCGCCTGCTGCAACTTGACGAAGTCGAAGCTTCCGTCGGTCAACTGAAGCTGCATCTGAAAGCCGCCCGACTGGCCGAGGCCTTGGATGGGCGGCGGGATCAAAACGACCGCACGCGCCTCTCGAATTTGCTCAGTTAACTGCCCCTGCAGATTGAAGTAGATCGATCGCAGGTCCTCGCCCTTCCCACGAACGCCCCAGTCCTTGAGAATGACATAAGCGACCGCCGCATTCGCCAAGCTGGCGCTATTGTCCAGCACCGAGACACCGCCAATCGTGACGATATGCTCGACGCCCGGCGTGGCCTTTGCGATGTCGTTAACCTTCTGCATCACCGCCTCGGTCCGCTCGAGCGACGCGGCGTCGGGAAGCTGGACGGAAACAATGACGTAGCCTTGGTCTTCAGCCGGGATGAAACCGGTCGGGATCGTAGACAGACCCCAAAAGGACGCGACGACAAGAATGCCCGCGATGATCACCATTAGACCACTGCGATGGACCATGCGATCGATCAGCCGGACGTAACCGTTCTCCAACGGCAGATACACACGGTCGAACGCGCGGAAGAATATGTTCTTCTTTCCGGGCTTCGGCGGCCGCAGCCACAACGCACACTGTGTCGGTTTCAAGGTCGCGGCATTGATGGCGCTGATCAGGGCAGTCGCGGCAATGACGAGCGCGAACTGGCGATAAAGCTGGCCGACAATACCCGGCAACATGGCGGCTGGCAGGAAGACCGACATCAGCACCAGCGTAATGCCGATGATGGGGCCGAACAGTTCAGCCATGGCGTTGATCGCAGCCTGCTTCGGCGGTACGCCGCGCTCGATATGCTGCGAGGCACCCTCGACCACGACAATGGCGTCGTCCACCACGATTCCGATGGCCAATACGATGGCGAACAGCGTCATCAGATTGATGCTGAACCCCAGCGCCGCCATCGCCGCGAAAGCGCCGATGATGGTAACTGGCACGGTGGTGGCCGGAACCAAGGTGGCGCGGAAATTCTGCAGGAACACCATGATGACGACGAGGACGAGAATGCCGGCCTCGAATAGTGTGTGATAAACTTCATTGATCGACGCGACGACGAACTTCGTGGTGTCGAAGGGCACGGAGTATTGCAATCCCGGCGGGAAGTTCTTCGCCATCTTCTTCATCGCCTTGTCGACTTCCTTGGCGACGTCGAGCGCGTTGGCGCCCGGAAGCTGATAGATGGCGATGCCGGCGGATGGCCGCCCGTCGAACTTGGAGAACTGGCTGTAGGTCTGGGCGCCTAGCTCGACCCGTCCGATGTCGCGGATGCGCGTGATCCGGCCGCCACCTGTGTTCTCGGACTTGACGATGATGTCCTCGAACTGGCTCGGATCGTCGAGCCGGCCCGGCACGTTGACGGTGAGCTGGAAGGCCTGGCCGCTCGGCGCCGGCGGCATGCCGACCTGGCCGGCCGCGACCTCCATGTTCTGCGCGCGGATGGCATCCATCACGTCGGTCGGCGTCATCGAGCGGGCATAGAGCTGCTCGGGATCCAGCCAGATCCGCATGCTGTACTGGCCGATGCCGAAGACGGTGACGTTGCCCACGCCCGGCAGGCGCGCCAGCTCGTTTACTAGGCTGATGGTCGCGTAGTTGCTGAGGAACAGGCTGCCATACTGATCGCCCTCCGACGTCAGCGTGATGATCTGCAGCATGGCCGTCGACTTCTTCTGAGTCGTGACGCCCTGCTGCTGCACGGCCATGGGCAGCTGCGCCATCGCCGCGGAGACGCGATTCTGCACCTGTACCTGAGCGATATCCAGGTTTGCGCCGACCTCAAAGGTGATGATCAAGTTGTAGGTGCCGTCGTTCGCGCTGGTCGACTGCATGTAGATCATTTTTTCAACGCCGTTGACCTGCTGCTCAATGGGCAGGGCCACGGTGTTGACGACGGTCTGCGCATTGGCGCCCGGATAGCTGGTGGTGACCTGGACTGTCGGCGGAACGATCTCAGGATACTGGGATATAGGAAGCCCCAGGAGCGCCACGCTTCCGATCAGCATCATGATGATCGCGAGAACGTTCGCGAGGATCGGCCGCTCGATGAAGAATTTAGCCATGGCGACGCGAAACCTACTGGCTGGCCGGTACAGGCGTGGCGGCGATTTCGCCCTGCTTCGTGGTGACCTTAGAACCCGGGCTCGCGAACTGGATTCCGTCGATGACGACCAGATCGTCATCTGTCAAACCGTCAGTGATCACACGCAGACCGTTGACTAGCGTGCCGGTCTTGACCCGCCGCTGCTGCACCGTGTTGTCATTCCCGACGACGAGGACGTACTGGCCGGCCTGGTCGAGATTCACCACCTTGTCCGGAACCAGAAGCTGGGGCTCCGCTTGTCCCAGAGGCACGCGCAGGCGTACGAAAAGCCCCGGCACCATCGAGATGTCGTTGTTCTGGAAAATGGCGCGGCCCTGAATGGTGCCGGTCTTGGTGTCGAGGCCGGTGGCTACGAAATCCAACGTGCCTTCGTGCGGATAGCCCTGCTCGTCCTGAAGGCCCGCATAGACCGGGATGCTGGGCACGGTGCCGAGCGGGATGTTCTGCTCGCGCGCCCATTTGCGGATACGTAGCAGGTCGCGCTCATTGACGGTGAAGTACACATAAAGCGGCTTGAGCTGCTCGATCGTGGCCAGCGTGGTCGGCTGGCCGGCGCCCACCACGTTGCCGGGATCGATCAGGTGCCGGCCCATGCGACCGGCGAAGGGCGCCAGCACGCGGGTATAACCAAGATTGATCTTCGCGACTTCCAAGTTCGCGCGCGCTTCCTCTAGGCCCGCGGCGGCCTCGTCGCGCTGCGCGCGCCATTTGTCCACGGTCGCCTGCGAGGTTGCGTTCTGCGCCAACATACGGGTCTGGCGGTCGAACTCGGTCTGGGCGTTGAGGAGCTGCGCCTTTTCCGCGGCGATGGTCGCTTCGTAGAGCTTCACCTGCGCGATATAGGGCGCCTGCTCGATCACGAAGAGAAGCTTGTCCTTCTCGACCAGCGTGCCGTCTTCGAAATTGACCGAGGTGAGATAGCCCTCGACGCGCGCGACGAGAGAGACGGCGTTGTAGGCGGCCGTGGTGCCGGTGACCTCAAGATAGTTCGACACTTTTTCGCGCACCGGCGGGCTGACCGTGACGGTCGGCGGCGGCGGCGCCTGATAATTGTTTTCTTCCTTGCATGCGGCCAAAAGCGCGGACAGCGCCAGCGCCATGACCGCGATCCGCGGTGTCCTCATCATCGTCCGTCCGCTCGCTTGCCGCATGGCTTGATCCTCACCAATCCGGCGCGCGGATCAGCGCGTCACGCTGATCCTGTGTGGGAGCCTGATGGTTGGCCGGATCGAGCAGATTGCCCCAATCCGTCCGCTTGGCCATGGCCTGTTTGACATCGTCGGGCACGAAATCGTTGCCGTCGCGCAACTCCCAGCCGCCGCCGAGCGCCCGGTAAACCGAGACCAACCCTTGGGGCACGTTGCCCAGGCTGATGGCCAGGTTGTCTTGCACCGCGAGAAGCTGTTGCTGCGCCGTCAGCACCGTCGTGTAGTCCGTCTGCCCCTCGCGGTAGCGGACCAATGCCAAGTCGGCGGACTTTGCCGCCGAGCGCACCGCTTCACGGTAGCGCGCGACGCTCTGCTGAGCCATCAGGTAGGTCGCCAGCCCGTCCTCGACCTCCTTCTGCGCCGTCAGCACCGTGTTCTGGTAGGTGAGAACGGCCTGTTGGAAGTTCGCGTCCTGCGCGCGCACTTGGTTCGTGAGCTGGCCGTAGTTCAGGAACGGAAACGTCATCGAAGGGCCGATCGATCCGGTGCGGCTGCCCCAGGAGAACACATCGCCGAGGGAGGCCGACCCCACGTTGCTGGATGCGAAGCCGAAGAAGCCGACCAGCGAGAAGGCGGGATAAAGCTGGGCCTTCGCGACGCCGATTTGGGCCGACTGCGAGGCGGCGACAAGCTCGGCCTGGCGCACGTCGGGCCGGCGCCGCAGCAGATCCTTCGGAATGCCGACCGCAATCTGGGACGGCGCGGCGGGAATCCGGCTCGGCCCTTCCAGAAGCGCGCGCACCTGCGCGGGCGGAATGCCGAGCAGGACGGCCAGTGCATTCTTGGCCTGACGCAGGCTGGTTTCGAGGCCCGGAATCTGCGCTTCGGTCTGCGCCAGTTCCGTCAGCGCCTGCTCGACGTCCAAAAGGCTGGTCTCGCCTTCTTCGTAACGGACATTGGCGATGCGAAGGCTTTCCTTCTGGATTTCCACGTTCGCCCGCGCGATGCGAATGCGTTCCTCGAAGGTGCGGATGGTGATGTAGGTGCTGGCCACGTCGCCGGTCAGCGTGACCAGCGCCGCATCGTACGCCGCGATGGACGACATCAGGCTGGCGTCGGCCGATTCGATCGCGCGCCGGAACTTGCCCCAGAAGTCGATTTCCCAACTGGCGGTCAGACCGAACTGGACAGATTGGGTGTTGAGGGTCTGAAAGCCCGGAATCGGAACGGCGGTCGAGGAGTTGGGGCTTTGGCGCGCGGCGGTGTAGTCGCCCGTCAGCGCCTGCTGCTGCGGATAGCTTTGGCCGATGGCGATGCCCAACTGGGCCCGCGCCTCCAGGATGCGCACGCCCGCGACCTGGAGCGAGTAGTTGCTCTTATAGGCCGCCTCGATCAGGCGGTTCAGGGTGGGGTCGCCGAGCGCTTCCCACCATTTGTCGCTCTTGAACGGCGTCTCGGGCAACTCTTTGCCCTCGTTCTCGACCCAGTCGCTGGAAACCTTGGCTTCGGGGGTCTCGAAATCCGGCCCGACCTTCGTGCAGGACGCCGTCAGAAGGACCGCCAGAACCGCCAAGGATCGGCTGGAAAGGGCTCGAAAAGAGGGCGTAGGCGGTGCTGCGCGCATCGATCCATCGAGTACCGCGCAAACGCACCCGGGGGGACGCGATCTGCCGATTCGCTCGCCCCCCGAACGCGAATTAAGCGCTTGTTCTGACTTCTATATATAGACGTACGTGCGGAGCACGGCAACAAAATGTGGCGTTTAAGCGCCCTTTTGCCCATGAAACGGTGCGGCGTACGGTACCAGCGCCGGCCGGCCCCGGATCTGATCGGCCAGCTTCTCCGCCATCATGATGGTGGGTGCGTTCAAATTGGCGGTCAGCATGCGCGGCATGATGGAAGCGTCGATGACGCGCAAGCCCTCGGCGCCCCGCACCCGGGCGGCGGAATCGACCACGGCCTTCTCGTCCACGCCCATCCGGCAGGTGCAGGCCGGATGGTATTCGGTGCCCAAGGTCGCACGCAGGCAGGCCAGGATCTCGGCATCGGTCTTCACGTCGGGGCCAGGGAAGATCTCCTCGGCGCGGTACGGGTCCCAGGCGGACTGCTGACCCATTTCGCGCGTGCGCTTGATCGCGTCGACCAAGTCCCTCCGGTCTTCCTCGGTGTCCATATAGTTTGCCACCATATGCGGCTTCGCGGCGGGGTCGGCCGAGCGCAGCGTGATCCGTCCCCGGCTGGTCGGGCGCAGAAGATGAATGCAGTACTGATAACCGTGCATCACCTCGAGCCGGTTGGGTTTGGCCACGCGGATGATGGGCAAGAACTCGTGCTGGATGTTGGGCGCCTCGAGCTCGGGCCGCGTGCGGAACAAGGCACCGGTTTCGAAGAAGTTGCTGGCGCCGAGGCCTTGTTTCAGGAACAGCCAATCCGCCGCCAGCTTGATGCGGCCGGCGAAACCCAGCCGGTGCGCCAGCGAGCGCACATCGTCGCGCGCGCGATATTGCAGCGCGGTCGCCGGGTGGTCCTCCAAGTTGCGCCCCACGCCCGGTGAATGGATCGCCGCCCGGATGCCGTGCTCATGCAGATGCTCTGTATCGCCGATGCCGGAGAGCATCAGAAGCTGCGGACTGTTGATGGAACCCGCGCACAGGATGACCTCGCGCGCGCAGGCGAATGTCTCGACCGCGCCTTTGTGACGCAGGCGGATGCCGACCGCCCGCTTGCCGTTCAGAAGCACGGCCTCGACCAGGCTGCGCGTACGGAGCTTGAGGTTGGGCCGGCCGAGTGCGGGGCGCAGATAGGCGCTGGCCGTGTTCCACCGGCGACCGCCATAGGTCGTCCGTTGCTGTAGATGCACGCCTTCGGGCTTGAAGCCGTTGGGATCGTCGGTGAAGCCGATGCCGGCCTGCTTGCCGGCCGCCAGGAAGGCTTGGAAGAACGCGTCCTCGCCCTTGGCCGTGGTGATGCGCAAGGGCCCCTCGCCGCCGCGCCATTCGTCCGCGCCGCGATCGTAATTCTCGAGCTTTCGGAAATAGGGCAGGCAATGGGCCCAGCTCCATTCCGGCAAACCGCGTGCGGCCCAGCCGTCGAAATCGAGCGGATGGCCGCGCACATAGGTCATACCGTTGATGGAGGACGAGCCGCCAAGCACGCGACCGCGCGGATGGAAGATCATGCGGCCGTTAAGATGCGGCTCCGGCCCGGCCTCGTAGCTCCAGTTGAAGCGAGGCGCGCGGTAGGCGAAGGGAAGCGCACCCGGCATCTGCAGGATCGGGCTTTTGTCCGAGCCGCCGGCCTCGACCAAGAGAACGCGGGTTCCGGCATCCTCGCTGAGCCGGTTGGCCAGGACGCAGCCGGCCGAGCCCGCGCCAACGATAATGTAGTCGTATTCGGCCATATCAGCGCGGACGGTCGCCTTCGATCGTCACGCGATGCATAACCCGGCGCTTGCCGAAATAATCGTCGATCGGCGTGTGCTGGGTGCAGCGGTTGTCCCACATTCCGAGCGAGCCTTCCTGCCAGCGCAAACGGCAGGTGAATTCGGGCCGGACGGAAAATTCGAAGAGATACGCGAGCAGCGGCTTGCTCTCCTCCTCCGTCCAGCCCTTGAAGCGCAGCGTGTAGTGGGGATTCACGAACAGCGCCTTGCGGCCGGTCTCCGGATGGGTGCGCACGACGGGATGTTCAGTCTCAGTTTCCGCCGCCGTCTTGCGATCGGCGACCAGCTTGGCGTTGGTGATCGCGCTAGTCGGCTCGTCGCCATAGACGTTCCGGCCGCCATGGACGCCGATCAGGCCGTCCAGCATCGCCTTCATGCCGGGCGTCATAGCCTCGTAGGCCAGATACTGATTGGCGAACAACGTGTCGCCGCCGATGGCCGGAACCTCCTTGGCGTAGAGCATGGAGCCCAGCACGGGGCATTCCTGGTAGGTCACGTCGGAATGCCAGCCCTCGGCGAAAATCTTCCGATCCGTGGGCTCGCGCCGGATCTCGAGAATCTCGGGATGGCCCTCCAACCCTTTGAGGAACCGATGGGTGCTGAGCGGGCCGAAACGGGCCGCGAATTCCTTCTGCTGCGCGGGCGTCAACGCCTGGTCGCGGATCGCGATCACCAGATGGTCGAGGAATGCTTGGCGGATCTCGGCGAACATCTCGTCGTCGAGCCGGGACAGGTCCGCACCGAAAATCTCGGCGCCGAGCGCCCCGGCCAGGGGGCGGACTTGGATGCGGCGATAGGAAGCCATGGCAGAGTCTTTCCCGTCCGCCGCGGAAAAGTCCAGCCCGCTAGACGACCGAGGCTGGAACCTCGCACTGCTCGATCTTCGGCTCGGACGCGAAGAAGGTGCGGAAATGCGCCATCACGTTCTTCAGTTCCGGACTGTTGAGGTTGCGCTCGATGGCGGCTTCGCTTTCCCACAAGGTCACCGACATGACTTTGCACGCCTTCCGGTCCATCAGAATCATATAGCCCGCGATCAGCCCCTTGCCCTTGAACACGCTGGTCGCACGCGGCCATTCCGCAATAGCGGTTTCCAAGAGGTCGGGCTTCATCGTCACGGTGAATACGCGGGCGAGCATAGGTCGGCTCCTCGTTGGCGGTCAAAAAGAAGCCGCCGGGACCGCGGCGTCCAACGGTCCCGGCGGACGGCGTGTCAGGTCAGCTGCCAGGCCTTGAAGCGCTTGGTCAGTTCGTCCAGGCGGCCGGGTTCACCCCACCATTCCGGATTGACCACGAGGTGGTTCGGGTTGTTTGGATCGGGTACCCAGTCGCGCCGGATCTCGGGCTTGACCATCTCCATGCCCTTCTTCTTCACGGGCGCATAGGTCATCACGTCGCAGAACTTGGCTAGGAGGTCGGGCTTCACCTGGTAGTTGAGAAGCCGCATGGCGGCCGTCTTGTTCTTGGCGCCCTTGGGCACAGTGTAGGTGTTGAGGAACACCAGCATCTGCTTCTGGGCATATCCCAACGGCAGACCTTCGGCCTGCGCCGCGAAGACGCGGCCGCTATAGGTGTTGGTGAAGTCGACCTCGTTCTTGGCGATCAGCTGCACCGTCTGGGGCGTCGCATCGATCCAGATGTTCACGTGCGGCTTGATGCGGTCCATCGCCTTGAACGCGCGCTCGACGTCGATCGGATAGACGTTCTTAGGCGCGACGCCGTCGGCCAACAGCGCGATCTCAAACGTGTCGTTGGGACGCGGACGCAGGCCGCGGCGGCCGGGAAATTTCTTCACGTCCCAGAACTCGGCCCAGGTCGCCGGGTACTTTCCCTCCGGAAAACGCTTGGCGTCGTAACCGATGCTGGCCGTGTAGCTGTAGGCCGAAACCCAATACTCTGCCTTGGCTTCGGGATAGATCAGATCGTCCATCTGCACGATGGAATAGTCGATCTTCTCCAAGAGGCCGTCGCGCGCGGCGGACACCGATTGCGTCGGCAGCGCCTCGACGATGTCCCATTCCACATTGCCCGTGGCGACGCCGGCTTTCAGCTTGGCCATGTCGACGGCGGCCGTGGAGACGACCTTGATGCCGGTCTCGGCGGTGAACGGATCCCAGAAAATCTTGCGCAGCCATTCTTCGTACTGGCCACCATAGCTCGCGATGTAGAGGGTCTCGGCCGCTCGCGCCTTGCCCGGCGTGAGGATCAGCGGCCAACTGGCGGCGGCGCCGGTGGCGGCCGCACCGATGAGGAATTTGCGCCGGGACGCATCCACGCGCCGGCCCGTTTGTGCCTTGCCCGACCGCTTCCTGGTCATGGTCATCCTCCCTGACGGTTTGCCTGCTCTGTCATGCCGCATCCGTGCGCGGCATCTGCCTTTTCGGCTTGTCCGATAAGTATCCGACTCCCTAAGTGGTCAATCAATCATTTATTGCTTTACACCTTCCGCGGGCGAGTCCTAGGCTTATTGGATCGGCTCTTCGAGGAGGAACGGAGATGTCTGTCGCGCTGTCGTCGAACATCGAGGTCATCCCCAGTGGCGGCGCCTGCGGTGCCGAGCTGAAGGGCATCGACGCCTCCCGTCCGCTGACGCCGGAAGGCAAGAACGCGATCAAGCAGGCCCTGTTCGCGCACGGCGTGATCTATCTCCGGAATCAGACGATCACCGACGAGCAGCTTGTGGCTTTCGGCCGCGCCTTCAGCGACCTGCACGCCTATCCGGTGACGGAGTATGAAAAGCCGAAAGGGCTTCCGCCTGAGGTCGAGCTGATTTCGAACATCCTGGTCGACGGCAAGCCGATCGGCGCGCTGGGCTCGGGCGAAGCGACCTGGCATTCGGACATGTCGATGTTCGACATCCCCGCCTCCTTCACCTACCTCTATGCGGAAAAGGTGCCGCCCGTGGGCGGCAACACGCGCTTCGCCAATCTGTATGCGGCGTATGATGCGCTGTCCGACGATCTGAAACGGAAGATCGAGGGCCGCAAGTCGATCCACGACATCGCCTATATCG
This sequence comes from Alphaproteobacteria bacterium, assembly GCA_050180485.1. Taxonomy (GTDB): domain Bacteria; phylum Pseudomonadota; class Alphaproteobacteria; order CADEGL01; family CADEGL01; genus CADEGL01. The sequence continues at coordinate 223,301 of JBFXED010000001.1, read as the reverse complement.
CGGACGGACGCCTGCGCCCGCCCTATAAGCACGTCACCGACAAGTCGAAAGGCCCGGGCGCGCAGCATCCCATCGTGCGCACCCATCCCGAATCGGGCCGCAAGGCGCTTTATCTCGGGCGCAAGGGCTATGGCTACATCTTCGGCTATCCGGTGCCGGAGAGCGACGTCCTGCTCGACAGGCTGTGGGACCACATGGTCAGCCCGCGATTCGTGTGGGAACACGAGTGGCGCGTCGGTGACATCCTGATCTGGGACAATCGCGGCGTGGCCCACGCCCGCGGTACGCTCGATCCCACCCAGCCTCGCCTGATGCGCCGTATCGTGGGCATGGGCGAACGGCCGATCTGACCATGGCCATCTATAAAAAGCGTCCGCATGCGGAGAGCTACGGCCAGGCCGTCGGCATCCTTCTACTCGACGGCCGCGCGCCGTTTGTGCCGGGCGATGTCGGCAACGCCTCAAGCTATTCCTACCCGGTCGTCTACAAGACGGTCGAAGGCCTGACCACCATGCGCTGCCTGAACCAGGAGCCGGGCTGGCAAGACAAGGTGGTCGAGGCCGCGAAGGAGCTGGAGCGACAGGGCGTGCGCGGCATCTCGAGCGATTGCGGCTTCATGATCCAGTACCAGGAAGCGGTCTGCGAGGCCGTGCGCATTCCCGTTTTCCTTTCGACCCTGCTGCAGCTTCCTTTCATCGGCCGCACGCTGGCGCCCAACCGGCCGATCGGCGTGGTGACCGCCGATTCCAGCAACTTCAACGAAGACTTCATGCGCCGCACGGGCACGCTTCCGCCCAATCCCATCGTGATCCGCGGGCTGCAGAACGAGCCCGAGTTCGGCACCGCGGTGATGCAAGAGAAAGGCACGCTCGATTCAGACCTGATCGCAGGCGAGGTCGAAGCGGCCTGCCGCGACATGGTGTGCGAGCGGCCCGACCTGGCCGCGATCCTGTTGGAATGCTCGCTTCTGCCGCCCTATGCCAAGCGCGTGCAGGACGCGCTGGACCTGCCCGTGTTCGATTTCATCTCGCTGATCGACTACGCCGAGAGCGGCACGCGCCAGCGCCACTACACCGGCAATTACTGAGACAATTCGCGCAGGCGGCGCTCGACCAGGGGCTGCCGCTCCGCATCAGGCAGTGCCTCGCTTTCCACATAGATCGCCGCCACCTTGCGCGACAGCGCCAGGATCGCCGCACGGTCGTCCGCACCGGCGCGCGCGGGCGCGCGCAATACCGTGTCGCCGGCATGGCTCGGTACGCGGCCGCTCTTTGCGAGGTCCATCGGCTGCACCGGACGCTCGCCCGCTTGGGTCGCGCGAATGGCAGCGCGCAGACGCTGGCGCCGCATGGCCACGCCCACGTCCGACGTGCCGAGGTGTTCGGCGGCATGGACGACGATGGCGCCCTGCCCTTCCAGCGCCTCGAAATCGCTGGGCTGACGCCGCCGCTCGTCATAGGGACGGTCGCGCAGGCCGCCCGCTTCCAGCATCTGGAACGCCTCGGGCGTCTTGTCGATATCGCGCGGCGGATCGGAGCGCGGGCCGAAGTATCGCAGCGCCAGCACCTTGGAGTGCGTGTCGTCCACCGGCACGATCCAACGGCTGAATCCCGCGCGACCGAAGAGGCGCTCTTTGCCGCCGTCGAGCGACGTCACCGCCCCCGACTGCGCCATGTTGGGCGCGACGTTGTCGTGGGTGCGAATCCAGACGTGATCGCCGACGCGGCGCGCGTTTGTATAGAAGAATCCCAGCGGCCGTTCGTGGTAGTCCACCACCGGCAGCGCGCCGAAGATGGCCGAGAATTGCGGGCCGCTGATGGATGTGTGCAGGAACGACGAATGCACCGGGTCCATGCTGTTGTCCATGATCTGCAGCCAGTTGCAGTCATAGGGCACGCAATAGGTCACCGATTCGGAACCGGGTAGCTCGAACGTGTCGAAGATCGGAAATTCCGGTGTCTCTTCCGGCGGTCCGAGATACGCGAAGATCAGGCCCCTGTATTCGCGCACCGGATAGGCCGGCTGGAACACCCGTTCCTTGAGGCGGCTGGACGGCGGCTCGCCGGGTGTCTCGAGCACGGCGCCGTCGGGCGCGAAGAGCCAACCGTGATAGCAGCAGCGCAGGCCGCTTTCCTCGACGCGGCCGAATTCGAGTGAGGCGCGGCGGTGGACGCAATGCTTGTGCAGAAGCCCGACCTCGCCCTTTCCGTCGCGGAAGATCACCAGCGTTTCGCCCAGGATTGTGACCAGGCGCGGCTCGCCGCCGAGTTCGGAGGCCATCAGGATCGGCTGCCAAAAACGGCGGAGATATTCGCCGCAAGGCGTGCCGGGGCGCACATGGGTCAGCTCGGCGTCTTCCGCCGGTTCGCGCGTGTGGTGATAGCCCGAATAGCCCTTGCCTTGAGAAAAGCCGCGAACGCTCATCGCGTCCTCCTTCGCCGCCTCGCCCTTATTGGTCAATTTATCACTTATGAGACGGCGCGCGAAAGAGCGCCGGAGCGCTACCCGCGCCGGCGCCGGCGGTCAAGCTGCTCGACGGTCAGGCTGTCTTCGGCATCGCCGACATGCAAGCGGCGAAGCTGGTTGCGCGCGCCCTCCAGGAACGTGCCCACCTGCAAGCGCACCAGGTCGGAGATGTCGTCCGGCATGGGCATGCCGTATACGTGCTTGCGGACACCGAGGAAGACCACGGCGCCGTGCAGGATCATGGCCAGCTCGCGCTCGCCGCGCATCATCGGGCGGCGCTCGAAATTGGCCAAGCCGCAATCCGCGCGCAGCTCGGCGATCACGGGCCGCAGCATCTGGTCGGTCAGCGGCACGCTGTAGCGCCGCGCCATGTCGGCGCCGTCCAGACCCGCGCGCACGAACAGGCGCACGGCGACGGAATCGGCGCGCTCCATATAGGCCACGTAGAGGCGGACGAGACGTTCCTCCAGCGGCCGCGCGCGATCGGCGATCAACGCGTCCCACGTGTCGTCCCACAGGCGGACGAAGGTGGTTTCGAACACGCGCTCGATGAGCGCCTGCTTGGACGGGAAATAGCGATAGATCAGCGCCTGGGCCACGCCCAGGCGGTCGGCCAGCTCGCGTGTCGAGGTCTCGAGCCCGTGCTCGGCGAAAAAGGCTGCGGCTTCCTCGACGATGCGGCGGCTGCGCTCGGCGGGCCGAAGCCGGCGCCGCGGCGATGTTTCAGCCTGCGGCGCGTTCTTGACGTTCCCGGCGGCGGCTTTGGCCATGGGCGTCACGCTAGCACGATCCCGATGCGGGGGCATAGGAGAAGGCCTAGCCTCGCCCGATCAGCGGCATTTTTGTCGCCATCACCGTCATGAACTGGACGTTGGCGTCGAGCGGCAGGCTGGCCATGTAGACCACGGCCTTGGCCACGTTCTCCACGTCCATGGTGGGCTCGGGCATGATCGTGCCGTTGGCCTGGGGCACGCCGTCCTTCATCTTCGCGGTCATCGGCGTGCTTGCGTTGCCGATGTCGATCTGCCCGCAGGCGATGTCGAAATGGCGGCCGTCCAGCGAGGTCGATTTGGTCAGACCCGTGATGGCGTGCTTGGTCGCGGTGTAGGGCGCCGAGTTCGGCCGCGGCGCCTGGGCCGAGATCGAGCCGTTGTTGATGATGCGGCCGCCGCGCGGCGTCTGGTTCTTCATCAGGCGGAACGCCTCCTGCGTGCAAAGGAACGGCCCGGTCAGGTTGGTGTCGACGGCAGCCTTCCACTGCTCGTAGGACAGATCCTCGAGCGGGATCGGCGGCGCGCCGATCCCGGCGTTGTTGAAGAGAAGGTCGAGACGCCCGAACGCCTCCTTGGTTTTGGCGAACAGCGCCTTGACCGATGCGGGATCGCGCACGTCGGTCGGCACGACCAGCGTGCGGTGGCCCGACGCGGCGCCGAGTTTGACCGTCTCCTCCAGCGCCTCGCGCCGCCGGCCCGCCAGGACCGCGTCGTAGCCCGCCTTCATCAGGGCCAGGGCGACGTGACGCCCAATCCCAGTGCCCGCCCCCGTGACGACGGCGATCTTTTCCTGCGTGCCCATGGTTCCCTCCGCGTTCCGCTCCGGAGCGGAAAAATACAGGGAAATGCGCCGGCTTCATGCGCAAACTTTCCAGGCTCCGGAACGCTGTTGCGGGGAGCCAGTTTCTGGCCTAATCCGGCACCATGATGGGATGGCACGGCCGATGAACGGCGTGGCGGCGGCCCCTCTGGCGGCCGGCGAAAGGCGGGGCAAGATCCTGTTCTGGCTGCGCGCCGCCGCCCGACACGCAGCACTCGGCGGGGCATACCTCGCGGCCTATGTCGGGCTCGATTGGCTCAGCTTCTTCGAGGAGTTCCGCGGCCTCGACGTCACGCTGTGGAACCCCCAACCCGCCTTGACCCTGATCCTCATCATCCAGCGCGGCACGACCTATATCCCCTTCGCGCTGGCCGCCCCGTTCCTGTCCGATTGGATCGTCCGCGACTTCCCACTCAACCTGGCGGGCACCTTGGCCTATGACGGGATCTTCGCCGTCGGCTATGTCGCCCTCGCGCTTCTGATGCGGCAGTTTCGCAGCATCACCGCCGACGACGCGCGCGTGCAGGACATGGTGTGGCTGGTTGCGACCATCGTACTGGGTTGTCTGGCCATATCGACGGCGTGCGCGGGAACGCTGGAGCTCCTCGGCATCATCAAGGCGCACCGCTTGCGCCAGATCATCGGCGCGTTTTGGATCGGCGATGCATCGGGCATCCTGGCCTTCCTGCCGTTCTTCATCACCTGGCCCGACGCGCTGCGCACGTGGCGCCGGGGAACCGCTCGGCAGCGGATCATCGATCTTTCGGTGTTCGCCTTCACCGTGGCCTTTGCGCTGTTCATCATCTTCGGCATCGACGACGCGCGCAGTCCGGGCTTTTTCTACCTTCTCTTCATCCCTGTCTGCTGGGCCGCCGTGCGCCTGGGCGTGGGCGGCGCGGCGACGGCCTGCGTGACAGTCCAACTTGTCCTCGTGTTCACCCTCGATCTGCTGGAATATCCGCCGCAGGAATTCCGCCCCTTCCAGGTCATGATGCTGGCACTCACGGGCACGGGCCTGTTGATCGGTACGGTGATCACCCAACGTGGCCGTGCCGAGGCCGCGCTGCGTGCACGCGAAGCCGAACTGTCTCGTCTCGGCCGGGTGACGTCCTTGGGCGCCATGGGTTCGGCGCTGGCGCACCAGATCAGCCAGCCGATCGCCTCCGTCGCCACCTACGCCCATGCGGCGCAGCGCATGGTGGCCGCCGAGGCGCCCGACCTCGGCCGCCTGGATCAGGTTCTGTCGAACATCGCGGGCGATGCGCGGAGGGCGGGCGAGATCCTGCGCCGCCTGCGCGACTTCATTGCCCATGGCGGACAGCAGACACAGTCGATCGATGTCGCCGCGCTGCTCCAACGCGCCGTGCGGACCGCGCGGGAGGGCGAAAGCGGCCACGTGCTGGACATCCGCCTCCGCGCTGCCCTGCTGCCGGCTGTGCTGGGGGACGAGCTGCAATTGGAGCAGGTGTTCCTGAACCTCCTGCGCAACGCCATCGACGCCACCGCTCAGATTCCCGCCGGACGGCGGCGCATCACTATCGAAGCCATTGCAGCCGCCGGTGCCGTCGAAATCGCGTTCGAGGACAACGGATCGGGCATCGCCGCGAACTTTGAACCTCTTTTGTTTGAGCCGTTCGAGACCACCAAGGCCACGGGCATGGGCTTGGGCCTGTCGATCAGCCGTCAAATCGTGGAGTCCCACGGCGGAAAGCTGTGGTATGAGCGGGGCGAAGGAGGCGGTGCGCGCTTCGTCGTCCGCCTGCCAGCCGCGAAGGGAGCATTGCCATGAGCCGGGAATCGACCGTTTACATTGTCGAGGACGATCACTCCATGCGCGGCGCGCTGGCCCTGCTGCTGGAAGGCGAAGGTTATCGCACGGAGCAATACGGTTCGGCCGAGGAGTTCCTATCGGCGGCCGACGAGCCGCGCGCGGGATGCGCCCTGGTCGACGTGCGGCTTCCCGGCAAAAGCGGCCTGGACCTTTTGCGCACACTGACCGAGAAGGCGGCACCCGTTCAGGTCGTCATGATCAGCGGCCACGGCGATATTCCCATGGCCGTCTCCGCCATGCGCGCGGGCGCCTTGCACTTCATCGAGAAGCCGTTCGAGCCGGCGGCGCTGGTGGGGATCGTCTCCGAGGCCGTGCGTCTGGCCGAAAGCCGGCCTCAGAACACTGATTCGATTGAGGCTCTGCGCACGCGCTTCAACACGCTGACCCCGCGCGAGCATGAGATCCTGCGCCACGTGGCACAAGGCCTGTCCAGCAAGCAGATCGCGGCGGAGCTTCGCATCAGCCCGCGCACGGTCGACAATCACCGCGCCAGCATCATGGACAAGATGAAAGCCGCGAACCTGTCGATCCTAATCCGCATGACGATGCTCTTAGGCGGTGACCGACCCTAGCCGCGATGGCGGATGAACGGGCTGTATGACAGAGCTTCGGGCTTCAGACGCCCCGTCGAATCGAACTCCTCGATCGCGTTGAAGCGCAAGGGCTGGAGACCGTCCAGACCGCGCAAGGTCTCGGCTAGGCGCTCCTTGTGTCCGTTGAGGCGCGCCGCGATGACATCGGGGCTGGAATACTTCAATCCGCCCTCGACGCCGCAGGCGACGAACGGCGGCAGCACGTCGAAGCCAATGTAATAAAGCGTATAGTGCACCGGCCACAGCAACAGGTCCGCATCGGCATTGCGTCCGTCAGGGCCGTGTGTGGTTTCCGGCGCGCCGGTCGTGATCGACAGCATGGCCTTCTTTCCCTTCCACGGCCCGTGGTTATAGCGCTGGGTCGAGGTGTAGAGGCCGTAGACGAAGACGCGGTCGATCCAGCCCTTCAGAATTGCGGGCGTGCCGAACCACCACATCGGATACTGGATGAAGACGACATCGGCGGCCGCGACCTTGTCGATCTCGGCCTGCACCACGGGCGGCAGCGCCTTGTCGTTCCATGCCGCACGCTGTTCGGCCTGGGTGTCGAACCACGACGCATCCACCCGCTTCGGATAATGGCGCGGGCCTTCGACCGGATCGAAGCCCATGGCGTAAAGATCGGACACGTCGACCGTGTAGCCCGCTTTCGACAGGGTCTCGACGGCCACGTCTTTCATCTGGCTGTTGAAGGATTTCTTTTCCGGGTGGGCCAGGACGGCAAGCGCGCGCATCGGACAAATCCTTTCGGCTGCGGGACTTCGGGACGGCGAAGGGGATAAGCTGGCGGGAACCGACGATAAGGATAGGGCGGAGGCAGGAATGGGCAAGGCCATCACATTTGAGCGGCCGGACGGCGCAAAGGCCACCGGCTACTTGGCCGAGGCGCGAGACCCCAAAGCACCCGGCATCGTGGTCATCCAGGAATGGTGGGGCGTCTCGGGCCAGATCAAGGGCATCTGCGACAAGCTTGCCGCCGCCGGCTATCACGCGCTGGCGCCCGATCTCTACGAAGGAATCGTCGTGCCCTATCACGATTCCAAGGCGGCGGAGCGTGCGATGAACGCGCTCGATTTCCGCAGCTCGACGGACCAGGTGGTGCGCGGCGCGGCGCTGACCCTGAAGCGCAACAGCGCCAATGTCGGGCTGACCGGCTTTTGCCTGGGCGGCATCGTCGCGGCGCTCGGCGCCATCCGCATCCCGGAGTTCGCCGCCTCGGTGGGCTTTTACGGCCTGCCCTCGCCCGAGCTTGGCGATCCCCGCAAGCTGCAGGTGCCGTTCCAGGGCCACTTCGCGCTCACGGACGAATGGTGCACGCCCGCGGATGTGAACGCTTTCGAAGCGGGCCTCAAGAACGTGAAGGTGCCGCACGAGATTTACCGCTACGACGCGCAGCACGGCTTCATGAACGAAGACCGGCCCCATTTCGATCCGGCCAACGCCAAGCTCGCGTGGGAACGCGCCCTTCGGTTCTGGGTGACCCATCTCGGCTAGCGCAATCACCGCTCTGTCACAGAGTCGGCGTCGTCGCGCCTTATTTTCGTCGAAAATCCACACCTAAACTTCATCATTGGACGTCTGCGTCCACCGGCGCGTCCGCGTGCTGCATCATGGGCATTTAAGGAGCACATATGTCCTTCGCCAGACTCGGCGCTTCCATCGTCGCCATCGCCATGCTGGGCGCGTGCGCGCAACAGGATAACGGCGGGATCGGCACCAAGACCGCGGTGGGTGCTGCCGGCGGTGCCGCGGGCGGCGGCCTGATAGCGGCGGCGGCCGGCGGCGGCGCGCCCGCCATCGCGGCGGGCGTGATCGTGGGCGGCCTCTTGGGCGGCGCCGCGGGCAACATGCTGGACGATCAAGACAAGCGCACCGCGCAGCAGACGACGCAGAACTCGCTGGAATCCACACCCACGGGCCAAGCCAGCACGTGGAAGAATCCGGACAACGGCAACAGCGGCACGGTCACCCCCACGCGCACCTACACCAACGCGCAGGGCCAAAACTGCCGCGAGTTCCAACAGACCATCACCGTCGGCGGCAAGACCGAGCAGGGCTACGGCACGGCCTGCCGCGACGCCAACGGCAATTGGCGCATCGTCAGCTAACGCCGCGCCATACCCTGGCCGCATAGCCCGGGATTCGAAACTCGCACGCAACCCATAAGGGGGCACCGACATGCTCAGACGAACGATTTTGATGGGCTTCGCCGCCGTCGCCGTGATGGCCGCGTTGCCCGCCCATGCGGACACGGCGGACGACGGCGCCAAGCAGTTCGTGAAGGGAATCTCCGATCGCGCCATCACCGTGTTGAAGGACAACGCGCCCAAGGCCCAACGCGACCAGACCTTTCGCGCCATCCTGCAGGACGGCTTCGCCACGCAGGCCATCGCGACCTTCTGCCTTGGCAGTTATTGGCAGAAGGCGTCCGAACCCCAGCGTCAGGAATACCAGAAGCTGTTCGAGGATTTGATCGTCCAGTCCTATTCCCAGCGTTTGCGCAGCGTCTATAACGGCCAGGAGCTGGTGTTCGGCGCCACCCGGCCGGACGGCAAGACGGGCACCTGGGTGTCCAGCCGCTTCAGCGCGGCGTCGAATGCGCCATCGGAAGAGGTGCTGTGGCGCGTCCGCCGGACCGAGAGCGATCAATACAAAGTCGTCGACGTGGTGTTCGCCAATGTCAGCCTGGTCGTGACACAGCGCGACGACTTCGTGAGCATCCTGCAGCGCAACGGCGGCAACATGGACGAGTTCCTGGCCACCCTGCGCGACAAGGTCGCCAAGCTGCAATCCGCGGCGTAACGCGGGACTTCCAAACCTCTTGATTCCAACCCGCGCGCCCGCGTTGGATAGGGCGTCCACGGGGATGCGCCCCGTGACGCGCAAGTCCGGGGCGGCCCATGAACAGCGTTGCAACCCGCAAGGTGACGGTGATCGGCGCCGGTGTCGTCGGCCTGGCCGCTTCCGTGGCGCTGCGCCGCGACGGGCATGAGGTCACAATCATCGACCGCCTGCCGCCCGGCGAAGCCTGCTCCTTCGGCAACTCGGGCGCCATGCCGCGCAGCCATGCGATGCCCATGTCCACGCCCGGTATTCTGCGCAAGGTGCCCGGCTATCTGCTCGACCCGCTCGGCCCCTTGGCATTCCGCTGGCGTCATCTGCCAACGCTCGCGCCCTGGCTGCTCGCCTTCCTGCGATCCAGTACCCCTAAGCGCTTCGATCACATCCTGACCACGCTGACGAAGCTGATGCAGCAGAGCCACGCCGATTGGAGCATGCTGCTGAAAGACGCCGGCATGACGGACCGGGTGCGCGAGAATGGCGCGCTGTCCATCTATCGCAACGCGGAGGCGCGCGAAGCCGCCTGGCCGCTCTGGCGGATGCTGATCGACCGGGGCGCCAAGATCGAACGGCTCGACGAAGACGCACTGCGCGCGATCGAACCCGGCCTGCCCGAAGGCTACTCTTGCGCCGTGCTGGAGCATGACTATCGGCATGCGACCGATTCCCACCGCATCCCCACCGACCTAGCCGAGCATTTCCTGCGCATGGGCGGGGTGATCCGGCGCGAGACGGTGAGCGAGATCGAGATCGGCCCCACCGGCCCGCGCGCCCTGCGCACCAACCATGGCGAGCATCCGCTCGATCTTCTGGTCGTGGCCGCGGGCGCTTGGTCGGGGCCGTTCGCCGCGCGCCTTGGCCACCGTGTGCCGCTGGAAGCCGCGCGCGGCTACCACGTCACCTTCCTCGATCCCGGCATCACTCGGCCGCAGCATGTCCTGTTCGTCGCCGACATGCGCCTGTCGCTGACGCCGATGGAGCGGGGCCTGCGCGTCGGCGGCAACGTGGAGTTCGCGGGGCTGGGCACACCGCCCGATTTCCGCCGGCCCGCGCGTCAGATCGAGAATGTGCGCCGCCTCTTCCCCCACATACGCACGGAGCCGCACACGAAATGGTCCGGCGACCGGCCGATGATGCCGGATTCGCTGCCCGTGATCGGCCGCAGCCCGATTCACCACAACGTGCTGTATGCCTTCGGGCACGGGCAATACGGCCTGGCCTTGGCGGCGGCGACCGGACGGCTCGTGGCCGATCTGGCCGCGGAGCGCCCGCCGGTCGCGGACCTGTCGCCGTTCCGGATCGACCGCTTCTGATCAGGTGAAGCGGTAGCCACCGTCGATATCGAGAGTGGTGCCGGTGGCGAAGCCGTTCTCCATCAGGAACAGCATGCCGTCCGCGATCTCCTGCACCTCGCCCAGCCGTTTCACCGGCTGTGCCTGCGCGATCTTGTCCCACATCGCGCGGCGCTCCGGTGGGATATGGTCGGTGCCCGGCGTTTGGATGAAGCCGGGCGCGATCACGTTGACGCGGATGGGCGCAAGCTCGATGGCCAGGATGCGTGCGAGCGATTCGATGGCACCCGCCGCGGCGCAGCTGGCCGAATAGCGCGGGATCGTCTTGCGCGGCTGGCTCGAGGACATGAAGACGATCGAGCCTTCCTTGCTCATATGCGGTGCGCCGTAACGGGCGGCCCAGCATTGGCTCCAGAAGCGATTGCGGAAGACGGTATCGAACACCGCCGGCTCCATGTCGAGGAACAGGCCAAGCTTCGCCGAAAGCGATTTGTCCGGCGCCGAGGGCACCAGCACGGTCAGATGGTCGAACTGCCCAACGCGCGAAAAGAACGCCTTGATGCCCGCTTCCGTGGTGGCATCGACCTGATAGGTCTCGACCCTGCCGCCGATCTCGTCGGCCGCGGTCTTCAGCCGCTCCAGCGTCCGTCCCGCGATGACGATTTTGGCGCCGCGCCGGGACGCTTCCTTCGCGGTCTGCAGGCCGATGCCCGCGCTGCCGCCGATGATGACGATACGCTTGTCCTTGAGCGAAGACATGGCAACCTCAGCGTTGGATCCGCTCCATGAGCGCGATTTGCTGCAGAACCTCTTCCTGCACGCTGTCCCAGATCTGACTCTTGAGTTCCAGATAGCGGGGCGTGAGCTGAGCCGAGGCGCTGCGCGGCTTGGGCAGGTCGTTCTTCAAGATCGCCTTCACCCGGCCGGGACGGGAAGAGAAGACGGTGATGCGATCCGACAGGATCAAGGCTTCGTCGATGCTGTGGGTGACGAAGATGACGGTCTTCTTGGTCTTGCCCACGATGTCGACCAGCTGATCCTGCAAAAGCTGGCGCGTCATGGCATCAACCGCCGCGAACGGCTCGTCCATCAGAAGGATTTCGGGGTCGTTGGCCAAGGAGCGCGCGAGTGCCGCGCGCTGGCGCATGCCGCCCGACAGCTCGGCCGGGTAAGCTTTCTCGAAGCCCTCCAGACCCACCAGCTTGATGAACTTGGCCGCCGTCTCCCGCCGCGCAGCCTTGTCGACGCCCTTCATCTTCAGGCCGAACTCGACGTTGCTCTGCACCGTCTTCCAGGGGAACAGCGCATATTCCTGGAAGATCATGCCGCAGCGCGTGTCGATGCCGGCGATGGGCTGGTCGCGCAAGAGAACCCGGCCCTCCGTCGGCTTGAGGAAACCGGCGATGATGTTGAGCAGGGTGGACTTGCCGCAGCCGGAGCTGCCGACGATGCACAGGATTTCGCCTTCGCGCACGTCGAGCGAAAGGCCGCCGAGCGCACGCACCGTTTCGCCGCCGCGGGCATACTCCATGCTGACGTTTTCGGCGCGGATGATGGGTCGGTCTGACGCCACGGGAACTCCTATCGCTTTTCCTGGCCGCGGTGCCATGGAAGAAAGCGGTGTTCCACGCCACGGATGATGGTGTCGAGCGCCAGGACGGTCAGGCTGATGGCCAGCATCCCGATGATAACCTGGCTGATATTGGCCAAGTCCTTGCCGCTCCAGATGAGAAAACCGAGGCCCTTGGTGGAACCGACCATTTCCGCGGAGATGATGCAGGTCCAAGCCAGAGCCAGCGTGACCTTGAGCGCGGAGATGACGCTGGGTAGCGCGGCCGGGAGGATCACCTCCCACATGATGCGCAGGCGGCTGGCGCCCAGATTCTGAGCCGCGCGGACATAGATCGATTCGACGCGGAGCGTAGCGTCAGCCACGAACACGACGAGCGGCGCGATCGTGCCCATGAAGACGATGGAGTATTTCTGCTCTTCGCTGAGGCCGAGCCACAGCATGGAAAGCGGAATCCAGGCCAGGGACGGAAGCGGCCGGATGATCGAGATGATCGGTTCGACGATCCATCGAATCCATTTGGTCGTTCCCAACAGGATGCCGAGCGGAATGCCGACCGCGGCGGAGGCCACGAAGCCGATCAGGACGCGGCGCGTGCTGATCAGGATGAAGTCGAAAATGCTGCCATCCGAGACGAGCCGCTTCAGTTCGCCCCAAACGTAGCTCGGCGGCGGAAAAAACTGGGGATCGATCGCGCCCGTGGCCGCGGCCAGTTCCCACAGCCCAATGAAACAGACGGCCGATACCGCGCTGATCGCCATGTAGCGATGCCGCCACGGCTGACGGGGGGTGCGCGCGGCACCCCCCGTCGCTTCGGCCAACCGGACAGTCACGGCGGCGGTTCTCCGCTTCCGGACCCTAGCCCTCGATCAGGTCCATCCGGACCCATTCGCGATACTTCGGCTTGTTGTCGATCTTCTTGATCACGCTGTACATGAACTCGATCATGATATCCATGACCGGGTAGGCACCCTTGTCCGACATCTGCTGAAGCTGGTCCTTACGCGTGTAACGCACCGACTGCTTCTCCCAGGCCAGCCAGTCCGCCTGGCTTTGCTTGCTGACTTTTTCCGAGATCGCGGCCGCCTCTTTCTGATTGTCGATGATCCACTGTTGCGACTTCCAGTAGGCGGCTAGGAAGCGCTTGGCACCGGCCGGATCTTCGTCGACGAACTTCTTGCTGAGGATCAGCGCGTTGGGCGCCGGGATCTGCTTGTACTTCTCCCAAAAGCCCGTATCGGCGACCGAGGCGATCTTGCGGGCGCCCGGTACCTCCTGGAGTTGGGCGTATTCCGGATACCACGCGCCGGCCGCATCGATTTGACCTTGTTTCAGCGCCTGAACCATTTCCGACTGCTTGAGATTCACCAGCTCGACGTCCTTGTACATGTCGAGGCCGGCGTTCTTGAGGATGATGTAGTCGACGATCTCCTCCGAGCCGCCGAACTGGACGGCCAGCTTCTTGCCCTTCAGGTCCTTGACGCTTTTGATATCGCCGCGCGCGACGATGCCGGAGATATCGGCGGCGCCATCGGGAATCCCGACCCAATAGAAGTTCTTGTTACCCTGGGCCATGGCCGCGACCACCGCCTGGGAGCCCGTGCCCGCCATGACGGCGTCGCCCGATGAGACCACCGTGACGCGGTCGGAGGAACTGGCCACCATTTTCCATTCGACCTCGTATCCGGCTTCCTTGAAGAAGCCCTTCTCCATACCGACCCAGTAGGGCGCATGGACACCGGCGGTCGACGAGACGACGGTCACTTTCTTCGGTGCTTGGGCATTGGCCGCGCCGGATATGGCGAATGCCGCTCCGATGGCCACCGCACCCACGATCAGACTACGCAACTTGGACATGCTCCCTCTCCCATTTTCAAAAATCTTTCGCTCACACGCTTGTCCGCTTCGCGCGGCTCTCTCGTTGTGCTGTTCAGGCCCGGCGTTCGTTGCGGCGCCATGGCGTCAGGCGCCGTTCGACGAGGCGATAGATAATGTCCAGGACCAGGACCGTCAGGCTGATGGCCAGCATGCCGACGATCACCTGCGCGATGTTGGCCCAGTCCTTGGCGTTCCAGATTAGGAAACCCAGGCCGCGCGTGGCGCCGACCATCTCGGCGCTGATGATGCAGGCCCAGGCCAGCGCCATGGTCACCTTGAGCGCCGAGAGAATGCTGGGCAAGGCACCCGGCAGGATGACTTCCCACAGCACCCGCACCTGATTCGCGCCCAGGTTGCGCGCGGCGCGGATCAGCAACGGATCGACGCGCCGCGTGGCGTCCACCACGAAAACGAGTGTCGGCGCCAGCGTACCCATGAAGACGATGGCGTATTTCTGCTCTTCGCCGATGCCGAGCCACATCATGGACAAGGGAATCCACGACAAGGACGGAAGCGGCCGGATCAGCGACACGATGGGATCGAAGACGGCCTTGAGCGGCCGCCAAACGCCCATGGCCAGGCCGAGGATGACGGCCGCCGTGGAGGACAGCGCGAAACCCATGAGAACGCGGCTGGCGCTGGCCGTGGTGTGCTTATAAAGCGCGCCGTCCGAGATCAGCTTCCACGCGGCGTTCGCGACCGTCTCGGGCGAACCGAGGAAAGCCTTGTGCACGAGGCCGGTCGAAACCAGCCCCTGCCAGACCACAAGGAAGGTGACGACGGACAGCGCGCCGACAACGATGGCGCCCACGCGGTCGCGGCGCGCCTGACGGTCGCCGCCGCTGGCGGTACGAGTCGATTTCGGAGATGGGACGGCCTGAACGCTCACGCTTGCCTCGATCCCATCCGGCGCGCGTTACCGCCGCCGCGTCCGGCCCCGCGCCGTGGGGCGCGCGGCCTTCTTCCGTGCCGGCTTCTTCTTGCCCTTGCCGACATGGGCGGTGGCCATGATGACGAGCCCCACGTCCTTCACGCCGATCTCCTTGACGATGACCGTCGCGCGGTTGGGATAGGGCTTCGGAAACGCCTTGGCCCAGATCTCGGTGATGGGATCGATGAATTCACGCGCGGTGACATAGAGCATTACCTGCGTGACGTCGGCCATGGAGCCGCCGGCCGCCTTGAGCGATCGCGCGAGATTGGCCAGAACGAGCGTCGTCTGCTTGCGGATGTCGCCGGTCTCCGCCGTGCCGTCGGCCTTGATGGGCGCCGCGGCGGCATAAAAGATGCCATCCGCCACGATGGCCCACTCGAACGGCCGCGCGTGACGCGGGATCCCGGTTTCTACGGCTTTCTTCGCCATCTCTCCCCTCCCACGCCGGCTTCTTCGGCCGATGGAGACACGTCAATTGCGCTCCAATCACCCGCGTGCGGCTTGTTTTTAAGGAACCACGGCGGCGCGATGGAGTCCATGGACAACGTGCGCTTGAAACCCAGCATCGCGGCTTCTAGTGTTTTTCGCGCTTCGCAACGGTCGAATGCTTATCGCATCTCGATAACCGCAAACATCGCAGGTCATCTCATGTCGGAATTCCCGACGTTGCAGGATTTGGTTTGGGCCGCCCGTCAGAAGCTGCCCAGCGCCGTTTGGGAGTTCGTGACCTTTGGCACCGAGAGCGAGACGACCCTGCGCCGCAACCGCCAATCGCTCGACAGTTTGGCGTTCATCAACCGCGTCATGCGCGACGTCAGCGAGGTGGACACGACGACGTCGCTTCTCGGCGTGAAGCTGCGCATCCCGGTGGTGTTCGCGCCCGTGGGCTCGATCGCGCTGCTCGATCCCGGCGGGGCGTTGACCGCGGCCAAGGTCGCCGAGGAATTCGAAATCATGCACGTGGTCAGCGGCTTCGCCGATCCGGGCTACAAAGCCGTGGCCGAAGGCATCAAGGACAAGTCGCGCATCGTCTATGCGCTGCATCCGCGCGCGGAGCAGCCGTTCCTCGACGACCTGGTCGATGGCGTGAAGGCCGCCGGCTACAAGGCCATCACCTTCGTCAGCGAAGGCGCCTATTACAGCAGACGCGAACGCGACCTGATGAGCGGCCTGGCCACGAAAGCCAAACGCAGCCGCACCTACGCCAGCTATCTGCAGCAGATGCGCGACGAGCGCGCTTCCGGCAAGACGCCCAGCAAGGAAGGGCTACTCGGCACCATCATCACCTGGGAGATGCTGGAGCGGGTGAAGTCGCGCTCGGGCCTGCCGCTGATTCTGAAGGGCGTCACCAACGCGCAGGACGCGCGCCTCGCCATGGAACATGGCGTCGACGTGATCTACGTCTCGAACCATGGCGGCCGCTCGCTCGACCATGCGCGCGGCACGATCCAGTCCCTGCCCGACGTCGTCGACGCGGTGAAGGGCAAGGCCGACATCATCGTCGATGGCGGCTTCGTGCGCGGCAGCGACGTGCTGAAGGCCATCGCCATGGGTGCGAAGGCCGTATCCATGGGGCGCATGCAGTCCTGGGCCCTGGCCGCCGCGGGCCAAGCGGGCCTGACCCGCATGCTGGAGATCCTGGAAGAGGAGATCATCGTCTCCATGGGCCTGCTCGGCGTGACGAAGCTGAGCCAGCTTAATCGAGACTATGTGACACCGAGCCATCCGGTCACCCAGCCGCATCCGCTGAGCGCGTTCCCCGTGGTGATGGAGCGGATCGCCAAGGAGTAAGGCGTCAGCGCCCCGTGAAGCGGGGCGGACGCTTTTCACCGAACGCGCGCACACCCTCGCGGTAGTCCTCGCTGTCGAGCGCCGTCTGGACGGCGGCCTCGATGGCGCCATGGCGCTCCTTGATCTTGCCCGCCGCCAGCGCGTTCACCACCGTCTTCATGCCCGAGATGCTGAGCGGCGCATTCTGCGCCATCGGCTTGGCGAACGCACGCGCGGCTTCGACCGGATCGTCGCTGGTCACCTCGTCGATCAGGCCCATGAGCCGCGCCCCCATCGCGTCGATCTGCTGGGCGCCGAACAGGATCTTCTTGGCGTTGGTGACGCCCACGGCCGCGATCAGGCCTTCGCATTCGAGCTGGCTGTAGACGATGCCAAGCCGCGCGGCAGGAATGGCGAAGCGCGCGCCGCCCGCCGCGACCCGGAAATCGCAGGCCAGGGCCAAGGCCACGCCGCCGCCGATGCAGTAGCCCGCGATCGCCGCGATGGTCGGCTTGGGCATGTCGATCAGCGACTGGGTGCCGTGCTTCACGGCCTCGTCATAGGCGGCGCCCGTGGCCGCGTCGGCACGCACGGTCTTGAACTCCGAGATGTCGGCGCCCGCGCAGAAATGCCCGCCCGCGCCTGTGAGGATGATGGCCCGCACGGCGCGGTCCGCGCCCAGTTCGGCGAACAGATCGCCCAGCCTGCGCCACTGGGCGAAGTTCACCGCGTTGCGCCGCTCCGGACGGTTGAGGGTGACGACGGCCACGCCGTCGTCGTGCCGGGTCAGAAGAACTTCATCCTTTTCCATGGAATTCCCTCGCTCGCGCGGCACGCTATACTCGCCTGCCTCGCCGGCCAAATGGCCACAAGACGAAGGGACCCGCAATGGCAAACGCGCTCGAGGGCGTCCGCATCATCGACTTCACGTCCCATCTCTCGGGACCCTTCTGCACCATGCTTCTGTCCGACATGGGCGCCGACGTGGTCAAGGTGGAGCGTCCGGGGCTTGGCGACGAATCGCGCAAAAGCGCGCCCTATGTGAACGGCGTCAGCGCCTTCAACATGCAGGCCAACCGCAACAAGCGCAGCGTGGTCTTGGACCTGAAGACGGAACAGGGCCGCGCCGATTGCCAGCGCCTGATCGATTCCGCCGACGTGGTGGTCGAGAACTACAAGCCCGGCACAATGGAAAAGCTGGGCTTCGGCTACGAGGCGCTGAAGAAGCGCAATCCGCGGCTGATCTATACCGCCATCTCCGGCTTCGGCCAGACCGGCCCCTACAGCCACCGCGGCGGCTTCGACCTGATGGCCCAGGCCATGTCGGGCCTGATGTCGATCTGCGGCGAGGTGAACGGCGATCCGTTGCGCCTGCCCATCCCCATTTCGGACCTGACCGGCGGCATGTACGGCGCGCTCGGCACGCTGAACGCCCTCTATGCACGCGAACGTACGGGCAAGGGGCAGTTGGTCGACGTATCGCTGTTCGAATCGGCCCTGTCGTTCAGCCCTTACGAGGTGTCGGGCTTCTTCGCGACCGGCCAGCGCCCGAAGCGCATCGGCGCGACCCACCGCAACGCCGCGCCCTATCAGAATTACCGCACTGTCGACGGTTGGTTGGCGCTCGGCGCGGCGACCCAGGTGCTGTGGCTGAAATTCTGCGACGAGGTGATCAAGGCGCCGGACCTGCCCAAGGACCCGCGCTTCGAGACCAACGCGCTGCGCATCCAGAACAACGCGGCGCTGAGCGAGATCGTCACCCAGTATCTGTCTAAGGAGACGACCGGCCATTGGCTGGCCTTGCTGGAAAAGGCCGGTATCCCCGCCGCGCCGGTCCTGGCCTACGACGAAGTGCTGAACGATCCGCACTTCCTGGCGCGCGACCAGGTGGAATCGGTCGAGCACCCGGTGGCGGGCTCTACCAAGCTTCTGCGCACGCCGATCAAGTTTTCAGAAACGCCGGTTTCGATCCGCCGGCCGGCCCCCACCCTCGGCCAACACACGGACGAGGTGCTGGCCGAGCTGAACGGGGCGAAGAAGAAAAGCGCTACTCGATGACCTCGAGCACCTCGTAGCCCATCGGCTGCGGAGGGCCTTCGAAATACTTCTTGGTCATGGCCTCGCGTCCGGCCTTCTGCTCGGGGCTGCCGGCATTCTTCTTCTGCGTCGCTTCGTCTTCCCAGATCGTGATCGAGAGATACTTGCCCGTCTCGCGGTCGACGAACATGTACGCCTTCTTCATCCCGCTCTTCTTGTACGGCTCGATATGGGTCCGCCATTCCTTGCCGGCCTCGTCGATCGTGGCCTTCTTCAAGTTCGTGCTCATCACGCGGGCGTACATTGGGGTTCTCCTCGGTTGGAACGCGTCAATCGACGTAGAACATGCCTTCTATGATCATGGCCAGGTCCGCCGGCAGCGATAGGACGCCGACCGTGAAGCGCGAATGGCGTCCCTTGTCGCCGAATACCTGAACCATCAGGTCCGATGCGCTGTTCATCACGCGGCCATGGTCCTTGAACTCCGGCGCCACCGCGATGAAACCGCCCAGACGCACGCAGCGGCGCACGCGATCAAGATTGCCGTCCAGCGCCGAACTAAGCGCGCCCAGCACGTTGATTGCGGTGATGCGGGCACAATCCTCGCCCTCGGCCAGACTGACCTCGGCACCCATGCGCCCGGCGTATTTCACCTTGCCGTCCACCACCGGCGCCTGGTTCACGATGGCGATATTGCCCTCGACGGAAGCGGGCACGTAGTTGCCCAGCACCTTGGCCGGCGGCGGCAGGGTGATGCCCAGCTCCTTCAAGCGGGCCGCGACGGTTCCGGTCATCTCTTCCTCCCCCAGTTCCCGCGTCGAGCGTAAGGCTCCGCCCACCGCAATCCAAGCCCGCGCTGTTGACTCGCAGCACTCGCTCTTGTGAGGTTCCTTTCGTCAATCCAACGTCACGGGGGTGGGGCGATGGCGGCGCGTCGGAGGACCAAGAGCCAGGGCGCAAGGACGCGCAAGGACGCGCCCGCCGCCCTTATCACCGGCGGCGGCACGGGCATCGGCGCCGCGACCGCCAAGCTTTTGGCTTCCCACGGCTGGCGCATCGCCATCAACTACCGCGCGAGCCGCGACGAGGCCGAAGCCACCGCCGCCGCGTGCCGCAAGCTGGGTGCGGACGCCGTCGCGCTCCAGGGCGATGTCGCCGCCGATGGCGATTGCCGGCGGATGGTGAAGCAGACGCTCGCGCGCTGGGGCCGTATCGACGGCCTCGTGAACAACGCGGGCATGACCAAGGTGGTGGCCGGCGCCGACTTGGAAGGCCTCACCGCCGAGGATTTCCACGCCATCTACGCAACCAACGTGGTGGGCGCCTATCAGATGACGCGCGCCGCAGCACCAGCACTGAAGGCCACGGGCAACGGCTCCGTCGTCAACGTCTCCTCGATCGTCGGTATCGTGGGTGGGGGCAGCTCGACCGCCTATGCGGCGTCCAAGGGCGCCCTCAACACCATGACGCTCGCGCTGGCCCGGGCGCTCGCGCCGGAAATCCGCGTCAACGCGGTGTGCCCGAGCTTCGTCGAGACGCGCTGGGTCACCAGCAAGATGGATGCGAAGCAGTACAAGCAGGTGAAGGCGGGCGTGGAGGCCAATTCACCGCTGCAGCGGATTTGCAGCGCCGAGGACGTGGCGGAATCGGTGGCCTGGTTCATCGCAGGCGGGCGCGCCATCACGGGCGAGATCCTGATGATCGATGCGGGCGTGCATCTGTTCGGCCTGGGCGCCGCCTACCAGAAGAAAAAATGAAGGGACCGACGATGCGGATCGCCAAGATCGAGACCATCCCCCTGCATATGCCGGTCAAGGAGCCGCTGGTGGAGAGCCACGGCACCTTCAGCATCTTCGACCACGTGGTCGTCAAAGTGCACGCCGACAACGGCGTCTTCGGCCTGAGCGAGGTCGAGGCCTATCCCAGCTTCGAACGGCCCGGCTGCGAGACACAGGAAGGCATCGTCGCGATCATCCGCGACTATCTGGGGCCGTCGATCATCGGCGAGGACCCATTCAATATCGCGCTGATCTGGAAAAAGATGGACCACGCCGTCGAGGCGTATTGGCGCGTCAAGGCCGCCATCGACATCGCGCTCTATGACCTGTTGGGCAAGCATCTGAACATTCCGTCCTACAATCTTCTGGGTGGCAAGGTGCGCGACAGCTACGTCGTCGAGGGCGTGGGCTACGGCATGTCGATCGACACGCCGCAGAAGATGGCCGACATCGCCAAGAAGGCCGTGGCGCGTGGCTATCGCCAGCTGGAGCTTAAGTCGGGCGACGCCGAGAAGCCGGAGCGCGACGTCGAGCGGCTGCGCATGGTGCGCGAGGCCATCGGCACGGACATTCCCATCAAGGTCGACTTCAACGGCTTCTATGAGACCAAGACCGCCCTGCGCCTGATCAAGCAGATGGAGCCATTGGGCGTGCAGATGATCGAGCAGCCCGCGAAATACTGGGACCTGGAGGGGTTGGCTCTGATCCGCAACAACACGACCACTACCATCGTGGTCGACGAATCGGTCGAGACGCCGCAGGAGATGATGCGGGTGATCCGCGCGGGTGCGGCCGATGCCGTGCACATCAAGCCGACGGTGAAGGGCGGCCTGACCATGGCCAAGAAGATCGCGGCGGTAGCGGAAGCGGGCGGCCTCGGCATCGTGCCCGGCAGCTCGGCGCCGTCCGGTGTTGGCATCGGAGCGGTGCGCGCCTTCATCGCCACCTGCACGAATCTGGCGGGCGGCACGCACGGCTCGCCGTCGGACACGCTGGTCGAGGATATCGTCACGAACCCGATCCCCGCGGACGCGACCGAGGTGCGGATCCCGTCCGAGCCGGGGTTGGGAATCACGCTCGACGAGGCGAAGGTCCACCGCTACCGGGCGAATTGACCTTCAGGCGGCTTTGGCCTGCAAAACCGCGCCATCCTCGACGGCCGTCTTCACGAGGCGATATTTCACCTGCGCGGTGGTTGCCTCGCGGTAATAGTTCACCAGATCGTTCCACGGCTCCTTGAGTTGGCCGAGGCCGGAGATGAACGCCAGGATCGTGCCCGGCTCGGTGCGGCCGTCGACCACGAACCAGCCACCGACCAGCAGCACCCCCACGACACCAAGATGGTGCAGTGAGTTCATGTAGAAGTTCATCGAGAACTTCAGTTTGAAGATCTGCACGTTCAGCTCCAGCACCGTGGTGATCTTGCGAGTGTAGATCTTCCGGTCTCGCGCGCCCTCGGGCTCCTCGTATTCGGTGATGAGCTGTGCGCCCACGCGCCGCATGATCTTGATCCGCACGGCCGCACGCCGGTTGATTGCGGCCTGCATGTGCGGCACGAAGAAGAACTGCGGCGAAAAGATCACGAGGCTGAGAAGGCCCATCCAAGGCTGAATGTAGACCAGATAGGCGAAGGTGAAGACCATGATGCCGCCCTGAAGCAACGGTTCCGAGATAGCCATGCCGACGAAGCCGCCGACCGGCTCCACCTCGGCCACGGCCACCGCGATGGTGGTGCCTTCTTTGGCTTTTTCTTCCCGCGAATGTTCCTTTTCGATGACCGTATGCACCTTTTGGCGCAGCGCCCAGGTGGCCCGCTCGCTGACGATGCCGCGATAGACGTTCAGCCATCTCTTGATAAGACCCATGACCAGGGCCGCGACCGCATAGGCGCCGCACAGATACATCAGCGCTGTGAGATCGCGCTCTTTGAACGCCTCGTTGACGATACGGCGCTGTAGCTCTAGCGGCGCGAGGGCCAAGAAGAATGTGGCGACGGAGCCGGCGCACAACCAAGTCTGACTGCTGCGGCTAAATTGCCAGACATACCCGAAAATGGTTTGCGGCAGGCCCGAGCTCCAATCGGCCGCCTTCGTCCACGCCGCGAGGTTTAATTCACGCGCGGACGCGCTCAGTCTTGGCCACATGCAAACACCAAAAAACGCCCGGGCTTTAACGCGCCAACTTGAGGGGCCGCTTGGAAAACCGCCGGCGCAGACGGATGTTCCGGGCTGCTTCCAGGGGCTAGGATGCGCGCCCCTCGCTTTCGAGCCCAAAATGCGACCGTAGCCGTCATGATCGATAGAATACTCAAAATGCTGACCGGAGAGGATGCCCTTTCCTCTTCCAAATCCCCGGAATCGCTGCAGGTGGCCGTGGCCGCCCTCCTGGTCGAAGCCGCACGGATGGATGACCGCTTCGAAGGCCCCGAGCGGGAGACGATCGAGCGGCTTCTGATGGAACGGTTCGAGTTGGGAAGCGAAGAGGCGCGCCTGCTGCTGCGCAGCGCCGAAGGCGAGGTCGCACGCTCGACCCAACTTTTTCCCTTCACCAGCCTGACCGTGAAGCGCCTGGACGAAGCCGAGCGGACTCGCGTGATCGAAATGCTGTGGGAGGTCGCCTATGCCGACGGCATGCTCGATCCGCAGGAAGACATGCTGGTGCGCCGGATCGCGGGCTTGATCCACGTGCCCGACCGCGCGCGCGGCGAGGCGCGGCTGCGCGCCATGGCGCGGCTCGGGATCGCGCCATGAGCCGCTCTTGCGCCGCCCGCCGCGCCGCGATTGGATAGGGCTTGGACCCTAGCCAACGGACACCGAAATGGGCGAAATCCCGACGATCGTGAAGCGCCGCTTGCAGGCACAGGTCATCAAGCCGATCTACGATGAGATGGTGGCAACACTCGGCGAAGAGAAGGCGCAAACCATTCTGGATGCCGCCGTGCGCAAGGCGGCAATCGCCGAGGGCAAGGAATTTGCCGCCAAGGCGCCCGGCGGCAAGACCAGCATGCGCGACTTCATCGCCCTCTACGATCATTGGAAGGCGGACGGCGCCTTGGAGATGAACGTACTGGAAGCCACCGATGACACGTTCAATTTCGACGTGGTGCGCTGCCGTTATGCCGAGATGTATCGCGAGATGGGCTTGGGCCATATCGGCCACCTGATGTCGTGCAACCGCGACGGCGTCTTCTGTCAGGGCTACGACCCCGCCATCAAACTCGAGCGCGTCCAAACGATCATGAAGGGTGACAAGGTCTGTACCTTCCGCTATCGCGACGAACGCGCGAAATCCTGACGCACGGAAAATAGGAGACCACCATGGTGCACGAGCTTCGCCACTACATCGCCGGCGAGGGCAAGGAAGCCCAGATGCTGAAAGTGATGAAGGAAGACATCCTGCCGATCTTCAAGCGCCTGGGCTTCAAGATCACCGACTTCTGGGTGCAGGAGGGCGCGCCGCGCCACATCTGGTACACGATGCCCTGGCCCAACGCCGAAGCCATTCCGGCGGCCTGGACCAAGTTCCGCGAGGACGCCGAGTGGCTGAAGGTCAAGGAGCGGAACCCCGGACTTTTCGAGAAGGTCGAGTCGTTCGTCCTGCGCGACGTGCCGGGCGGGAAGCTTTAGACCCCGCTCCGACCAGCTTGGCGAACGCCCGCGCGTCCCTGGGCGCGCGCAGCTTGTCGGTGTTGTCGAAATAGACGAAGACGTCGCGCCGCGCACGCTTGGGGCCGCGCCTTTTGCTCACGCGCGTGGCATCCGTGGGCTCGCGCCCGGCGGCCCAGACCTTTACGCGCCGTGCCCACAGGCGAAGGGCTTTCCGACCATAGCCGCTACGGTACAGCTCGGTCGAGCCGTGCAGGCGGCAATACATGAAATCCGCCGTCACATCCATCAAACGCGGCCATTCGACCGTATCCGCACAAACCAGCGCGACGCGATACTTTCGGAGCATAGTGACGAATGCCGGCACGGCGAAGCTTTCGTGGCGGATTTCCATGGCGTGGCGCAGCGGCCGCTTCACATCGGTCTCGAGCCAGACGCGGCCGCGAATGCGGGCGGCGTGCTTTCGCGCCATGCGCGCGGCGGTCTGCGTATCGTGCGGCAGAAGCGAAAGGAACGCATCGACGCGCGCTGGATCGAAGCGGAAACTCGGCGGCAACTGCCACAGGATCGGGCCAAGCTTGGCGCCCAGGCGCAGCACGCCCGAAGCCAGGAAATTCGCGAGCGGCTCTTCGGCATCGCGCAGGCGCAGAATGTGGGTGATGTAGCGCGGCGCCTTGACCGCGAAGACGAAGCTGCCCGGTGTCGCATCATGCCAGCGCGCGAAGCTTTCCGGCCGCTGGAGCGAATAGAAGGTGCCGTTGATTTCGATGGAGGAGAATTGCCGGCTGGCAAATTCCAACTCGTCAGCCTGAACCAAGCCGGGCGGATAGAAGACGCCGCGCCACGGCCCGTATCGCCACCCCGATATGCCGACGCCAATCATAACCGGTAAGGAAAGGCCGCCCGCGGGGATCACCGGCAGGCGGCCCTTCAAATGAAATCCTAATCCCGCGTGGTTTCACCACGATCGCGCGAGCCCGAGCGCAACCCCATCAGGAAAGCGGCCACCGCGCCCGCACCGAAGGCCGCAGCCACGGAAATCAGAGGCCGCTCTCGCACCGTTTCACGAGCCGCCGTCACCGCCCGTTCGCCTTCGGCTTTGGTCGCATCGACCACCGAATGGAACGTGTCGTTGATCACGGCGCCCGCGCCGGAGACGACGCCGTTGAGATTGCTCTGAAGTTTGGCCACTGAGCGGCTATGGCCGTTTGTGGATTTGCGCATGGTCGTTCTCCTTTCATTCGTGCAAACCGCGGGCCTTACCCCAAGCGGCAACGAATTCCTCGGCGGTTCAACCGCCAAGAACAGGAGTCGGTTCCTTAAAGCTTGGGGCCCGGTGTGATCGGCGGGGCGACGCGAACCTGCTGAGCCGTGGCTAGGTGGTTCTGAATCACCGGAATGGACTCGGACGCATATTGGCGCAGGGCGGGATCGGCTCCGCCCGAGGCATAGCGGCGGTTGAGTTCCAACGCCGCCTTATGCCCATCGATCTGCATCTGCATGTATTCCAAGTTGAACTTCATGCCCGAGATATTCTCCAGGCGGAACAGCGTGGTCTGTTGGGTCGAATCGAGCGTGCTCGGCAACAGCGCCGCCATCGTGCCGGCCGCCGCGCGCAACCTTTCGAGCGACGCGGTATGGGCCGTCGCCATCTGCTCGGCGAAGGTGCGTACGGCCTGATCCTCCGATTTGTCGAGGACGAGTTGGCTCAGCGCGATCTCGAACAACTCGCCCTGGGCCTGGCGGCGGGCATACTCCTCGGCCGACAGGGACGCGCGCGTGGCCGGGGCCGTCTGCGCCAGGACCGGCAGCGCCGACAAGCCCGCGCCGCCGATGAGCACCGCAACGATGGCTGTGCGAATCTTCATACTTGGCTCCTGCCTAAGATGGGCGCGGCCTCGGGCCCGCCCGGAAATGCAAACGGAAAATCCCACCTTGAGTTCCCATCCCGCCGCGAACAAGCCCTATGTTGCTGGGGAATTTGACGATTTTTTGACGCTCTGCACCGCCCTCCCGCTGACGGCGCCTTGACGCTGCACCGCCAGAATTCGGGCTGTCAATTTACCATCGGGGCGAGGGTTACATGATCCGGCAAAGTTTGGCGCTTCTCGGCGCACTGATGGTGGGAGGGTGTGCGTTTGGCAACGAATCCGACTTCCTGGCCGCAAAGCCCGACCTCCAGATCGCGACTGCCCAAGAGATCGCGATCGGCACCCAGGACCGGCGGCCCAAAGTGGTCAGCGGCAGCTATTCCCTCACCTATACCGGTGAAACGCGCGGCCAAGCCAATATCCCGTTTGGCGTCCACACCGAATCCGGGCGGCCGTTGGCCGAGGATGTCAACCTCGCGGTCGCCAACGCCCTGACCGCGAAGAACATTCAGGTGACGTTGGTGCCCATCCCGCCCAGGGACGACCGACCGGACACGATCAAACGCCTGACCGACATTGGCAAACCGCGCGCGCTGCTTGTGTCCATCGATGAATGGCAGACCGATATGGGCCCCAACAGCATGGACTTCCGCACCGTTCCCGGCGGCGGCTTCTACAACGCCAGTAAGGTCGGCATGAGTGTCGCGTTCGCCCTGCGCGCCGACGTGTTCGATGCCCAAGGCAATGAACTCGCATCGTCGGACAGCGTCCGCTACGGCCGGATCAAGGATGTGATGCAGGATGCAAGCATGTGGACCATGAATATCCACACGCCCGCATCCAAAAAAGCCACCGCGATCGCCCAGGATGTCCTGCAGAAACTGCTCAACGATCCGAAGATCGTCGAGGCCTTAAAGTGATTTTGTGGCTATAAAACCTTGGCGAAAATTGCTTCAGCGCGTGGCGGGGGACCGTAAATGTTGAAGGCAGCATGGATTGTCGGACTGACCCTCATGCTGGGCGCCTGCGCGTTCGGCAACACGACGGACTATCAAAATCAGACGCCGGTCTTTGCGGCCACCACGGGAAACCCCGTCGCTGTCGCCGCCTATGATCAGCGTCCTTATGTCCTGTCAGGCAAGAATTCCGCGACTTACACCGGAGTTACGCGCGCGGTGGTCGGCGTGCCTTACGGCGTTCACACCAGTTCCGGACGGCCGCTGGCCGACGACTTCTCGGCCGCCATCGCCAATGGCCTGAGCGCGAAGGGCATTCAAGTGACGGTCGTGACCGTGCCCTATACCGAGACTCGCGAGCAGGCGATCAAGACCCTTTTGAACCAGGGTAAACCCCGCTCGCTCCTGGTCACGATCGAGGATTGGGAGAGCGATCAATATATCGACGCATCATTGACCTTCACGTTGAAAGCGGAGGTCTTCGGCACATCCGCCGAACCGTTGGCATCCAACACCGTCACGAGCCGCCGCGGAATCAGTGGAAGCATCCTCGACATCCAGCCGCACAACCGGGCGTCGGCCCAGGCATCGCTGATCGCGCAGCAGGTGCTGCAGCAACTCCTGAACGATCAGAAGATCGTCCAGGCCCTGCAGTAGCGCTTAGCGCTTCTTCTTTTCCCCACGCTTGTCGGATGCGGACGACAGCGCGACGGCCGCCTGGGGCGACAAGACCCGGAAGGTGAAGCTTTCCTCCAGATAGAGACGGACCGCGTCGTCGGTATGGTCCAGAAAGCCGATCGACAGATCCTCGCCCACCGTCAGTTCGAAATCGCCGCCGCGCATGGACAAGACGACCGCGCCGTCGAGCGCCGGAGCCCAGACGATAGGCCCATCGAGAAGGCGCCGAACATGGGGAAGGATCGGATAGCCGCCCTTCGTGGACTCCGTGAGGCCGACATAGCTTTGCCGGCTGAGCGCGATGGCATAGGGCCCGTCCACGCTTGCCGCGTGCAACCGGGCAATGGCCTCGGCAACCGCGATCGGATAGTCCTCGAAATTCGCGGGCAGGCTCACCGTATGGGGCGTGGCCCGGCAAATCCCTTCGATCGCCGCGGCGGCATAGCCGTGGAAAATCGCCCGGTCTTCCGCGCCCGCGATATGCTGTGCCGCGCGGATGACCGGGTCCAGATCGGCATCCTTGGCGCCATGATCGATGGCGTCCAATTCGGCGCGCGACAGCTCGAACGGAACGCGCAGCTCGACCAGCGGCTGGCTCTGACGCAGGCGCGCACCGACGCCTTCGGACAGCGGCGGTGAAACCGGCTTGGCGCGGCCGGTGCTGACCGCGGCGGTACAGGGACCCAGAGGGCCGACGAAGTCGACCAGCTTGCGGCCAGCCAAGCTAGCCTTCAGCGTGCGTTTGGCTTCCTCATCGATCTCGTCCCATGCGGAAGCGGAGATCGGCGCCAGATGGCGAAACAGCGTTCCCATGATCAGCCTCCCACCACCGCGACACCGCCCACGCCGCGCAGGCTGCCGATGCCGAGCGACCCTTCATCGCCGCCACCGTCCTCGCCACCGCCTTTTTCTTCCTTCTCGATGGAGAGGATCGGTTTGTCGCTGAATAGGTAGGTACGCAGATTCTGGTCCCACTTGGCGTCACGTCGGCGCAGCCATTCCAGCAGCATGGACGCGTGCTCCTTTTCCTCGTCGCTGTTGTGCTTGAGGATCGATTTCAACTCGCCGTCGGTGGCCGCATCGACGCGCTGTTCGTACCAATCCGTGGCTTCGATCTCCTCCATCAGGGAGACGATCGCGCGGTGGTTATCGATCGTTTCCTGTTTCAGCTTTTCGGCGTCTTCGTGGAGCGTCGCGCTCGAAGCGGCCATGGCCTTCGTCCTCCCTAACATTCTTGGACAGTCGCGCGCGTCCCGGGCGCGGAAATGGCAAACCCGCGCGCCCTGGCAGGCGCGTGGGTGTGGTTCTTCCTCCAACGCGGCCGCGGCAGGATTGTTTCCGGCGCAAATCAGGGTGCGCGCCGCGATTTTTGGCGGAAAACAGCCGATTTTTCAGGGACCTAGCGCCTTGGCGCCCCGGTCCTGCCTTGCTATGGTCCGCGCCGTTCCGAAAGGAGCTGGAGGGGTGGCCGAGCGGTCGAAGGCGCACGCCTGGAAAGCGTGTATACGGGCAACCGTATCGTGGGTTCGAATCCCACCCCCTCCGCCACGAAGTCTCAGCTTTCTCCGAGCCTCGGAGAAAAGGCGTCAAAAAGCCCTAAAAATCGGCCTCTTTTGCACGTGGTGATAAGACGCGGAGACGCCGTTGGGCGTCAACTTGAGCATTAGCCCCCAATTTTCTCCAGGGGCATTTGGCGAGCTTCGGTTTTGAAAGCGGACGGTAAGTGCCTGCCAAGGAGCTGGATTTTGAGATGAGTAGCCTGTGAGCCGGAAAAGAGCGCTAGAGAAAATACGTCCCGCTCATGCCTGACTCCCCGCTTATCGTAGGATAAAGGTTCGCGCGAGCGCGAGTGTTCCCGCCAACACAAAAGAGGGTGCTAATGTGCGATACCCTTGCATGGTCCTTTGACACGATAACTCGCATCAACTGGCTGGAAGTTATCAAAACATTAGCCCCTGTGGCGACGGCAGTTATTGCGTTCTTGGCATTGAAGAACTGGCAGCGACAAGACAAAGCCAAGAGGGAGGTCGAATTTCTCGACGCATTAATTGAGGCTGCCCACGCTTACATCGCAGAGACCCCTAGGCCAATCACGATCCTGGAGACAGCAAAAATCGGCATGGCGAGCCACGCGCCCGCGTGGGAAGGCAGTGGCGAAGCAGACATAGCCGTCAAAGGGGCGATTGCATACATCCAGAAGCACGGGGAGACACAAGCTAAGCGCTTATGGGAAGCGTTAGAGTCCATCCAGCCGTCAGTAATCAAACTCAGATCACTGGCAGCTAAAGGGCAAATGTTTAAGTTCAATGGCTACGCGAAGTGTCAAAATGCGATTGCAATGCTCACATGGCATTTCGACCGGATGGAAGCGTTCGCGGCTGTTATCGGGTCACCGACATGGAACTGGCAAAACCCAGTGGTGCTGAAACAATTAAAGAATATGATAGCAATTGAACCCGACGAAATCCGCGAGAGCATCCGAAAGAACAACGTGGTGCTCCTCGAATTTTCCAGTGAAACCTATGGCCTAATCTATGGCTGGGCGCGGCATTTTGTGCCCGGGCGCAGCTGAGCCAAACTGGATCCCGGACCAGAACTGCACGCAAGCGCCTACCCGAATCACTCCCATCCTTCGAGGGCGGCGGCGACGGCAGCGATTGCCGCGATTACAGTCATAACAAGCATAATTCCATAGCCGAATCGCACCCAAAACACGCGCCAACGGATTTCGGCAATCAGCTCGGCTCGGGTGACGATGCCGTCACGGAGTCTAATTAAATCGTTACCGTTTTCTTGGTACTGCCGTCGCAAATCATCCGTGGTGTAAAGCTGCAATTCGAATTTATTTCGGCTCTCTATGCGGTGTCGCACGCGCAGAACATTGTACCAACGCATCAAGTGAACGGTCTGGTTTGATCTCGGGATACTCATGCGATCCACCACACGGGATGCAACGGCTGCGATTAGCTTCCACGGTGTCGGAGAACCTTCCGGCCCTTGGTGAGCAGGTAGTATAGTGGTCGGGTCAGATGTAAGGTGCGTTATCACATGCTGCCTTTCGGCCATCGCTGTGATTTCCACATCTGAGGCATAGCGCACATCATCTCTCGCACAGGCATTGTTGAGCCTGTTCGGCCTGACACTATTTGCTCGGTATGAGCCGGGCTAAGAAACCTTAATTTCAGCGTTTGGCTTACGAATCGCTGACAGACACCTGCGCGCTTAGCGATAGATTCGAGAGTTTCATCGGGGTTGCTAAGCAGTTGATTCCACCACTCGTGTGAACGGGCGATCGACTTCAGCAGCGAGACCTGAATCTCGCCATCCACTTGCGTATTCTGAGGCTGAATGATCTTGAACCGCGATCTATGTAGTATTCGTGGGAGCTGGGCAGTCACATGAGTCACGCGCTGCGGTCGGCATCCACTATCGCACCCTAGCAACCTCGCGAGCTCCGCTCCCTTTATCACTACCTTCAGGCCAGCTCCGGCTATTCGAATTTCCGCGATAATCGGGAGCAGCAACCCCCATTGGTCTCCGCCACCTCGATCCGCAATGCGCTGACCAATCGATTTTGCTGCGTTCACGATCGCGGGTTTGGCTTTATCCTCTTGGCATTTGAGGGCTGCAAGAACGCGATCTTCGTCGCTAAAAAGCCCCGAAACAGCCTTTCGCACTACCTCTTCCAGTTCATGCGCCGGAAGTCGAGCAATTTGCCCTGGCTTTGACGTCTTATGCTGTAGCGTCGCCTGATTGACGTAGTACCGATAACGAAGCCCGTTTCGCGAGGTATGTGACGGACTAAATAGATTGCCATCCTCATCGAAGATAAGGCCCGCTAGCGGGCTCCGCTCGGTGCAGTTGGTACGGAGTTTTCGGTGCGAGCGATTGGCCTCGAGGGTCTTCTGAACCTTATTCCAGAGCTCATCCGATACGATGGCGGTGTGTTCGCCTGGATGCGCCTTCCCTTTATGGACGGCCTCACCGAGGTAGAGGCGGTTTCGAAGCAGGTTGTAGAGGGACCCACGTGATAGCGATTTTCCGCCTCGCGTTACGCCGGCAGCGCTTTTCCAAGACTTTGTCCTGACTCCTCTTGCTTCCAGTTCGGCCTTGAGCTTTCGGACGCATCGAACACGAGCGTACGTTTCAAATATCTCTCTGACCTGCGCCGCTTCCCTGGCATTCACGACGAGCTTACGGTTCTTCAGGTCATAGCCGAGGGGAATGGTGCCACCCATCCACATCCCCTTCCTGCGGGATGCTGCAAACTTGTCGCGGATCCGCTCACCGGTGACCTCACGCTCGAACTGGGCAAACGACAGCAGGATGTTCAGGGTCAGCCGCCCCATGGACGTGGTGGTGTTGAACTGCTGGGTGACCGAGACAAACGACACGCCGTTAGCGTCGAAGGCCTCTACCATTTTGGCGAAGTCCGACAACGAGCGCGTAAGCCGGTCAACCTTGTAGACCACCACCACATCGATCTGCCGCGCCTGGACGTCCTTCAGCAGAGCCTGGATTCCAGGACGCTCCATGGACCCGCCGGAGTAACCGCCGTCATCATAGGGGGTGCGGATTAGCCGCCAGCCCTCGTGGCGCTGACTGGATATGAACGCCTCACAGGCCTCGCGCTGGGCCTGGAGAGAGTTGAACTCCTGCTCCAGCCCCTCCTCGGAAGATTTCCGCGTGTAAATGGCACAGCGGAGCTGGCGTCTGGGCTCAGGTGGCATTCTTAAGCCCAAAGAACAGGGGTCCAGACCAGCGGGTGCCGGTTATCTGCCGGGCGATCTCCGAGAGGCTGCCATAGCGCTTATTGCGATAGGTATAACCGTCCGGCTCAACCGTGACCTCGTGAACCTCGCCTTTCCATTCCTTGACCAGCCGGGTCCCGGCCTTGATCCGGGGGCCTTTGGGCTCCAAGCAGTTCGGATCGCGCTCCAGATCAGCGGCGATTTTGAGGAGCTTCTTGCGGGTGGCCTCGCTAAGCCCGCCAAAGGCACGCTCCTGGATCCGGTAGGCCAGGCTGAGAAGCAGGAGCCCGCGGCTCATGTGGGGCGGTGTAGGCCGTCCATACGCATCCTGCCAGCGCCGTCGGAGCTCAGGTGTCGGAGTTTTCTCCAACCCCTTTAGTTCAGCTTCCACCAGCGCCTTTTTGCCCGCTGCCATGAGCGCATGCATGCTCTCCGTGGCTCGGATAGCCAGTCCTTTCTGCAGCGTCTTCGAACTTTGTGGGGCGTAAGGATAACTTATCTGACCCGCTGGTTGGGCTGAGCTTCCCCGGTCGGATAGAGTATTTGTCACCGAGTGTCGAACGCCCCAACAAATCAGCAAGGTGAGCCCAACGGGGACTGCTGCCTGCACGGAGAGATCGGAACCAGGAGCCCGCGGCGCTCCACGGTCAATCCGAACCGCGCAGTGGCAGTCAGCGTCGGCAAATTGTGCCATCGCACCGCTAGTCCGTGGATGGGTACCGGTGCTCGCAACCATTTATTTCCAGACCGCACCTGCGATGAGTTTCACAGAACAACCAAGCTTCGGATATGCTGTTACCGCGAACCAGTCTTGGGGGAGGCTGAAGTGTCGATATACCTAGACACGTTTCGCCAAGAGCAGAACCAGAAGCACGCACATCTACGCCTGGTCTATCTCCGCACAAAATTAGCTTTGAGAAACACGATCGAGCCCTTTCGGGCTTTCGCAACTGTTAACCCAAAGTTCACAACATATCTCCGGTGCGGTCCCAAATGGCGAACGTGGCGGAATGGTCTTGTGCTTCGCTACTACCGTTACGAATGCGTACAGGATTTAGCTGAGATGTGGAGACCGGGCCTAGAGGGATTCGAGTCCTGGGCTATTTTTGACGGCAGCTACAACCATGTTGAGTATCCCGCTGGTGGGCCTCTGTCACACTTCCTAGAAAATTGGGGCGGGACGCCGTGTCAGGTCTACATGATTTCCTCCAGCGCAAACGCCGTTTCAGCGGTACGGGAAAGCACCGCATCATTAAACGCGCCGGTATTTCACTTCGAGGACGGGCAAGTGCTCTTCGTTCATCCCTCGCAACCAGCACAAACGCTTGCCCGGCGTTGTGAGCGTGAGTTTGCAAAGCTGGATGGTTGGAGCATCTATGATGAGCACGGAGGGTGCGCATCTGCCGGCGGTGGCGCTGACCAGATGTGGCAGCCGATTGATCTTGGCCGAGTGACATTTTCTGATTGGTGAAACCGAAAAAACGATTTACCTCTCATTGAGCTTAGCTCGAGTTCTCAACACTCCCACTGCGTATTAAAAGCAATGGTAGCGAGTACACTGCGGAGGACTTCAGGTCACTTTTCGCTAAGTGCGCATAACGTGTCTTATGACAACTCAGACCTCAGCCTAACTTACGTCTTCCGCCACGACGAACCCCGATCGCCGACCCGGCCTCGGTAGGCAGCGGCATCGATCGATGCACCTGCTAAATGCGTCGGCTACAAGCCCCGCAATCGTAGACGATAGAGACTATGTGGTGGCTTCGGTTGACCGCCCGCGAACGTTTGTGCCGTAGCGATGCGACCCACCCTCAAATTTGGCGTGTGGCGAGCCGGAGATGTAGGCGAAGCGCAGTATCGCACCGCCATCACACTGGCACCCAACATCATCCTGGTGAATAGTCAACGGATGTAAGAACTCAACTGCTCCAGCAGTTCGCGTCAATTCAATCTTAGATGTCGTATCAACTTTCTGAAGATCGTCTTTGGAGATAAGACCTACAAAAGCTCCATGCTCGTCGGCATGGCTGAACAACGGCCCTTTGTGGCTGCCGGGAATAACGGCATTTCGTGCATCTAGTGGTCCGTAATCGGCTAGATGGACAGAGATAAGCACCGATGTAGCATTTGGGTCCGGTCGATAGGCGGCATCCTGATGCCAGTCGTAGCTGCGGGCGCCTAGGCGGTTAAAGACCAACAGCGAGTGATGAAAGCAAATGTCGTCACCAAGAAGCCCCGCCACCAAGTTTAAAATCTCGGGCGCAGATGCGAATGTCCAAATGGCTTCCGAATCGATATCAGGATTTGAGACCCATTCCAGAGCCGGCTTAGCCCTACTGTGAGTTGCGTGCACGCCAACTCTACGAGTAGAGCAAATTTGTTCCCTATGCGTTTCCCCTACCTCCCGGACTGCATTGCGCAAACGCGCTAGCCACGCGTCGGAAACCGTGTTGCGAATAAGCAAATAGCCATTCTCGGCATAAAACTTCTTATCGGAATCTCCAAGGACCTTTTGAGCCGCGCAGACGACCATCTCATTCGTCTCCATTGCATCGTGAATTCTGCATACGCGGCAAGTTGAACTTCGTGCAAAAGACAGATTTCACACTAAGTTGAGCCTCACATGAGCATATATCAACCAGTGGGCCAGGCGCCCTTGCCTGTGAAACGAGCCTCTTGCTCGCCGGCAAAATAGCTCAGCTCCGGAATCATAAATTTCCGTTGCGCCCTTACTGCGCTGCTCCCGCAGCTGCATGTGCTTCTCTTTGAGTTAGCCATCGCCCACAGCATAACGACCATGTACGCCGTCATTACCGGGACGCCGCTACAGAAAGTCCGAAACTCAGGTTTAATTCCCAATGGCCATGTCGTTGACAATGGTGACCCCTTAATTCACCCTTAATAAGGCGTTTATTCAGGCGTCAGAATTCTATGATATCCTTGCGGGCGTTCCGTGTGTCCATGAGGTGTCTGCGATGAGACGGCAGCTCCCCTCGCTAACCAGCCTGCGAAATTTCGAGGCTGTGGCCAGACATCTCAGCTTCACTAACGCAGCGAATGAGCTCTGCGTCACGCAAGGCGCTGTTAGCCATCAGGTAAAACTTCTGGAAACCGAACTTGGCACGAAGTTGTTGCTTCGTGGCGGTCCCCATGTGGAGCTAACAGAGGCAGGCAAAAAGCTGCTGCAAGTTGCCTACGGGGCCTTTAACGAGTTGGCGCAGGCAACAAGCGAGATCCGTATTGATTCGCAAAAATCAAAAGAGCCGCTGAGGATCAGGGTAACTCCTCAATTTTCAGAGTTTTGGCTCGCGCCACGACTTACTCGGTTCCTAAGCGCATACCCCAATATCGACATCTACATAAGCCGGCTTACGCCAGAGACGATTAAAAGGCCTATCGACGACGCGATCACAATTATTCCAGATACAGAGCACTCTCTTGATGACGGCGAAGATCTTCTTTTCCGGTCTGATCTGATGCCGCTCTGTTCACCCTCGTTCGAAGGGGGTGAAGCGCGCACGATGGATCTAAAGGCGATTGATCGAGCCACTCTGCTTTGTGAAACATCTCATGATTGGTGGTCCGAGTGGTGCCACCGCTGTCGTCCGGACAAGCCTTTGCTGGGCAGCCGAGTATATTTTGACGATCCAACTATGGCCGTCCACGTAGCGATGGCGGGACAAGGCTATTTTATGGGCTCGCCTACTCTATTAAATTCCTTCATCAAGAGTGGCCGACTGTTAGCGCCCCTTGGCCCCAAAAAAAGCGTTCCCCGCGGATATTATCTGAATCAAAAATCTGGAATGAAGCGAAAGACGGTCGCGAAGAGCTTTCGCTCTTGGATTTTAGACGAAGCTCAATCCGATCGAGCCTCACCAGCTATTGGCTAAGATGGCAGGCCGAAAGATGCCCCTGTGAAATCGCTCGTAGGGCCGGCTCTTCCGAGTAGCACCTATCAAATGCCAAAGGGCATCTACTAGAAAACCGACAACCTTTTGGAAGGTCGATAGGGCTTGGGATTTCGCCCTTTAAAGCAATCCTGCTTTTTCGCATCTTTGGGTCCGGTACAAGCACAGAGGAAAGCAGTGCCGCTGTATAAGGGTGCTTGGGGCGCAAAAAGATATCTGCTTTCGTGCCTATCTCGACGATCACCCCCAGATACATGACTGCGACCCGATGCGTCATGTGTTCTACGATCGCGAGATCATGACTGATAAACAGTAAAGCCAAACCTTTCTCACGCTGGAGATCGCACAACAGATTCACGATCTGCGCCTTAAGCGATACATCCAGCGCCGATACCGCTTCATCGCAGATAATCACATCCGGCTGCGCGGCAATTGCCCTTGCAATCCCGATACGCTGACGTTGCCCACCAGAGAATTCATGAGGTCGTCGCCGTAAAACATCGCTCGGAAGCCCGACGTTTTCGAGAATCTGTACGACGCGTTCTGTCGTAGCGCGCTCACCCACCGTAATTCCAAAGTTTTTGAGTGGCTCCGCAATTATGTCCCGGACAGACATGCGCGGGTTAAGACTAGAAAATGGGTCTTGAAAAATGACCTGCAGATGCTTCCGGAGAGGGCGCATTTTTCGCACCGGAAGGTCATCGATCCGTTTACCGTTTAGGTGCACTTCGCCGCTCGTGGGTGAAAACAAGCACAGGATCGTCCTGCCAACGGTTGACTTTCCGCAACCGGACTCACCAACGAGCGAGAGTGTTTCGCCGGAGTTGATATCGAAGGTGACGCCGTCAACTGCATACAGAGTTTTCTTTGATCCGAAAACTGTCTTCCTTTGCGAGACCGAAAAATGCTTTTTAAGCTGACGAACTGACAAAACTGGAGCGCTCATACGATATATTTCTCCCGTTGAGCGTTGAAGCACGCAACGGAATGTCCGCCCAAGCTCTGTTCGAGCAACGGTTCTCTTTCCTGGCATTTCTGCGATGCTACCGGGCAGCGTGAGAAGAAAGCGCAGCCCTCGATCTTCTCTTTGAGGTTGGGAACCATACCGGGGATTTCAGCCAACCTATCGATACTCTGCCTAGTTGCAGCTCCGATCTTTGGGACGGCGTTCAACAAGCCTGTTGTATAAGGGTGCAAAGGCCCAGCAAACAAATCTTCGACGTTTCCATATTCGACAATTCGGCCCGCATACATAACTGCAACCTTATCCGCAAGCTCTGCAACCACGCCGAGGTCATGGGTAATAAGTAAGATTGCCGTCCCTACCCGATCCTTTAGTTCGCGCATAAGGTCGAGAATTTGGGCTTGAATGGTCACATCCAGCGCAGTTGTTGGTTCATCCGCTATCAAAAGCTTCGGCGAACATGCCAACGCCATAGCAATCATCAGCCGCTGACGCATTCCGCCCGAAAACTGATGTGGGTAATCCTTTAGGCGCCGCCGCGCGTCTGGAATACCAACCACCGATAGAAGCTCAGCGGATCGGTCGAGAGCTTTTCGCCTACCCAGGCCTTGATGTAGCCGCAACGGCTCCGATAGCTGATATCCAACAGTTAGCACGGGATTCAGGCTCGTCATCGGCTCCTGAAAAATCATGCTAATTTCGTTGCCGCGAACGCCGCGCATTTCGCGCTCTGACAATTGCAACAAGTTACGTCCATTAAAGAATATCTCGCCGGAAATCTTTCCAGGTGGTTCTGCAATAAGACGAAGAATAGATAATGCGGTGACCGATTTACCGGATCCGCTTTCGCCAACGATCGCCACCGTCTGCTTCGAATCGATTGAGAATGTAACGTCGGAGACGGCCCTACTGATACCAGTGGGCGTCCTAAACTGTGTTTCTAGGCGGCGAACCTCTAACAGCGTCATGGCCTAACTGCGCTGGCCCTTTCCCCATAAATCTCAATACAAGTCAGGTTCGTGTGACCCGGCGTGGCGCATTTGCATCTCGCAGACCATCACCAAGCATATTTACGGCAAGCACTGTAAGGGACAGAAAAACCGCAGGAATCGCGATCATATGTGGGAAAATCTGCCAGAGAGACCGACCCTCGGCGATTATGTTGCCCCATGACGGAGTATTGGGTGGAACACCAGCGCCAATGAATGAGAGAATCGACTCAGAGATCATCGCGCTTGCACACACGTAGGTAGCCTGGACCATTAGGGTAGACATTGTGTTAGGCAGAATATGTTTGAAGATAATCGTGGGAGTCGGCGTTCCCACCGTTATTGCTGCCTCAACAAAGTTTTGATCTCGCAATGAAAGAACTACTCCCCTGACAAGCCGAGCCATACGCGGGATTTCGGCGAGGGAGATAGCAGCGATCACGTTCCAGATGCTACTCCGCGTAAGAGCCATTAAAGCAATGGCTAGCAAAATAGGCGGGATGGCCATGATGCCGTCAACGACGCGCATAATGATGCCGTCGAGTCGACGCATAAAGCCAGCCACAAGGCCAACCGCTAATCCGCCGATAGCTGCGATAGAAGCAACGCTGATGCCAATAGCTAAAGATACTCTCGCTCCGTAGAGCGTCCTCGAATAAATGTCTCGCCCCACTGAATCAGTGCCAAACCACGCGACAGTAGAGGGTGTTAAATTGCGCTTGGCAGGCGCCACAGAGGTAGGATCTACGGTCCCTAAATACGGAGCAAACGCAGCAAGCATGAACATCACCGATAGAAGTGTTCCACCGATTAAGATGGCGGGATGCTCACGGCGCAGTCTACGGAGGCCACAAAGCAGTTTTGACAAAGCGCTTGCCTTCGCAAGCTCCTGGAACTGACCTCTTTGCGCTTTGACAACTTGGTTCAATAGCGAATCCTTGGGTCAAAGACCGTATACGTAATGTCGACAAGGAGGTTGACGATCAAATAGCCAAAGCTAAACAGTAAAACCACACCCTGAATTATCGGGTAATCTCTCCTTAAAATTGCGTCGACCGTTAGTCGACCAATTCCCGGTATGGCAAACACATTCTCGGTAACAACTGCTCCACCAATTAGCGTTGCCACCCCAATACCAATCACGGTGACGATCGGTATTGATGCGTTTTTGAGAGCGTGGACAAACAAAACCGTTTTTTCAGCCAGTCCTTTTGCATGTGCGGTTCTGATGTAGTCCTGCTGCAACACTTCGAGCATCGCCGCGCGGGTTATTCGCGCGATCAATGCGATGTATGCGAATGAAAGTGCCAGCGACGGTAGGATTAAGCTCGCCAGCCATGCTCCAACACCACGTCCAATCGGGGAATATCCTTGTACCGGTAAAATTCCTAGCGTCAGGGAAAAAATATAAGCGAGCAAATATCCAACGATAAACACGGGTATTGAAAAGCCTGCGACCACGAAACCCATAATCATTCGATCGATCACCGATCCGGGTGCCCAAACAGCAAGCACGCCCATGGGAACACCGATAAGGACCGACAGAAGCAGGGTTAGCAGCATCAGAGACGCGGTTGGCTCCATCCGCTGTATTATAAGTTTGAGTACGGGCTCGCCGGCGAACAGTGACGTACCAAAATTTCCTTGAGCAATATCAAATGACCAATTGAAAAACCGAACCCCAAATGACTGGTCCAAGCCCAGTCGCTGCCGAATCTGTTCGATGTCCTTCGTCGAGGCTTGATCACCCGCGATGATTGCGGCGGGATCGCCTGGCGCAAAGTACAGTAGCGAAAATACAAATAACGCTACTATGCACATGACCGGGATAGTCGCTAAGAGGCGACGTAGAATGTACGCGATCAAGCTAGACCCAGGGTTCTATAACAAACACAGCAACGAACAGAGTTTGATGCAAGCCAGAATGGAAGAAGCCGCTGACTAACCTCAGCTGTAACGACAACTCCGTATGCCAAGATAAATCCGCCCCAACTCTAGTTCGGCCAGAAGAGCGGCTTCACGCATTTCGTAAAGCCGCCCTTCAAGCTTACAGCCTTACGAGGGGCGAACTCCCCAAAACATCGGAAATCCGCTGCCCACGTTGGTGATGTTATCCCTATAAGCAGTCGACTTCAGATACTTACCCAGCGGGTAAAAGGGTACGCTTTCAAACGCTGCGGCCTGGATTTCTTCACAAATTTTCTTTTGAGCTGCAACGTCAGGTGCATCAAACCAACGCTCACGCAATTGAACAATTTTCGGGATATCTGCCCAGCCGGCATATGCGTCTGGTCCATTGGAGCGAAGGGTCACGTGCACAGCTGGATTCAGCCAATCAAGACCACCCCAAGCTGTGACAAACGCGCTCCACCCTCCTTGGTCCGAGGAATCTTTACTTTTCCGCCGGGCGAAGAGCGTGGCGAGATCGGTTGCAACATAGTCAACGTTCATTCCTACTTTCCGCATCGTGTCGGCTAGCACGTCTCCGAGCGCTTTATAGGTCGGATTTTCTGCTGCTACGATCAGAACGACCTTCTCACCTTTGTAACCAGCTGAAGCAAGGTCGGCCTTAACTTTGTTAAGGTCGCTGGGTTTGGCGA
The DNA here is from genome assembly GCA_050180485.1 of Alphaproteobacteria bacterium. GTDB lineage: Bacteria > Pseudomonadota > Alphaproteobacteria > CADEGL01 > CADEGL01 > CADEGL01. Next base: position 182,396 of record JBFXED010000001.1, on the reverse strand, counting down.
GAACTTCGATTCCCGCATTATTCGCCATTGGGCTATTTGGCGCAAAATATCCCAAAGGTACTTGGTACAAGCTATCGTTGGCTCCAACTACTGCTTGCATCAATTCCTTTTGATTAATGGCTCCCCAAAAGGCGCGCCTAATCGCCACATTGTTAAATGGGGGCTGCAGATGATTAATCTGCAACATCGTCATTTCGCCGGAAACGTCTAGAACTTTAGTCGTTACACCCTTCGCCTTACGAACCAGTGTCAGCATATCGGCGTTAACAATTTCCAACCAATCCTGCTCTCCGTTCTGTAGAGCGGCTGTCGCCGTGGCAATATCAGTGATCGTGGTCCAGCGCACTTCGTCGAAGTAGACAACCTTTGGTCCAGCGGTCCAATCAGACTTACCGTCACTGCGCGGTTTGTATTTATCGAACTTGCGATACACGTTCAGTGCGCCAGGGACACGCGCATCTTGGATATATCTAAACGGACCGCTACCCACAACTTCGGTAACGGCTTGACCTGGATCTGTCTTAGCGAGCCTCTCGGGCATCATGACGCAGATAGGAGAGGCCACCTTTGCAAGAGCGTCAGGTAGCAAGGGGAACGGCTTTTTCAATTTGAACTGAATCGTCCGGTCGTCAGTTGCGCTTAATTTATCGGTGCTCGCCATCAAGGCAGAGCCAAGCACATCCTTTTTTCCCCACCGCTCGATACTCGCTACGCAATCCCGCGCGAGAACCTTCTCGCCGTCGTGCCAAAAGAGACCATCGCGTAACTTCAGAGTCCAACTTTTACCGTCTTTATCGACCTCGTGCCCCTCAAGCATTTGCGGTGATGGCTTAAAAGAGGAATCGAGGCCGTAGAGAGTATCATAGACCATGAAGGCATGATTGCGCGTGGAGTATGCCGTCGACGCAACTGGGTCTAGGATTGCTAGATCACTCGACGCGATATAGCGAAGCGTTTTTCCACTTTGTGCCGACACATACATGGGCCGCATGCCTGCCACCGCGGCGCCTGCCCCCATAAGCTTCAGGAAATTCCGTCGCTTCACGAGCTCCTCCATCGAATTTTGCAAAACTGCTTCGAACACAGAGGGCTTTTATGATGGTGTCTTTCATACCCCCCTCCCCATATACCTTTGAGGAAAGATAGCTAAGGAAAGTCACCGTCGTCGCATGTCAATTATTGTTCCTTTATGAAGGGAATTAATGGTTCCCCTGTTTAATGAGTCGGCGTGTGCCATGAATTCTCATAATACCTCTTGAAATATCGACATTTGGTCGACTCCCCTCCGCCCGATACCTTCTGAAGCTTCCGAAGTAACCAAGCTCAGCATCGGAGCGAACAGATGGCAGAGAGGTATGACGCTATCGTGGTTGGTGCCGGCCACAACGGCTTAGTATGCGCGTCCTATCTCGCTAAGCATGGCTTATCGGTATGTGTATTGGAACGGCGACATATTATTGGTGGGGCCGCGGCAACTGAGGAACTTTGGCCGGGATATAAGGTATCTAGCGCTTCGTACGTGATGGGCTTACTTCAGCCAAAAATCATTCTTGATCTAAAGCTAAAGCAGTTTGGTTTTGAGGTCTTACCTCCCCCGCCGCCCTATCATCCACTTTCGAACGGTGATCGAGTTTTCTTTTGGGAAGACGAGCAGCGAGTTGCTCAGGAGTTTTCGCGGTTTCATCCCAAAGACGGTGAGGCGTTCATTCGTTACCGAAGCCACTTGAGAAAGGTGGCACCATTTATGCACAAGCTTCTTTGGGAAGTACCTCCAGATCCCGGTTCAAAAAGGTTTGGAGATGGAGTGGGCCTCGCAAAATTTGCCTGGCGCTTTCGAAAAATTGGAAATCAGTTTTATGAGATTTTCGATTTGCTGACTATGAGTGCTCATGAGTATCTCAGTCGCTGGTTCAAGTCTGATGAGGCTAAAACGGTTATCGGGTTCTATGCCGGCTGCGCCGGAGGCCACTTTACGTCACCCAACACACCTGGAACCGCATTCGTTTTAATTCGGCCGCTCCTTCGGCCCGGCAACACCGAAGCGGGCATGTGGGGCTTTATGAGAGGTGGAATGGGTTCCATTTCTACTGCGATTGCAAAATCTGCCGAGAGCCTAGGTGTTAAAATCAGAACCAACTCTGAAGTGACTTCAATAACGACACGAAACGGAAAAGCTACCGGCGTTACGCTTACGTGTGGTGAAGAAATTCTCTCAAAAATTGTCATATCTAATGCTAGCGCACGTACGACCTTCACAAAGCTGCTATCGCCATCGGACCTTCCTAGCGACTTTCTTATCGGGATTGAAAACATTCGGAGCGAGTCATCATCGTTTAAGATGAATCTCGCACTGGACGGACTGCCAAAATTCAAAAACTTCGATGCGGGAGAAGCAGGTTTTGGCTATCCAGCTCAAATCCGGATAGGCCCTTCTATCGATTATCTAGAGCGGGCATTTACCGATGTCCGGACACACCACTTTTCCCCAAATCCGGCGATGTTAATTTGCGTACCAAGCGTAGTGGATTCGTCTTTAGCGCCTGCCGGAAGGTATGTGGTGAATATTTTTGGAAATCATTCTCCATACACGCTGCGTGATTCAAATTGGAATGAGCAGCGACCAAATTTGTTCAAAGCCGCTATTAACGCGGTAGAGCTATTCGCTCCCGGCTTTAAAAATCACATCGTTCATGAAGAGACATTAACCCCGCTTGATCTAGAACAGCGCTTCGACCTCCCTCGGGGACACATTCATCATATGGAGTTGACCGCAGATCAGATTTTCTTCAAGCGGCCAGTTCCACACTATGCGGATTATCGGTCACCGATCGACGGACTATATCAATGTGGCGCCTCAACACATCCCGGTGGGGGCGTTACGGGAGTTCCAGGTCACAATGCTGCCGCCGTTATTTTGAAAGATCGGTTGTAAATCACAGCCAGAATGCGCGAACCTAAGCCTGTCAAACACGATAGGTCTATCGTTCATTCAGCTCCGCTGGCAGAACGCTCGAGCAGATCAATTTCCTCTTCTGAAAAGTTCATGCTCGCAAGAATTTCGCGAGTGTGCTGTCCCTGACGCGGCGCTTGGCGTGCGTACACGGAGGCTGTCTTTGAATAATAAGTGGGATGGGAGATTGATAGCATCGCCCCTTCAGTAGGATGCGTCTCCTTTCTGAAAAAACCTTGTTTGACGAAATATGGGTCTAACAACAAATCCTCTAAAGTATTAACGGCACCGCTCGGAATTTGCGCACGGTCGAATTCTGCCACCCATTCGGCAGTAGTTCGCTTCTCTAAATGTTCGGCGACAAGCGCATAGAGTTCTGCCAGACGCGGGACGCGGTCGACTGATTTAGCAAACCGTGCATCCTGCGCAAGCTCCGGCTTCCCTATAATTCCAAACATCTTAGCCCATTGGCTATCCGTGCTTGCCATCACCGCGATGTAGCCATCTTTGGTTTTATGAGGACGCCTGTGCGGCGTCAGCGCACGTTGATAGCCAAGACCCTTTTCCGGCTCAGCCAAGACTCCATTCCACAAATGGTCGATAAGATTGAACGCGACCATCGTATCGTACATAGGGACGTGAACTTCCTGCCCCTCACCTGTCCGCTCGCGATGTAGCAAGGCTGTCGTAATACCGTTTGCCAATGCATATCCGCATAACTTATCAGCGATCATTGTAGGCATGTATTCTGGAGTGCCGCTTCTTCTACGGAAGAGGTCGGGTATTCCGCTAATTCCTTGAATTACGTCGTCGTACGCGGGGTGATCCGCGCGATCACTATCCTTCCCAAATCCGCTTGCCCAGGCGTAAACGATATTTGGCTGTACTGCCTTAATCTCGTCATAGGTGAGGCCAAGTCGCTTTATCGCACCTGGTCGCATATTGTGCACAAAGACGTCCGCCGTCTTTATAAGCCGGAAAAGCGCCTCTTTTGAGCGCAGATCTTTCAAATTAAGCAAAATCCCGCGCTTATTCCGGTTGATGTTTAGAAAAAAAGCCCCCATTCCGGTGCTTCTTGAAGGACCCACTGCCCTCATAAAGTCTCCTTCCGGAGACTCGACCTTGATGACATCAGCCCCCATGTCGCCCATCATTTGGGTCGCTATGGGTCCAACGATATTAATGCTTAAATCTATAACCCTAATGCCGGTCATCGCGCGATGACTGTGCTCTCCAGACTCTCGCGGCTGCGTAGACATTATTTTTCGCTCCCACGTACGCGAATCATGCGCACCGCTTTGTAATTCATAACCACTTCTTGTCGTTGGTTTATGACGCGGTTTTGCGAGTGAACAATTCCGAGATGCGGTTTACTGCGACTTTGTCTCGACTCGGTTATTTCTGTTTCAACATGGATAGTGTCGCCGGCGTATGTTGGTGCATCGATCTTTAATTCGAGCCCCAGAAATGCTTCTCCAGTCATTTGGCTTGAGTACACCGCGAGTAAACCCTCAGCCATGCTGAATGTTAAAGCACCGGGGGCGAATCTTTTGCCTATCTCTGATTGAGTTTTCAGATATTCGACGTTTGTGAACAGAACCTCTGTCATTCCGACGCAATTTACAAAGTTAGTAATATCCGCTTCGGTTACAGTCCGTCCAAATGTTTTGAAGCACCTACCAACTGGTAGGTCCTCAAAGAACAACCCCATTCCTAATACTTCCATTTTCGACTTCCTGTAGGTTCACTTCCGAAGAAGCAGGGGATGCTTCGGTTATGATTTATGCTAACGGCATCGCTTACGGCGGCGTAACGATCAAAATTGCAGAAGATGAATTCGCTTCATGTCCTGTTTAAAATGCCGCTTTTCCCAGCATTGTGCGCGCAATGATATTGCGCTGGACTTGACTCGTGCCCTCAACGATCTGAAGTACTTTGGCATCCCTAAAATATCGGTTTATCGGATAATCATTTGATATCCCCGCCGCGCCGAATAGCTGCACAGCGTCCGTTGCGACCTTCATAGCAGTTTCAGTTGCATGTAGTTTGGCGATAGCTGCAAGGTGTCTAAGTTCATACCCTCTGATACCTCGATCAACCGCCTTGGCCGCGTGATAAACCAAGTTGCGAGCGGCAGCGACTTGAGTAGCCATGTCTGCGACCATCCATCGGATTCCTTGGAAGTCTGAAATATGATGGCCAAATGCTTGTCGGGACTTGATAAACTCGATAGCAAGATCCATCGCACCTTGCGCCAATCCTAGCGCTCGCGCTGCGGCTATGGGGCGCGCGCGATTCAGTTCGTCCATGGCTATTGCAAACCCACTTCCTTCGTCACCAACCCGATGATGACTCGGGATGTATACGTCGTCGAAATACAGTGGCGACGAAGGAATGCCGCGACCTCCCATTTTCTTTTCAGAAGGTCCTATCTCGAAGCCTTTCATCCCTGGTTCAACGATAAATAAGCTAAGAACTCCGCGCTCTTCCTGGGCGCCTGTACGAGCAGCGACTAATACAAAGTCTGCTACAGCGGCATTTGTGCACCAAACTTTTGCCCCGTTCAGCCGATAGCCATCACCATCTCTGACCGCACGGGTTTTGATTCCAGCGACGTCCGATCCACTATGTGGTTCTGTCAAAGAGATGGCGCCACGTATTTCGCCCGCCGCTAATTTCGGCAAATACTTTTCTTGTTGTTCTTTCGTACCTCCCCCCAGCAGAACTGCGAACTGATCCCATTGAACTACCAGCATGTATGCTGAGTTGTAACAGACTCGGGCCAGCTCCTCGATGGCGAGGCACGACGCCATCATGCTGTTCATCCCTCCGTATTCTGGAGGATACGGAATCGCAAACAGCCCGACTTTTCTAAATAGATCAAAAACGTCTTGAGGATATTCTGCAGATGCATCGATCGCTGCCGCCCGCGACGCGAGCTGCTCATTAGCGAGGCGCCGAGCAAGCTCCTGCACCTCTACTTCTTCGGAACTTAAATTGAAAGCCGCTTTTGCATCCATGTCAGAGGCAATCTCGCGCGCTGAATGGCAGCTCTTCGATAGCTGCGATTCTTGATCATATGCATTGTAAACTTTACTCGGGGTATCCGGTTTCAGCGTAAGCGGCAAATGCGAATTATTACGGAATATTAATTGCGCTCATATTATTTGATCCGCGTGACTGCATCAGAAAACGGGCCGTCTGCCTCGCAAAGAGGGGGGAGCAAGTGGGCTAAAACCAAACTAGAAAAATTCATTCAATCGCGCATACGGCCCAACCCGCAGATGTCATTTGTCCGTCTTGATTTGTTGTCCATATTTCCAACGCTATGTCGGCTTGATTTTGATCCTCAAGCTTAGCGACGACTCCCCAGCAATCTATTTTATCTCCCCTGTACACGGGTTTCAGGTAGACATGGTTCATTCGCCCATGATGCAACCATTTCTCTCCAAAAAATTTGGCCGCCATTTCGCTTACCCAACACGTTTGCATTAATCCGGCCAAAAGCGTGTCTCTGTATCCCCCTTCATATGCGCGGTCCACGCTCGTGTGGATGTTTACCCACTGCATGTCGCATCCGGAGAACACAGACATCTGATCTTGGTGAGCGAACTTTGTTAGAGGGGTTATCGGAGTACCAATGGGCAACGATGGATGCGCATTTTCAGCGAATGGCGGCCCACTTGGAATCTGCCCTGCTACACGCTTGCCGCCACTTTTGTCGATGCCTCCGTGTTCCTCTGCCGGCTTTTTTTCGGGTATACGCATGATTTCCGTACAGACCTGCCTCACTAAAACTTCGCCTGACCTCTCATCCTTTGCTTCCGCCTCGTAAACTACATACCCCTTACCTCGCTTTTCGAATTTTTCCGTAAAGCGCCCTTCGTAAATCATCGGGGTATCAAGGAGAACTGGCCTATGGAATGACACTTGTTCTCGTTGATGGAGGCCCATCATGCGAGCGGGATCATAGTGATAGCCGATCATTAGATGGAGATCGCGGAGGATCATGTTCGAAGGAACAATTCTTGCCTTCGACTCAGCCAGGCCCTCCATATACCAAGGGTTGTAGTCATCTAGCGCGAACATCCCTTGCTTTAAAAATCGATCGTCGGCAATTACGCGCCGGGGACCGATTGTTTCTCCGATAAAAACCTCATCGAAAACTGGTTCTTTAAGTGCGAAATTTTTCATACCCGTCTACGTTATGTGAGAGGCAGAGTTTCGCACGCTCGCAAATTGCCGGCACATGATTTTTATTGGTGTTTATGATTTGTTGTTATGAGCGATGCGAAGCGACTGTAACCACTTCTTATCGATGGAAGGGCAAACCGTTGTGAGAATGCGCATACGCGCATTATGCATAGCACATTAGTACTAGAGTCATCTGGAGCGAGGAGGCGCATTTATGAAGGCCGCAGTTGTAACTGACGCCGGACTCACCGTTCAGGACGTGCCCCGGCCACAACCTAAAGCAAACGAGATTCTCGTTCGGGTGCACGCCAGTGGCCTTAATCGCGCTGAACTGGCGATCGCTGCAGGAAACCGGCATGGCGGGGTTGGCGGCACAGGTACCGTTGTTGGCCTCGAATGGGCAGGCGAGGTTGTTGAAATCGGCACAGATGTCCCTAGCGGTACTGTACAACTCGGCGACCGTGTCATGTGTACAGGCAGCGGCGGCTATGCTGAATACGCTGTATGTGACTGGGGACGCGCTTCGAAAATTCCCTCTGAGGCCTTGAGCTTCGTTAAAGCGGCGGCTCTTCCGATGGCGCTGCAAACTATGCACGACGCGTTAATCACAAACGGCCAACTGCAAACTGGCGAAAGTGTTCTCATACAGGGTGCAAGTTCCGGTGTTGGTCTTATGGGACTTCAAATCGCCCGCGCCAAGGGAGCGCGGCTGGTTATTGGAAGCTCTACGAACCCCGCGCGCCAAGCTCGGCTTAAGGAATTTGGAGCCGACCTTGCGATTGATACCGCCGATCAGACTTGGCCCGACAAGGTCACTGCCGCTACTGACGGCAAAGGAGTCGATCTCATCGTCGACCATATCTCGGCTACGGTCTCTACTGCGAACATGAAAGCCGCCGCGGTCAAAGGACGTATCATTAATGTTGGGCGCCTCGGAGGTACTAAAGGCGAATTTGATTTCGACCTCCACGCGTTGAAGAGAATTCAGTATACCGGGGTTACCTTTCGAACTCGATCCGTGGACGAGGTGCGAGAGATAGTTCGCCGGATGCGTGACGATCTCTGGCCGCTCGTGAGGAGTGGCAAGCTCGGGCTACCAATAGATAGGACATTTCCGCTCGATGAAGCCGCTGCAGCACAGGCGCATATGCGCGCTAATTTGCATTTTGGGAAAATAGTTCTGATCTGCTAAGCGCAACGGGCCTGCTCTCATCGTACTTATAGAACACATGAATTGCCTTAATATTTGCGAGGGAATGAAACAACGCCCGACTATCGGTACAATTGATTGCATCATCTAATTGGATATTCGCGCATGTCACAGATCAGCATAAGTGTGTCAGGGCCTAACCACCTGGCCTTATAAATTTGGTGATCTCAATGAGCCTCGAGGGCATTCCGTTCCGCGTCCTACACACGATAATCCGTGTGCGTGATTTGGATGCTTCAATCAATTTTTACACGAGGCTTCTGGGGATGAAGTTGTTCCGGAGGATTGATCGTCCCAAGGGGAAATACACCATTGCGCTAGTTGGCTATGGCGACGAAGCCACAGGCGCAACCATTGGTCTTACATACAATTGGGACCGCGAAGACTCATACGCGATAGGCGAAGGCTTTGGACACATCGGCTTAGCCGTACCCAACCCCCACGCCGCCTGCGAAATATTGTCCGCGGCAGGTGTAATCGTGACTCGTCCGGCAGGACCAATGAAATACGGCACCACAGTCATTGCCTTCATCGAAGATCCCGACGGGTACAGAATAGAACTAATTGAGAGCTAAGCGCCTCATCAGCCGCCAAAACTTGATGTAATGGCGGTGGTTATTTCACCTCATTTGAATCCAAAACTGCGCGCTTCCAATATAAAAAATTCCAAGATTTCAGGCTCGCCTCAAGTCGTTAGACGATTCATGTAATGGAGCAAGATATGCAATCGCACGCGCGTGTAGTCGTGGTAGGTGGCGGCATTTTCGGTGCCAGCGTTTTATACCATCTGGCCCACGAGGGCTGGACCGATATCGTGCTCATCGAGAAGGGCGAACTGACGTCAGGCACGACATGGCATGCGGCTGGCCAATGTCCGCATTTCACCGGCAGTATGACGCTCGCTCTTCTGCACGACTACGGCATCAAGCTCTACCAGAAGCTGGAGGCAGAGACCGGCCAGTCTACAGGCTGGCACGGCCCCGGCGGCATTCGACTAGCTCGAAATAAGGAGGAGCTAAGCTGGCACCGTCATGTCTCTGGCATAGCCAAGCAGGTCGGATATCGGGCTGAAGTAGTCGATCTTTCAGAAATTCGGAAAATCCACCCTTACATCGAGCTCCACGATGTCGTGGGTGGAACATACACACCAGAAGATGGGCATGTTGACCCTACAGGCGCCACCAACGCGATGGCACTCGGTGCGCGAAAACTTGGCGCCACAATTTACCGTCACACTTTAGCTACCGATATTAAGCGCGACGGCGACAATTGGAGGATCATCACGGACAAAGGGGAGATCCGGTGCGAGCACCTCGTGCTTGCCACGGGCTTCTTTTCGAACCAGGTCGGCGAGTGGATTGACCTGGAGCTTCCTCTCGTGAATGTCGTCCACCAATATCTAGTCACGGAGCCTGTCCCTGACCTCGCCAATAAACCCGGCGAGCTTCCGGTACTACGTGACCCTGGATCGTCTTCATATATTCGTCAGGAACAGCGCGGCCTCCTGGGCGGGCCGTACGAAAACGCCGGAATCCATACGGTCCACGAAGAAGGCGTTCCCTGGTCCTTCAATATGGATCTGCTTGATCCGGATCTAGACCGCATCTCTCCCTGGCTCGATCAGATGATCGCGCGAATGCCGCTTTTTGGAACTGTCGGCATCCGCCGTGTGATTTCAGGCTTCATAGCTCATACGCCAGATCTCAATCCGCTCATTGGGCCGGTAGCAGGCCATACGAACCTATGGACCGCATGCGGCTCCGCGATCGGAATCGCTCAAGGGCCGGGCCTAGGAAAATGCCTGGCGCAGTGGATGGTTCATGGAGCAGCGGACATTAGCATGGTGGCTTTTGATCCCCGCAGGTTCAGCCGCCTCCATAAACGCGACTGGGTCAAGGCGCGGACTGTCGAAGCATCCGAAGGAATGTATGACCTGCATCCTCCTGGCTACTATTTTAAATCCGGACGTCCTTTAAGGATGTCGCCGCTTCAAAGTCGGCTTGAAAGCAAGGGAGCGATTTTCGGCGAAGCTATGGGGTGGGAACGCCCTAAGTGGTTCGACACGAAACGACTGGGCGAGACCTATAGCTATATCCGCAACAACTCCTTCGAGGCAGTTGGAGCTGAGTGCGCCGCTGTACGAGAGCGCGTAGGGGTTCTAGATCTCACCAGTTTTTCGAAGTTTGAAGTAGCCGGGTCTGATGCTAGCGCTTTCCTAAATCATGCGGTTGCCAACCGACTGCCGGCCCGCGACGGTGGGATCAGTCTTTGTCATCTCTTGACAGACAACGGGAAGATCGATGCCGAGATGACGATCACCAGGCTTAAGCCTGACCACTACTACGTGCTTTCGGCCAGCTCCTCGCAAAGTCGAGACTTCGATCTGCTCTCCCGAGCTCGGCGAGGTTCGTATGACGTCACGATCCACGACGTGACGAAAGATTTTGGGTGTCTTGTCGTTTCTGGGCCGCGATCGCGAGCACTATTACAGCGAGTCACGGATACGGATTTGTCGAATGGCTCATTTAAATGGATGAGCGCCAAACAGGTAAAGATCGCGGGCAACCTTGTACGCGCGCTTCGAGTTTCCTATGCCGGTGAGCTCGGCTGGGAACTGCATGTCCCCATTGATAGCCTCATTGCAGTTTACGACGCGCTATTCGCTGCCGGCAGTGATCTCGGCATTTCAGACTTCGGCCTTTACGCCTTGAACAGCCTCCGTATCGAAAAGGCTTACCGTGGTTTCGGCGCCGAACTAATGAACGAAATATCCTTGCTCGAAGCGGGCATGGAACGTTTCGTCGCATTCGAGAAGGGCGATTTCATAGGTAAGGCGGCTCTCCTGAATCAAAAGCAGCAGGGGATAAAGTGGCAGCTCTCGTACCTCGACGTATCCGCACACCACCTCGATATTCTTGGTTCGGAGCCCGTGATGTCGGGAGAGGACGTCATTGGAACGACAACCTCCGGAGGGTATGGCCACACGGCTAAGAAGAATCTCGCCTTTGCATTCCTTCGCCCAGATGCCGCAAAGCCGGGACGCACCGTTGAGGTCCAGATGCTCGGCAAGCGGTATCCCGCGACAATCCTCAGTGAACCTGTTTACGATCCTACCAACGAAAAAATGCGGTCATAGTAATTTTCTGCCTACTTCTGTAATGGTACAGCTCGCTGTATTTGCTGAGAATGTCGGTTAACATGCCGACGCAGAAGGTATTCGCGAAGGCACGCATATGAGCAGCTCCGTACTCCTGTCAGTCGAATCCGGTGTTGCAACGCTTACGTTGAATCGTCCGCGATCGTCGAACGCCATTAATAAAGTCATGGCGGAGAGGCTTCGTTCAGTTGTCCATGAGCTTGAAGCCCGAGAAGATGTGCGTTGCATCGCGATCAATGCAGCGGGATCCGACTTTTCCTGCGGCATTGACCTTTGGGAACTGAATCTTCTTAGCCAAAGCGAGAGTGCTTCAGGGCTTCCGCTATATGTTTGGCATTTCATACGCGAATTTTTGGAAGCGGTTCACACATTCCGACGCGTAAACAAGCCGGTTGTTATTGCGGCTCACGGGATGACCTCAGGAGCCGGCATTCCACTCTTGTTGTCCGCGGATATCTGCATCGCGCTCGATGACGCCACATTCGATCTCGGCTGCAAGTCGACTGGAATGCCACTAATCGGAATGGCATCCACCGAGCTATCGAAGGCGCTGGGCGCGCATCGTCTGATGGACATAGCCGTTTCAGGCGAGCGCATAACGGCGTCCGAAATGGACAGCGTGGGCCTTATTCGGGCACTTGGGCCTGGCGCGGACTTGGAGAAGGAACTTCGTAGTGTCGTGGCCGAAGTTTTGGACAATTGGGATTGCGGAGCCGCCGAAATTAAAAGTTCGCGTTCTCGTAATTTCTTCTCACGTTCACAAAGCATGTTCGAGAGCGATATTAAAGCTCTCAGCCATTACGTTGGGACTTCAGACTTCCAGGTCAAGCTGAAAGCAATAATGCAAGCGCGCCAACAAGCTCTACGCGCGTAGGCGCTTACCTGCACGAATGATTGTTTGAAGCGGCTTACGCTTTCCGTACATTTTGGCTTGGTGAATCACCCATTCGCGAAACAGTCGCACATTGGCGTTCGCCAGAGCTGAAGGTTCGTAAACTAAGAAATAATCGATGTTGATCTGCGGCTTAGCTCCAAACGGCGCCACCAACCTACCTGCGGCAATATAGTCAGCGAGAAAGTCTGGAGGGCCGAGGATCACGCCTTGCCCCGCCACAGCCGTATCTACAAGAACGTTTGGATCATCTACCACGGGGCCTTTTCGAGGATTGACGCCTTTGGTCCCGGATTGCGCAAGCCACTGCGTCCACCAATTATGGTTAAATTCGTGGATCAAGGTGTGCTTGCCGAGATTTTCTATCGACGTCAGTGGAAACTTGCCTTTCAAAAGCCGGGGACTGCAGAGAGGTACGATGTTTGCGCTGAACAACGCATCTGAGACAGTCCCCGGCCACTGTCCCTCACCAAAGTAAATCGTGAGGTCCGAATCCAACTTGCCGCCAGCAGGAATAGCAAAGCTGTGGTGCAGCTTAAGCTCAAAGTCCGGATGCAGCGCGGAAAACTCCGTTAAGCGCGGTACCAACCACTTTCCGGAGAAAAAGGGCGTAACAGTTATATTCAGTCTGCGGGTCGATTTTGATTGCCCAATCTCGTGCGCAAGGTGCGCAATTTTATCAAAGCATTCCGATGTTAAAGACAGCAATGCGTTGCCGTTTGGCGTCAAAAGGACGCCGCGACCATGCCGTTCAAAGAGTTTCACGCCTAAAAAGTCTTCGATCGTGCGAATCTGATGGCTGATTGCGGCTTGCGTTACGGAAAGCTCATCCGCAGCCTTCGTGAAGCTTAGATGCCGGCCAACGGCTTCAAAGCTTCGTAAAGCGGTAAGCGGAGGAAGCTCTTTTCGCATGGACGTTGACGAACCTCTCTACGCAGAGCCCAGATTACGTACGCTTATGCCCACCATGAAATTGATTAAATTGCGCCATCACGAATGCTGATCCAGATTCGTCGAGTGCTTCCTTGAGTACGATCTTGTGACTACTCCTCCGGTTACCATCCGCTTTGGGGAGCCATCAGACGATGGCTCCCTTTTTTTTATCGCTTCCAGGCACTCGTATCGACCGTCCGCGCCAAGAGCGTTTTTGCGACCTTTTCCGTCGGTGTTAGCGGCATGGTTCCGATCACCTGGATGAACGTTGGCATCATGAACGGGGCAACCTTTTGCGCCAAATAGGAACACAAAGCCGAAGGATCGAACTTCACCTCCGCTTTTGGCTGCACGTACAAAAGGATGTCCTCATCACCAAGCTCCGAAGCGACGCCAACGGCTGCGGAAATCAACACCGATGGGTGTGTATCGACGATAGCTTCCAACTCCTCCGCTGAGACGTTTTCATCTCGGTGCCGAATCACATCCTTCATGCGTCCGTGGTAAAAAATATACCCATCCTTATCGACTGATCCTCTATCTCCGGTGTGAAACCACAAGTTGCCGAAGACAGAGAGGCTGGCCTTTGGATGACTACGGTATCCCGAGAACAGAGCCAACGGTTCTGTCGGACGGATGGCAATTTGGCCTCGTTTGCCGGGCGCCAATGGCCGATCGAGCTCATCTAGAATCGCGATTTCGTACCCCTTCAGCGGTCGGCCGCAAGATCCAGACCTTCGATTGGAGTGATCGTCGATCGCCGCAGCCGCACACTCCGTTAGCCCATATATCTCGAGCATAGGTATGCCATGCTCGTCTTCTAGCCAGTTCCGAAGACCCGGTGTCCCTCCCACGCCTACAGCAATTCGGACCGAATGGCCGGTAGTTGGATCGCCGCGCTTCTTCAGGATTGCCAGAATGGACCCGACGTAGATGATTACGGTGGCGCCCGTTGCTATTGCCTCTTCCCAATAGCGAGAGGCCGAGAATCGACGGGCCATGATGAAAACGCCACCACCGTGTAGCACCGCGGCCACGCTGAGAATTCCGTCAATATGGAAATACGGCGTTACGAAGTACCAACGGTCGGTAGGCTTTAGCCCAACGCGCTGGGCATAGCACAAGCCGGTGAATACCTCATACGCATGTGAGAGCTCCGCTCCCTTAGAAATGCCCGAGGTTCCGGAGGTAAAAATGATCCGACATGGATCGCTCGGACGCACTTCGATCTTGGGTCGCTCTTCCCATGGCACGGCGAACTGACACAGTTTTATCAGTTCAGATTCTCCGATGCATTGCACCTCGCCCAGGGGATAGCCACTTTCATCGACCGCTGTCCGAAATTTCTCTTCTACGAAGATGGCGACTGGAGCAGCGATTTCTAGCATTCCCTTTAGAACGGTGCCGCGATGCTCGCCATTAATCGCTGCCTCCGTGAGGCCGGCGCAGGACAATGCCATCCGCAAAATCAGCGCTTCGGGCCGGTTTGATAGAATGGTCGCTACGGTAGAACCAGACTTGAAACGCGAAGAAAGTTTTTGCGCACAGCCGGCTATCAGCTTCAGGGCTTCTCCATATGTAATCGTGGAGTTTGTTGCCGCATCGGTAAAAAAGGGACGATCATCTCCAAAAGCCCGCGAATGTTCGAGCAAGTCGGGAACTGTCCGGTGCTCCAGCGGCAACAATGGAAGTAACGTCATCGCGGTCGAAGCTCCCAAGCGGCGATCGCGTCAGAAACCGTTATTTCGCGAAGCGCCGATCTTGGTGATGGCGACTCACCGTTAAAGCACACCGGTAGGAGGATTTCGGAAAACGGATCGCCGCCTTTGCTTTCAAAAAGCAGCTGACGGGCTGCGATTTGTGGATTCCCAGCAAGCTCCTCCAAGTTGACCACTGAGTGGAAACAAGTCTCGACGGAGTCGAGCAACTTTTCCCACTCGCTGAGCGGCTTTTCCTGAAACGCTTCCGCAAGCTCCGAGATGAGTTTGTGTTGAGGGATCGGCTCCCATTGACGCGGCAACCAGTCTTGCCGGCCCATCGCATCGCAGAAATTCCGCCAAAACTTTTCTTCAATTATACCGAGTGTGAGAAACCGATCGTCTGCAGTTCGGTAGATCTGGTAGCAAGCCAGGCCCCCATTGTAGGCGCTTCGCGCTCGGCGTAGTTCAGAACCCGGCCGCTTGTTGTTTGTGAGGTCAATACTTAGCCAAGCAAGTACGGATTCGGCCAAGGCAACATCTATAAAGCAGCCAACTCCGACCCGCTCGCGTTGATGGAGCGCCGCAAGAATCGAGGTCACGGATAAGAGACTACCGGCGAAGTCAGCAACCGGTGGTGTAGTCATGACCGGCGTATCTTCACTGCCGGAGGCAATGAGGCCACCGCCCAGAGCCATATAGTTGAGATCATGGCCGGGCCGCAGGCGATAAGGCCCAGTCTGGCCCCAACCTGACAGGGCGCAGTGAATAAGGCGCGGGTTTAACGCCTCAAGCTCCTTTCGGCCGAATCCTAGCCGATCGAGAACCCCCGGCCGAAAAGACTCCAAGAGGATATCGGCGCGCTGGACCAGCTTTGAGAAAGAAGCGCGACCCTCATCCGACTTCAAATCGAGCTTTAAAACGCGCTTACCCCGGTTGATCACCTTATACGACGCGGCAATGCCGTCGGAATCGATCGGCCCGTCGGACCGTTGGGGGTCACCTGACGGCGGCTCGATCTTGAGCACATCAGCGCCGAAATCCGCGAGCATCAGTGACGCGTACGGACCCGGCGTGAACTGCGAAAGATCTAGAGCGCGTATACCGGAAAGACTGCTCGATGCCCCCATGGCCACATCACGACATCGTAAGACCGCCACTTACACTGAGCACCTGCCCCGTAATGTAATCAGCGTCTGTAGAGCACAGGAACGCCATAGCGGCCGCCTGTTCCTCAGGCTTCGCCCAGCGCCGGAAGGGAATTTTTTTGATGATGCGTTGAACGATTTCGGGGTCTTGATCGTGCTCGAGAGGTGTGTCCGTTGGGCCCGGAGCGGTGCAATTAACATTGATGTTATAGCGGGATAGCTCGCGAGCAATGCTTTTCGCAAAGGCAATCACGCCCCCCTTCATTCCCGCGTAAACCGCCTCTCCGCTTTGTCCTACGCGACCTGCATCTGACGTGACGTAGACGATTTTTCCACTCTTTCTTTCGATCATTCCGGGTACCACGGCGTGCGTCGCATAGATGGCGGAAAGAAAGTTAACGCCGATAATTTTCGTCCAGTACGAATTGTCTTCATCAACAAACCGGCTAGTTTGAGTCCAGCCAACGAGGTTCACCAAAGCATCGACTTGACCAAAGTCACCTTCAATCTTTCGTACAATGTCGCGAACAGTTTCTTGGTTGGAAAGATCTCCGGTGTATGACCGGACTTCAGCGCCGCCAGCATGACCCGCAGCTTCCTTGAGGCCAGCAGCATTTAGATCAACGGCAGCGATCCGATAGCCTTCCTTCGCAAACCGGGTGACCGTAGCGATCCCCATGCCACCACCGGCGCCCGTGATGAGCGCCACACGACCTTTAGACATTCGAACAACTCCCTACTCGGTTGCGCCTGATCAGTCCGCCTTCTTTTTGGCGGAAAAGTCGGAAACACCAGCCTTAAAAGATTCTCGCTGTACGAGGGCAAAATCGGCCAGGTATGCAAGCGTGTGGCCGGCCCTAGTCGAGGTTCCATAGCCACCAACGAGGATATGCTTGAGGAGCGCCACAGAGATCGGATCGACCTTTTCAGCATACGGCCGAGCCATCGCGAGAGCGCTTTCTCGCGTACTCCCAGCGTTCACGATCTCGCTGATCAGACCCCAGTTCAAAGCTTTGTCCGCTGCCAGCCTTCCACCAAAGACGAGCATTTCACGCGCACGTGTGAACCCAATCGCCCGCGGTGCACGCACCGTGCCTCCCCCGGTCGGCAATGCGCCAACCGTGATTTCGGGAAAGCCGAAGAAAGATTCTGAGCTCGCAATCCTATAATCGCAGCACAGGGCTAACTCCAAACCTCCACCGAGGCAGAACCCCTCGATCGCTGCTATGGTGGCGCACGGCAATTCATCCACGCGCTCCATGACATCCTGAAAAAGTTGCGTGTGTCGCCTTGCGTCCTCTTCAGAATATGCGGCCAATGCCTTCAAGTCAGAGCCGGCGCAAAACGCCTTTACCCCCTCTCCTGACACGATCAGGACACTGACGCCGCTGCGACGAACTTCGTCCAGGTGCTTGAGCATCTGCTCAAGCGCGGGATTGTCCAGCGAGTTGCGTCGCTGCTCCCTCAAGATGGTCAGGGTTGCAACGCGACCGTTGATCTCAAGCTCTATGCCGTTCGTCGCCATGTCCCTCTATCCAGCTGGTCATGCGAACCTGGTTATTTTTCATATCGGAATAGCTTTTCAGCGTTCTTCCAAAGAAGCTTTTCCTTCGCGGATTCCCGAAGATTGAGCTCCTCAACCTGTTTCAGCGATTCGGGGTGCTTCACCAGAGGGAAATCTGATCCCCATAGCACCTTGTCCTGGCCCCAAGAGTTGATGAAGCGAACCATCTCGGGCTTCCAGTATTTCGGCGCATAAGCGGATGTGCCGAGGTAGACGTTTGGGTGCTTGGAAGCCAGGGCAATCGCTTCTTCAACCCAAGGCCAACCGGTATGCGTGCACACGATTGTCAGCTCTGGAAAATAAAGGGCGATCTTGTCCAAGCGCGCCGGTCGGCCATTTTCGATCGGCATAAAGTCGAGCGTGTGGCCCATCGAAAAGACGGCTGGAACACCCAGTTCCACGCATTTCACATAGTACGGAAAGTAGTAAGCGTGATCCGGGCCGAGGTCGAAGCCGTGCGGATGAACGTGAAGCCCGACGAAGCCATACTCTTTCACCGATTTTTCGAAATGCTTTACGCCTTTCAGAGCATCAAAAGGATTCACGCCGAACAGCCCATATACGCGGCCTGGAAGCTGGCGCGACACCTCGTAGACTTCCTCGGGAGTGACGCGCAGGTAAGGGCGCTGATTTCGGAAGCTCCAGCCATAAAAAGCCGCAACCTGGACTTTCCCCAGCCCTACCTCGTCGGCATAGGTGCGGAACTCATCAACCGTGTAGCCGCGAAGTGTATTTGCACGGCCAACATTTTCGAAAACTGCCAGTTCTTCTTCGTCTTCGAGGAAGTGTTTTTGGATGGAATCCGGCGTGAAAAGGTGACCGAGAACGTCAATTGGCTTGCCCATACTCTTCTCCAACTACTTAGCTTGTTACATGATCTCGATTGTCGATCCATCGCCGCGCTTTGTATTCGCTGCGGCCGAACGCGCCGGCATCCACAACTTCAACGACAAAGCCGATGCCGATTTTGTTTCGAACCGCGGACGTAAGCTCTTCGATGATCGATGATTTTTGGACAGCGTTGAGGGCAGCTCGCGGCAAGACTCGCAACGTTGCAACGTCCCCTGCGCCCTCTGCCGTCGTTAATTGCACCTGATATTCGTCCACAAGTTCATGGGCGAAGATCAGGTCTTCCACCGCTTGCGGCCAAACATTGATGCCTTTGATTTTCTTCATATCGTCCAGACGGCCTATGGAGCCGATTTCGATCCCGGCGAATGGCCGCCCACAAGCGCAACTGCCTGGCGCTCTGTAGATCCCCCGATCCCGGGTCCGGCATCGAATCATTGGTGTGTCGTGGCGATAGAGGCTCGTGAACACCAACTCCCCCGCCTGACCGTCCTCCACATGCTCTCCCGTTGATGGATCGATGACCTCCATCATGACGAAAGGGTCAATATTGTGCAGCACACCAGGATTGCCTGGCGTTCCAATTCCCCTTTCGCACGTGAACATGTGATCGGTCGCCATCGGGGAAAGCCCATAGCGATCGAATGCCTTTGCCCCAAATTGCGCTTCGAGTCTCTGGAACCAGGGCACACTGGTCGCCTCGGCGCCCGTAAGTAAAACCTCGATGCCAAGATCGTGGAGATCGCCTTTCGCACTCGCTGCTAGATGTCCAAAGTACGAACTCGTGCCTAGCAAAGCCTTCGGCTTAAATCGCTTAATGAGATCGATTCTTCGCTGCGTGTCATACATGGCGGCCGGGTACACGCTTAGTCCGTAATCGACAGCCGCGTGATACTCGCACCGTCCACCGGCGAGCATCGAGATATGCATTGTGAGCAAAGCTGTATCAGCCTGTGCCAAACCCGCCCAACGGAAATAGTAGGCGTTCATACGGCTATGGTTCGCCATATCCTCATTGGTTTGGAGATGGATCTCGACGCCGAATCCAGACGTACCGCTGCTCGTCATCGTTACCAGCGGTACGCCGAGAGACAGGACATGACGATGGCGCAAGCCATAAGGCGGCGCATTCTCTTGGTCTCTGATAAAGTCCGATTTCTCGACGAGAGGAATGCGCTTAGAAAACTCTTCGAGGGATCTAACCTTTAGCGGATCCACTCCCGCCCTTCTCCAATGCTCCTTGAAAAAGGGGTTCCGAGCGTTCGTTGTCTCGAGCAACGCAGTTAGCTGCGATAATTGATAGGTCTGTACTTCCGACGCCGACGCCGTTTCAAACTTGGCGTCATGGATTCGCTTTTCAGTCATGGGTGACGTCGATCTGATCGATCTCTTCCAAATCCAGTCCGGATTTTTGAAGTTGACGACCAATCAGCCATTTTTGAATTTCGTTGGAGCCTTCGAATATCTGCAGAGCCTTACAATCCCGAAGAAGTCGCTCAACGGGGTAGCTTCGGGAGAGCCCATACGCACCGAGCACTTGGGCCGCATCGACTGCCGCTTTCATCGAAAGATCGGAAGCCACAAGCTTGGCCATCGCCGCATATACACCGGCTTTTCGAGAAGCGCCCTGCGCGAGGACCGTCACCGCCTTTTCCCAAAGTGCTCTGGCGCCCGCCAGAGCAGTAACCAGATCACTCAGGATGAATTGCAGACCCTGATGTTCAATAATCGGCTTGCCGAATTGAATACGCGTTCGCGCGTACTCAACGGCGGTTTCGACGGCCGCGGTCGCCGCACCGAGCGATACCGCCGCAATATTCAATCGCGACTCATCAAGGGTACTCATCGCGATCTTAAAGCCTTCACCCTCTTCACCCAGGCGATTGCGCACAGAAACCCGCACTTCGTCGAATTTGACTTCCGCCGTCGGGCTTCCCCGGAGACCTACGAGCGCTTCAGCCTTTCCTATAGAAAGGCCCTTAGCGTCTCTCTCAACGACGAAGCCTGTTATCCCTTTGTGCCCTGCTTGTGGGTCAGTTTTTGCGAATACGACGAACACATCCGCCACAGGCGCGCTCGTGATCCACATTTTATGGCCGGTAATGACGTATTGGTCTCCGTTTCGAACGGCTGTTGACTTCATAGCTGCTACATCGGAACCACCACTGGGCTCTGATAAGCAAAAGCATGGGATGAGTTTACCGGACGCAATTTGCGGCAAATAAGCCTGTTTAGCCCAGTCACTGCCGCCCCTAAGGATAGGAGCTACGCAATCTCCACAGTTCGAGACCGTTATCGAAAAAGCGACACTGGCTCGGGCCAGGCGTTCGGAGACAAGTAACGGGGTGACGAGGTCGGGACCGGAGCCTCCATATTGTTCGGGCATCCAGACTCCGAGAAGCCCGAGATCCGCAACCGCTTGGTACAGATCACGTGGGAATTCTGCGGTTTCATCGATCGATGGCGCGCGCGGAGACAATGATTCCCGGATGAATCGATCCAGGTTATCCAGCAACTGTCGCCGGGTTACAGCGTCAATGGAACTGGAATGGGGGCTCATCGTCTTGCACGTCTCGCTTAAACCGGTCGGAGTGTGACAATGTCGATCAGTGGATGGGCGCGCAAATGACCATTATTAATATGAGTTATGAATTGCGCTAATCATTCGTATTCCTAATGTCGCGATCTACAGAGTTTCGCCGCGACATTGACTGCACGAGAACGCTATCGAGACGCGCGATGAATGGAAACTATTTTGAGGATCTTAACGTAGGTGATGCATTTTCATCAGGGCCCGTGTCTCTGACCGAAGACGACATTGTTTCCTTTGCAAAAGTTTTTGATCCTCAGCCGGTTCACGCGGATCCCAATTCAGCTGAGGCTGGTAAATTCGGAGGCGTTATAGCGAGCGGGTCCCATACGTTGGCGTTAGCATTCCAGTTACATGTCGCGTCAGGAATTTTTGGCGACGGTTTCGAAGTTGGCCTCGGTTTGGAGACAGTAAAATGGCCATCGCCGGTGCGCGGCGGGGATGCCCTGCGGGCCGAAGTCATCGTTACCGAGAAGCGCGACTCGTCATCGCGGCCACTGCACGGCATCGTTAAAAGTGAGCTGCGGGCAAAGAATCAGTGTGGGCAGGTTGTCCTGATCATGACGTCAGTTGAATTGGTCAAGCGCCGTCCGACCACCTAATCCTCCGCGGAAGGGGCGCAGCATAAGCTGCGCCAAATTAGACTAATGACCCGCATTAAAAGACTTCACGGATGTGCGGGTATGCCGCCTTTCACTATAAAAAGCGGCGCGGTAGCGAATCTTTACATCACCGTAAAGGCAAGCTCCGACGCAAAACGCCTATTTTCGGGGAGGTCGGGAAATGCGCTTAACTAAATTTACAAATGTGATCGGCGCGTTGGCAGTAGCAACAACTCTTATTGCTGTGCCAGCTCAAGCCGTCCAAGTCGGTCCTGTGAACGATCCTATTGGCGTCGTTAAGATCAATAAGGGAGCTCCGATCGTTCTTGGCGGCTTTTGGGTCCTTTCTGGAGCAGACACCGCCCTTGGTCTCGATTCCAAGCGCGCGGCCGAAGTCTACTTCAAACAAATCGGCAATAAGGTTGTCGGTCACCCGATCAAATTCGTCGTGGAAGACGACCAATGTAACGCCGAAGGTGGCCAGACCGCAGGCACGAAGCTTGCTGCTAATCAGCAGCTCGTCGGAGCGCTCGGATCAGCTTGTTCTTCTGCATCTACCGCTGCCGCTCCGATTTTGTGGAAGCAAGGCATCGTCGACATCTGCACAGCCTGCACGGCACCCCGCTTAACGTCTCCAGAGCGTAGCCCAGAGTTTGCCGGGTTTGCGCGCACGGTGTTTAGCGACGCGGAGCAAGCGAAAGGCGACGCCAACTGGATGTACACCGTCCAAGGCTGGAAGACTGCAGCCACCATCCACGATGGAAGCCCGTATGCTCAGCAGCTGGTCGCTGAATTTAAGACAAATTTTGAAAAGCTCGGCGGAAAGGTCGTTTCCGCAGAAGCGATCGCTCCGAATGATGTCGATATGCGCCCAGTTCTGACGCGTATTGCCACGGCCAAACCCGACGTCCTTTATTATCCCGTCTTCGTAGCGGCCGGCGGCCAAATCACGCGACAGGCGAAGGATACCGCAGGTCTTACGAAAAACATCATTGGTGGCGGCGCGATGATGACGAAGGACATCATCACCGCTGCAGGCGAAGCCGTTAAGGGCTTCCGCATTACCTACCCTGACGTTTCCAAGGAAGCTCTTGGTAAGGATTACCCCAAGCTTGTCGCTGACTATAAGGCCATGTTCGGTGAGGAGCCTATCCAGGGGTACCATGCACAGGCATATGACGCGGCAAAGCTGCTCGTCATGGCAATCGAGAAAGTCGCGGTGAAGGACAAGGACGGCAATACCTACATCGGCCGGAAGGCATTGCGAGATGCGGTCTTCAACGCTCCGGAGTTCGAGGGCATGAGCGGCCCGATCAAATGCGACGCACATGGCCAGTGCGGCAAGTTCAAGTTCGCGGTCTACGAATTCGTTTCAGCAGACCCGGCTTCATTCGACATCGGAAAGAATCCTAAAAAGATCTATCCGGCTAAGTAGGTCAACCGGCTAAGGGAGCCCCTCGGGGCTCCCTTTTTCTTTTACATCTCCGTGTGGTCGCGAACCGGCGGCCAGTCAATCTGGTCGTGCTCTGACTTCAGCTGCGAAATTTTGTTTCGGAGTGCCAACGGAAATTCTGAAGACCGCCGAATTTTCATGTCCACGTGAATCATTTTGAATTCACCGGTCGCGATCAGTTTTTCACCGCCGCAAAACATGTATGCAATGCTCTGCATCCGCTTGGCATCGTGATCCAGCATCCGGACGGCAATGTCGATGTTATCCCCCCTGTGTGCGTGGCCCCAGAACCGCACATGTGTTCCAATCATGAAGACTGAATTTCCGGTTCGTTCGATATCGTCATAACCACAGCCCAGCAGGGCTGTGAAATCAGCCATGGCCAAATCAAATGCCACAGCGTGGTACCCAGGTTTGAAGAAGCCGGCGGGGGTGGTCCATTCATCAATAACCGATGAACGGTAAACCACTGGTAGATCATGAGGCATCAGGATTCGGCCTAGAGAGAGCACTGCCATGAATGGCGCGTCGCGTGCCAACTGCCTGGTGCTAGGCATGCTGACCCGCGCCGGACATTCAGATAGGTCGAACCGTCAGTACAAGAGAAATTTTAGGGCCTTGGCTACTCAGGCCGCGATTCCAGACTTCTTGGCTGCAGGCTGAGTAGCCGGTCCGAGGACCCGATCCAAATACCATGTGTTCAGATAGGTGATCGCAACTTCCAAATCGCCAATACGCCCGGGCGAAGCTTGTGGGGACGAAAGTCCACGCTGCACAAGCTCATTAATCGCGTTGTCTTCAGGCACAGCCATATCCATCCGATCGTAATAAGGCTGAGCTATTTGCGCAAAGTCCGGTCGCTGGACGGCATCTTTATGAAAACACTGATTGAGAACGAGGGTCATCCGATCTGGCCCCAGAGGATACATTTCAAGCGCCCAGGCGCTATCGATGCAAAAGCCCCAACAAGCCAGCGGCATGATGACCGGGTAATAGCTGCCGCGAACTGTTCGTCCAGATAGGGTCGGAATCGGGTCAAATCCCTTGGCTTTCTCGACGCCGTCCAGCAATTGCCTTGTGCCCGCATGCGTTGCGAACATCGTCAGGCCTTGGCCGTGTCCGAGCTCAAGGTCGTAATAGGGCCGGTCATATGCCTCCAGCAATTTAAGCAACGAGTTTTTGTGAACTGTTTTCTCGTGACCAAAATCGCAAAAGTTTTCGACGTACAGCTTCCAGTTGCATGCCAACTCGAACTCCACCCGCCGCGTACAGACGAGGTTGTTCGGGTCATAAGGCATGATCTCGTCGTACATCGGCCCAGCCCATTCCTTCAGGCTTGGGGCGTTCTTATCGAAATTGATAAACATAAACCCGCCCCAAACTTCGAGTCGGATGGGAACAAGACCATAATTTGCTTTATCAAACCCTTTCACGTTATCCATGTCAGGAGCACCTTTCAGTGCTCCATCCAAGCCATAGATCCAACTGTGGTAGGAACATTTGATCGCTGAGCGACAATTGCCACTCCCTTCCAACAGCACCGCGCCTCGATGGCGGCATGTGTTGGCAAATGCTCGGATTACGTTGTCTCGATCTCGAACTACGATTACCGGAGAGCCGGTGTAAGTCAGCGTGATGAAGTCGCCGGGATTTGGCACTCGATCTACACGCCCGATGAAGTTCCATGACTTCATGAAAATGTGTTCGACCTCCAAGTCGAACCATTCCTTGGATGTGTAGCACCAGGGGGGTAGAGTTTCTGCCTCTTGGGCAGGCACTCTAACGCGGTCATAGTGACGAGGATCGAGGATGTCAGCTGGTGTTCGCATCATGGCCCTCCCTGACCTACCGGCTAGCTTCTATTTTTTTTGGCCTCTATAAATCTGTCACGAGCGCGATTTTTATAAGGCTGCCGACAATACGGGATTTAATCAAATTATCCGTAGTTATCGGACTCATTATAGATTTTCATTTCTAAGCGCACACCTTACGGCAATCCCTTTGTTCGGCGTCGCCAGCGCTATTCCGACGCCTGGCTTGTTAACGAAGCTGCGACGCAGACATACGCGCTTGAGCGGACACTTGCCTTAGTCCAACTGTGCCACACCATGTCTTCACTACTCAGATGGCTAAGAATGCTCGTATCTGTGATTAATCGACCTGAAAATCGTTTCGATCATGCGATCTACCGTCTCTACTACGGCACCAGAAGAGACGACGTCATAATTTAGGCGGGTAATTGCCGAACTACGTCTTCTCCAGCACGAGCGCCTCTAATTAGCTTTAAAGAATTTGCTGCCCAAAGAAAGCCGGCTCAACCGAATTACGTTCCCGCGGGCGCGACACGCCAATCCGAAGATCAATGAGTAGTTTCGGTAAAGACCTGTGATGAAGCACCGCCGCTCATTCGGCGAAGTACTTTCGTTGACCGTGTACGAAATCTGCGCCCTGTATTACGGACTGCTCTGCTCATACCTCGTGATACCGCTTGGAGCGCCCCAGATCCCCCGGATAATCAGCTCGGCCTCGGGCTTTGAGCAAAACTGACACTCAGGGTGCCGAGGCCTAAGGGTTCTGCCGCGGGAAAATGGAACGTTCCACGGATCAATAGCCCAGTAGTTTGTACTGGCTATGCGTTCGATTGACCGCAGCATTTCAACAGCCATTAGCACTCCTGCCCAGGCGGAGACGAACGCGAATGGAGCCAGTACTTGGCGGCCTTCAGGCGTGGTAAGCGCCTGTTGAGCACACAATGCACGGAACAGGCTGTCGAATGACTTGTTAACGATTGTAGAAGGATCTTTGATCGCCGGAATCGCGCGAGCGATGCGCTGAGCTACCTCGGCATTAATAAAGCCTGCAGCGACATCGCTGAGTTCGATACCTAAGCCTTCCGCAATAGCTCGCTCCCGCGCATTTTCATCAGGCACATGACGATAAATGCAAGCAAGGCACGCTTGATTGGTTGGGAGTACATTCGAGTGCACAACGACGGCTCGCACGTCCGTCGTCGATGCATCGATGATGCGATGAGGAGCTTCCAATTGGATTGACCGGCGGGCGCGGCGGCTATCAACCGTTACGAAGACCGTCTCCGGCGGGCGGCCGAGCGTTTTAACGTAACCCTTGAAGTCGGTGACATGTGGCTGAAGCCGTAGGGCCGGAAAGTCGGGCTGAGCGCGCTTTGCGATTACCACTGCCTTATCTCGGTCGACATCCTCCGCGTTGAGATATAGGCAGCGATTCAAGATGCCGGCCTGAACGACCTTGGGATCTGTAATCGCCAGCTCTCCCCGAATATCCAGATGACGCGCTGCCCAAAGAAAACCGTGGGCAACGGCACCTGCCCCGGCCATCACAGCGTCGCGCAACTCTATTTGTCGCTCCAATGCTCCCTGCGGAACTCCGAGCTGCGCGAAATCGAGTTGTAACGGCAAGCGCACCACAGGCAGCTCCGCGGCGCCAATTGCCATGTGTAACGCGGCGGCGGCGGCGGCGCACGCCGCTGCAGCGCCATACAGTCCGTGCGCCTCTCCGCGAAGCCGGTCCGTATACTCGAGCGAAATTACCGCGCTCTGAGATCCAATATCTGCGAAGAGTCGCGGCGCACACGAACGGGGATGGACCGCACCGATAATCAGTTCGAGATCGGGTTTGGAATCTATCAAATCGTCCGAGACGTTGATGGTTCGGCCAAGGAGTTCCTTCACCTCCCTTGCCCATATGGATTTCCAACCCGGCTCGCAGGTTACGAGAACGGTTCGGTCTAAGAGCTCGCTCGCTGTGCTTTCATCTACCCCCAATACAGACGCAAGCATCATGGCGTTTTGCTGCGCTGCGGAACTCATGTGACGATCTCCACCCGCCCACTGGATCCGATATTTCGTCGGTGCTGCCATTTGCCCGTGGGCGAGTACTCGTAAGTTTTCACCTTGACGAGAAAATTCTCGGGCGTCGTCTTGGCGGCAAACCTCGGCAGCACAAGAGACAACGCCCCGACATGGCGAATGATCGCCCATTCGTCATCGACCTTGGAGTGGAATGCCCTCCCAGGATGAGTATGGATCTGAGCGACAATCCGCCGGCGAGTCGATCCAAGATGAGCCATTAGGCTGCGCATTGATCCGGGTGGCAGCCGGAAATAGTCGAAATCGGCGATCTGATCAGGTTCATATACTTCGGTAACTATCGCCGGCTTCCGTACAGCAGCCGTCGACAGCCAAAGCGCAACTCGTTCCTCTCCGCGTTGACCACCCATCCGCAAAATTGAGATGGTTTCTCGAAGCACTTCGCGCGTGCACGAAATCGATTTCATCCGACGCTCCGTTTCCAAACGCGCCAGAGCTGCAGCAAAATTCCACCAAGATCCAAACCCGGCTTTCCACGATAATTGTCCCATGCATCAGAGATGTGGCTGGGGTACGTGTGATACTCCCTTGCACCGCGCATGCAGATGAACGGTCGGCCAGTACTCGGATGTGGCCCATTATTGAATACGCCACTCGCGTTCTGCGGTACGTTGCTCAAGTGAGCTCCCGATTCAGCCAGGAGCTCAATCGACGGCGGTAGCTCTGGCCAATCGTCGCAGGTGAGCCGCAGCCTCAGCGCCGAAGCGCTCGCGTGTTTAAAAATCACGTCGAGAACGGGATAGCCTGAGCTGATGATTTCCCAGCCCATGCGTTGGGCGGATCGCAAGTCGATCCGCCCAACATCACGTTCGAACTCACCTTGGGAGAGAGCCTTAAGCACCGCCACCGCCCTCGGGCGGACCCCACTCCAGCGTCACCAGACCCGTTAGGCCTGCCTGCTGGAAGGTCTGAGTCGGATTTACGACCTGGCCCGCAGACGTAACGACCCATGTTTCCGTTCCGGTGATGTGAAGCTTGCGCGCCGCATCTGCCAGCACTTCCTCGATCCGCGTAGAAGACGGATACCGCTTGGCGCCTTCAGCCGGAAAAGTTCCGGCAGTGGTAACTACGATCACCTTCACCTTGTTAGGATGCTCATCCTTGCGCGACACCACGTCCTCGACGCCCTGTTCGCCGAAAGACAAAACACCGCCAGCAACCAGGACCGTGTCGGGCTCGGCATCGCGCTCCAGAACCCAGGTGAACCCTCCGCGAGGCGGCCAGATCGACAGAAATTCGTCGACTTCCATCTCCGAATTGCCCCAAACCTGGCCGATTTCGTCGACCGTGAAGCTGTAGCTGCGGTCGGATCGGAACGCACGCAGCGCACCGCCCTTCTCCTTCTTCAGGTCGATTTCGTCGTCGGTCCCGATCAACCGGGTTCGTTGGTCGCGCACCAGGATCAATTTGTGCTCGCTCGCAGGCGTATGGCCTGATCGCGTCAGGGCTTCGCGGGCGGTAATGACATGATCCGCGAACTCCACGATGACCCCGTTGACGGGGTAGCTGGTAGTGCGACTTCCGGCTTCCACTGTTGCATTCATTGTCGTTTCCTTTCCGCCGGCCACCAGCCGGACTCTTGACCCGGGCTTCGAACGGACTAAAATGGCCGCTAGAGTCCCGTTGTGGACTTAGTCTATATCTGGACTGATGTGCCTCGTCAAGTCCACTTTTGGCATGGGGAGAAATGCATGCAGATAGAAGCACCTGACGCCCTCACGGGCGCCGGGCCCACAAGGATTCCAGCCGAATTGGCGACATTTTTCGCGATAGCAGACAAATGGCGCCTGTCATCAGAGGAGCAGATCGCTCTGCTCGGCTCGCCTGGTAGATCGACA
Source organism: Alphaproteobacteria bacterium (assembly GCA_050180485.1). Lineage (GTDB taxonomy): Bacteria > Pseudomonadota > Alphaproteobacteria > CADEGL01 > CADEGL01 > CADEGL01. The sequence continues at coordinate 153,411 of JBFXED010000001.1, read as the reverse complement.
TTTTTTAAGTGGAAGAAGGATGGCGGCTCGGTGCCCGCGGACACCCTAGAGCGCATCTCTCACATGATGGGAATTTGGAAGTCGCTTCGAATTCTTTTACCTCAGGACGAAAGAGGCGAAGCGTGGGTGCGAGAAAAGAATCGATATTTCGACGGTGCTAGTGCCATCGATGTAATGCTGGGGGGCATGGAAGGTGTCATCCGCGTTAGGAGATACCTTGATGCCCAGCGCGGCGCCTGAAAATGCTCCAGTGGTGAAATGGAAAGGTGAGGTGTTTCGCCTCATCCCGTCTCGCTTTCCACCGATTAACGTCTATGACGGCCTGATTTCTGAAGACATTCAGAAAGAGGCCTTTGTCATAGAGGAACTCACTAATCCCCGAATCCGGTCTCTCAAACGGCTTCATCCTGCAGAAAATGTCGACGCGAAATCCGACCCGCGTCTTCAAAACTGGAACTTGGCTCCATTCGCATACGGCAATCCTGATGGCAGCATTTTTTTCGGCGAAGATAAGCCGTGCCTCGAGGTCGCCGTTGAGCGTCAAACAGCTCTGGCCGTGTCTGTACGCAAAAGACAATCCTTTATGGAAGCTACGCAGCAAGCGCCCATCGGTCTTGAAATGCGGATGCTCTGTACGCCCGTCTCCGGCAACTTTTGGGATCTTAGAAATGTAGAAGGCCCGCCGCCTGCGGGCTGGGAGCTAAATCTACGACGAGCACTTGGTGCGAAATTACCCGAGGGTGCACAAGGCATTTTGTACAAACCGGTCGAACGCCCGTCAGGTACTTGCCTTGCCCTCGTGACTGGCGAGGTCCTTGATAAAACTCTGCAGACCGTGCACTACCGTTATGTATGGGACGGGGAAAAAATTTCGGAGCTTTACGCGTTCGACAGAGAAGGTACGTGCATAAATGCGGGCGACTTAGCTAACCCCGATGACGTGGTCCCTGCCGCCTAACTTAGATCGCGCCGGCAGACCATTTCTCGAGTCGAACAAATTCGTGAAAAGAGCAACCGGGTGTAAGACACACGACACTCGGTGAAACTTTTCCGCTAGCATTGATTGCATGACCTCGTAGAGACACGCCGTGGCCATTTGGGCATGTGAGCTCTGCCTTAAAAATGGGGCGAGTCCGAGGGTGGCAACCCTTCCACATGAGGGGTGGTGGGCGGCCAGGACCATCCCACTGCTTCAACTCCACAACAGGTTGCGCTCGCTCTCTTGCGTGCGTCGGCAGCGGTTCTCTAATGCCGAGCAGAATTAGAAGCGCGTCGATCGCTTGTTTAATAAGTCTCATGTCGACCTCGTAGTCGGGTAATTAACTGCCCGAGGCAAATTTTACGGTCGAGAACTACCCTGATAATCGCCCGCCTATTCCCTGTTATTCGGACGAATATCCCTGTTTTGGGCAAAATCGTTCCCTGTTTTTTCAAAGGGGGTCTTAGCCCGGTAAGCACAAATATGCGCTATTTGTCGGATGTTTTGATGGGCAATCAATCCAGTCTACGCTTTGGGGCCTAATTTTCCCTGTAAAAATCCCTGTTTTGGGGCCGGAGAATAGTCCGCAGCAGACTTCCCCCTCCGCCACGAAGTTCCGTATTTCTCGAAGTCCCGGAGAAGCGTCCGCGCGCCGATCAATAATGCTCTAGGGCGCGCAACTCGTGATCAGGAAGCGAAGACCGACACCCCGGGCACACTGTCGTGATTCTAGCTGTTCTAGCTGTAACGTCTAACAGCCACCGGCGGCACAACGGCTCAGGCAGCATCCTTCTTGGAGGACGGCTCGAAGGCCTGCGCCACGTCGTCCGACAAGGATTTCACCGGCACCGGTGGCATGCCTGACGCTGGCGCCGATGCCTGCGCCCAGTCCGACGATACGGCCCGGACTTCCACCTGTTGCGGGGCGCGGCATGGCGCAGCTAAGGCGGCGTCCAGATCCGACGCAACCGTCCGTACTTGCGCCGCAGCCGGAGCGGGCGCCACCTGGATATCCGTCAGTTCCTTAGACCACTTCAACACGCGTGCGGCCCCTTTTGCTGCGAAACGCGGCTGAGTGTACGGTGCCGTGGACAGAGACGATGTGACCAATTGAGGATAATTGTCTGCCAACGCCACACTTAGGCCATTGGGACGAAAATATGAACAAGGTCGCGATTGTAACCGGCGCCGGACGGGGGATTGGTGCCGGCGTCGCCCGCGCGTTGCGTCAGCAGGACTATACATTGGTTCTGATGTCGCCCTCCCATTCGGCCGAGAGTCTCGCCGAAGAAATCGGCGGCCTGGGTGTCCGTGGTTCGGTGACCGAGCCCAAGGATCTCGAGCGGCTGATCGAGGTGACGCTTTCGAAACATGGCCGGATCGACGCTTTGGTAAATAACGCCAAGGCCCCCTCCGTCGGCGAACTGCTCGATCTACCGGATCAGGATTGGCATGACAGTCACAATCTTTCCCTGATGTCCGTGGTCCGGCTGTGCCGTCTGGTGACGCCGGTCATGCAGCGCCAGCGCGCGGGCGCCATCGTGAACATCTCCTCCTACCTGTCGGTGCAGCCCAGCCTGGAATACCCGATGTCCTCGGTCTATCGCGCGGCGCTGGCCAGCTTTACCAAGCTCTACGCCGACCGCTACGGGCCCGACGGCATCCGCATGAACAACGTCTCGCCGGGCTTCATGGACAATTGGGACTTCGCCGAGGAGATCAAGGAACGCATCCCGCTGCGCCGCTTCGGCACCATGGAGGAGACCGGGCAAGTCGTCGCCTTCCTCCTGTCGGAAGCCGCCGGCTATATCACCGGCCAGAGCGTCCGGCTCGACGGCGGGCTCACCCGCTCCGTCTAAGCGCGCTTACAGATCCTTGCAGTAGCGCAAGGCGTCGTAGATCGCCGCATGGATGTTGCGGCTCGCGACCGCATCGCCAATGCGCACCAGCCCGAACGCGCCTTGCGGGTTCGTCACCACGGACTGCGGCTTGTGGTCGCGCAGGGCGCGCAGGTCTATCTCGCCCAGATTCGTGGAATGGGGCTTGAGCGCGAAATACAGCTCGTCCCGCGGCATGGTGCCGTTCTCGCAGACCACCTGGTCGACCAAGCGCTCTTCCTCTTCCTGCGTGTAGTCGTTCAGGAGGACGGCGACGAGGCGGTTCCCCTCGCGGTAGACGCGGTCGAGATAGTGGTCGGCGGTGAAGATGACCTTGGCTTTATACAGATTCTTCAGATGGACCGGCATGTTCGTCCCGCCGATCTCGGGCGCGGCATAGCGGTCGGGGAACACGTATTCGACCTGCGAGCCGGCATTCGCCAGGAACTCGGCGCAGGACGGACCCTGATGATCGCCGTTGGAATCAAAGACCAGCACGTTCGAGGCCGGCGTGATGCGGCCGTTCAAGATGTCCCAGGTGCTGACTGTCAGATCCTCGCCCTCGAAGCTGCCCTTGTTCGCGACGCCCCCCGTGGCGATGACGACATAATCGGGCTTCTCGGCGCGCACCATCGCGTCGGTCGCCTGGACGCCCAACCGGAGATCGATGCTTCGCTTGCGGACTTGGCCTTCCAGCCAGCGCGTGACGCCGGCAAGGGAACTGCGCCATGGCGCCTTCGCCGCCAGATTCACCTGGCCGCCCAGGGCAGCTTCCGCCTCGAACAGAACGACGTCGTGGCCGCGCTCGGCGCTGACCCGCGCGGCCTCGAGTCCCGCCGGCCCACCGCCCACAACGACCACGCGCTTCCGGTCCGATGCTTTCGCAATGCTATGCGGCATCGACTGCTCTCTGCCCGTCGACGGATTCTGAATGCACAGGGAATCGCGGGCATGGACCAGCCGGTCGACGCAGTAATTGGCACCGACGCATTGCCGGATATCGTCCATCCGCCCTTCCTGCAACTTCCGCACAAGGTGCGGATCGGCGATGTGCGACCGCGTCATTCCGACCAGGTCGAGATGTCCGTCCGCGATCGCGCGCAGCGCCGTGTCGACATCCGGCATGCGGTGCGCATGGATGACGGGAACGCCGGTGCCGGCCTTGATCGCGCTGGCCAGATGCAGGAACGGCGCGACCGGAAAGGACATGTTCGCCATCAGGATCGACAGCGAGCGCCAATCCTGGGCCTGGCAGGCGCCGACATTGATGAAGTCGATCTTGCCGGTGGCCGCCATGATGTTCGCGATTTCGAGACATTCCTCCGGCTTCAAGCCGTTCCGCAGCAGCTCGTCGCCCGGCATGCGGATGCCGACAATGTAATCGGTGCCGACTTCCGCGCGCACCGCGTCCAGCACCTCCAAGCTGAAGCGCAGACGATTTTCCAGCGAGCCGCCATAGCGGTCCGTGCGCCGGTTGACCGAGGGCGACCAGAATTGCGTGATCAGATGATGGGCCCAGAAGGATAGTTCGACGCCGTCAAGCCCACCTTCCTTGCAGCGGCGCGCGGCCTGCGCGAAATCCGTGCGCACACGCCGGAAATCCCAATCCTCCATCGCCTTGGGATAAGACCGGTGCTCCGGCTCGCGCACCACCGACGGCGCCACCGGCACGAGCCATGGGCCCGAATCCCAACGCGTCCGCCGTCCCATATGCGCGACCTGGCAGATCAGGGCCGCGCCATGGGCGTGGACGCGATCGGAGAACTGGCGGAAGTAGGGAATGATGCGGTCTTCGCTGACATCGATCTGGCCGAAGGTGGCGGGACATTCCGGCGAGACGGTCGATGAGCCGCCGAACATCGTGAGGGCCAGACCGCCCTTGGCCTTCTCGGCGTGATAGAGCTGGTAACGGTCCTTGGGCATGCCGTCCTCGGCATAGCCGGGCGCATGCGCCGTGCTGACGATTCGGTTCCGGAGCGTCAGGTGCTTGAGGCGAAAGGGAGCCAGAAGCGCGCCGTAGCGGGACATCGTTCCAACCTCATCGCAGTTGTTCGCGCCGGAAACAGTGACGGCGGGTATCGGGCTTAGCAAGGGCCTGGAAACTCGGCTATCGTTCCCGCGGGGGACGGAATGAACAATTCCCGGGAAGCTCCGTTCGACGTCGCGATCATCGGCGGCGGCATCAACGGCACCAGCGCCGCGCGGCATTTGGCGGCCGCGGGCTATTCCGTCGTCCTCCTGGAGAAAGGCGATTTCGGCTGCGGCGCCACCAGCCGCTCGACGCGCGTGCTGCATTGCGGCCTTCGATTCCTCGAGACCGGCGAGCCGTTCTGGAAGACCCTCGCGCGGCCCGGCAACCTCATCCGCTCGCTCGAAAGCGCGCGCCGCTATATGCGTATGCGCAGCGAGCTCGCTTCCTCGATTCCCGAGCGCGTGTTCCCCTTCACCTGCTTTCTGCCCGTCTATGCGGACGACCGGTTCTCGTCCTGGCAGGTCGGTCTGGCCCTTTCGGTGCTAAAGGCGATCGGACCCAAGGACGTCCCGCTCGCGCCCGGCCGATTGTCGCTGGAGCAGGCGTCGCAGCACCCGCTTCTGCGCCATCTGCGCGACCGGACGAAGCTCACCGCCATCCATACGTTCCGCGAGTACCGGCACGATTGGCCGGAACGCATGGCGGTCGACAACGCGATGGATGCGCGCCGTATGGGCGCCGCCGTCCGGAACTATGCCGCGGTCACCGGGTTGCGGCGTCTTACCAACGGCGTGTGGTCGCTGGCGGTCTCGGAAGGCGGCCGCGAAACGGCGCTCGAAGCGAAGCTCATCCTCAACACCGCGGGACCCTGGATCGACCGCGTGAACGGGCTCGCGAACGGCAGCGCACGCAGCCGGGTCATCGGCACCAAGGGCGCCCATATCGTGCTGAAGCTGCCCGATGCGTGCCGCGGCTTCGGCCTGGTCAACATCATGAGCGACGGCATGCCGGCCTATCTTGTGCCGTGGCGGCATACCCATCATTTCGGCCCGACCGACACGAAATTCGACGGCGATATCGACGACATCCGCGTGACGGCGGAGGAAGTTGAATTCCTGCTCGACGAGGTCAACCGCCTGATCCCCGGTGCCGGCATCACGCGCCGCCATATCGTCGGCACCTGGGCCGGCGTGCGGCCCTGGACCAACGAGGTTCAGCCCGGACGCAAGCGGGTCATGCATTCCGTTTTGCACGATATGTCCGATGACGGAATGGACGGCGTTTTCGCGCTGACCGGCGCGTCGGTCACGAGCCACCGCGAGAGCGGGCGGATGATCGTCGCGAAGATCCGCGAGCGATTGACACCGTCGGGGCAACCTATCCCATTCGATTACGCGATCCCGCGCCCGCAGCAGGACTCCGGCACGCCGCTGTTGAACAGCGATCCCGAGATCACCGTCGAACGGCTGCGGCACGCGGCGCGCAACGAACAGGTGGCACACCTGGCCGATCTTCTGATGCGAAGGGTGGGCGCGGACTACGCCGAGACAAAAGCCGTCGGCATCGCGGAGAATGCCGCGCGCGCGGTCGCGGATATCCTGGGCTGGGACGAGAAGCGCATCGCCGAAGAAGTGAAGACCTACACTGCGGCCGTCGAACATCTCTACGGTCTGCCCGGCAAGGAGACCGTTCGATGACACAGCCCTTCGACGCCGAGACCGACATCCTCGTCCTGGGCTCCGGCTGCGCCGGATTGGCGGCCGCGCTCTACGCCTCGGTCCAGGGCGCGCATGTCACCATCCTGGAAAAATCGTCGCTCGTGGGCGGCACATCCGCCATGTCGGGTGCCGGGACCTGGGTTCCCTGCAACCACCACATGATGAAAGCGGGTCTCTCCGATTCGCACGCCGACGCGATGGCCTATATCCGGTCCATGGCGTCGCCGGGATGGGCGGAGGAGGAAGAGGCTCTGTGGCAGACCTTTGTCGCCAACGCGGCCGACATGTTGCGCTTCGTCGAGGCGCATTCGCCGGTCCGCTTCAAGATGATGCCCCAGCCGGACCTCTATGCGGAAAAGCCCGGCGGAAAGGATCAAGGACGCACCCTCAGCACCGAGCTTCTCAGCCTCAATATCCTGGGGCCCTGGAAGCACCGGATGCGCAAATCCATCCGTCCGCAGATCTTCACCTATGAGGAGATGATCCTCGGCCCGGTCCTGCGCAGCCCCGTCAAAGCCGTCGCGAAGATGTGGCCGAAGCTCCTCTACCGCATCGCCACGCGCCGGATCGCGCTGGGCGGCGCATTGATGGCGGGGCTGTTCAAAGGCTGCCTCGACCATGGCTGCGAGATCATCACCGAGGCGCGGGCGGAAGAACTGATTCTTGATAAGGACGGCGACACGCGCGGCCGGATCGTCGGCGTCGAAGCGACGGTCAACGGACAACGCCGCCGCTTCCGCGCGAGAAAGGGCGTGTTGATCGCGACGGGCGGCTTCGAGTGGGCGCCGGACCTGCTCGGAAAGTTCTTTCCCGCCGAACACGTCATGCTGGGCAGCCCGCGGACGAACACGGGCGATGGGCACCGCATGGCGATGAAGGTCGGCGCCAAGATGGCGCGCATGGACCAGGCCACGATCTATCCCGTCGCGACCACCACATACGAGGGCAAGCCGCATGCATTTCCGGTCGGGCTTCTGGACTTCGCGCACTGCATCCTGGTCAACCGCGACGGCAAGCGCTTCGTCAACGAAGGCGACCGCAACAATCTGAGTTACACATTGTCGATCCACGGCCACGACCACTTCCCCACCTGGCGGATCTTCGATTCGCAATTCACCGAGAAGAACCGCTTCGCCTTCAAACTCTCCAAGGGCGGCGAGCTGATCAAGGCGAACACGATCGCCGAACTGGCCGAGAAAGCAGGGATTTCGAGCGCAGCGCTCGAGGAAACCATCGAGCGGTTCAACCGCTTTGCCCTGGCGGGCAAGGACGCCGATTTCGGCCGCGGCGAAACCTCGACCGAGCATTTCTATTTGCGGCTCAAGGCGGATACGAAAGGCAACGCCGCGCTCGGCACGATCGAGAAGCCGCCCTTCTACGCCTCGCGCTTTCTCCTCGGCATCCTCGGCACCAAGGGCGGGCCGCGCACGAACGAGCGTGGCCAGGTCCTGCGCGAGGACGGCTCGGTCATCGCCGGCCTCTACTGCGCGGGCACCGCCATGGCGAACTTCATCGGCACGCGGAACCTGGCCAATGGCTCGACGCTCGGTCCGTTCATGACTTGGGGCTATTTGTGCGGCAAGAATCTGGTCCTTGAGAACCAGTAGCGACCATCAATGCCGGCGGCGACTTCGGCCAACTTTTTAGGTTGCGCGAGCCCGATCCGCCTTTTTCCCAAAAGCTCGATCAAACCTCACGAGCGCGCTGAGCGGCCGGGCGGCGACTCATCGTCATGAAGAATGCGCTCCGCGGCGCCATCCAAATCCTCGTACTGGCCAGATCGGAGCGACCACAGAAACGCGACAAGCCCCAAAAGGCCCAATCCGACCGCCGCCGGGATGAGATAGATCAAGACGTTCATGACGCCCTCCGCAATCGCAGGGCGTTCAGCGTCACCAGGATCGACGAGGACGACATGGCCACCGCCGCGATCAGTGGCGTGACAAAGCCAAGGATGGCGAGCGGCACGAACAAGCCGTTGTACGCAAGGGACAGAGCGAAATTACGCCGGACCAGACGCTGCGAAAGACGCGCGACGGTGAGGATCTCCAGGATGGGCTGCAGTTTGACACCCTGGAACACGGCGTCGGCCGCGTTCTGGCTGAGATCCGGAGCCGTGCCTGGAGAGAGGGAGACATGCGCAGCCGCGAGCGCGGGGGCATCGTTCAGGCCGTCGCCGACCATGAGCGATTTCCGCCCAGCGGCGGCCAACTCCTTGAGCCGCGCGTGCTTTCCCGCCGGCGTCACACCGGCGCGCCAATCTTCGATGCCCACGGCATGCGCCGCGGCCGCGACGGCGGCTTCCTGATCGCCGGACAACAGCTCAACGCGATAGCCTGCCCGCTTGAGCGAGCCGATCACGGCAGGGGCATCCGGACGCAGCGCGTCCTCGAACGGAAAGCGGACCGGCGGCCGACCCCGTCGGGCCAGCCAGATCTCCGGCCCCTCCGCGCGCGGCGCATCGCCGACACCGCAGAACTGCCGGCTGCCGAGCCGTATCATTCCATCTGCCGAATTCATCGACAGCCCCTCGCCCGCCAATTCGACGACACCGGACGCTGCCTTCACGTCTGGACACGCCGCAAAAAGGCCGCGTGCAAGCGGATGGCGCGATACGGCGGCCATGGATGCCGCCAAACGCAGATCGTCTGTCGGGATTTCCGCCGTGCGCAGCCGCGGCTGGGCGAGAGTGAGAGTCCCGGTCTTGTCGAACACGATCGTGTCCACGTCCGCCAGCCGTTCCAGCGCGGTCGCGCTCTTGAGCAGGACACCTTCCCGGAACAGCCGTCCGCTGGCCACGACTTGGACGACGGGTACGGCCAAAGCGAGCGCGCATGGACAAGTGATGATGAGAACGGTGACCGCCGTGACCAGCGCCGCCTGCCAGGATTCGCCGCCCCAGAGCCACCAGCCGAGGAATGTGAAAAGCGCCAGAATATGGACCACGGGCGCGTAGATACGGGCCAAGCGGTCGGCCAACGCGACATAGCGCGAGCGGGCTTGCTGGGCCGATTCCATCAGCCGCGCGATCTCCGCCAGAAGCGTGTTTGCGCCAACCGCGGTTGCCGTCATTTCGATGGCGCCGCCCAAATTCAACGTGCCCGCATACACCATCGCGCCGATACGGGCAGGCGACGGTGTCGTCTCGCCGGTGATCAGGCTGGTGTCGAAATCTGATTTGCCGGACAAGACGCGGCCGTCGACGGCCACGCGCTCGCCAGACGCCACCAACACCCGCATGCCGGGTGTCACGGCGGAGGGCGGGAGCACTGTTGCCCGTCCATCGCCATCGAGAACCGTGACGCTGCTGCCGCCGAGAGCCAGAAGCCGCTCCGCCGCCGCGTAGGCGTGGCCCCGTGCGCGGCGCTCGAGGTAGCGTCCGACCAGAAGAAAGAACAACAGAGCCAGCGCCGAATCGAAATAGATGTGGGGGCCGTTCCGCACCGTCTCGAACAGGCTGATGGCGGCGGTGAGCACGACGCCGATGGAGATCGGGACATCCATGTTGGCCCGGCGATGGGCCAACGCGGACGCGGCCGAGCGGAAGAACGGCATGCCCGCAAACAGGATGACCGGCAGGCCGATCGCGGCTGAAAACCATTGCAACAGAGCGTGGGTGGCCGGCCCCATCTCACCACCCATCCATACCGAGACGGACAGGAGCATGACGTTGGCGAAGCCGAAGCCGGCCACGCCCAAGCAGCGAAGAAGCTCTCTCTCTGCGGTGTTGGCGACGGCCTCGGCGCGCGCGGCATCGAAAGGATGCACGGGAAAGCCCAGTGCTTCGACTGCGGCCGCAATCCCGTTGGCGGCGTCGGCGGCGCCCCGCCACTGAACGGTGAGGCGCCGCGCGGTCTGATTGACCCGCGCTGCGACGATCCCGGGGCGCCGCGTCAGTTCCCGCTCGATGCGCGCGATGCAGCCACCGCAATGGATGCCCTCTACCAAGAACTCGATCGTGTGTGCACCGCTTCGATCCGCACGCACGAATGCGGTCACGTCTCCCGCGGGAGGCTGGGCCAGCGCCGCGTTCGTCATGGCACCACCATCCGCGTGGTCGCGTGCCAGCTCCCATCGGCTGTCCGCGCGTCGATGCGAACGTCCCATTGCCCAGACGCGGGCGCTTGGACTTGGGCCGCATACCGCCCCTTACCCTGACCTGAAAGGTCGACGCTCACATCATGGCCGGCCGCCACGGGGCGGCTGATCCACGCCTTTACCTCGGCGCCATCGATCGGCATTCCATCGCGTCCGGCGAGATCGAAAGAGAGAAGTGTTCCGTCATAAGCGATGCGTCCCTTCCATCCCAGAGCCGCCTGCTCCCGCGCCGCCTGTAGCGTGCGGTTGAAGCGGAGCCCATGCTCGTAGGGCGAAGACACCGCCAAGCCGGTCCAAGACCGGAACGCGGTCACGACCAATGCGCCGTTGGCGATCATAACGACGAGGAAAGCGCCCACGGCGATCAAGGCGACCGCACGCCCCGTCAAACGCCCTTGACCTTTCGCTGCCATCATCGCACCGGCGCCCGGAAAACGGATTCTTTCATCGCCACCTTGTCGGAATGCGCCTTGTCCGCGATTGCAAAGACGATATCGGTCCCGTCCTTGATCTCGCGCGGCATCGTGACATAGACCCGATAGGTGGCCACGCTGTCGGGCCGACCTTGCAATTCCACGACGTCTCCCTCGCGCGCCTCTTGCCCGACGACTTGAATCTCGGCCGCCGGCTGTCCCGGCAACGCAAGCGAGAACGTGCGCGTCTCCCGCGTCATGTTGAGAATCTTGACCGTGTAGCCGTTGCGGATCCGCCCGTCGGACAGAGTGACATAGAGCGGGCTGCGTTCGTGAAGCACATTGAGATCAAGCGTGGAGCGGAACACCACCGACCACAGCATGATTCCGGCGATCAGCACGAATAGCGCGCCGTAGAGAACCGTACGCGGCCGGAACAGGCGCGCCGCAGTCGGCATGCCGGCCGCGCGAGATCGCTTGTTGCGTTCGGTGTCATAGGCGATCAGCCCCAGCGGGCGATCGATCTTGCCCATCACGTCGTCGCAAGCGTCCGCGCACAAGCCGCAGCCGATGCACTCCATCTGAAGCCCGTCGCGGATGTCGATTCCCGTGGGACATACGGCGACGCACTGGCGGCAATCGATGCAGTCGCCCGCTGCCTTGCCCAGCTTGCCGCGCGGCTCGCCCCGATCGGTGCGGTAACTGACGATGAAGCTGTCCTCATCGAGCATCGCGGATTGGAAGCGCGGCCAAGGACACATGTAGGTGCAAACCTGCTCGCGCGCCCAGCCCGCCAGCAAATAGGTCGTGGCGGTGAACAGGCCGAAGAAGAAGTAGGTCTGTAACGAGCTTTCGCCCCGCATCATCTGGGGCACGACCGTCGGCGCATCGATGAAGTACATGATCCAGGCACCGCCGGTCGCCGCGGCGACGATCAGCCAAACCGCGTGCTTGGCGACCTTGCGCCACGCCTTGTCGAGCGAGAGGCGCGCGGCGTCGCGTTTCATGCGCTGGTTTCGATCACCTTCGATCCGGCGTTCGATCCACATGAAAAGGTCGGTCCACACCGTCTGGGGGCACGCATAGCCGCACCAGGCGCGCCCGACCAGGCTGGACGCCATGAAGATGCCGAGCGCGCCCAAAAGGAGAAGGCCGGTCAGGTAGTAGACCTCCTGCGGCCAGATCTCGATCCAGAAAAAATAGAATCGCGCGTGCCCCATATCGGCCAGCACGGCCTGGCGGGGTCCATCGGGTCCACGGTCCCACCGGATCCACGGCAGCACGTAGTAGATCGCGAGGGCCATGATCAGGACGATCCACTTGAGCCGCCGGAACCGCCCCGCCACCGCCTTGGGATAGACGCGCACGCGGTTGGCGTAGAGGGGCGAATTATGCTCCGCCGCGGCCTCAGGCGGCCGTTCGTCGAGCGCCGTGCTCATGGCGGGACCATGACGCGCGCTACTGGCCGCCGCCCAGCGAGTGGACGTAGACGGTCAGCATCTTGATCGTGGCGGGATCGAGACGGCCTTCCCAGGCGGGCATGACACCCATGCGAGGCCGCCAGATCTGGGCCACGATCTGATCTTTGGAGCCGCCATAGAGCCAGATGCCGTCGGCGAGATTGGGCGCGCCCATCTCCAAATTCCCCTTGCCGCCGGCGCCGTGGCAGGCGGCGCAGTTGTCGGCGAAGATCTTCTCGCCCCGCGCGGCGGCGGCACGGTCCTGTGATCCGCCCGAAAGGGACAGGACGTATTCCGCCACGTCGTTCACCTGCGCCCGGTTCAACACGCCATCCGCGCCGAAAGCCGGCATCGCCGATTGCCGGGACTCGGCGTTGGCGTTGCGGATGCCGTAGGTGATCGTCTTCTGAATCTGATCCGCCGTGCCGCCCCACAACCATTCGTCGTCGGCCAGGGTCGGAAAGCCGCCCTTCCGTCCGCTTCCACCGCCGCCGTGGCAGGGCGCGCAATTGTCGGCGAACGCCGCGCGGCCGCCGGCCATGGCGTATGCCAGAAGTTGGGGATCGGCTTCGATCGCCGCCAATGGCGAAGCCGCGATCTTGTCCTGATACGCAGCCTGCTCGGCTTTGGCGGCGGCCCATTTTTCCGCGAATTCGCCGCGCTGGTTCCAGCCTAGCAGGCCGTTGCTGTGACTGCCGCCCCAGGGAATGGCGGGATACAGGACGACATAGACGAACGCCCAAAAAATGGTGACGTAGAAGACGTACAACCACCATTTGGGCAATGGCGTGTCCAATTCGCGGATTCCGTCCCACTCGTGACCGGTGGTTTCGGTCCCGGTGACCAGATCCTTTTCACCCTTGGTCGGCATCGATCAGTCCTCGGTGAACGGAATGCGGCCCCGGCGCTCTAAGTCCGCCTTGCGGCTCGGCCAGTACGCGCGGGCGACGATGAAGACGAACAAAAGAAAGAACCATACGACCCACAAGGCCTTGGCGTGCGCGTAGAGCGATGCCCAATCCATATCGGGCTCCTATTGTTTGATGCCGCCGGGCGGCTCGGCTGAGAAATCAACCAGCCTGCCCAGCATCTGCAGATAGGCGACCAGCGCGTCCATTTCGGTCAGGCGCGAGGGATCGCCGTCGAAATCGCCCACGGCCGCATTGGGATAGCGCTTCAAGAGATCCGCGGTGTCGTCCGTCGCCTGCGCGGCCAAATCCGCTTTCGCGTTCGCGACCATCTCGTCCGAATACGGAACGCCCGTTGCGCGCAATGCCTTCAGATGCGCGGGAAGGTCGCGAATGACCAGGTCGTTCCGGGCCAGAAAGCCATAGGACGGCATGATGGACTCGGGGACGACGCCCCGCGGATCGGCAAGATGCGCCACATGCCATTCGTTCGAATACTTGCCGCCCACCCGCGCCAGATCGGGGCCCGTGCGTTTCGATCCCCACTGGAAGGGGTGGTCGTACATGCTTTCGGCGGCGAGGCTGTAGTGGCCGTAGCGCTCCACCTCGTCGCGGAAGGGGCGGATCATCTGGCTGTGGCAGTTGTAGCAACCTTCCCGCATGTAAATGTTGCGCCCGGCGAGCTCGAGCGGCGAATAAGGCCGCATGCCCTCCACCTTCTCGATCGTGGTCTCGATCGTGAACAAAGGAACGATCTCGACGATGCCGCCGATGGAAACGGTCAGCAACGTCAACACCAGCATCAGGATGACGTTCTTCTCGATGCGCTCGTGGCGAATCCCGAACATATCCGTCACTCCGCCGGTGCGAGCACGGCATCGCGCGCCGGCGCATCGCCGCGCACGGTGCGCCACAGGTTGAAGACCATGATCAGAGCGCCGACCAGGAAGAACACGCCGCCCAACGCACGGATGATGTAGAACGGATGCATCGCCTCGACCGTTTCGACGAAGGAGTACTGCAGGAAGCCGAGCTCGTCATAGGCGCGCCACATCAGGCCTTGCATGATGCCCGACACCCACATCGCGGTGATGTAGAGCACGATGCCGATGGTCGCGATCCAGTAATGGACGGCCACGAGGCGCGCGGAATAAAGCGCGCTACGGCCCCACAAGCGCGGGAACAGGAAATACATCGCGCCGAAGGACACGAACGCCACCCAGCCGAGCGCGCCGGAGTGCACGTGTCCGATCGTCCAGTCCGTATAGTGCGACAAGGCGTTCACGGGCTTGATCGACATGACCGGCCCTTCGAACGTGCTCATGCCGTAGAAGCCGACCGAGGTGACCAGGAAGCGCAGCACGGGGTCCGTGCGCAGCTTGTCCCACGCGCCGGACAAGGTCATGAGGCCGTTGATCATGCCGCCCCAGGACGGCATCCACAGCATCACCGAGAAGACCATGCCCAGCGACTGCGCCCAGTCGGGAAGCGCGGTGTAATGCAGATGGTGGGGGCCGGCCCAGATGTAGAGAAAGATCAGCGACCAGAAATGCACGATCGAGAGGCGGTACGAATAGACCGGCCGCTCGGCCTGCTTGGGGATGAAATAGTACATGATCCCGAGGAAACCCGCGGTCAGGAAGAAACCGACCGCATTGTGGCCGTACCACCACTGGATCAACGCATCCTGGACGCCCGCGAACAGCGAATAGCTCTTCGTCCCGGTCCACGAAACCGGCACGGCCAAGTTGTTGACGATGTGCAGCATCGCGATGGTGACGATGAACGCCAGGTAGAACCAATTGGCGACGTAGATATGCGGTTCGCGGCGCTTGATGATCGTCCCCAGGAAGACGATCAGGTACGTGACCCAAATTAGGGTCAGCCATAGATCGACGTACCATTCCGGCTCAGCGTATTCGCGTCCCTGAGTGATGCCGAGGACGTAGCCCGAAGCCGCCAGCACGATGAAAAGCTGATAGCCCCAGAACAGGAACTCGGCCACAGCGGGACCGCCGAAAAGAGACGCACGGCAGGTCCGTTGGACGACGTAAAGCGACGTGGCGATCAGCGCGTTGCCGCCGAAAGCGAAAATGGCGGCCGAGGTGTGGAGCGGGCGCAGCCGCCCGAAGCTCGTCCAGGGAAGGTCTAGGTTGAGGATGGGAAACGCGAGCTGGAACGCAATCACGACGCCCGCCAGGAACGCGGCGACGCCCCAAAACATGGTGGCGACGGCGAATTTGCGGATGACGTCGTCGTTATACGCGACGGACTGGGGGGCGGTTCCTAAAGCGGCAACCATCGGATGTCCCAGGCCGCCCATCGCATGGCCCATCCCGTGACGATGCCAGCGGCCCCCTTTGGCGCCCTAAATGGCTGCCGCAGGCCGATTCGGCATTGATTCACGTCAATCCGGCCATCGGCCGGATCGGCTATGGTGCCGGACTTCGAGTCTGGCTATCCCGAAATCAACGACGGACACCGATGGTGGCGACGCATCAGGATCGAAACCTGCAGGTCCGGACGGTGGGCATGGACCGTCCGTGGGCGTGGCTGGCAGCGGGCTGGCGGGACTTCTTAAGCGCCCCCAAGGTCGGTTTGACCTATGGGGCCATTTTCGCCGGCTTCGGCCTAGTCATCACGGCGGGGGCGGGGGCGGCCGGCGTTATCTATCTGACCCTGCCGCTGGCCGCGGGCTTCATGCTGATCGGCCCCATCCTGGCTGTCGGCCTGTACGATACGAGCCGCCGGCTGGCCTTGGGCGAGCGGCCAACCCTCGCGCAGGCGGCTGCCGCTTGGAAGACGAACGCGACTCAGATCGCGCTTTTTGGCGTGCTCCTTCTGATCATTTTCCTGTTCTGGATTCGCCTGGCCAGCTTGCTGTTCGCGCTGTTCTTCAGCAAATCCGCGTTGTCGATCGGGCGCCTCGTCGACGAAACGCTTTTTTCGGCGAACGGCGTCTCGTTCCTGACGGTCGGATCACTCATTGGCGCGGCGCTTGCCATCGGCGTCTTCGCCGTCAGCGTCGTGTCCGTTCCCATGCTTCTCGACCGGCCGGTCAATGTCTTCCGGGCGGTCGCCACATCGCTGGACGTCGCGCGGCGCAATCCGAAGACGATGGCATTGTGGGCCGGCCTGATCGTTCTCTTCGCGGGCGTGGGACTGGTGACTTTCTATGTGGGCCTTGTTGTGGCGTTGCCCCTGCTCGCCCATGCCACGTGGCATGCCTATCGGGACACGGTCGGCGACACAGACTATTGAACCGGGAGCAGGCCATGTCCGTTGACCGCATTTTCATCTCTATCTTTTCGGGACTCTTGGCGCTGACCGGCTTGATGATGGCAAGCCGTGCATCCGACGATGGCGTCTATTTCGCCGGCTTCCTATTTTTCGTTTTCGGCATCTTCATGACGTTCCGAATGATCGCCGCTGCCTTCAACGACTAGAACTTCCGCGCTACGCCCGACGCGCGCTTTCATTTGATCCGCAACTTCACCGCAAAGCTGGAATAGGTGGGAGCGGCCTTCTGGAACGGCCGCACCAACGCGATCATGCGGTCGATTATGCTGCCCGGGCCCGTCTTTCCCGTTGCGGCCAGGTTCTCCGCGGTATCCCAAAGCGTGACCGATACGGCCTGCTGGGTCTCGGGATCGATCATCAGGATGGCCTCCTGAAACCCCTTCTGTGTTTTCAAAAGATCGATCGCACCGCGGTAGCCGTCCGTGAGCTCCTTTTCCTTTCCGTCGGCGACATCAAATCGTGTGACACGCGCATGCATTGGCAATCCCTCCTCGTGCGTCCGCCCGCAGCATGGCGAGCCGATAGATGGATGGTAGACTAAGCTCGAACAAGCGGCCAAACAGCGGGGGAAGCGGCATGGCGATTTCGATCCGGAAGACGATCGTGAACTGGGAAGAAACGGCCCGGGAAATGGGGCGGCCGGTCAGCGGCACCAAGCTCAAGCTCGCCGTCGGCATCGTCATGCGCAACGACGCGGCCGGACAGTATTGGGACGATCTGTCCCCCTTGATCGATACAGGCGCGGAGGTCGGCGCCTATCTGGTCAACAAGGCAGCAGACCTGCTGGGCACACGGATTTCCGAGGTCACGGGTTATGGCAAGGGCGCCATCGTGGGTGCCAAAGGCGAGCTGGAGCACGCGGCCGCGCTGATCCATCCGAAGTTCGGCGCACCGGTGCGCGCCAGGCTTGGACGCGGCCCTGCGATCATTCCCTCCACCAAGAAATTGGGCGGGTGCGGCTCGTCCATCACCATGCCGATCACCAATTGCGACGATATCTGGAAGTTCGACCAGATGGACGCCATCGACCTGTTCGTGCCGGACGGTCCACGCGAGGACGAGATTGTGATCGCCTTGGCGCTATCGATCGGCGGCCGGCCGCTGCACCGGATCAAGCCCGTGAAATAGGGTCACAGCCCGGCGAAAGTATCGCACCGGTTGGGATTGCCCGAGTCGTAACCCTTCTTCAGCCATTCGACGCGCTGGGCCGAGGTGCCATGGGTGAAGCGCTCCGGCGTCACCTGGCCGGCCGATTTCTTCTGCAGCGTGTCGTCGCCGATGGCGTTCGCGGTCTTGAGACCCTCCTCCAGGTCGCCGGCCTCCAACGCCACCTGGCCGTTCGAGACCGCAGCCGCGTTCTTGGCCCAAACACCGGCGTAGCAATCGGCCTGGAGTTCCAGCGCCACGGAGTAGCGATTGGCCTCGGCGACGCTGCGGGCGCGCCCTTGCGCCTGTTCCACCTTGTTCATCGTGCCGGTCAGAGCCTGGACGTGATGGCCGAATTCATGGGCGATGACATAGGCGCGCGCGAAATCGGCGCCCGAAGCGCCGAGCCGCGTTTCCATCTCCTGCCAGAAGCCGAGGTCCAGATACACCGTCTCGTCGTTCGGACAATAAAACGGCCCCATGGCCGATTGGCCGAAGCCGCATCCCGTCCTTGTGCCCTGTTCGTAAAGCACCACGCGCGGCGGCTCATAGCCTTCGAGCTTGGCGGACCAGACATCGTTGACGTTGGTAGCGACTACATCGACAAAACGCCCGGCCTGATCCTCGGGCGTACCGCGCTTGCCTTCTTCCTGCGTGCCCGCGCCACCGATCTGGCTCACGATCTGCTCGGTCGTGAACGGATCGATGCCGAAGATGAAATAGCCGATGAGGGCGATCGCGATGGCGCCGATGCCTCCGCCCGCCAAGGTGCCGCCGCCCATGCCGCGCCGGTCCTCGATACCGCCGCCGCCGCGTCCGCCCATCCAACGCATATCTGGCCTCCCGAAAATTGGGAACGGATTCAGGGTGCGATTGTTCCGCCGGCCGGGCACTTGGACGGTTCACCCGCCCGCAATATTCCATAAGATGGACCGGATTAACGGGGGCTCAGATGAAACGATCGACCGGATTCATTCTCGCGATACTGGCGCTGGGCGGATGCATGACGCCCGTGGACGAGATGCGCCAGCTTCCGCCCGCCGGGACATCGAGCCTGCCGGGCGGCGCCGGGAATGCGGCCTACTGCGTCGCGCGCCAGCTCAACGCCTGGCCGGGGAATGCGGCCTTGCCCAGCGCCTCGAACGCCGTGCAATTGACCGACGATGGCGCCTATGTCTACGGCACCTCGGGCGCCAACAGCATGTGGCTGATCGACGCCGTCAACAGCGGCGGCAACGCGGCTCTGACCTACCGGATTTCGGGCTGGGTGACTTCGCCCGACATGGCGGCGCGCCTGATCGAGGGCGGCATCGCGAACTGCCGCATCGGCGGATAGGAAAGGAAAAGGGCGGACACGCGTTCGCCCTTCCTTCACCTTACGAGGGGCCGGTTTAGACCGGCCGCTCGCCCTTGACCGTCACCCTGTGCATGCGCCGACGGTATCCGTTGTAGTCGTTGATCGCGAAATGCTGGGTGCAGCGATTGTCCCACAGCGCCACGGCCCCCTGGCTCCAGGTGAAGCGGCAGGTGAACTCGGGCTTGACCGCGTGACGGCAGAGATAGTCGAGAAGCGGCTTGCTTTCCGCCTCGCTCATGTCCTCGAAACGCACGGTGAAGACCGGATTGACGTACAACGCCTTCCGTCCCGTTTCTGGATGGGTCCGCACGACCGGGTGCAGATTCTCGGTCGGCTCGGTCGTCGGGTTGTAGAGCTTGGTCGAGGATTTTTCGTTATAGGCGGCCTGCGCCTCGGGGCTGCTCTGAAAGCCGTCGCTGTGCACGGCCTTCAGCCCATTCAAAAGCCGCTTCATCCCGTCGGACAGGGTTTCGTAGGCCAGATACTGGTTGGCGAACATGGTATCGCCGCCGAAGGGCGGAATCTCGAGGGCGTAAAGCACCGAGCCCAACGCCGGCCGCTCATAGAACGTGACATCCGAGTGCCAGATTCCGCCCACGTTCTTGGTGGCATCGACGTCCTTGAGGAACTCCAACACCTCCGGATGCCCGTCGATCGGCCTGTACTGGGGATGGATGTCCAGCTCGCCGAAGCGCCGGCCGAACGCCTTCAGGTGATCCGGCGTCAGCGTCTGGTCGCGGAAGAAGATGACCTGGTGCTCCAGGAAAGCCCGGTGCACCGCCACCCATTGGGCATTATCCAGCGTCTTGCCCAGATCCACGCCGGTAATCTCGGCGCCGATGGCGCCCGACAGCGGATGAATCCCGATCCCGGCCATGCTCACGCTCCCGTCCTTGCCCGCGCTCTAAGACTGCGCCCGAAAGCGATGCGATGATAAGATCGCATTTCGGCATAGTTGCCATCTCACTTCGAGAAAGGACGCGGCGTGAATGTGACTCAATTGCGCTATTTCCGCGCCGTGACGCGGAGCGGCAGCATCTCGCGCGCCGCGATCCTGCTCCAGGTCGCGCAATCGGCGGTGAGCCGCCAGATCTCGGCCCTGGAGGCGGAACTGGGCACGCCCTTGTTCCTGCGCCATGGGCGCGGCGTGCGGCCGACGGAGGCCGGCGCCTATCTGGCCGTCCGCGCCGAACGCATCATCGCCGAGCTGGAGGAAACGCAACGCGGCTTGGCCGCGCGGCGCACGGCGCCGGGTGGGTTAGTTGCCATCGGCATGACCCACACCGTCGCGGCCAGCCTGGCGCCGCCGCTCGTTCACGTGTTTCGTGCGCGCTTTCCCGACGTGCGCGTTCACATCATGGAGGCGCTCGGCGGCCGTCTGCAGGAGCAACTGGCTGGCGGCGCGCTCCAGGCCGCGCTGCTCTATGACCCGCCATCGTCGAAGCAATTCCGCGCCGAGGAGTTGAACCGCGAGAGCGTTTACCTGATCGGGAAGAAAAGCGCCTTCCCGACACGCCAGCGCGAAATCCCGCTCTCGGCCCTCGCGGGCATGCCGCTCGTGCTCACGCGGGCGGAACATCCCATGCGCAGGCTTCTTGACGGCGCCGCGCGGAAGGCCGGAATCGTGTTGGACGTGCCTGTGGAGGTGGACAGCGCATCGGCGATACGCAGCCTGGTCGCGCGCGGAACCCTGTTCACGGCCTTTCAGCTAGCGGCTGCCCATGCCGAGGTGCTGCAGGGACGATTCGCGGCCGCACGCATCGTGAAGCCGAACCTAGTCCGCCGCCTGAAGCTCGTGACCGCGGTAGGCGAACCCCTAAGCCAGGCCGCGCGCCATCTTCTGGCCACGGCGCGGCGGGAAATGGCGCGCCTGATCGCCGCAGGGAAGTGGCCTAGCGGCTAGCCGCTCCCGCGTCAGGCCGCGCGTTCCTCGCGCGGCTGGATGCCGCCCCGCACGGCGCCGGCCTCGATCTCGCGCCACAGGATACGGTGATTTTCCGGCAGCGCCCGGCTGTTGGGCATCGACAGCCACAGGCGCAACAGCATGCGCACATGGCCTGTGGCCGGATCGTCCTCGAACGGATCGCGCGCGTGGTAGACGACGTGGTTGTTGAGAAGCTGGAAGTCGCCGGGTTTCAACGTCATCTCGTAGCAGAGCGCATGCGCGGTCTCGGCCAGAAGGTCGAGCGCCTCGTCCTGCGCCGCCGTCAGCTTCGGCACGTTGGGCAGCTTCTGCGCAGCCTCGACATAGGTGCGCGAATAATGGCTGGTGAACTTGCCGTCACGCACGGCGAAGACCGGCAGGTTGTAGGCGATCTTGTCGCCGCCCTCCTCCTCGCCAAGCCGGCTGCGCCAGTAATCGTGATAGAGCAGCTCCACCAGGTCCGGCCGCTTGGCCAGCATGGCGTTGTGAATCGCGCAGGTGCTGGCCAGCTTGCTGTGGCCGCCCCGCTTCGCCTGGTTGACGCAAAGAAGCGTGACCACATCGACACGGTCGGTGTGGAAGCGCAGGCCGCCGGCGGACTTCGTGCGTGCGTAGGAGGATAGGAATGCGCCGTCCTTGTCCTGCATCTGGCCGTAGCGTTCGCCGACGCCGGCGCCTTCGTCCTGGATCACGCGCATCATCTCGCCGAAGCGGTTCTGCGTGACCGGCGTGCCGATATGGCAGCCGACGCCGAAATACATGCGGCGAATGTCTTCGATGTCGTAGTTGCGCACGGGCATGCCCTGCACGCGGAAGATGCCGGTGCCTTCCTCCAGCTCCTTGCGCACCTCTTCCGCCAGCGACGCGAAGGACGGTAGCGGGAAACTCTTCTTCGTCACCTTATCCCACGGCGTACCACGCGTGGCGGCGATAGCGCGGTCCAGGTCGGCCAGCTGCTCCGCGGTCAGATCGCGGATCCAGCGCTTGGTGGCGCCGATCTCGGCGCCGGTCCAAACATGGGGGCCGGTGAAGGGGCGGATTTCCGACATGGCGAACCTCCGATACGGGTGCGCGATACCTTACCTACTTACAGAATGCCCAAGCCCACCCATCGCGGGCAAGACCCGGAACATTACGTAAGGTTTATACGTGGGACCGAAAGACGGCCCCACAACCTTTAGCGCTTGCGGCGCACCTGGCTGACGTCGCGCACGGCGCCGCGCGCGGCGCTGGTGGTGAGCGCCGCATAGGCCTCGAGCGCGGCCGTCACTTTGCGCGGGCGCGGGCCGGGATGCCACGCATCGTCGCCCTTGGCCTCCATCTTCTTGCGGCGTTCCGCCAACTCCGCGTCGGACAACGCCACGCGCAGCGAACGGTTCGGAATATCGATCTCGATCCGGTCGCCCTCCTCGACGAGGCCGATGGCGCCGCCCTCAGCCGCTTCCGGCGAGATATGGCCGATGGAAAGACCGGACGTGCCGCCCGAGAAGCGCCCGTCGGTGATGAGCGCGCAGGCTTTGCCGAGGCCTTTCGACTTCAGATAGCTGGTCGGATAGAGCATCTCCTGCATGCCGGGGCCGCCCTTGGGACCTTCGTAGCGGATCAGCACCACGTCGCCTTCCTTGATCTTCCCGCCCAGGATGGCCGTCACGGCCGTGTCCTGGCTGTGGAAGATGCGCGCCGGCCCGCTGAAGGTCAGCGCACTGGGATCGACGCCGGCCGTCTT
Source organism: Alphaproteobacteria bacterium (assembly GCA_050180485.1). Taxonomy (GTDB): domain Bacteria; phylum Pseudomonadota; class Alphaproteobacteria; order CADEGL01; family CADEGL01; genus CADEGL01. The sequence goes on along the minus strand of JBFXED010000001.1, from coordinate 130,533 downwards.
CACGATCGCGCCGTCGAGCGCGATGTTGCCGTAGAGCACTGCCAGGCCGCCATCCTTGCTGAAGGCATGTTCCGCGTCGCGGATCACACCCTTCACGCGGTCGACGTCGAGTTCGTCGTAGCGCTTGTCCTGGCTGAAGGCTTCGGTCGTGCGCACGCCGCCGGGTGCCGCGCGGAAGAAATGGGTCACGGCCTCGGTCGGCTTTTCCTTCACGTCCCAGCGCGCGAGCGCCGCGCCGAGCGTCGCCTCATGCACGGTCGGGACCGAGGCGTCGATCAAGCCGGCGCGATTCAATTCGCCCAGGATGCCGACGATGCCGCCCGCGCGGTGGACGTCTTCCACATGCACGTCGGGCACCGAGGGCGAGACCTTGCACAGGTTGGGCACGCGGCGCGACAGCCGGTCGATGTCCGCCATCTTGAAATCGACGCCGCCCTCTTCGGCCGCCGCCAGCAGATGCAGCACAGTGTTGGTCGAACCGCCCATGGCGATGTCGAGCGACATGGCGTTCTCGAACGCCGCCTTGCTGGCGATCGTGCGCGGTAGGGCCGTTGCGTCCTCTTGCTCATACCAGCGCTTGGCCAGATCGACGGCCAGCCAGCCGGCTTCGAGGAACAGGCGCTTGCGGTCGGCGTGGGTCGCCACAACCGTGCCGTTGCCCGGCAGCGCCAGACCCAGCGCCTCGGTCAGGCAGTTCATCGAGTTGGCGGTGAACATGCCGGAGCATGAGCCGCAGGTGGGACATGCGGAGCGCTCGATGACCTTGGCCTCTTCGTCGCTGACCTTCGAATCGGCGGCCGCGACCATGGCCGTGATCAGGTCGACCTTCTTGGTCTTGCCGCCATGGACGACCTTGCCGGCCTCCATCGGGCCGCCCGAGATGAAGACGGTCGGCACGTTGAGGCGCATGGCGGCCATCAACATGCCCGGCGTGATTTTGTCGCAGTTGGAGATGCACACCATCGCGTCGGCGCAATGCGCGTTCACCATGTACTCGACCGCGTCCGCGATCAGCTCGCGCGAGGGCAGGCTGTAGAGCATGCCGTCATGGCCCATGGCGATGCCGTCATCGACGGCGATGGTGTTGAACTCCTTGGCCACGCCGCCGGCCTTCTCGACCTCGCGCGCGACCATCTGGCCCAAATCCTTCAGGTGCACGTGGCCCGGCACGAATTGGGTGAAGGAATTGGCGATCGCGATGATCGGCTTGCCGAAATCGGAGTCCGTCATGCCCGTCGCGCGCCAAAGGCCGCGGGCGCCCGCCATGTTGCGGCCGTGGGTGGAGGTACGGGAGCGATACTGGGGCATGGGAACAGTCCTCATTGATCTGGCGGGCGGCAAAAAAGGGGCCCGTCCCAGGGCTCAAACCGCCGTTAGGGGCGAAAAATGCACCTTATTTGCCGAAAAATCCAATCGGGCCCCCCGGCCGGAAGCCGAGGGTTTCGGCGTCAGTTCCCAACGGGCCTCAGGTTCGCGGTCACGTCCACGATGGGCTGCTTGCCGGCCATGGGCACGGTCATCGGCTTGCCCTTGGCCATGGCCAGGGCGGCCTTCAGATCGACCATCGCGATGGTCTGGTCCTTATAGGTGCGGAAGTGATAGCGGCCGGTGGCCAGGTCGGCGACAGCGGTCCAGGCCGTGAACTCGTAATCCGCGCCCGCATAGCCCGCGGGCGGCCCGTCGGACCCGACGGGAATGTCGAAATTGTTGAGCAGGTGGAAGAGCTGAGTCACCGCGTCCGATGAGGTCGCCGAAGGCAGCGCCGCCCGCGAGAAGACCGCCGCGCGGACGAAGCGCGAGGGGCTGCCGAAATCGCCCGGCATGCCCGCGAGCCCGCCGCCGAAGCCGAGCGGCGTCAGCGTGACGCCGGTGATCGTTTTGGGCGCGGGGCTGGCGACCGAGAGGTTCAGGTAGTTGCGCAGGTTGGTCATGTGCCAATCGAACGGCGGCGCGTTGGCCATGACGCCGATCGGGTTGTCGTAAACTTTGAGCACGCCGTCGATGGGCTCGATCACGATCGACTTGCCCGATTTGTCACGTACCAGGAAATGCACCGGCGGCACCGTCTTCAGCACGTCGAGATAGGTCGGCGCGAGGACGATGTTCTTCAGGTTGGCCTTCACCTCGTCGACGGTCGCGTTGGTGCCGAGCGCCCACAGGCCGAACTCCCACGGCGCCAGACCCTTGGCCGCGTTCTTGCCGTCGACCGGCGTGTAGTTGGCGAACTGGGGGAAATAGAACAGGCCGACATAGAGACCGGCCTCGTTGATGCCGTCGAGCATGGCGTTCTGCATACCGAAGCCGTTGGCGCCGACGATGCCGTACTTGGTCTTGAAGGACAGGCCCTTGGCGTTGTTGGGCAGCGTGCCGGTGGCCTGGTAGCCGGACGGGATCGCCACGATGTTGGATTGCGGATCGACGCCGAATTCGAGCGTGCGCCCGGTGACGACACCGCCGTCCTTGGCCTGCAGCATCATGCCCGTGCAGGCCTGCGCCGTGGGCGCAAAGGCAAGACATGCGGCCAGCACGGCGCAGAACGCCTGGATCAAACGGGTTCTGACGGACATCACACTCTCCTCATTAGGACACTCGCCGGCCTAAAGTGCGCGGTGGAACACGAGCGACAGGTTGTTAGCGGGCATGGGCACGATCTCGGGCTCCGTGAAGCCGGCGGAGACGGCGAGCGCGGTCACCGTCTCCAAATCGCGCACGCCCCAGGCGGGATCGCGCGCGCGCAAGGATTGATCGAAGGCCTCGTTGCTGGGCGCGGTGTGGGCGCCGTCCCGCTTGTACGGCCCATAGAGATAAAGAACGCCGTTCGGAACGAGATGCCGCGCGGCGCCCGCGAAGAGAGCCTCGGTCGCGGGCCAGGGCGAGATATGCACCATGTTGATGCAGAGGATCGCGGCCGCGTTGACGAACGGCCACGGGCGGCGCGTCACGTCGAGGTCGAGCGCGGGCTTCACGTTGGCCAAGCCCGCCTCCTCGACCCAAGCATCGATGCTGGCGCGCGCGTCGGCGTCCGGATCGCTGGGCTGGAAGGTCAGGCCGGGCAGATGGCGCGCGAAATGAATCACATGCTCGCCCGATCCGCTGGCCATCTCGACCACAAGGCCCTTGGGCGGCAGATGCAAGCGCAGCACGTCGAGGATCGGATCGCGGTTGCGCAGTGCCGCGGGCGAGGAAAGCCGCGTCATGCGCGGTGCCCCCGCGCCGGCGCGTGAAGCATGCGTCCGAGCAAAGGGGGCAGAAGCGCAGCGAAACCGATCTTCAAGCGGCCGAAGAACGCGAGCAAATACAGGATCATTATCAGCGGGATGATCCGGCGGCTGACCTTGCGGTACAGGCGGTCGTCTTCCATGGCGCGCTCCCTGCCCCGACCTTAGCGCAAGCGCGCGCAACCGTCGCGCCTTGCGCCCGGCGCGCGGCCCCTCTAAGCAGCCGCCATGGAATCCTTCGACGCGATCGTCCTGGGCGCGGGTGCGGCGGGCCTGATGTGCGCGCTTGTCGCCGGGCAGCGCGGCCGCCGCGTCCTGCTGCTGGAGCATCTGGACCAGCCGGGTGCGAAGATCCTTATCTCCGGCGGCGGACGCTGCAACTTCACCAATCTGGACGCCGGGCCCGACCGGTTCCTCTCGAACAATCCGCATTTCTGCAAATCGGCGCTGGCGCGCTACACCCAGCACGACTTCATCGCCATGGTCGAACGCCACGGCATCGCCTATCACGAAAAGACGCTGGGCCAGCTTTTTTGCGACGGCTCGTCGCGCCAAATCGTGGCCATGCTGAAGGCGGAGTGCGACGCGGGCCAGGTCGATCTGCGGCTCGGGCACAAGATCACGAACGTCGTGCGCGGCGAGCGCTTTCGGATCGAGACGTCCGGCGGCGTCTTCGAAGCGCCCTCGCTGGTGCTGGCCACGGGCGGCCTGTCGATCCCGAAGATGGGCGCGACCGGCTTCGCCCACGATCTGGCGCGGAAATTCGGCCTGGCGGTCGTCGAGCCGCGCGCGGCGCTCGTGCCGCTGAAGGTCGCGGCGGACATCCTACCGTTCTTCCAGTCGCTGTCAGGTGTCGCGACCGACGCGATCGTGTCGTGTGGCAAGACCAGCTTCCGCGAGGCGATCCTGTTCACCCATCGCGGCCTGTCGGGCCCGGCGATCCTGCAGATCTCGTCCTACTGGCGGCCGGGCGAGGCGATCACCCTCGACATCGCGCCGGACTTCGACGCACTGGCCTTCCTGAAGGAGCGCCGCCTGTCGCGCGCCAAGGCGGAACCCAAGACGATCCTGGCCGAATTCCTGCCCACGCGCCTCGCGCAGGCGCTGGCCGAATCCGTTCTACCGCCGTCGGCGGCCACGATGGCGAACCTGCCGGACACGGCACTGGAAGCCCTCGCACGCCGCGTCCAGCGCTGGGAGATCGCGCCGTCCGGCTCGGAAGGCTGGGCCAAGGCCGAGGTGACGGCGGGCGGCATCGACACGGACGCTTTGTCCTCGCGCACGATGGAGGCACGCAAGGTGCCCGGCCTCTACGCCATCGGAGAGGCCGTCGACGTGACCGGCTGGCTCGGCGGCTACAATTTCCAATGGGCGTGGTCGAGCGGCTGGTGCGCGGGGCAGGCCATCTGAGGTTTCAGTCGCCCGCAGCGACTTACTTTATGTTATGGATCGTCATGACTCGCGAGCCTCCGGCGCCATGACGAAACTTCTGAACGACGCCAAGGCGTGCCTGGAGACCGTGTTCGGTTTCCCCTCCTTCCGCCCCGGCCAGGAAGAAGTGGTGCAAGCCGTCCTAGACGGCGAGGATGTGCTGGCCGTGATGCCGACCGGCAGCGGCAAGTCGCTTTGCTACCAGTTGCCCGCCCTCGTGCGCAGCGGGGTGACCGTGGTGGTCTCGCCTCTGATCTCGCTGATGCGCGACCAAGTCGGCCAGTTGCGCGAATACGGCGTCGAGGCCGCCAGCCTCAACTCGTCGAACGATCCCGACGAGAATCGCCGCGTTCAGCAATCCATCCGCGACGGATCTTTGCGCATCCTCTATGTCGCGCCGGAACGGCTGATGCTGCCCGGCACCGTGCGCATGCTGCGCGAAGCCAATGTCGCGCTCCTGGCCATCGACGAGGCCCATTGCGTCTCGCAATGGGGCCACGATTTCCGGCCCGAGTATCTGGAGCTGGGCAAGGCGCGCGCCGAGCTGGGCCAGGTGCAGACGATCGCGCTGACGGCGACCGCCGACGTGCCGACGCGCTCGGATATCGGCAGCAAGCTGTTCGATGCGCCGCCGCGCACCTTCATCCGCTCGTTCGACCGGCCGAACCTGCGCCTCTGGATGCGGGCCAAGAACAAGGCACCCAAGCAGATCCAGGAATTCGTCGCCGCGCATAAGGGCGAGAACGGCATCATCTACTGCGCCTCGCGCCGCAAGACCGAGGAACTGGCCGCGACCCTGGTCCAGGCCGGCCATCGCGCCCTGCCCTATCACGCGGGCCTCGATCCCGCCGTGCGCCACAAGAACCAGGATGTCTTCCTGCAAGAAGACGGCGTCGTGGTGGTGGCGACGGTCGCCTTCGGCATGGGCATCGACAAGCCCGACGTGCGCTTCGTCGGCCACGCCGACCTGCCGCAGAGCGTCGAAGCCTATTACCAGGAGATCGGCCGCGCGGGCCGCGACGGGCTGCCGGCCGACACGATGACCCTGTACGGCCTCGACGACATGCGCTTCCGCCGCATGCAGATCGAGGAAAGCGGCGCATCCGAGGAGCGCAAGCGCATCGAGCGCCAGCGCTTCAACGCGCTGATCGCGCTGTGCGAGACGCCGCGCTGCCGCCGCCAGGCGCTCTTGGCCTATTTCGACGAGATCTCCAGCCCCTGCGGCAATTGCGACCTGTGCCAGGACAAGCCTGAGGTATTCGACGGCACGGTCGAGGCGCAGAAAGCCATGTCGGCCATCCTGCGTACGGGCGAACGCTTCGGCACCGAACACCTGATCGACATCCTGGTCGGCAACACGACAGACGTGGTCCGCGCGCGTGGGCACGATTCACTGCCGACCTTCGGCGTCGGGCGCGACCGGGGCGCGCGCGAATGGCGCTCGATCTTCCGCCAGCTTTACGGCGCCGGGCTGATCTACCTCGACATCGCCGAGTTCGGGCGCTGGACCGTGACCGACGAGGGCCGCAAGGTGCTGCGCGGTGCCGAGCGCATCGATTTGCGCAAAGACGTGCTGGAGCAATCGGCCAAGACCAAGGGCAAATCTAAGGGCGCCGTGCCCGTGGCTGACGCGGATGCCGGTCTCCTGGCCGCGCTGAAGGAGCTGCGCAGCAGCATCGCCAAGCGCATCCGCCAACCCGCCTATGTCGTCTTCAGCGACCGCACGCTGATCGAGATGGCGTCCCAACGCCCGGCCTCGCTGGATCAGATGCACCACATTCACGGCGTCGGCGTCTCCAAGCTGGAGCGCTACGGCCAGACCTTCCTGGACGTCATCGCGCGCCACGGCTAGCGTTCTTCCCACGCGAGGGGAGACTGCCATGGGCTACGAGGCCATCACCTACGAGAGGGACGAGCGGGTCGCGCTTATCTCCTTCAACCGCCCGAAGCAGCACAACGCCTTCAACGAGCCATTGCGGCGCGAGATCCCCGAGGCCGTGCGCCGCGCGGACGCCGATCCCAACATCCGCGTCATCGTCGTCACAGGCGCGGGCGGCAAGTCGTTCTCGGCCGGCTATGACCTGAAGGAACTGCCGGAAAGCCAGCCGCCTATCGACGCGCTGCGCGACCGCATGGCCGACGATTGCGAATACACCTACGCCGTCTGGCGCTGCTCGAAGCCCACCATCGCCATGATCGACGGCTGGTGCCTGGGCGGCGCCTTGGAATTCGCCCAGATGTGCGATGTCCGCTACTGCTCGGACGATTCCAAGTTCGCGGTGATTGAGACGCGCTTCTCCTTCGGCATCGCAACCCTCGTCATGCCCTGGATCATGGGCCAGCGGGCGCGCGAGCTGATCTATACCGGCGACACGTTCGGCGCGGACGAAGCGCTGCGCCTGGGCTTGGTCAACCGCGTGTTTCCCAAGGCCGACCTGCGCGCCGAGACGATGAAGATCGCCAAACGCATGTCGCAGGTGGCGCTGGCCTGCCTGCAGTGGAACAAGCGCGCCTTGAACCAGACGTTGGAGACGCAGGGTTTCAGCAGCGCGCTGCGCTATGGCGTCGAAGCCTGCAGCATGATGGATGCGACCGAGACGCCCGAGTACCGGCATTTCGAGGAGCTGCGCCGCACGCAAGGACTGGCGGCCGCGCTCCAATGGCGCGATTCCCTGTTCGCCCAATACGAGTAGTCAGCGCCAGACGCCGTCCTGGCGGTCGAAGGCGCCCGCGCGCAGATCGGGCTTTTCCGCGATCAGCTTTTTCTTCTGCACCCGGCCCGATTCGGTGCGCGGGAACGTGTCCTTGTATTCGATGTAGCGCGGCACCTTGAAGCGCGCGAGTCGCGCCTCGCAATGGGCGGCGATCTGCTCGGGCGTCAGGTCCTCGCGCGTCAGGCCCGGCATCAGGGCGATATAGGCCTTCACCTCTTCGCCGCGGAAATCGTCGGGCACCGGCACCACGGCCGCGTCCTGCACCTGGGGCAAAGTGCGCAGCACGGTCTCGACCTCGCGCGCGGCGATGTTCTCGCCCGAACGGCGCACCATTTCCTTGAAGCGGCCGACGATATAGAAGAAGCCGCGCTCGTCCTGGCGGAACATGTCGCCGGTGCGGAACCAGCCATCGCGGAACGACTCGGCATTGGCCTCGGGCTTCTTGTAATAGCCCTTTAGGATGGCCGGCCCCTTCACGCACAGCTCGCCGGACTCGCCCTGCTTCACCGGGACGCCGTTCTCGTCCGCGATCATGAGGCGCGCGAAGGGCGCCTCGACCCCGCACGAGCCCTTGCCGATCATGCCCATAACTTCGTGCGCGGGCATGTAGAGCACCAGCCCGACCTCGGTCATGCCGTAGAATTCCTGGGCCAGCACGTCGAAGCGGCGCTGGAAATCGGCGTGGCAGTCCTTGGCCAAGCCGAACGTGTTCACGACCTTCAGATCGTTCTTTGCGTCGTCCGGATGGGCCGCGTATTTGAACACCGAGGATTCAAACACCGAAGTGTAGTCGCATCTGTGCGCGCGGACATGGATCATGAAGTCCCGGATGGCCGGCTTACGCGGCACGAACAGGGCCGAACCCTGGATCATGCAGTGCGCCAGGAAGCGCTGACAGATCATGTAGAAGAAGTTGAAGCCACCATAGACGCGGTCCACATGCGTGCCATAGCTGGCCGCGCAGGATTGGCCGATCGCGACCCAATAGCGGTGCGGCAGCATGCAGCCCTTGGGGAAACCCGTGGTGCCCGAGGTGTATTGGATATTCATGATGTCGTCGGGGCCGACCGCTTCCGTAGGCGTGAAGCGCGGCTCGGCCGCCTTCACCAGCGACGCCCAATGGTGCGGATAGGATTCCGCGCGCTTGCCCACCACCACGACGCGATCCTTGGGCAGAATGGTCTTTTCCAGCGATTCCAACAGCGGCAGAAGCTCGTCGTGCACGACGGCATAGACGGCGTCGCTGTCCTCCAGCGCATACGCCACCTCGCGCACGGTGTAGCCCGTGTTGACGGGCACCAGCACGGCGCCGAGCCGCGCCAGTGCCAGCCACAGGACGGGAAACTCGATCACGTTGGGCAGAAGGGCCGCGACATGCGTGCCCTTCTTGATGCCGATGCCGCGCAGCGCATTGGCCGCGCGGTCCACCGCCGCCCGCAATTCGCGCCAGGTCAGGCGCTGGCCGTCGTCGAAGAAATCGAGAGCCAATTGGTCGCCGTGCCGTTCGACCGTGCGGTCGAGCAGCGCACCGAGCGTGGGCGGCAGGAATTCGCTCTCGGCCTTCTCGCGCAGGTCGGCGGGCTCGATTCGTTCGAAGCCGGTGAACATGGTTTCCCCGCCGGACGAACGGCGGCGCGGAGCCTTCGTTCCGCGCCGCCTTCTTCAGATCAGGTCAGCATCCACTTCTTGAACCGCTCGGTCAGTTCAGCGAAGCGGCCGGGCGCCCCCCACCACTCCGAATTGATCGCGAGGTTCTTCGGGTTGTTGGGATCGGGCACCCACTCCTTCTTGATAGCGGGCGAGACCAGTTCCATGCCCTTCTTGGTGACGGGCGGATAGGCGATCTTCTCGCAGAACGCGGCCTGCCGCTCCGGCTTCATCATCGAGGAGATGAGCTTCATGGCGTCGCCCGGGTTCTTCGCACCCTTGGGCACGGTGAAGTTGTTGAAGAAGACCATGAGCTGCGCGGAGGAATAGCCGAGCGGAATGCCCTGCTGGTTCGCACTAAAGACGCGGCCGTTGAAGGTGTAGGTGAAATCCAGCTCGTTGGTCTGGATCAGCTGCACCGACTGCGGCGCCGTTTCGATCCACTTGCGGATATGCGGCTTGATCTCGTCCAGCATCTTGAACGCCTTGTCCACGTCGATGGGATAGACGTTCTTGGGATCGGTGCCGGATGCGAGGATGGCCAGCTCCAGCGTGTCGTTCGGGCGCGAACGCAAGCCACGGCGGCCCGGGAACTTCTTCACGTCCCAGAACTCGGCCCAGGTGTTCGGATGCTTGCCGTCGGGATGGCGCGTTTTGTCGTAGCCGATGCCGCCCGTATAGGTGAACACGGAGACGGAGGTGGGTTGCTTGGCCTGCGGATAGATCAGATCGCCCATCTGCACGACGGAATAGTCGATCGGCTGCAGCAGCCCTTCGGTCGTCGCCGTGATGGTCTCGGTCGGCAGCATCTCGACGATGTCCCACTCGGGGCTGCCGCCCGAGACCTGCGCCTTCAACTTCGCCAAATCGGCGGGGGCGGTCATCACGACCTCGACGCCGGTTTCCTTGGTGAAGGGTTTGAAGAACACTTCGTCCAACGCCTCGCCGTACGAGCCACCATAGGTGGCGAAGTACAGCTTGCCTGCCGCGCGCGCCTGGCCCGCGGTCAGGATCAATGGCCCGCTGACCGATGTGGCCGCGGCGATGCCGGCGCCCGTGGACAAAATCCTACGACGCGTGACGCCCGCGGAACGTCCGTCCGACTTCTTCATCACCCTCTCCCATTCCTTGTTAGGTCCGGCGATAGCCGGATCAGGCGAAAACTCTATACCGCGCCGCGCGGGCGCGACAACGCGGGCTTCAGTCAGGCAGGCCGGCTTGTCGCAATAGGGCGGCGTCGTGGTCTTTCCGCGCGGAATCCTGATCGGGCCAGACGAAAGCCCAGCGGCTCACGCGGAATGTGGGATCGATGCGCAGCATGTCGTTCGCCACCGACCGCGCTTCCGCGTTCCGCCCCGATGCCTGAAACGCCAGCGCCAGCTCCACGCGCGGCGCGAGGCTCTCCGGCCGGTCATCGAGATGTTCGGAGAGGATCGCGATCGCCTCGTCTATGCGGCCGGACAGCCGGCCGATGCGCGCCCGCGTCCAGTGATACCAGCGCGGCGCGTAGGGGCTGAGGCCGATGGCCGTTTCGGCGAGCGTGGCCGCGCGCGCCAGGTCGCCACAGTGGCTCAAGGTATAGGCCAGAAGTGCCGTGGCTTCCGCGTCCTGGGGCGCGGCGCCGAGCGCCCGTTCTCCCGCCGCGATCGCTTCGCTTCCGTCGCCGCGCATGAGCGCGATGGAACCGAGCAGGCTGTGCGTACGGCCGCGCGCGGCATCCAGGCTGCTGGCCTTGCGCGCCAACGCCTCGGCCTCCGCCAGGTCGCGCGCGCGGTCCTCGCTCCACCCGAACAGAAGGGCCAGAAGATGCGTCCACGCCAGCCCTTCCCACGCCGCGGCATAGTTCGCATCGCGCTCGCTGGCGCGGCGGTAAAGCTCCCGCGCGCGCTCGGCGTTGCTGCGCGAGACGCGGCGGAGAAGCTGGTGCCCTTGGCCCGCCGCCAACCACGCCTCCAGGTTGCGCGTGCCGCGTGAAACCGCGATGCGTTCCTGCTCGCCCTCGGTGATCTCCACCTGAAGCGCGGTGACGACCTCGAGGGTGATGCGGTCCTGCAAGGCCAGCACATCGGACAAGGCGCCCGTGAACCGCTCGGCCCAGACTTGCCGCCCGTCCGTCCGGTCGCCCAACCGCACCCAGATACGCACCTGGCCGTCCACGCGCTGGACCTTGCCCTCCAGCACGTGACGCGGACCGGTCTTCGCGACGGGCTCCGACGGCAGCGCGGACGGCGCCACCACCACCATGGTCGAGACGGCGGAAAGTCCGGCCGCGATATCCTCCGTCAACGCCTCCGCCAGGGGATCGCGCGCCGTGTCGCGATCGACCGATTGGAAGGGCAAGACGACCACGCCCGGGCGCGACGGTGGCGCCTTGGCTTGCACCGGCCGCTCGGCGGACGTGGACGGGCTTCGCAGCGTTTCGGCGAGGCGCGCGGTCACCGGATCGGGCGCCGCGCCCAACTCCTTTTTCAGCGCGTCGGACAAGCTGCGATAAGCATTGAGGGCAGCCGCGCGATTACCGCCAAGCGCCAGGGCACGCATCAACGCGCGGTGCGCCGCCTCGTCCAGCGGATTCATCATGATCGCGCGTTTTGCGGTGGCGGCGGCTTCGTCGGCCGCGCCGTCCGCCAGGAGACCTTCGCTCAATCTCAAAAGCAACGATGCGGCCGCATCGTGCCACCGTGCGCGTTCGGCCGTCAGCCATTCCTCGAACGCCTCCGACCGAACGGATAGATCGGCCAACAGTTCACCGCGATAGAGGCCGGCGGCACGGCGCATCGCTTCGCGGGATTCGGCACGCGCCAGGGATTCGAACTCCAGCGCGTCCACGGCGACGCGTTCCGCGTTCAGCTTCAGATGGCGGCCATCGCCGATCAGGATCGTTTCGTCGCTGTCGCCGAGCGCTTTGCGCAGGGTGAGGATGGCTTGGCGCAAGCTGTGCCGGGCCTGGTCGTCGCCCCGGTCGTGCCAAAGAAGAGAGGCCAGTTGCTCGCGCGGGGTATCGCCACGCGCCAGGGCCAGCACGGCCAGAAGCGCCTTATGTCCCTTGCCGGTCAGGCGGACATCCTCTCCCGACGGCGCGGTCAGGCGGAACTCACCCAGGATCTCCAACCGGAACGGGGTGGGCGGCGGGGCGGCTTTCTTGGCCATGGGGGCGCGACTTTAGCGCGAATTTTCCCGCTTTGACGCCTTTTTGACGCCCCACCCGCCGGCGCGCGGACGCCCCGCTGACGCCCCGCCGTCCATCCTGTCCACGTTCGAAAGGGGTTCCGGCCCCGCCACCGTCTGAAAGCCCAGGAGATTCTCATGGCCGCCTCGACGATCCGCTCGCTCTTCAAGACGCCCGGCCTCCGCCCGTTGTTCGCGGCGCAGTTCCTGGGCGCGCTGAACGACAACATCTACCGGATGATGGTGTCGCTGTTCGCCGTCTCGCTGGGTCAAGGCGCGGCGCAGGAAAGCGGCTATCTGGCCCTGATCGGCGCGTTGTTCATCCTGCCCTATCTCCTGTTCTCGGGATTCGCGGGCCGGATCGCGGACCGGCTCGACAAGCGGCAGGTGCTGGTCGCGGCCAAGGCCTGCGAAGTCGGCATCATGGCGCTGGGTGTACTGGCGCTTGCGTCCGGCCGCATCGACGCGATGCTGGCCGTGCTGTTCTTGATCGCGACCCAAGCCACGTTCTTCAGCCCCGCGCGTTACGGGATCATTCCGGAACTGGTGCCGGCGCGCGATCTGGCACCCGCGAACGGCATGGGCGAAATGTCGATCTTCTTGGCCATCGTGATGGGCGCGGCCTTGGGCGGCGTTCTCTATCACGTCGCGGCGGACAACCTGGCTTCGGCCGGCTTCGCGCTCGTCGCCATCGCCATCGCGGGCTTCCTGGCGAGTCTGGCATTGCCGCGCCGCGCGGCGGCGGCCTCTCCGGCCGCGCGGACGGGATTGGCCGCTGGCATCCGCCTCATGCGCGACAACGTCTCCATACGCCGCGCCGTGATTGGCCTGTCCTACTTCTGGTTCCTGGGTGCCTTGCTGCAGCTCGACGTCGTGGTTTACGGCAAGGAACTGCTGGCCTTGGACGACGCGTCCATCGGCCTGCTTCAGGCCGCGCTCGGCGCGGGCATCGCGCTCGGCAGCTTCGCCGCCGGACATTTGTCGGGCGAGCGCGTGCGGCTGGGCCTGGTGCCCGCCGGCTGCCTGGCCATGGGCGCGGCCGCGCTGCTCTTCGCCCATGCCGCGCCGTCTTTCGCGCTGTCGCTCGCGGCGCTGGCGATGATCGGCGCGGCGGGCGGCTTCTTCGTGGTGCCGCTGGTGTCGTTCCTGCAGAAGGAAGCGCCCGAGGGCAGCCGTGCGTCGCTGTTCGCCGCCAACAATGTCTTCAACATGCTGGGCGTGCTGGGCTCCTCGGCCGTGTTCTACGCGGTGTCGGGCCTCTTGGAGACCGGGCCGGACATGCTGGTCGCTTGCTTCGGCGCCACGGCCTTCGTGATGGCCGCCTTCATGGCGAAGCTGTCGCCCGGCCTGGTGGTGCGCACGGTTTTCACCGCCCTGGTGCGGACCATCTACCGCATCCGCGTACACGGCGCCGAAAACCTGCCCGAGCGGGGGCCGGCGCTTTTGCTGTGCAACCATGTCTCCTTCGCCGACGGGTTGCTGATCGCCGCCGCGTCCAAGCGTCCGGTCTGGTTCCTGATCAACCGGCGTTTCCACGACATGTGGCCGCTGTCGCGCCTTTTGCGTGGCGCACCCGTCATTCCCATCGACACGCGCACGGGCAAAAGCGCCCGCGCCGCGCTAGAGGCCGCACGCGCGGCCCTCGCGGCCGGGAACCTGGTGTGCATCTTTCCCGAAGGCGCGCTCAGCCGTACCGGCAACCTCCTGCCGTTCAAGCGCGGCTTCGAACGGATCGCCGATGGCGTCGGCGCGCCCGTGATTCCCGTCCATCTGGGCGGCATGTGGGGCAGCATCTTCAGCTTCAAGGGTGGCCGTTTCTTCCACAAACGGCCCGACCGTCTGCCCCGTGCGGTCACCGTCTCGTTCGGCGCTCCGCTCCCGTCCGATGCACCGGCCCATCGGGCGCGCCGAGCGGTTCAGGAACTGGGTGCCGAGGCCGCCACGCGGAGCGTGGACCGTCATGACCTTCTGCATCTGCGGTTCCTTCATGCGGCGAAGCGGCGGCTGGCCGCCTTCTGCATGGCCGATTCGACCGGCCGTTCGATGCGCTACGGCCAGGTGCTGACCGCGAGCCTGCTGCTGGCCCGGCGCCTCCGCCGCGATCTGCCCGGCCAAAGCATGGTGGGCGTGATGCTGCCGGCGGGCATCGCCGGCGCTTTGGTCAACATCGCGCTGCTGTTCGCGGGCAAGGTGCCGGTGAACCTGAACTTCACCCTGGGCGCCGAGACCTTGGCCGCGTCCATGCGGCGGGCGGGGCTTTCGACCGTCATCACCTCGCCCAAGCTTCTGGCCAAGCGGAACATCGCGCCCGCGCCGTTCCATCGTTCCATCGAGGACGTCTTGGGTCAGGTAGGCCGCGCCGAAAAGATCGTGGCCGCCCTGGCCGCCTATCTTCTGCCGGCGCGCGTGATCGCCGCGATGCTGCCCGCGATTCCGGAGGGCTCCGACGCCACGGCGACGGTGATCTTCTCCAGCGGCAGCACCGGCGATCCCAAAGGCGTTGTTCTGTCGCACGCCAACGTGCTGTCGAACGCCGAGGCCGTGGCGCAGGTCTTCCCGGTCGCGCGCGGCGACCGGATCATGGGTGTGCTGCCGTTCTTCCATTCGTTCGGCTTCAGCGGAACGCTCTGGATCCCGCTGCTGCACGGCATCGGCGCCGTTTATCACGGCAACCCGTTGGAAGCCCGTCAGGTGGGACACCTGGTCGCGAAACACGGCGCGACCATGCTGATCGCCACCCCCACCTTCTGCCGCGCCTATCTGGCCGGCTGCGCGCCGCAGGACCTGAAAACACTGCGGACCGTGATCGTGGGCGCCGAAAAGCTGCAGGCCGGGTTGGCCGAGCGCTTCAAATCCGTGTTCGGCGTCGATCTGATGGAGGGGTATGGCGCGACCGAAATGGGTCCCGTCATCGCCGTCAACCGGCCGGACGTCACCCATTGGACCGAGCGCCAGACCGGCAACAAGTTCGGAAGCGTGGGCCACCCTCTGCCGTCGGTCGCGGTGCGCGCGATCGACCCGGAAACGGGCGAGGAGCGCGAGCCTGGCCGCGACGGGCTCCTGCTTGTCAAAGGACCCGGCCGCTTCCAGGGCTACCTGGGCGACCCGGCGCGGACGGAGGAGGCCATACGCGGCGATTGGTACGTCACCGGCGATATCGGCCGCGTGGACGAGGATGGCTTCGTCACCCTGACCGACCGCTTGGCGCGCTTCAGCAAGATCGCGGGCGAGATGGTGCCGCACGGGCGGATCGAGGATGCCGTGTCGCAGGTGCCGGGCGTGGATGCCTGCTTTGTCACCGGGCGTCCGGACGCGCAGAAGGGCGAGCGGCTGCTCCTTCTTTATACGAGCGCCGCGGAGGTCGGGGCCGACGCGATCGTTGCCGGTCTGGCCGCCTCGCCGCTGCCGACCCTGTGGCGACCGCGCGCGGGCGACATCCATAAGGTCGATTCGCTGCCCGCACTCGGCACCGGCAAGATCGACCTGCGCGGCTGCAAAGGCTTGGCCATCGCACTGTCCGAGCCGGAGGCATTGCGCCATGCGGGCTGAGCGCGCATGTATCGCATTGGTCCTGGCGTTCTTTGGGTTGGGAGGTTCCATGCCCGCATCCGCGGCATTCTTCGACGAGACGGCACGGTACCGCGCGCTATCCGCCGAAGAAGGCTTCGACCGTGAGGCCATCGAAGCGGCGTTCCTTCCGCTGCGCGCCCGAGTGCAGGGCATGCATGTGGTGGTCGCCCCGTCGTATCTCGCCGGCTTCGCCATGCCCGCGCGGAATTTCGGTCTCTACGACTTTTTCTTGTCGGAGGAGCGCTGGCTACTGAGCGAAGGCGCGCTCGTCACCATCGCGCCTCTCAATCCCGCGGGCACGGTCGAGGAGAACGCCGCGATCCTGGCCGCGATCGTTAGAGCCAGCGAACGGCCCGTGTGCCTGGTCTCGCACAGCAAGGGCGGCCTCGACACGCTCGAGATGCTTCTTCGCGCCGACCCGGAGACGCGCGGCAAGATCGCCTGTTGGATCGCGCAACAAGCGCCGTTCCACGGCTCACCCGTGGCCGACCGGATGACGCGGTTGCCCGGCCAGCGCCTCGCCGTCGTACCTCTCTTCGCCCTCATCGGCGGGTCGCGGCGCTCGCTCGAGGATCTGACGACTGCGGAGCGGCAGCACTATCTCGCGGAGCATGCGGGCGCGATCGAATCGTTGTCCGCGGAGCTGCCCATCCTTTCGGTGGCAACCTATCTCTCGGACGGCGACCCCATGGCGGGGCCGTCGGTCGCGACCATCCTCAGACGCGCCGTGGATTGGCGGGGCGAACCCAACGACGGGCTGGTGCCGCTGGCCTCGCAGATGCTGCCCTACGCGCGTTACATCGTGCTGCCTGGCCTGGACCATGCGCGCACGATCACGAGCCGCGCTTTCGGTCCCCGCATGGACCGCGCCAGCTTCATCAAGCTGCTGCTCGTGCTGGTTCTGACCAGGGAGGGGGAAAGCCAGCCTTGAACGGAGCCCGGCGATCTCGCGCGACGTAGGCCGGCCATGCTAGCGTCCTGGCACCGGAACGCAGGAGAAGCCCATGCCCGCCTATTGGATCGGACGCGTCAACGTCACCAACCCCGATGGCTATGCGAAATACGCGGCGCTGGCGGGCCCCGCCATCCAGAAGCACGGCGGCAAATTCCTGGCGCGCGGCGGCAAGGTGCAGACGCTGGAAGGCACGGGCTATGCGCGCAACGTGGTGGTCGAGTTCGAGAGCCTGGAGAAAGCGGCCGCTTGCTACAACTCGCCCGAGTATCAGGAGGCGTTGAAGCACGCCAAGACCTCGGCCGTGCGTGACGTCATCGTCGTCGAAGGCGTCTAGACGAACCGCCTGTGCGGCCGCTTCGCATTCTCGGCTGGCTTCTGCTAGTGGGCGCCGTGACGGCACTGGTCCCGGACATCCTGCGCTCGGCGCGCGCGGGCACGATCGACACCCAGCCCATCGGTGCCATGTGGTTTGCGCTTTCGCCCGGCAGCCTGATGCGCGCGCAAGCGTGGGTGTCGGCTTTTATCGATCCCGCCGTCTGGAGCCGTGGCATCTTCCCGCTGCTCACCATGCCCGCTTGGGTGCCGACGGGATTTCTGGGCGTGGTGTTTCTGCTGGTCACGCGGCGGCGGGTGCACCGCCACTGACGCGTCAATCGTCGAGCTTGAGCGCCTCGAGGAAGGCGGTCTGCGGAATCTCGACCTTGCCGAACTGGCGCATCTTCTTTTTGCCCTCTTTCTGCTTGTCGAGGAGCTTGCGCTTTCGGCTGATGTCGCCGCCATAGCACTTGGCGGTCACGTCCTTGCGCATCGCGCTGACGGTCTCTCGCGCGACGACGCGGCCGCCGATGGCGGCCTGGATGGCGATCTTGAACAGCTGGCGCGGAATTAGGTCCTTCAGCCGCTCGCACAGCTGACGTCCGCGGCTTTCGGCGCGCGCGCGTGTGACGATGATGGCCAGCGCATCGACCGGATCGCCGTTGACCAGGATCGACAGCTTGACCAGGTCGGCCTCGCGGTAGCCATCCATGTGATAATCGAAGCTGGCATAGCCGCGGCTGACCGACTTCAGCCGGTCGTGAAAATCGTAGACCACCTCGTTGAGCGGCAGGCGATAGACGGCCATGGCGCGGTCGCCGGCGAAGGTCAGGTCCACCTGCTCGCCGCGCCGGTCGGTGCAGAGCGCCAGCACGCCGCCCAAATGCGCCGAGGGCACGAAGATCGTCGCCTTGATCCACGGCTCTTCCATCGACGCGATCTTGACCACGTCGGGCATGTCGGCGGGATTGTGCAGCTCCAACGTCTCGCCGTTGGTCATGTGCATCTTATAGATGACCGACGGCGCCGTTGTGATCAGCTCCAGGTTGAACTCGCGGCTCAACCGCTCCTGGATGATCTCGAGGTGAAGCAGGCCGAGGAAGCCGCAGCGATAGCCGAAGCCCAGCGCCGCCGAGGTCTCGGCCTCGTACACGAAGCTCGAATCGTTGAGCGAGAGCTTCTCCAGGCTTTCGCGCAGCCGCTCGAAATCGGCGGCGTCGACCGGGAACAGGCCGCAGAAGACGACGGGCAGCGAAGGGCGGAAGCCCGGCAGCGGTTCGGCCGCCGGCCGCTTGTCCTCGGTCAGCGTGTCGCCGACCTTGCAATCGGCCACGTGCTTGATCGACGCATTGACGAAGCCGACCTCGCCCGGGCCCAAACGATCTGTCGGAATGGCCTTGGGCGTGAAATAGCCGACACGTTCGATCTCGTGCACCGCACCGGTCGACATCATGCGGACGCGCAGGCCCTTTTTCAGCACGCCATCCTTCACGCGCACCAGCGCGACCACGCCGAGATAGGGGTCGTACCAGCTGTCGATCAGAAGCGCCTTGAGCGGCGCGGTCTCGTCGCCTTGGGGCGGCGGCAGGCGCGTGACGAGGGCCTCCAGCACGGCTTCGATGCCCATGCCCGTCTTGGCCGAGATGGGCAGCGCCTCGGAAGCGTCGATGCCGACCACGTCCTCGATCTCTTGCTTGATGCGGTCGGGATCGGCCGCGGGCAGATCGATCTTGTTGAGAACGGGAATCAGTTCGAGATTCGAATCGATCGCGAGATACGCGTTCGCCAGTGTCTGCGCCTCGACGCCCTGGCTCGCATCGACGACCAGAAGCGCGCCCTCGCAGGCGGCGAGCGACCGGCTGACTTCATACGAGAAATCGACGTGGCCCGGCGTGTCCATCAGGTTGATCTGATAGGTCTCGCCGTCCTTTGCCTTATAATTTAGGCGGACGGTCTGCGCCTTGATCGTGATGCCGCGCTCGCGCTCGATGTCCATGCTGTCGAGCACTTGCTCGCTCATCTCGCGCTCGGTCAGTCCGCCGGTGCGCTGGATCAGGCGATCCGCCAGGGTCGATTTGCCGTGGTCGATATGCGCGATGATCGCGAAATTGCGGATGTGGGCCAGATCGGTCATGGGTGCGGGCGAAACATAGGCACGGCACCGTGACGGCGCAATGGCGGCAGGGCCGAAAAACGCCGATTGGGGCGGGAAAAAGCGCTGGAATCCGAGGGTGTTAGGGCGCGGGCGCGAAATGGGTCGCGGCGACCGTACCGCGCCCGGCCACGAGGATGCGCGCATCGGGCACCTCGACCCAGTGCTTGACCTCGGAATCGAGCGGTTCTGACAGCACCACCACCTCGCTGCCGTCGGGCGTCGCATCGGCAAAGGCGCGATGGCCATAGAACAGGCTGGGGGATTGGCCGTCGCTGGCGTAGCGCACGGCATAGATATGCTCGCCGTCGCTGGCTGCCGCCGTCATGCGCAAGGGCGCCTCGATGCCGACCGCTTTCATGACGGATTCGATCTCGGCGACCGTGCGGCGGAAGGCGACCGCCGCATCCGTTTTGAGGCCGTGGCCGAGCAGCAGTAGGAAGATGGCTTCGCTGTCCGTCGTGCCCGCGCGTTCGGGATAGAATTCGGGTGCGATGCGCATGTCGAGCTCGCGCCGGATCCGCTCATAGCCGCCGATTTGACCGTTGTGCATGAACAGCCATTTGCCGTGACGGAACGGGTGGCAGTTCATGCGCGAGATCGCCGTGCCCGTCGAATGGCGCACGTGGGCCAGGAACAGGCGCGAGCGGATCTGTTCGGACATGTTGCGCAGATTGTCGTCGTTCCAGGCCGGGCGGATGTCGCGGTAGAGGCCCGGCGTCGGCCGCTCGCTGTACCAGCCGACGCCGAACCCGTCGCCGTTGGTGGCCGCGACTGAGCGGCTGGCATGGAGGCTCTGGTGAATCAGCGAGTTCTCGGGCGTGAAGAGCGCATCGTCGAGGAAAATCGGGCGGCCTGAATAGGCGATCCAGCGGCACATGCGGTGTTCCCCCGTTTGTGACCGGGCAAGTATGGCGCCGGCGTATCGATAGGCGCCAGCCTTCGCCGAATCGGCTTGCGGCCAAGGCCCCGCCTCCCGAAAATCCCCCGCCCGCCCGTTCCGATGGTTCCCCCTGGAGTAGACGATGTTCCTGGATTTCAAGGTCGAAGACCCGGAGGCGTTTCGCCGCCGCCTGGAAAGCGAAGCACTGCCGCCGACGATCTTCGGCGCGGTCGAGGAGACGGCGCGGAAGCACGGCAAGCGCCTGGCCTGGAACTTCATCGACGACGGGATCGAGCGGACCTGGAGCGAGGTCGACGCGCTGTCGCGCCAGACGGCCGCGGCCTTCGCCAAGCTCGGCATCCAGAAGGGCGCGCATGTCGGCGTTCTGATGCCGAATGTCGAGGCCTATCCCTTGACCTGGTTGGCGCTCGGACGGCTCGGCGCGGTCATGGTGCCGGTCAACACGGCCTACACGCCGCGCGAGGTGGCCTATGTGCTGGAGAACGCCGAGGCCACGCACCTCGTCATCCACAGCGACTTCCTGCCGATCTACGCGCAGATCGAGAAGCCGCCCGTGGACGCCAAGAACGTCATCGTGGTTGGCGCGCGTTCACAACGATATGGGCATTTCTGGCCGGAAGTGATGGACGCGGCCAAGGGCGCAACGCCCCCCGCCACCGAGGTCGAGCCCGACGATCTGATGAACATCCAGTACACCTCGGGCACGACCGGGTTTCCGAAAGGCTGCATGCTCTCGCACCGCTACTGGCTCGAACTCGGCAAATGCATGTTCGAGATGTGGGCGACCAGCATCGACCGCATCTATTGCGGCTCGAGCTGGTACTACATGGTGCCCCAGCGCATGCTGTCCAACGCGATCTTCGCCGGGGGCGCGGCACTCTATGTGCCGCGCAAGCCGAGCGCGAAACGCTTCATGCCCGACGTGCGCAAATACGGCTGCGAATACGTGGCCGTGTTCGAGGCCATCTACAAGCAGCCCGAGCATCCCGACGACGCCAAGAACAAGCTGAAGATCTCGACGCTGTTCGCGATGTCCAAAGAAAACCACATGGACTATCACCGGCGCTTCAACGTGATCGGCCAGGAAGCCTACGGCATGACCGAAATCGGCCCCGGCACCCATGTGCCGGCGCACGAGGTGCTGGCGCGCACGGGCACGGGCACTTGCGGCATCGAAAGCCCCTATCGCCGCATCATGGTGGCCGACGAGAACGGCAACCAGGTGAAGACGGGCGAATTGGGCGAGGTGTGCGTGAAGGGCACGGGCATCCTTCACGGCTATTACAAGAACGACGCGGCCAACGCCGAGTCGTTCCGCAACGGCTGGTTCCGCACCGGCGACCAGGCGCGCCTCGATTCCGAGGGCTACCTTTATATCGTCGGCCGCTTCAAGGACATGGTGCGCCGCTCGGGCGAGAACATCGCCTGCCGCGAGGTGGAGTGGGTGATCCGCTCGATCCCCGAGATCGAGGATGTCGCCATCGTGCCGGTGCCCGACACCTATCGCGGCGAGGAGGCCAAGGCCTATATCCAGCTCATGCCGGGTGCGACGCCCGAGCAAGTGCCGCCCGAGCGCATCATCGAGCATTGCGCCAAGCAATTGGCGCCCTTCAAGGTGCCGCGCTACTACGAATACCGCGCCGATTTCCCACGCACGGATTCCCAGCGCGTGCAGAAGCGCGAGCTGATCAAGGAAAAACCGGATTTGCGCGTGGGCAGCTACGACCGGCAGGAGAAGCGCTGGCTGTAGAAATCAAAGAGCCCTCACCCTGAGCCCGTCGAAGGGTGAGGTCCTCATGCTTCGACTAGCTCAGCATGAGGGCTCTTGAGCGCTTACGTCCGCAGCACGCCGCCGGTCTGCTTCTCGACGTTCTGGACGATCTTCTTGCCGACGGCTTCGATCTCGGCGTCGGTCAGGGTGCGCTCGGTCGGCTGGAGCGTGACCGCGACCGCGACCGACTTCTTGCCGGCACCCACCTTGTCCCCGGTATAGACGTCGAAGATCTGCACGTCGGCGATCAGAACCTTGTCCGACTGGCGCACGGCGGCGATCAGCTTGTCGGCCGCCACGTCCGCGGGCAGCACGAAGGCGAAATCGCGCTCGACCGGCTGGAACGGCGACGCCTTGAGGAGCGAACGCGCCTTGCCCTTCTTCGCGCGCGGCTCGGGCACGCTGTTGAGATGGATTTCGAACGCAGCCGCGGCGCCGCGCAGGTCCGCGGGCTTCAGAACGTTCGGATGCAATTCGCCGAAATGGGCCAGCACGACGGGGCCGAGACGCAGCGTGCCGCTCTTGCCCGGGTGGTACCAGCCCGGCGCATCGGTCGTGACCTGCAGCTTGTCGAGCGGCGCGCGGCAGGCGCGCAACACGGCAAGCGCCGCGGCCTTGGCGTCGAACGCATCGAAGCCGCGCGGCGTTTGCGCCCAATGGCGCGGGCCCGTGCGGCCGGCGAGCACGCCCGCAGCGACCAGCGCCTGATCGGAAGGCTGGTCGCCCGCATATTGCGGCCCGACCTCGAACAGCATCACGTCGCCCATGCCGCGGTCGGCGTTGCGCGCGGCGGCCGCAATCAGGTTGGGCAGGATCGAAGGCCGCATCTCGTCGAGATCGGCGCTGATCGGATTGGCCAGCTTGAGGGCTTCCTTGCCGCCGCCGAACAATTTCGCCTGCGCGGCGGGCAGGAACGACCAGGTGACGGCCTCGACCATGCCGCGCGCGGCAAGCGCCCGGCGCGCGAGCCGCGCCTTGGACGACGCGGGCGTCAACGCGACCGACGGCAACGCGCCTTCGATGCGCAGCGGCACCATCGGAATGCGGTCATAACCCCAGATGCGCGCGATCTCTTCGACCAGATCGGCTTCGCCGTCGATGTCGCGGCGCCAGGACGGCACGGTCGCGCGGATGACGCCTTCGACCGCGCGCGGCGCGAAACCCAGCGCGTCCAGGATGCGGGTCTGCTCCTGCACCGGCACGTCGGCGCCGACCAGGGTCTTCACCCGGTCCGCGCGCAGCGAGATGGCGCGCTCGGTCTTGGGCTCTGTGCCGGCCACGGTCACTTCGCTGACCTCGCCGCCGCACAACTCGCGGATCAGGCGCGCGCCGACTTCGACGCCCCACAAGGCGGAGGCCGGATCGACGCCGCGCTCGAAGCGGTAGCGCGCGTCGCTCTCGATCGACAGGCGGCGGCCGGTGCCCGCGATGCGGATGGGATCGAACAGGGCTGACTCGAGGAACACGTTGGTCGTGCCCTCGGTGCAGCCGGTCTCCTCGCCGCCCATGATGCCGCCGATGGCCAGCACGCGCGCATCGTCCGCAATCACCACGGTCTCGGCGTCGAGCTCGTAGGTCTTGCCGTTCAGCGCCAAGATCGTCTCGCCCGCCCGCGCCATGCGCATGGTGGGATCGCCCTTCAGCTTGTCGGCATCGAACACATGGAGCGGACGGCCGAGATCGAAGGTGACGAAATTGGTGATGTCGACCAAGGCCGAAATGGGCCTAAGGCCGATGGCGCGCAGCCGGTCTTGCAGCCATTGCGGGCTCGGGCCGTTCTTGACGTTGCGGAACAGGCGGCCGGCCACGAACGGGCAGGCGTCGCCCTTCTCAGCCGGCAGATCGCGCTTCCACTGGACGGGGCTGGTGAAGCTGCCCTTCACCGCCTCGGCCTTGAACGGCTTCAAGCGGCCCATGCCGGCGGCGGCCAGATCGCGCGCGATGCCGTGCACGCCCAGGCAATCGCCGCGGTTGGGCGTAATGGCGACATCGATGACGGGATCGTCCAAGCCCATGACGGCCGCGAAGGACGCGCCGACTTGCGCATCGGCGGGCAGCTCGATGATGCCGTCATGCTCCTGCGACAGGCCCATCTCGCGCTCGGAGCACAGCATGCCGCGCGAATCGACGCCCCTAATACTTGTTTCCTTCAGATCGACGCCGGTGCCGGGAATGCGCGTGCCGGCGGGCGCGAAGACGCCCTTCATGCCCGTGCGCGCGTTGGGCGCGCCGCAGACGACCTGCACCTCGCCCTTGCCGGTATCCACGCGGCAGACGCGCAGACGGTCGGCGTTGGGATGCTGCTTGGCCTCGATGACATAACCGACGGTGAAGGGCGCAAGCGCCTTCGCGCGGTCCTCGATGCTTTCGATCTCGAGCCCGATCACGGTCAGCTTCTCGCCCAGCGCGTCGAGCGACGCCTCGGTGTCGAGATGGTCTTTCAGCCAGCGCAGGGTGAACTTCACGGGCTCAGCCCCCCGACCAGGCTCGGCGTCTCGAGCGGCACGAAGCCGTAATGGCGCAGCCAGCGCAAGTCCGCGTCGAAGAAGGTGCGCAGATCGGGGATGCCGTATTTCAGCATGGCGATGCGCTCGATCCCCATGCCGAAGGCGAAGCCCTGGTACTTGGCGGGATCGATGCCGCAATTCTGCAGCACGCGCGGATGCACCATGCCGCAGCCGAGAATCTCGAGCCAATCGTCGCCCGCGCCGATCTTCAATTCGCCGCCCGCGCGGCTGCAGCCGATATCCATCTCCGCCGACGGTTCGGTGAAGGGGAAGTGGCTGGCGCGGAAGCGCACCGGCACGTCGGGCACCTCGAAATAGGTGCGGCAGAACTCGATCAGGCAGCCCTTCAGATGCCCCATGTGGGAATGCTCGTCGATCACGAGCCCTTCCACCTGGTGGAACATGGGCGTGTGTGTCATGTCCGAATCGGAGCGGAAGGTGCGGCCGGGCACGATGATGCGCAGCGGCGGCTTGGTCCCTTCCATCGCGCGCACCTGCACGGGCGAGGTGTGCGTGCGCAGGAGCAGGCGTCTACCGTCGGCACGCTCCGGGAAATAGAACGTGTCGTGCATCTGCCGCGCGGGATGCTCCGGCGGGATGTTCAGCGCGGTGAAGTTGTGGAAGTCGTCCTCGATATCCGGCCCTTCGGCGATCGAGAAGCCCATCTCGCCGAATATGGCGACCACCTCGTCGATCGTCTGGCTGATCGGATGGATGCGCCCCTCGGCCTCGGGCCGTGCGGGCAAGGTGACGTCGACGCGCTCGGCCTTGAGCCTGGCGTCGAGGGCCGCGCCTTCCAGCGACGCCTTGCGCGCTTCGATCGCGGCGGCAACCGCGTCGCGCAACGCGTTCATGGCCTGGCCGGCCGCGCGCCGTTCGTCGGCGCCCATCGCACCCAGCGTCTTCATCAATTCGGTGACGCGGCCTTTCTTGCCCAAGGCCGAGACGCGCAGCGCCTCCAGCGCGTCCGGATCGGACGCGCCGTCCACCGCCGCCAGAAGCTCGGCCCGAAGTTGGGACAGGTCGGTCATCGCATCACCCGCGGTTAGCGCCCACGGGAGGTTCGCTCAATTCGCGCGCCCCACCGGGGCGGCGCCACCCTCACGCCTTGAGGGAAGCGCGCGCCTCTTCGACGAGCGCGCCGAACGCCGCCGGCTCGCTGACGGCAAGCTCCGCCAAGACCTTGCGGTCCAGCACGATGCCCGCCTTCTTGATGCCCGCCATGAACTGGGAATAGGTCAGTCCGTTGGCGCGGGCGCCGGCGTTGATGCGCTGGATCCAAAGAGCGCGGAAGTCGCGCTTCTTGTTGCGGCGGTCGCGATAGGCGTACTGCAACGCCTTCTCGACCCGCTCCAACGCGATGCGGTAATTGGTCGACGAGCGGCCCCGATAACCGGAGGCCAGCGCCAGAACCTTCTTGTGCCGGGCGTGACTCGTCACGCCCCGTTTCACGCGTGCCATGGCTTATCTCCTACGCGTAAGGGAAGAAGCGTTTCTTGATGGAGCGCGTGTCCATCGGCGTGGCCATTTCGGGGCCACGCGCCTTCCGCTTCATGCTTTGAGAGCGCTTGCGCAGGTTGTGCCGCTTGAAGGCAGGGCTGATCTTGACCTTGCCAGACGCGGTGAGCCGGAAGCGCTTTTTAGCGCCCGACTTGGTCTTCATCTTGGGCATTTTGCGTTCCTTGGAAAAAGGTTAAAGCATTGATTCCAAACGCTTCTGAGCGGGTAGGCATGCCCGTTTTTTCAGCCGTGCCGCTCGAAGGAGGCGCGCGTTATACCGGCCAAGCCCTTGAAGCGCAAGGGCGGGCCGGACCGGCCCCTACCCCGCCGAGCGCTGCCCTTGGGTCGCGAAGAACGACGCCGCGCTGGTGATGATGGGCAACTCCACCCGGTCGACGTCGCAACGGACGATCCGGCTGGCCTCGCCGCGCACGATCAGACCTTCATGCGTGTTGGGCAAGGAGTTGCGGCAGAGCGGCGCGGCATCGGCCGCCGTGTAGATGCAGATATAGAGGTTGCGCGAGCGGGAAGAGCGGTTGACCGCCGAGCCATGCAGCAACCGCGCATGCATCAGGCAGACGCTGCCGGCCTTGCCGATCGCGGGTACGGCACGCCGCCTGGCGTCCGCCACGATGTCGTCGCCGACCGAACCCGTGAAACGGCCGCCGTGATAGAGCGTGTGCATCGGCCCCGTGTGCGAGCCCGGCACCACGGTCAAGGCGCCGTTCTCCTCCGTTACGTCGTCGAGCATCAGAAGCGCCGTCACCACGTCCGCGTTCGAGTGCGGCACATAGGCGAAATCTTGGTGATAGCCGACCTCGGTGTTCGAGCCCGGCAGCTTCAGGTTGATCTTGCAGTGAAGGAACTTGAGGTTGGCACCGATCAGCGCGGCCACCATGTCGACCATCGCCGAATCGCGCATGACCGACTCGTACTCCGGGGCGATGTCGGACGGGCAGTTGACGCGGCGCAGCGCGGGCCGCTTGGCCGTATGCTCCTCGCCCATGTCGAAGCGCGCCCGCCCGTCGACGCACGGCGTTCCAAAGGGTTTCGTGTGGCTGCGGCTTTCATCGACCCAACCCGCCAAGCGGCGGTTGAGCGACGCAAGCTGCGCCGGGGTGACAGCGTTTGCGGCAACCACGAACCCATCCCGGTGGAACTGGTCGATCTGGCTTTGGTCGAGCATGGACGGCCTCATCGCGGCATTATCCCGGCACGGCAAGTGTCGAACCGCGTTCCGGCGAACGCAAGCCTTGAAGCGTGAGGTTGGCGTCTAACTCACACGCCGCCGCATGCAGACCGCCGATGCCGGGCAGAGCGACTTGAACTCGGCACTCGCCGCGATGCCCGCGGGCGCTAAGTCGCGGGCCACCGGAACGAACCCGGCCTTCGCGAAAAACGGCGCAGCATCGAGCGTCAGCAACCATAGGTTTGCAACGCCGCACGACGCCGCTTCGCGGGCGATCGCGTCCACCAAAGCGCGCCCATGGCCGCGCCCGCGCGCGGCCGGGTCGATGACGACCGAACGCAGCAGGCGGTCAGGCCCTTCGCCTTCCAAGCCCGCAAAGCCGAGTCCCCGCCCTTCGTCCTCCGAGAAGCGCCAAAACACCTGGCCCGGACGGCCCAAATCTTCCGTCGGCAACCCGGCCGCCCGCAGCGCGCGCGCCAATTCTTCCGTGCCCGTCAGTTCGATCATCCGCATGGGCCCATTCTCCACGAAATCGCCGGCGCTTGACTCTTGATTAATATTTCCATATTTCTGGAAATATGGAAATCAATCATGCCGTCGACGCGCTTTCCGCCCTGGCCCAACGCAGCCGCCTGGACGTGTTCCGCCTGCTCGTGCGGCGCGGGCCCCAGGGCATGCCGGCGGGCGAGATCGCGAACGCGCTTTCCGTTCCGCCCAACACCATGTCCGCCCATCTGGCCATCTTGAGCCAGGCCGGTCTGGTGCGGGGCGAGCGAAGCGGACGCTCGGTGATCTACCGCGTCAATTTCACCGGCATGAATGCGTTGATGACGTTCCTGATGCAGGACTGCTGCCAAGGCCGCCCCGAGTTGTGCGGCGTCGGAAGCCAGTCCGCCGATTGCGCCCCCGCCCGCCAAAAAAGGAGAGCCTGATGAAGCGCTTTCATGTCCACGTGACGGTCCGCGACCTGGACCAATCCATCCGTTTCTACGCGACGATGTTCGGTGCAAAGCCCACGGTGGTGAAACCCGACTACGCGAAATGGATGCTCGACGATCCGCGCGTGAATTTCGCCATCTCGACCGTCGCGAAGACGCCGGGCGTGGATCACCTGGGCATCCAAGTGGACGGCACCGACGAATTGGGCGAGGTCAGCGGACGCTTGGCGCACGCGGGACAGGAGCTTCTGCAGCAAAGCGAAGCCAGTTGCTGCTACGCCAAGTCGGACAAGACCTGGGTCGCCGACCCGCAGGGCGTGGCCTGGGAAACCTTCTTCACCTTCGGCGAGGCCACCACCTACGGCGAGGACCGTGGCATCGCGCCCGTGCTGGCCAAGGCCGAGCCGGACAAGACCGCCTGCTGTGCACGCCCCGCTTTGTGAGGCCGTACCATGACCGAGCGTAGCTATAACGTCCTCTTTCTTTGCACCGGCAACTCGGCGCGCAGCATCATGGCCGAGGCGCTGCTCAACCATTTGGGCAAAGGCCGCTTCAAGGCATACAGCGCGGGCAGCTTTCCGAAATCCCAGCCCAATCCCTATGCCCTGGAACTGATCGGGCGGCTGGGTCTGCCGACAGAGGGCTTGCGGAGCAAAAGCTGGGACGAGTTCGCGAAACCTGGCGCGCCGCGAATGGATTTCGTCTTCACCGTTTGCGACCAAGCGGCGGCGGAGCCGTGCCCGATGTGGCCGGGTCAACCCATGAGCGCCCATTGGGGCATGGAAGATCCGGCCGCGGTCGAAGGCACCGAGTTGCAGAAGCGCGAGGCCTTCCGCCGTGCGTTCCGGGAGCTAGATAATCGTCTGAAGATTTTCGTCTCCTTGCGCGTTTCCGCGCTGGATCAGATCGCCTTGAAAAAGGAAGTCGACCGGATCGGCACGCTGACGCCGGCCAACGAAAACGCCTGATCCCGTGGAAGGGGCTACGCGGTCGCGTCGGATCGTCGCGGAGGGGTTGGGCACCGCGTTGCTCCTCGCCGCCGTGGTCGGCTCGGGCATCATGGCCGAGCGCCTGTCGGGCGGCAGCGTGGGATTGGCCTTGCTGGCCAATACGGTGGCGACGGCCGCCGCCCTCATCGCGCTGATCCTCACCTTCGGACCGGTCTCGGGCGCCCATTTCAATCCCGCCGTCACGTTGACGCTCGCGTTGCGTGGTGACGCAAGCTGGCGCGACGTGCCCGCCTATATCGCCGCGCAATTCTCCGGCGCCATCGCGGGCGTGTGGGTCGCCCATGCCATGTTCGCCGAACCCTTGTGGCAACTGTCGCAGAAGCCGCGCGAGGGATTGGCCCAAGCCTTGAGCGAGTTCGTCGCCACCTTCGGCCTGATCGCCGTGATCTGGTCCTGCTCGCTGAAACGCGCGCATTCCGTTCCCTATGCGGTGGCGGCCTATATCGCGGCGGCCTATTGGTTCACCGCCTCGACCTCGTTCGCCAATCCCGCCGTCACCGTGGCGCGCGCGCTGACCGACAGCTTCGCGGGGATTCGCCTCGCCGATGCGCCGGGCTTCATCGCGGCCGAGCTGCTCGGCGCGGCCGCGGCAACCGTCCTCTTTACTTGGTTGATGCCGGTGCGGAATGATCGCGCCATGGCACAGGAAGCGCCCATCTCGGAACGGACCTAGCGCCGCATGCGGATTCCGGGCGGCCGCGTGGGCATTGTGCTGGCCCTCGGCACGGCGCAAACCCTGGCCTGGGGATCGACCTATTATCTGCCGGCGATCCTGGCCGCGCCCATGGCCCGCGAATACGCGGTCTCATCCGATTGGGTCTTCGGCGCGTTTTCCGCATCCTTGCTGCTGTCCGCCCTGGTCGGCCCCGCGGCAGGGCGCCGCATCGACCGCTTCGGCGGCCGCGATGTTCTCACTGTCTCCAGCCTGACCTTCGCAGCGGGACTGACCTTGATGGCCGCGTCCGGCAGCTTCGCCGTTCTCGCCGCCGGATGGCTGCTGATCGGCATGGGAATGGGAATCGGCCTTTACGAAGCGGCCTTCGCCGCGCTCGCATCCATCTACCGCGAGAACGCGCGCGGCGCGATCACGGGGATCACGCTGTTGGCCGGTTTCGCCAGCACCATCTGCTGGCCCATCTCGGCCTATCTCGACGCCGAAATCGGCTGGCGCGCCACCTGCTATGTCTGGGCGGCCGCGCATCTGTTCCTGGGGCTTCCGCTCAACCGGTTCTCGATCCCGGCGGCCGCGCCGCGCGACACGCCACCACCCAAGGCAAGCGTGGACAGCGAAGCGTCGCTATTCAATCGGCCGATGCTGCTGATGGCCACGTCCTTCGCCATCACCTGGTTCGTCAGCACGGCCATGGCCGCGCACCTGCCGGCCTTGCTGGAGAAGGCGGGTGCGTCGCGCACGATGGCGATCACGGCGGCGGCGCTCGTCGGTCCCGCCCAGGTGGCGGCGCGAATCTTGGAGTTCACGCTGCTGCAGCGGATTCATCCGCTGCTTTCGGCCCGCATCGCGTCGGTGACCCATCCGGTCGGCGCGTTGGCGTTCCTCGGCTTCGGCGTGCCCGCCGCCTATTTCTTCGCGCTGCTGCACGGCGCGGGCAACGGCGTGATGACGATCGCGAAGGGGACCTTGCCGCTCGTGATCTTCGGACACGGCGGCTATGGGCGCCGCCAAGGCTTTCTCGCCATGCCGTCGCGCGTCAGCCAGGCCATCGCGCCCTTCGCCTTCGCCGTTCTGTTCGAACGCTACGGCGAATACGCGCTCGTGGCATCGAGCGCCCTGTGCCTGATCGGCTTCGCCGCCATGCTCAGCCTGCGCGCCGCCCCTGCCCGATACAGCGGCTAACGCGGAAACTCGGCAAACGCCGCGCCGCGCCTGTATGATGGGTTTTCTCGCGTGGGGACATTCCAAATGACGATCAAAGCCGCGTTGGCGGGTCTGGCCGCCGCCTTGTGCCTTGGGCTGGCCGCGCCCGCTTGGGCCGACTGCTCCGCCAACCCGACCGGCGAGGAAGCCAAGACCTGCCTGGCCGACGAGTTGCGCGCCGCGGCCAAGCGGATCGACGCCGAATACGCGATCCTGCGCGACGGCGTCTTGAACGCATCGGAGCGCGCGAACCTGGAGGCCGACCAGTGGGATTGGCGCGACCAGCGCGACGAGACCTGCGGCCTGCCCGACGTGCAGAAGACCGACCAGGAGAAATGGATCGCGACCGCGCTGGCCGACGAGAAGAAGACGGCCTGCGTCGCGCGCTTCACCTTCGGCCGCGTGGCCGAGTTGGACGCGCTGATCAAGGCCAAGGCGCCGGACAAGCTGGCGGGCCTGCCGCCGGCACCCGCGAGCCCGCCGCCGTTCGGGCATCACACCGAGACGCCCTCGCCCGAATTCCGGGCCCAGCATGACGGCTATGGGCTTCTCTCCGTCACCGGCCAGCGCGCCGGTCGCTTCTATTACGAGATCTGGATCGACCGCGACGCCATCGCCGCGCGCGGCGACGTGCTGCTGCACACGGGCTATTACTCGACGCAGAACGACACGGTGTTCCGCGCCACCAACATCCGCCGCGGCCAGAAGGACACGGGGCCGATCACGCTGGGCTGGGCCTTGGACCTGCAGAAGGGTTTCGCCTATGTGCGCCAGAACGGCGAATGGAAGGTGACGCCCGGCGACGAGGGGGGCGCCTACGTCAAGCTGCAGCGCGAGTGGCGCGCGGGTATGCGCGCCAGCGTCGAGCTGTTCGACCTGATCAAGGCCGGGCTGATCCGCATCAACCTAGTGGGACCGTTCGAGCATCCCGCGCCCGACGGCTATCGCCCCTTCGCGGCGAAGTGAAACGCAAAGCGCCGCATCCCTTGCGGAACGCGGCGCCTGCATTCATCCCATAAGACCGCGCCTTACTTCGGCGCGATCACCATGATCATCTGGCGTCCCTCGAGGCGCGGGGTCGATTCGACCTTCGAGATGGGGGCCAGATCGTCGCGCACGCGGTCGAGAACCTTCACGCCCAGATCGGCGTGCAGCATCTCGCGGCCGCGGAAGCGCAGCGTGACCTTCACCTTGTCGCCTTCGCCGAGAAACTTCTTCATCGCGCGCATCTTCACGTCGTAATCGTGATCGTCGATGCTGGGGCGCATCTTGATCTCTTTGATCTCGATGATCTTCTGCTTCTTGCGCGCTTCGTTTTTCTTCTTCTGGGCTTCGTACTTGAACTTGCCGACGTCCAGGATCTTGCAGACGGGCGGATCGGACTGGCCGGAGATCTCGACGAGGTCGAGGCCCACGGCCTCGGCGCGGCGGATGGCCTCGTCCCGCGGGACGACGCCTACATTTTCACCGGTTTCGTCGACGAGTCGGACGTTCGGAAAGTTGATCTGATGGTTGATGCGCGGTCCATCGCGGACGGGCGCAGAATTGAATGGTGGCCTGGCTATTAAAACTTCTCCCTTCGTTGCGGCGCTAAAGTCGCGGCGTCGAGGCGCGTGGCGGGCCGCGGCGCCCCAATGGGCGCCGTCCCCGGCTGGTCAGCCTGGAGGTTTCCCCGCAGCGGCCAGTCTATTGACGGCCTCCTCCAACGCAAGGACTTCCTGGTTGTTGGAGCCCAGAACACGCAAGGCCACGGCGCGGTTTTCGACCTCTTTCTTGCCCACGGCCAGGATGGCCGGGATCTTGGCGAGCGAGTGTTCGCGCACCTTGTAGCCGATCTTCTCGTTCCGGATGTCGAGCTCGGCCCGCACCCCGGCGTCCTTCAGGCGCTGTGACACTTCCAGGGCATAGGCGTCGGAATCGTTGGTAATGGTGGCCACCACGACCTGGACCGGCGCGAGCCAGGCCGGGAGCGCCCCCGCATGGTGCTCGATCAGGATGCCCAGGAACCGCTCGAACGAGCCCAGGATGGCGCGGTGCAGCATGACGGGCCGGTGCTTGGCCCCGTCTTCCGCCACATAGGACGCGTTCAGCCGTTCCGGCAGGACGAAATCGACCTGCAGGGTGCCGCATTGCCATTCGCGGCCGATGGCGTCGCGCAGCACGAACTCCAGCTTCGGGCCGTAGAACGCGCCCTCGCCCGGGTTCAGCGTGTAGGACTTGCCGGCGGCCTCGATGGCGGCCTTGAGTGAGTTCTCGGCCTTGTCCCAAGTCTCGTTGCTGCCCGCGCGCACGTCCGGCCGGTCGGAGAACTTCACGATCACGTCGGTGAAGCCGAAATCGGCATAGATGCCGTAGAGCAGATCGCAGAAACGCTTGGTCTCCTCGGTGATCTGGTCCTCGGTGCAGAAGATATGGGCGTCGTCCTGGGTGAAGGCGCGCACGCGCATGATGCCGTGCAAGGCGCCCGACGGCTCGTTGCGGTGGCACGAGCCGAACTCGGCCATGCGCAGCGGCAGCTCGCGATAGCTGCGCAAGCCCTGGCGGAAAATCTGCACATGGCACGGGCAGTTCATCGGCTTGAGCGCGAGGACGTGCTCTTCCTCCGCCGCGGTCGTGAACATGTGCTGGCCGAATTTCTCCCAATGGCCCGACGCCTCCCACAAGGTGCGCGAAACGAGCTGCGGGGTCTTCACCTCGACATAGCCGCCGCCTTCCAGCCGCCGGCGCATATAGGCCTCGACGGTGCGGTAAAGCTGCCAGCCCTTGGGATGCCAGAAGACGCTGCCCGCCGCCTCTTCCTGCAGGTGGAACAGGTGCATCTCGCGGCCGAGGCGGCGATGGTCGCGCCTCTCCGCCTCCTCCAGCCGGTGCAGGTATTCCTTGAGCTGCTGATCCGACGCCCAGCAGGTTCCGTAGACGCGCTGGAGCATTTCGTTGCGCGAATCGCCGCGCCAATAGGCGCCGGCGATCTTCATCAGCTTGAACGCCTTGCCGAGCTTGCCGGTCGACGGCAGATGCGGCCCCAGGCACAAATCGATGAATTCGCCCTGCTGGTAGATCGAGATCACCTCGTCGCGCGGCAGGTCCTGGATGATCTCGGCCTTGTAGTGCTCGCCGATGCTCTTGAAATATTCGATCGCGCGGTCGCGCTCCCACACCATGCGGTGGATCGATTCGTTGCGATCGACAATCTCGCGCATGCGCGCTTCGAGCTTGGCCAGATCGTCCGGGGTGAACGGGGTCTTGCGCGCGAAGTCGTAATAGAAACCGTCCTCGATCGCAGGCCCGATGGTCACCTGCAGATCGGGATACAGCTCCTTCGCCGCCTCGGCCAACACATGGGCGCAGTCGTGCCGCAGGATCTCGAGCGCATCGGGATCCTTGCTGGTCAGGAAGCGCACCTGCGCGTCCTTCTCGATCTCGTGCGCGAGGTCGCGCAAATCCCCGTCGACGCGCATGACCAGCGCGGCCTTGGCGAGGCCGGGGCCGATGTCGGCGGCGATCTTGGCGCCCGTCACGGCGCCCTCATACCGGCGGACGCTGCCGTCGGGGAGGGTGATGGCAACCATGGGTTTCTCTAGGTCTGGCAAGGCGTTGGACAGGGCTGGAATGTAATCCGAATCGGCCCCCTGTCAAGGCGAAGACGCCCCGGAAAGCCCGTAAATCCGGGCTTTTCCGCTATGCCGCCGGCAGCTTTGCGAGCACCTCTTCGACCGTCAGCGCATCGAGCGATGGACGCCGGAGGATGACGGTCGGAGGGCCGCCGGCGCCCACGCGCTGCGCGCACAGAGCGGGATCGGAGGCATTCGAGAACAGGACCACCGACGGGCAACCCGCCGCCGCGACGATATGCATGGGGCCGGTGTCGTTGCCGACCGCGCAGACGGCACCGCGCGCGAGCGAGGCGATTTCGGCCAGCGAGGTTCGGTTGGTGAGGTCGCGCGCCTCGGGCACAGCGGCACGGATCGCGCCGGTGACATCGGCCTCGGCCGCACCGCCGATCAAAACCGGCGTCGTGCCGTGCGCGGCCAGCGCCTTGGCCAGCGATGCGTAATGCGCGGCAGGCCAGCGCTTCTCCGGCCGATGCGCGGCGCCGCCCGGCACGAGCAGCGCATAGCGCGGCGGGAGCGTCAGGTGTGCGATACTCGGCCGCAACCAAGAGACATCGGGCGGCGGCACGTCTTTGATGCCGGCCATGGCCAACTGTTCGCGCTGGCGGTCGATCGTGTGCATGGCATCGCGCGCGGGGTTGGCATGGGGGTGCGAGGCGCCGGGGGCGATGCCCGACCATTCGACGCGCCGTCCCAAGAGACGCGCATACCAGCCCGAACGGTCCGAAGTCTGCAGATCGTAGACGCGCGTGAAGCCACCGCCGCGCAGGCGCCGCCGCAGCCCAAAGAAACTTCGCGGTTGCCACCAGGCAGGGCGCGAATCGATCCAGACCTCGTCAAAATAGCCGCTGAGGCGCGCCAGCGCGGCGAATGGCTCGGTGGTCAGCAGGACGATGCGCGCGTCCGCATGATGGCGGCGGATGGCGGCGAAGGGCCCCGTGGCCTGGATGAAATCGCCCAGTGCGCCGAGCTTGATGACGAGGATCGATGCGCGCTTCACGCCGCCGGGGCCTGCGCCGCGCGCGCCGCCACGACCTCGCGGTAGAGATCGAGCGTCTCGCCGCACATCTTGGCCTTGGAGAAATTCCGCCGAACATGGACGATCGATTCGCGCGCATAGGCCTCGCGCGCGGCGGCGTCGAGGGACAGCGCGGAGCGCAGCGCCGCGGCCAGCGCGTCGGCGTCGCCGGGCGGCACGGTCCAACCGGTGCGGCCGGGCACGATGGTCTCGCGCGCGGCGCCGTGGTCGGTCGCGATCACCGGGCGGCCCATGGCCTGCGCCTCGGTGATGACGCGGCCGAAGGCCTCGGGCTTGGTGGATGCCGAAACCACCACGTCGGCCAGCATGTAGGCGGCCGGCATGTCGCGGCAGTCCGGGACCAAGCGCATGTTGCCGCCCAAGCCCCGCGCGGCGGCCAGCTTCTCCAGCTCGCGCCGGTATTCGGGGCCGCGCTGATCCGCGCCCACGATCAGGCCGCAGACATCCTTGGTGCCGAGCCGCGCCAGCGCCTCGATCAGAACCGCGTGGCCTTTCCAGCGCGACAGACGGCCCGGCAGCATGACGACCGGCAGCCCGTCGGGCAGGCCCCAGGCGCGCGCCAGGTTGATGATGCGCGGCACGTCGACGCGCACGGGATCGAAGATGTCGACATCGATGCCGCGGTGGATGACGCGCACCCGCGGCGGCACCGGCCCGTAGGTGGTGCGGATGTAATCGGCGATGAAATCGGAGATGGCGATGATGCGCTCGCCCTTCACCAGCGACGAATTGTAGCGCTTCTTCAAGCCGCCCGCGGAATGGGGGCTGTGCACGGTGGTGACGAAGGGAATGCCCGTGCGCTGGGAGGCCCAATAGGCCGACCAGGCCGGCGCGCGGCTGCGCGCGTGGAGGATGTCGACCTTCAACTGCTCGGACAGGCGCGCGATGCGGCCGGCGTTGGCGTGCATGATGAAAGGGTTCTTGGTCTTGACCGGCAGGACGAAATGCTTGACGCCGTTGCGCTCCAGTTCGCGCACCATGCGCCCGCCGGCGCTCGCCACGAAGGCGCGGCCTCCCGCCGCAGCCAAGGCACAGGCCACGTCCACCGCGCCGCGCTCGGCGCCGCCGGTTTCCAAGGCAGGCAACACCTGGAGCACGGACAAGGGTCCGCCGGTGCTAGACTGCGCATCCGGGGCGCTGTGGGCCGGAGTGCTGTGGGGATGATCGTTTGACATGACGGAGAAGCCGCAAATCTTAACACGGGGCGAGGGTGTCACAATCGCCTACCACCGGAGCCCGGGGCGGGGCCCGGGCGTCATGTTCCTGGGCGGCTTCATGTCGGACATGACCGGCACCAAGGCGGTGGCGCTCGAGGATTTCTGCCGCAAGCGCGGCCAGGCCTTCCTGCGCTTCGACTATCAGGGGCACGGGCAATCCTCCGGCCGTTTCGAGGACGGCTGCATCGGCACCTGGTCCGAGGATGCCATCGCGGCGCTGGACGAATTGACCGAGGGGCCGCAGATCTTGGTTGGCTCCAGCATGGGCGGCTGGATCATGCTGCTGGCGGCACTCGCGCGGCCCGCGCGCGTGGCGGCGCTGGTCGGCATCGCCGCGGCGCCCGATTTCGTGACGCGGATGTGGGACGAGTTCTCGCCCGAAATCCAGCGCAGAATCGTGATGGAGGGCGTCTACCGCGCGCCCTCGCAATACAGCCAAACGCCCTATGCCATCACCCACAAATTGATCGAGGATGGGCGGCGGCATCTTCTGCTCGGCAAGCCGATTCCCTTGCGCTGCCCGGTGCGGCTCCTTCACGGCATGAAGGACCCGGACGTGCCGTGGGACACCTCGCTCATGCTCGCGGGCGCGCTCGAATCGACCGACGTGGACGTGATCTTCGCCAAGGAGGGCGACCACCGGCTCTCGACGCCGGCCGATTTGGAACGGCTGTTCGGGGTTGTGGCTTCGTTGTCCGATCAGGAAGCGGCCAGGCCCTTCAAGCCGCTCTTGTAGTCGGGATAGGCCAAGGTCACGCCGAGCGCTTTCTTGATGCGGTCGTTCCGCACGCGCTTGCACTCGGCATAGAAGCTGCGGCCCATCTCGGACAGCTCGGCCTTTTCGAACGGCACGAGCGGCGGCGGCTCCTGGCCCAACAATTCGCAGGCATAGGCGATGACGTCCTGCGGCGGCGCGGGACAATCGTCGGCGACGTTGTAAGCCGTGCCCGGCGCGGGCTGCGCGATCGAGGCGCGCAGGGTGCGCACGATGTCCACCACATGGATGCGCGAGAAGACCTGGCCCGGCTTGTCGATGCGTTGCGCCTTCCCTTCGCGCACCGCATCGAGCGCGCTGCGCCCCGGTCCATAAATGCCGGCCAGGCGGAACAGATGGACGGGCACGCCGTGGCTTTTGTGAAGCGCCAGCCAGGCATCCTCCGCCGCGACGCGCCGCTTGCCGCGCATGCTGATCGCATCGCGCGCCGAGGCCTCGTCGACCCAGCCGCCTTGCCGGTCGCCATAGACGCCGGTCGTCGAGAGATAGCCGACCCAGTCGGCGTCCAAGTCTTTGCCGTGAAGGGCGGCGACCGGATCGCCCTCCGCGTCGGGCGGGATCGAGACCAGCACCGCGTCGGCGCCCCGGAATGTTTTCGGGTCGAGCGGGCGGTCGCGGGCGAAGAGATGCGCCGCGACGCCTTGGGCCTGGAGGGTCGCGCGCTTGGCTTCGTCGCGGCAGGTCCCGGCGACCGACCAGCCCTCCGCGCGCAAGGCGCCGGCCAAGGCGGCCGCCGTGTAGCCGAAGCCGAAACAGAACAGTTTCCGGCATTGATGGGGCCGATTCATGGGCGCGGACTGTACCGATGGCGGGAAATGCGCCACAAGGTCCCTGTGATCCGCCCGCGAATGTTCCTCAACGCCGCACTGATCGCCAGCTTCATGCTGGCCCCGATGGTGGGCCTTGTCTGGGCGCAATCCGCCTCCACGTCCACGCCCGCCTCGACCCCCGCCCCCAAGAAAAAATCCAGCAAAACCAAGCCCATCCAACCCGCGCCCGCCACGCCCGCGCAGCCGGTCGAGGCCCCGCCGGCCAAGCCCGGCGTCCGGGCCGACCCAAAAGAAGAAGCCGAAGCAAGGCGTTACATGGCCTGCCTCGAAAGCGCGAAGAACTCCCCCGCCATCGCCCTGCAATCCGCCGAATCCTGGAAGAATTCCGGCGGCGGCCCCCCCGCCCTTCACTGCTCCGCCGTCGCGCTGTTCGAAATGAAGCGGTATCAAGAAGCCGCGTTGCGCTTCGAATCCCTGGCCGACGCCGCGCCCAAGCGCGACGTGAAAGTTGGCGCTCTGGAGCAGGCCTCCCAGGCTTGGTTCCTGGCCGGCCGTCCCGACATGGCGGAAAAGCAGCTCGACACTGCCCTTGCCCTCAAACCCGGCGACCCGGACCTTCTGACCGACCGCGGGATTTTCCGGGCCAATCTCGGCCGGTTGCCGGAGGCGATCGCGGATTGGACCGAGGCGCTGAAGACGGCGCCCGAGCGCGACGATGTGCTGGCCCTGCGCGCGACGGCACTCCGCAAGACCAACCAGCAGGCCGCGGCGATGGCCGACGCCGACCGCGCCATCGCCATCAATCCAAAGAACACCGACGCGCTTCTCGAACGCGGCACGCTCCGTCAGATGGCGGGCGACACCGCCGGCGCGATGGAGGATTGGAACGCGGTCAAAACCCTAGCGCCCGACAGCAACGCGGCGCAGACAGCGGAATCCAATCTTGCGCGTGCGGCAGCCGCGAAACCCAAGTGAATCGTGGATTCACAAATCGTTCAGTGATGAGTCGCGAGTCGAATCGCGCGAATCGTCAGCAAGCGATTGGAATCACTTTCGTCGCGCGTGAGCGGGAAATATTCCGACCTCAAGCAACTGATGAAAGGTTCGCCTCAACGCGCTGATTCAGCGCGCACCGTCCGCGAATCAGAAATCCGGATCGGCGTAGTGCTTGGGCGGCGGCACGCCGGGAATATGATCCGCGAGGATGGCGCGGAAGCTCGGCTGGGATTTGAGCCGCGCATACCATTCGCGCGCGGGCTGGTGGTCGTCCCACGGCACGTCGCCGAGATAATCGATGCAGGAGATGTGCGCGCCCGCCGCGATGTCGGCCAGCGTGAACTGGTCGCCCGCGAGCCAATTCCGGCGCTCGGCCAGGAAGCCAATATAGTCCAGGTGATAGTGGAGATTGGTGAGCCCAGCGCGGATCGAGGCGCCCTCGGGTTGGCCGAGCCCCAAGAACCGCTTCATGAACTTTTCGCGCAGGACCAGTTCGGACACCTCGCGGGCGAACTTGGTGTCGAACCATGCCGTGAGGCGGCGCGCCTCAGCCCGACCACGCGGCTCGGTGCCGTAAAGGGGACGCGCCTCATGCGTCTCATCGAGGTATTCGCAAATGGCGTAAGAGTCGGCCAGAACGAGGCCGTCCTCTTCGACGAGCACAGGCACGCAGCCAGCGGGATTGAGCGCGAGAAACTCGGGGCGGCGCTCCCACACCTTCTCAACCTGCAGTTGGCACTCGAGCCGCTTTTCGGCAAGCGCGACCCGAACTTTGCGCGAGAAAGGCGATAGCCAGAGATGGTAGAGCGTCCGCATCGGCGGTGAGTGTACCCCAACCTGTTGTGGGGAAATAGGCCGAGAAGCCCTAGGCCCGCTGGCGCTCCGCGGCCGGCAGCGTGGTTGAATGGGCCAGGCGCCCCACCATCTCACGCGGCACGATCTGCCAGAAACGACCGCGTTCCTCGCTCCAAGCGTTGAGAAGCGAAGCGGCCAGATTGGAGCCCGTGCGCGCCGCGTGCTCGGCGATCAGCGCGCGGCAAACCTCGTCCCAATGCGGCGTCTCGATGCGCTGGGCCAGAATCGTGTCGGGATTGATGCGCTGCGCGAAAGTGCCGTCCATGTCGTAGACGAAGGCCATGCCGCCGGTCATGCCAGCACCGAAATTGTCGCCCACCGGACCCAGGATCACGACCGTGCCGCCGGTCATGTATTCGCAGCCGTTGGCACCGCACCCCTCAACGACGGCCTCGGCGCCCGAGTTGCGCACGGCGAAGCGCTCGCCCGCCTGGCCAGCGGCGAACAGGCGGCCGGCGGTCGCGCCATAGAGCACCGTGTTGCCGATGATGGTGTTCTCGTTGGCACGGAAGGCCGCCGAGACCATGGGGCGCAGCACGATGGCGCCGCCCGACAAGCCCTTGCCGACATAGTCGTTGGCGTCGCCGAACACCTCCAGCGCCACGCCCTGGACCAGGAAGGCACCGAGCGACTGGCCGGCCGAGCCGCGCAGGCGCACGGTGATGTGACCGGGCGGCAGTGCCGTCATGCCGTAACGCCGCGTGATCAAGGCCGACAGGCGCGTGCCGATGGCGCGGTGCGTGTTCCGGATGTTGTAGGTGAGCTGCATCTTCTCGCCACCCTCGAGCGCCGGACGGGCGTCGACGATCATCTGGGCGTCGAGCGTATCGGGCACCTCGTTGCGGCCTTGAGTCGTGCAGTGGCGCGCGTGTTCGCCGGGATCGGCCTGAGCCAGGAGCGGGTTCAAGTCCAAATCGTCGAGATAGGCGCTGCCGCGATTGACCTGGAACAGAAGATCCGTGCGACCGATGATCTCGTTGAGCGAGCGGAAGCCGAGGGAGGCCAGGATCTCGCGCACCTCTTCGGCGATGAAGCTGAACAGGTTGACGACCTTCTCCGGCGAGCCGGCGAATTTCCGCCGCAGTTCCTTGTCCTGGGTGCAGATGCCGACCGGGCAGGTGTTGGCGTGGCACTGGCGGACCAAGAGACAGCCCATGGCAACCAGCGCGGCCGTGCCGACGCCGAATTCCTCGGCGCCCAGCATGGCGGCGATGACGATGTCGCGGCCGGTCTTGAGGCCGCCGTCGGTGCGCAGCTTCACGCGATGACGCAGGCGGTTGAGCGTCAGGACTTGGTTGGCCTCCGACAGCCCGATCTCCCACGGGATGCCCGCGAACTTGATCGAGGACAAGGGCGAGGCGCCCGTGCCGCCCGTGTGGCCGGAGATCAGGATCACGTCGGCCTTGGCCTTGGCCACGCCAGCCGTGACGGTGCCCACGCCCGAGCGCGAGACCAGCTTCACGCAAACGGCGGCGTCCGGGCTGGCCTGCTTCAGGTCGTAGATGAGCTGCGACAGATCCTCGATTGAATAGATGTCGTGGTGCGGCGGCGGCGAGATCAGCGTGACACCGGGCGTGGCGTGGCGCAGCCGCGCGATCTCCTCGCTGACCTTGAAGCCGGGCAGCTGGCCGCCTTCGCCGGGTTTGGAGCCTTGCGAGACCTTGATCTCGATCTCGCGGCAGTTGTTGAGATACTCGGCCGTGACGCCGAACCGGCCCGAGGCGACCTGTTTGATCGATGAATTGGCGTTGTCGCCGTTCTCGCGTGGCTTGAACCGCTCTCGCCCTTCGCCGCCTTCGCCCGAATCCGACTTCGCTCCGATCCGATTCATGGCGATGCTGAGCGTCTCGTGCGCTTCGAGTGACAGCGAGCCATGCGACATGCCCGGCGTCATGAAGCGCTTGCGGATCTCGGTGATCGATTCGACCTCGTCGACCGAGATGGCCTGGCGATTGGGCGAGAACTCCCACAAATCGCGCAGCTGGGTCGGCGGCATCTCGCGCACGGCCGCGCTGTATTTCTTGAACGCCGAATAGGAATCCGACGCGACCGCCGCCTGCAGCAGGTGGATCAGATGGCCTTCAAAGGCATGTGTCTCGCCGCCCCGGCGATAGCGGTAGAAACCGCCGATGGGCAAGGGCATGGCGTCAGGCCCAAAGGCGCGGCGATGCAGTTCCAGCGCCTTGCGCTGGATGCCCGACAGGCCAATGCCCGAGATGCGCGAGGGCATGCCGGGGAAGAACTCGGCCACCAGCGTGCGCGACAGGCCCATGGCCTCGAAGTTGTATCCGCCGCGGTAGGAGCTGATCACCGAAATGCCCATCTTGGACATGATCTTGAGCAAGCCCTGGTCGACTGCGTTCTTGTAGGCGCGAATGCAATCCTTGAGCGAACGGCCGGGCAGAAGACCGCGGCGGTGCCGGTCGGCCAACGTTTCTTGCGCCAGATAGGCATTCACGGTGGTGGCGCCCACGCCGATCAGGACGGCCGCGTAATGCACGTCCATGCACTCGCCCGCGCGCACATTGATCGAGGTATAGGTGCGCAAGTTGCGGCGCACGAGATGGCTGTGCACGGCACCCGTCGCCAGGATCATGGGAATCGAGGCGCGCGCGGCCGACTGGGCCTTATCGGATAGGATGACGTGCTCGGCGCCGTTGCGAACGGCTTCTTCCGATTCGCGCCGCACGCGCTCAAGACCCGTGCGCAGCGCGTCCTCGCCGCCGTCGGCCTCGAAGGTGCAATCGATCTCGACCGCCGTGTCGCCCATGTAGTCGCGCATGGCGTCGAACTCGACATTCGACAGTACCGGCGAATCGAGCTGCAGGATGCGGCACTGTGTCTCGCTCTCGGCCAGAATGTTGCCGAGGTTGCCCAGGCGGGTCTTGAGGCTCATCACCCGCCGCTCGCGCAATGGATCGATGGCCGGATTGGTCACCTGGCTGAAATTCTGCCGGAAGAAATGGTGCAGGCCGCGGTAGCGTTCGGACAGCACCGCCAAGGGCGAATGGTCGCCCATGGAGCCTATGGGCTCCTTGCCCTCTTCGGCCATGGGCTGCAGAACGAGCTCCAGATCCTCAAGCGACCAGCCAGCCGCGTGCTGACGGCGGCGGATTTCCTCCGGCGCGAACTCCAGCGGCTCCTCGATGTCGTTTCGGATCAGGCTGTCGATCTGGCGGATGTTCTCGGTCCAGTTGCCGAAGGGCTGCTGGGACGCCATCCAGTCCTTCAGCTCGCGGTCGCGATAGAGTTTTCCCTCCGCAAGATTGACCGCGATCATCTGACCGGGCCCGACGCGCCCCTTCTCGACAATCTCGGATTCTTCCAGACGCACCATGCCGGTCTCGGACCCGACGACGAGCAGCCCGTCGCGCGTCAGCGTGTAACGCAGGGGCCGCAAACCGTTTCGGTCCATGCCCGCCAGCGCCCAGACGCCGCCGAAGGCAGCGATCGCGGCCGGGCCGTCCCACGGCTCCATCACCGCGTTCGCATAGGCGTAGAGATCCTTGTGCTCTTGCGGGATCGGCGATTCCGCCGTCCACGCCTCGGGCATCAGCATGGCCTTCACGAGCGGCAGCGAGCGCAAGGAGCGCGCCATCACCTCGAACACCGCGTCGAGCGCGGCCGAATCCGAACCGCCCGGCTGAATCAGCGGCTTCAGATCGTCCATGTACTCGCCGAAGAACTCGTGCGCCATCCGCGGCTCGTGCGCCTTCATCCAATTCACGTTGCCCAGCAGTGTGTTGATCTCGCCATTGTGCGCGATGACGCGGAACGGCTGAGCCAACGGCCAGGTCGGGAACGTGTTGGTCGAATAGCGCTGGTGGTAGATGGCGAAGTTCGAAACGAAGCGCTCGTCGAGAAGGTCGGGATAGAACGCCGTCAGCTGCTCGGCCAGGAACATGCCCTTGTAGATGACCGAACGGCAGGACAAGGAGCAGATGTAGAA
Source organism: Alphaproteobacteria bacterium (assembly GCA_050180485.1). Classification (GTDB taxonomy): domain Bacteria; phylum Pseudomonadota; class Alphaproteobacteria; order CADEGL01; family CADEGL01; genus CADEGL01. Next base: position 86,456 of record JBFXED010000001.1, on the reverse strand, counting down.
CTCCTTGATGGTCTCCTGCAGCGCCGCCTTCTCGATGCGGCGGCGGATGATGTAGAGGTCGCGCTCGAACAGCCGGTCGGACACGCCGCGGCTGTTATAGATGATGATCTGCTCGATCTCGGGGCGGGACGCATTGGCCTTCTCGCCCACGACGCCCACGTTGATCGGCACCTGACGCCATCCGTAGATGCGGTAGCCGAAATTCAGGATTTCGGCTTCGACGATGCAGCGGCAACGCTCCTGCGCGGCAAGGTCCGTGCGCGGCAGGAACACCATGCCCACGGCCAAGCGCCCTTCGCGCGGCTCGTGGCCCATGCGGCGCACGTGTTCCTTGTAGAAGTCTTGCGGGATCTGGACGTGGATGCCCGCACCGTCGCCCGTCTTGCCGTCAGCGTCCACCGCGCCGCGGTGCCACAGACATTTGAGGGCGGTGATACCGGCCTCGACCACCGAGCGGCGCGGCTTGCCGTCGATCGCGACCACGAGACCAACGCCGCAGGAGTCGCGCTCCTCAGCAGGATCGTAAAGACCGCGTTCCGTCAGATGTTCGGCGTTCTGGCGCCATTCCGCGATAAAACGTTCGCCGTCGTTACGAATGGTCATGGCGTCACGCGACCGCGCGGGTGGTGGCGTCGGGCTTCGCCGCGGTCTTCGCTTCGAGATAGGCGTGGATGCCGGACGCGGCCTCGCGGCCGTCGCGGATCGCCCAGACCACGAGCGAAGCGCCCCGCGTGATATCGCCGGCGGCGAAGACACCGTCCAGGTTCGTCATCATCGACGAAAACTCGACTCGCAACGTGCCGCGGCGTGTGACCGCCAGTTCGGGGCTGGCGAAAGCACCGCGCAGATCTTCGGGCTCGAAGCCGAGCGCCTTGATGACCAGATCGGCGTCGACCGGGAATTGCGAACCTTCGACCGGCACCGGCGGCTGGCGGCCGGAGGGATCGGCCACGCCCAGATGGGTGCGCAGCGCGCGCACCGCGCGCACATCCTCGTCGCCCAGCAACGCTTCGGGCTGAGACAGCCACATGAATTCGATGCCCTCTTCCTCGGCGTGGCGCACTTCGCGCTGCGAACCGGGCATGTTGGCGCGGTCGCGCCGGTAGAGGCAGCGCACGGATTCGGCGCCCTGGCGCACCGCGGTGCGCACGCAATCCATCGCCGTATCGCCACCGCCGATGACGACGATGCGTTTACCGGCCGCATTCAGGAGACCGCTTTCGAACGCCGGCACGGAATCGCCGAGCCCCTTGCGGTTCGACGCGATCAGATAATCGAGCGCTTGAACGACATTGCCGAGGCCGACGCCCGGCACGCCGAGCTCGAGCGCCTTGTACACGCCGGTCGCAATCAAGACTGCGTCGTGACGCTGGCGCAGCTCGGCCAACGATGCATCGCGGCCGACCTCGAAATTCAGATGAAAGCGGATGCCCGACTTTTCCAGGAGATCGACGCGGCGCTGCACCGCGCTCTTTTCCAGCTTGAAGTTGGGAATGCCGTAAACCAGCAAACCGCCGATTCGGTCGTGTCGCTCGTAGACATCGACCGCGTAGCCGCGACGGCGCAATTCCTCGGCCGCCGCGAGCCCCGCCGGGCCGCCGCCGACAATGCCGACGCTCTGGCCGCGCTCCTCGCGCGGCACCGGGCCTTTGACCCAACCGTTCTGCCACGCGACCTCGGTGATGTATTTCTCGACCGCACCAATGGTGACCGTGCCATGGCCCGACTGCTCGATGACGCAGTTGCCTTCGCACAGCCGGTCTTGCGGACAGATGCGGCCGCAAATCTCCGGCATGTTGTTGGTGGCAGAGGACAGTTCGTAGGCCTCCTCCAGCCGCCCGGCCGAGGCCAGCATCAGCCAGTCCGGGATATTGTTATGCAGCGGACAATGGTTCTGGCAGAACGGAATCCCGCATTGCGAGCAGCGGGACGCCTGCTCGGCCGCGCGCGCGGGATCGTACTCAACGTAAATCTCGCCGAAGTCGTGCCGGCGCGCCTCCGCCTCACGCTTGTCGGGCGTGACGCGCGGCTGCTTTACGAATTTGAGCATTCCGGTCGGCATGACGCGCCCCGGGGTCCCCATGTTGCATCGCAATACGATCGATCACACTACGCAAACGGTCATAACCGCGCGAGAGGAAAGTTTGGTGAACAGACCGTTTTAGGGCGGATTTTTCTGTTCGCAGCCCCGGCGGACACTTCCTCAGGTGGCGAAGCGGCCTTTGACCCGGTACCGGTCCAGGTAAAGCGGAAGGATGGCTTCGGCCGCGGTGGCCTCGATACCCAATTCCACCAGACCCGAGGCGTTCGGGGAGACCACATTGTCCTGCCGCAGCAGCCAGACCTGATCGAGGGTCAAAGGCGGCTTGGGCAGGAGACCCAGGAAAGTGGCCTTTATGGCGGCAACCCACAACGGCACCGGCACCAGCATGCGCTTGCGCCGTGTTTCGGCCAGAACCAGTTCCATCAATTGCTTGAAGGAATAGACGCGCGGCCCGCCCAACTCGTAAGTACGGCCCTTCGTGGCGGGATCGGCCAGCGCCTGGATGAAGGCATCCGCGACATCGCCCACATAGACGGGCTGCATATGCGTGCCGCCCCGGCCCCACCAGTCGATCTTGGGCGGAACGCAGCCGGCGCAACGCGGCTCGGCACCGAACACGGGCAGGGCAGGCAACAGTCGCGCCAGCACGGCGAAGCGGTTGAAGAAATCGTCCTCGGGCCCGAACACCACGCTCGGCCGCATGATGGTGGCCTCGGGATAGGCGGCGCGCACAGCCTCCTCGCCCGCGGCCTTGCTGCGCGCGTAGTGCGAGATCGAATCGCGCCCGGCGCCCAAGGCCGACATGTGGATCAGCCGCGCCACGCCGGCAGCCTTGGCGGCGGCGGCGATGCGGCGCGCGCCTTCGACATGGACGGCGTCGAAGCGCTGAGCCCCACGCTCATAAAGAATGCCGACGAGATTGATGACTGCGTCCGAGCCTTGGACCGCGGCAGCGACCAGCCGCTCGTCGTTCAGGTCGGCGGCGACAGGAACCACCTGGCCCACGTTGCCCATGGGCTTCAGGAAGGCAGCCGCTTCCGGATCGCGCACGGCCACGCGGACCACGCAGCCCGCGTTGGCCAGACGTTTCACGATGTGACGGCCGATGAAGCCAGAGCCGCCGAATACTGTGACGCGGCGATATCTCGAAAGCGCTTCCATGCGCGTAGCCACCTTGGGGTCCCCTCGCGCGCTGCAACCGAACGGATCGGGCGCGCTGCGCCGCAGTTTCTATATCGCATGACCCACGCGGACGCATCCCGAAAAGGACGTTGACACACCCCCGTGCAGGGGATACCCAAACGCCCCGCATCGCCCAGGTGGCGGAATTGGTAGACGCGCAGGTTTCAGGTACCTGTGGGCGCAAGCTCGTGGAAGTTCGAGTCTTCTCCTGGGCACCACTCGCGCAAAGCCGCTCGCCTCAAAGGATAGCGGCACGGCAGCGCGATTTAAGAGGCGGGGGCCGCCCATGACCGTTCAGGTCCACGAAGGCGATCTGCCGGCTGGCCTCGATCTGGGCCCCATTGTCGCGATCGATACCGAGACGATGGGACTGGATCCGGCCCGTGATCGGCTTTGTCTGGTTCAGCTTTCCGGCGGCGACGGCAAATGCCATCTGGTCCGCTTCCGCCCCGGCCACTATGACGCGAAGAACCTGGCCGCGCTTCTGACCGACCAGAAAACCTTGAAGCTGTTTCATTTCGCGCGCTTCGACGTCGCCGTCCTGAAGCGCTACCTCGGCGTGCTTACCGGGCCGATCTATTGCACCAAGATCGCCTCGCGCTTGGCGCGCACCTACACCGACCGGCACGGGCTTAAGGATCTGTGCCGTGAACTGCTAGGCCTCGAAATCTCGAAGCAGCAGCAATCCTCTGACTGGGGAGCCGAAACCCTGTCCCCCGAGCAGATCGAGTATGCCGCCTCGGACGTCCGGCACCTCCATGCCCTCAAGGCCAAGCTGGACCGGATGCTGGAGCGTGAGGGCAGGGCCCGCCTGGCGGCCGCAAGCTTTGCTTTCCTTCCCGTCCGGGCCGAGCTCGACCTGGCGGGCTGGCGCGAGGACGATATTTTCGCGCACTGACGGGTCTAAACCCGCCAAAATCCGGCCTTATTTGACCTGTTACCTAGCCCCCGGCATACTGCAAATCGCGATGATCGGAGGGGCCTGTGGCCTTTCCGTGCCGGTGCTTTGGGCTTCCGGGGAGGGATAGCCCAACCATCCATGCCGGCTTGCGAACCCCAGACCTTCGGCTGCCGGATAGATCGATTGTGAGCGCCAAGACCCGAAAGAAGCCCGCGCCGGATGCTGACCTCAAATCAGCCGAGCGCGTCCTGCGCCTGGAAGCCGACGGCATCCGTAACTTAGCGCGGGCGTTGGACGGCAATTTCAAGGCGGCCGTCGACCTGTTGGCCTCGACCAGCGGCCGCGTGGTCGTGACCGGCATGGGCAAGAGCGGACACATCGCCCATAAGATCGCCGCCACCCTGGCCTCGGTCGGCACCCCGGCCGTATTCGTCCATCCGGCCGAAGCCAGTCACGGCGACCTCGGCATGGTGACGCGCGCCGATTCGATCATCGCCTTGTCCAATTCCGGGGAAACGGTCGAGTTGACCGATCTTCTGACCTATTCCCGGCGGTTCTCGATTCCCCTCGTCGGCATCACCAGCAAGGCGCGCAGTGCCTTATCCGAACACGCCGACGTGACACTCGTGCTGCCGCCCAGCCCCGAAGCCTGCCCCATGGGTTTGGCGCCCACCACTTCGACGACGATGATGTTGGCGTTGGGCGATGCCATCGCCGTCGCGCTTCTGGAGCGCAAGGGTTTCTCGAGCTCCGATTTCCAAGTGCTGCATCCCGGCGGCAAGTTGGGCCAGACATTGCTGCGTGTCTCGGACTTGATGCGCACCGGCGACGAGATACCGCTGCTGCCGCCCGAAGCACCGATGTCGGAGGCTATCTTGACCATGACGGCCAAGACCTTCGGCTGCGTCGGCATTGTCAGCGCCGCAGGCCGCTTGGCCGGTATCATCACCGACGGCGATCTGCGCCGCCATTTGGGCCCCAACCTCTTGAAGATGACCGCGGGCGAGGTCATGACGCGACGACCCAAGACCATCCGTCCGCAGGCTTTGGCGTCGGAGGCCATCGGCCTTATGAACGCGCGCTCGATCACCAATCTTTTCGTGGTGAAGGACGGCGCGCCGGTCGGCATCGTCCGCTTGCACGACTGCTTGCGGGCTGGCGTCGCCTGACCGCGATGGCACCCGAGCCCGCGAAAGCGGTTCCCCCCAAGCATCCGACGGGCACATTCCTGGCGCGCGACTACGGCCTCGGGCGACCCACCGTCGCGCGCGCGACGGCGCGCTACGGCAACCTGATGCGTTGGCTGAAGCTCGGCTTGCCGTCCATCGCCGCGATCCTGATCGGCGTCGTCGCCATCTGGCCCCAGATCAATCCGCGCAACGACCGCATCCCGCTCGGCTTTGCCAGCGTGAGCAAGGACGAGATCGACCAGCTGCGCATGGTGCGGCCGCGCTATACAGGCATCGATGCGCGCAACCAGCCCTATGCACTGACTGCCGATTCGGCGACGCAAGTGGGCAAAGGCACCAATCTCGTGGAGCTTGAGCAACCCAAGGCCGACATTACGCTGAAGGGCGGCACGTGGGTCGCACTGACCGCCGACACGGGCATGTTCTCCCAACAGCAGCACGTCATCCAGTTGACCGACAATGTCAGCCTGTTCCATGACGCGGGCTACGACTTCCACACTAACTCGGCCTATATCGACCTGAACGCGGGCACCGCGTACGGCCAGGAGCCGATCGAGGGCCAAGGGCCGTTCGGCAACATCAAGGCGCAGGGCTTCCGCATCATCGACCGCGGGGAGCGCGTGATCTTCACCGGCAAGGCCAAGATGACGATCTACTCGCACGGCGCGGTGGCCAAGAAATGAGAGTCCAGGGCATCTCGCGCGTGCTCGCGGGTGGATTGTTGGCCGCCGTCGCGATGCTGGCGCTGCCAGAGCAGGCCGGCGCGGTCCTCGGCTTCGGCCAGGGCTCCGGCCAGAATTCGGACCAGCCTATTTCCATCGACGCCGAAGACGGCATCGAGTGGCAGCAAGCCAAGCAGGTCTATATCGCCCGCGGCAACGCGGTCGCGAGCCAGGGCGGCGTCACCGTGCGCGCCGATTCGCTGACCGCGCACTACCGGACGGGCAAGAAGGGCGACACGGAGATCTGGCGCATCGTCGCCGACGGTAACGTCAAGATCTCGACCGACAAGGAAACCGCGACCGGCGACAAGGGCATCTACGACATCGACAACGGCGTCCTCGTGATGACCGGCAAGATCGTGCGCCTGGACACGCCGACCGAGAAGATCAGCGCCAAGCAGAGCCTGGAATATTGGGACACCAAGCGCGTCGCAGTCGCGCGCGGTAACGCGCTGGCCATCAAGGACGGGCGTGAGCTGCGCGCGGACGTGCTGACCGCGCATCTCAAGGAGACCAAGCGCGGCGCCTTGGAACTGGCGCGCATGGAGGCCTTCGGTAATGTCGAGGTCGCTACGCAGAACGAGGTCGCGCGCGCGGAGTATGGCGACTACGACCCCGATACCGGTATCGCGAACATGGCGGGATCGGTTAAGATCAGCCGTGGGACCAGCCAGTTGAACGGAGAGTTCGCCGAAGTGAACATGAAGACGGGAGTGAGCCGCCTTCTGGCCCAACCGAAAGGCGTGCCGAGTGGCGGCAAGCGCGTTCGCGGCGTTATGCAGCCCGAGTCGAAAGGCGGTGCGAAAGGCGCGAAGACCGCCGTGCCGCAGCCACCGGCTCCGGTCAACCCGTAACGGTACCGATGTCTCCCGACACCACGCGCCCGATCACTGCCACCACCGGCCCCCGCCTTGTTGCCGACAACCCCGGCCTTGTCGCGAAGAACCTGGGCAAGCAGTTCAAGAAACGCCCGGTCCTGCGCGATGTCTCGGTCAACGTGAAGCGCGGCGAGGCCGTGGGCCTTCTGGGACCCAACGGCGCGGGCAAGACGACCTGCTTCTACATCATCACCGGGCTGATCTCGCCGGACGCGGGCTCCATCTCGCTGGACGGCCACGATATCACCGACCTGCCCATGTACCAGCGCGCGCGGCTGGGTATTGGCTACCTGCCCCAAGAGCCGTCGATCTTCCGCGGCCTGACGGTCGAGGACAATATCCGCGCGGTGCTTGAGGTGATCGAGCGCGATCGGGACCGGCGCGAGGCCGCGCTCGACGAGCTTCTGGCCGAATTCTCGGTCACCCACCTGCGGCGCACTCCGTCGTTGGCGCTTTCGGGTGGTGAACGCCGACGCGTCGAGATCGCGCGCGCCCTGGCGTCGCACCCGCATTTCATCCTGCTCGACGAGCCGTTGGCCGGTATCGATCCCATCGCCGTGAACGACATCCGCGAGCTGGTTTCCCAGCTCAAGGACAGGGGGATCGGGGTTCTGATCACCGACCATAACGTCCGCGAGACGTTGGATATCGTGGACCGTGCCTATATTCTTCATAATGGTACGGTCCTGATGGACGGCGCGCCCGCGGAAATCGTCACGCACGAGGACGTGCGCCGCGTCTATCTGGGCGAACGGTTCAGCCTCTAGACGGCGCTTCGCGCCCCGAGCAGTTTCGGAACCATGGCGCTCAACACTCGCCTCGATCTGCGGCAGACGCAGTCGCTGGTTATGACTCCGCAGCTGCAGCAGGCCATCAAGCTGCTGCAGATGTCGAACGTCGAGGTGACGCAGTTCGTCGACGAGGCACTGGAGCAAAATCCGCTTCTGGAGCGCGGCGAGGGCGAGCGCGAAGGCGAGACCCCGACCGAAGGCGAGGCGGGCGAACAGACGGAAGCCGACGGGAGCGACAGAACCGACGATCGCACGGCCGAGCGCGAGGAGGTCCCGCTCGACATCGCCTACGAGGATGTCTGGACCGACAGCGGCACGGCCGATGCGGCGGATGCCGGCGCAGGCGCCTATGCGTTTTCGCGCGGAGCGGGTCCGACCTCCTTTGAAAACGACGAAAGCACGATCGAACAGACGGTCAGCCGCGAGAAAAGCCTGCGCGAGCATCTTCTCGACCAGCTCCATGTCGACGTCGTCGAGCCCGCCGACCGCGTGATCGGCGTGCATCTGATCGATATGCTGGACGAGACGGGGTATCTGACCGGCGACGTGAACGGCGTGGCCCAACTGCTCAATTGCAGCAACGAGCAGATCGAGGCCACCTTGGAGCGGCTGCGCGGCTTCGATCCGCCCGGGGTTTTCGCGCGCAACCTAAAGGAATGCCTCGCAATCCAGTTGAAGGAACGCGATCGCCTGGACCCCTCGATGAGCAAGCTGCTCGACAATCTCGACATGCTCGGCAAGCACGACTTCGCGAGCCTGAAGCGCGCCTGCGGCGTGGACGAGGACGATCTGGCCGAGATGATCGCCGAGTTGAAGGCGCTCAACCCCAAGCCCGGCTTGGCATTCGACACGACGGTTGTCCAGGCCATCACGCCCGACGTGATGATGCGCTCGGACAATGCCGGCGGCTGGATCGTGGAGTTGAACACCGACACCCTGCCACGCGTGCTGGTGAACGCACACTATTACGCGCGTGTCAGCCGCGGCGCGCGGACGAAGGAGGAGAAAGCCTATATCTCGGAGTGCTTCCAGTCCGCGAGCTGGCTGGTGAAGTCGCTGCACCAGCGCGCGAATACCATCCTCAAGGTGGCGTCCGAGATCGTGCGGCAACAAGATGCCTTCTTCGCCCACGGCGTGCAGTTCCTGAAGCCGCTGGTGCTGCGTGACATCGCGGCCGCCATCGCGATGCACGAAAGCACTGTCAGCCGCGTCACCACCAACAAGTACATCGCGACGCCGCGCGGCGTTTACGAGCTTAAGTATTTCTTCACCTCTGCCATCCCGAGCGCCGGTGGCGGCGCTTCCCATTCCGCCGAATCGGTGCGCTTTCGCATCCGCATGCTGATCGACGCAGAAACGGTCGACGAGGTCTTGTCTGACGACCGGATTGTCGAGATCTTGCGCGGCGAAGGGGTCGAAATCGCCCGACGCACCGTGGCTAAGTACCGGGAAGCCATGAGAATTCCGTCATCCGTCCAGCGCCGCCGCGAGAAAATGTTGGAGCGGCGGGCGAACCGCCCGTGACCGCCCGTGTTGACTCCGGTTGGGCGGCCCTCTTAAGGTCCGCGCCCTTGACGGCCGCAAGTCCGGGTTCGAGGGCGCTCTATGATGAGAATTCGGAGCGTTTTCGATATGCAGATTACGGTAGCAGGCCAGCAACTCGACGTCGGCGAAAGCCTTAGGACCCACGCGGAAGCGACCCTCGCAGGTGTGGTGGATAAGTATTTTGGTCGCGCCATAGAAGCTTCAGTCGTGTTCTCTCGTGAAAGCCGCGTGATGATCCGGGCGGATATTTCGATACACGTGCACCGTGGACTAACCCTGCGCAGCCACGCCGTCGCGGCCGAGGCTTATGCAGCGTTCGATTCATCGTCCGACCGTCTGGCCACGCGTTTGCGCCGGCACAAGCGGCGCATCCGCGAGGATCACCACACGCATCCCTCGCGCGAGGATGCCGTGATCACCGCCGCGCAGCAATTCGTCCTGTCCGGAGAGATGGAAGAGGCGGTCGAGCCCGCGCATGATGCGCCGGCTGTGATCGCGGAAATGAAAGCACAGATCGAATCGCTTACAGTCAGCCAAGCTGTCGCGCGGTTGGACCTGGGCGACCTGCCCGCCCTGCTTTTCCGCAACAGCGGACATGGCGGCCTGAACATGATCTACCGGCGACCCGACGGAAATATCGGTTGGGTCGACCCTGGCCATATCAGGAACTAGAACGGACCCACTCGCATGGACATCGTCGACATCCTCAGCCCCGAGGCGGTTATCCCGCGCCTCAAGGCCACGAGCAAAAAGCAGACGCTGGAAGACCTGGCCAAGCATGCGGCCGAAGTCACTGGCCTGCCAGAACGCGCGATCTTCGACGTCCTTTTGGAACGCGAACGACTGGGAACCACGGGCGTGGGCAACGGCATCGCAATTCCGCACGGCAAGCTGGCGGAGTTGAACAAGCTCTATGGCGTGTTCGCGCGCGCGGAAAAGCCGATCCCATTCGAATCGATCGACGACCAGCCGGTCGACCTGATTTTCCTGTTGCTGGCGCCGCAGAACGCGGGCGCCGATCACCTCAAGGCGTTGGCGCGCGTGTCGCGCCTTTTGCGCGACACAGCCTTCTGCGAACGGCTGCGCGCTACCAAGGACGCGAAAGCGCTCCACGCCCTTCTCGTTCAGGGCACGGCCAGCCGCGCCGCCTAACGCGACGCGGCTCCATCCCGCGGTTAACGAAGGAAGCGCCCGGCCGCCTAGTGGACGCTGACGGGCTCCATCTCGTTCTGGCGCACGGCCGCGAAGGCCACGTCGCGATCGGCCATCACCCCGACCTGGCGGCCGTCGGCCGCATAGATACCGAACAGCTGCTCGCCCGTCTCACCCGTGACGGGTTTGACATAGGCGATGTCCGTGATACCGAGCAGGGCGAACTGCTCGGGTGTGATCTGTTTGGTCGCTTGCGTATCCATTTCTTACCTACCTTCCCCAGCCGGTGAAGCGGAATTCCGTCCGGCGGACTTGATTTCGACCGTGCGCGTGCGCGCCTCCACGGTCGGCTGACGTAAATCGATGTGGAGCAGCCCGTCGGCCAGGGACGCACCGATGACGTCGAGCCCGTCGGCCAACACAAAGCTGCGCTGAAACTGGCGCGCGGCGATGCCGCGATGGAGATAGATACGGTCGCCATCGTCCGCCTGCTTGCCTCGGACCACGAGCTGCCTGTCCTCGATCTGGACGGACAGCTCGCTTTCTGAAAAGCCAGCCACGGCCAGTGTGATGCGCACGCGGCCTTCGCCGGTCTGTTCGATGTTGTAGGGCGGGTAGCCGTCGGCCGGCGACTTCGCGACGCGTTCCAGCATGGTCTCGAACCGGTCAAAGCCGACCAGAAGCGGGCTGTTGAAAACGGACAATCGTGTCAAGGCGCACCTCCCCATACGAGCGAGTTGCGGTTCGCGGGCCCCGCCATCGGGCACCCTCGTCGCGGACAGCCCCGGAGGCGCCGTCTGTAACGACTCTAATTTGGGCTCTGACGGGAGCGGTTCAAGGGGCTGATAACCCCCGAAAGACAAAGGCCCGGTCCATGACGGCCGGGCCTTTTCGCGAGGTTGGTGGAGCTGGACGGAATCGAACCGACGACCTCTACAATGCCATTGTAGCGCTCTCCCAACTGAGCTACAGCCCCGTCTCGAAATTCGGCCGCCGGATGGGTCCCGGCGACGGGTGGAAATTAAGGGTGCCATAGCGGGCGATGCAACTGCTATCGCCCCCGGCATCCGCGATTAGCGCTCTTCTTCCTCCGGAACGCCCTCGACGACTTCGGCCACATCCTCGTCCTCGCCGAGTTCGGACGTATCCTCGATCACGTCCTCGTCTTCCTCGTCGCCGTCCTCGACGGCCGCCTCCCCATCCTCGACGGGCGCCTTGGGATCGGGCTTCGGCGGCTTGCTCTTGCCCTTCGCGGCGGCGGCGGCGGAAGCGGCACGGCTGCGGCGGCTCTTCACGAAATCCTCGGGCGCGAACTCGCTCGTGCATTTCGGGCAAGTAATCGGATTGCGGTCCAAATCGTAGAAGCGCGCTCCGCAACTCGGGCAGATGCGTTTGGTACCCAATGTGGCCTTGGCCAAGCAGCGCCTCCGGTCGGGGATTTGGGGCTAATTTTCGAGCCAATTGCCATGATCCCCCGCCCCTGTCAAAAGTAAAATTTAAGGGCGCAAGCACCCCGGCCCAACTCTTCGAGCGAATCCGAACATGATCCGAGCGACGTATCTCCGCGACCAACGCCGACGCACGAGGCGCGCGCCGTGAAACCGCTCGTCTCGCGCGCGGCCGGCGCCCTCAAGGGTGAGGCCCGGGTTCCCGGTGACAAGTCCATCTCGCACCGCGCGCTCATGACGGGCGCCCTGGCCATCGGCGAAAGCCGCATCGAAGGATTGCTCGAAGGCGACGACGTGCTGCGCACGGCCGCTGCGCTGCGCGCGCTGGGCGCGCGCGTCGAGCGCAGGGCGCCGGGCGCGTGGACCGTTGCGGGTCTGGGTGTGGGCGGTCTGGGCGAACCGGACCAAGTGCTCGACATGGGCAACTCCGGCACCGGGGCGCGGCTTCTCATGGGTCTGGTCGCAACTCACGACTTCACGGCGCATTTCACCGGCGACGCTTCGCTTGTGAGGCGTCCCATGGCGCGCGTGACCGCGCCGCTCGAACGCATGGGCGCCAACTTCCTCACGCGCTCGGGCGGACGTTTGCCCTTGGTCGTAATCGGCACGGGCGAGTCCGTGCCAATTTCCTACCGCTTGCCGGTGCCATCCGCACAAGTGAAATCCGCCATTCTCTATGCCGCGCTGAACACGCCCGGCGAGACGACGGTGATCGAACCCCAACCTACACGCGACCATACCGAGCTGATGCTGCGCCACTTCGGCGCGGAGCTGCGCGTGGAAACGCAAAAGGACGGCGCGCGTGCCGTAACGCTGGTAGGGCAGCCGGAGCTGACCGCGCGCGACTTGCGCGTGCCAGCCGACATCTCCTCGGCCGCATTCCCGCTTGTCGCCGCACTGCTGACACCCGGTTCCGAGATCACGTTGCCCGAGGTGGGCATCAACCCCTTGCGTGCGGGCCTGATCGAAACCTTGCACGAGATGGGCGCCGATCTGCGCCTCGCCAACGAGCGGTCCGTCGCGGGTGAGCGCGTGGCCGATCTCGTGGTGCGCGGCGGAACACTGAACGGCGTAGAGGTTCCCGCCACCCGCGCGCCGAGCATGATCGACGAGTATCCGATCCTGGCCGTGGCCGCCGCGTGCGCGCACGGCGCGACGCGGTTGCGCGGCCTGGCCGAACTGCGGGTGAAGGAAAGCGATCGCCTGAGCGCCATCGCCCATGGCTTGGCCGCTTGCGGCGTCAAGGTCGCGGTCGAGGGTGACGATCTGACCATCGAGGGCACCGGCGCCCCGCCCAAAGGCGGCGCGCGCGTCGAAAGCGAATTGGACCACCGCATCGCTATGTCGTTCCTGGTCCTCGGCATGGTCGCGAAGGAACCCGTGTCGGTCGACGATGGCGAGCCGATCGAAACCAGCTTCCCGATCTTCCAATCGCTGATGAACGGCCTCGGCGCGCGGATCGAGGCGGTCTGATGCTGGTCATCGCCATCGATGGACCCGGCGCCGCGGGTAAGGGCACGCTCGCGCGCCGTCTGGCCGATCATCTCGGCCTCGACTATCTGGACAGCGGCAGCCTCTACCGGGCCGTGGCCTGGCGGGTGCTGCAGGCGGGTGCCGACCCGGCTGACCCCGCGGCCGCGCTGGCGGAGGCCAAACGGCTGGACCCGGCCGATCTCGGCCGGCCGGATCTGCGCACCGAGCGGGTAGCTCGGGCAGCGGCCATCGTGGCCCAATTCCCTCCCGTCCGGGCTGAATTGACCGATTTCCAGCGCCGATTCGCCACAAATCCCCCTGGCGGGCGGGGTTCCGTGATCGACGGCCGGGACATCGGCACGGTCGTCTGCCCCCAGGCACGGGCCAAACTGTTCGTCACGGCCTCGGCCGAAGAGCGGGCCAGGCGCCGGACCCTGGAGTTGCAGGGGCGGGGCGAAAAGGCTATATACGCCGCCGTTCTGGAGGAACTCGAGGCCCGCGATCGACGCGATAGAGAACGCGACGTCGCGCCCTTGGTCGCAGCGCCAGACGCCCGCGTGCTCGATACCACGGACCTCGGTCCGGATGCCGCCTTCGCGGCGGCATTGGAGTACATCACGGGCCTGAGCGCCGATTAGCGACACAAAACCGATCGATCCGAATTTCGCGTCACCGGACAGCCGCGCCGGTTCCGCGGGCATTTCAACGCGGCAGACCGCCGGAGACAACCGGCCGGCCTAAACCCTCGAAAGGACGTTCTGAACACCATGGCAACCGAGAATTTCGCCGACCTGCTCGAAGAGTCGCTCCGCAACACCAAGAGTTTTGAAGGCACCGTCGTGAAGGGCACCGTTCTCGCCGTCGAAGGCGAGCATGTCCTGGTCGACGTGGGGCTCAAGGCCGAAGGGCGTATCGCGCTCAAGGAGTTCGGCGCGCCCGGCCGCCCCGCCGAAATCAAGGTGGGCGACCTGATCGACGTCTTCGTCGACCGCATCGAGGGCCGCGACGGCGAAGCTTCCCTTTCGCGCGAGAAGGCCAAGCGCGAGGAATCGTGGATCGAGCTCGAGCGCGCCTATAAGGCGACCGAGCGCGTCAACGGCGTGATCTTTGGCCGCGTGAAAGGCGGCTTCACGGTCGACCTGTCCGGCGCGGTCGCGTTCCTGCCCGGAAGCCAGGTCGACATCCGCCCGGTCCGCGACGTGACGCCCTTGATGGGCACACCGCAGCCGTTCCAGATTCTCAAGATGGACCGCCAGCGCGGCAACATCGTCGTCTCGCGCCGTGCCGTGCTCGAGGAGACGCGCGCCGAGCAGCGCTCGGAGCTGGTCGCCAACCTAAAGGAAGGCCAGGTCTACCAAGGTGTGGTGAAGAACATCACCGACTACGGCGCCTTCATTGATCTCGGCGGCATCGACGGCCTGCTGCACGTCACCGACATCTCGTGGCGCCGCATCAACCATCCGTCCGACGCGCTGCAGATCGGCCAGTCCGTGAAGGTCCAGGTCGTGCGCTACAACCCGGAGACGCAGCGCATCTCGCTGGGCATGAAGCAGCTCGAGTCCGATCCGTGGGAGGGCGCCGCGCTCAAGTATCCGGTCGGCACCAAGTTCAAGGGCCGCGTCACCAACATCACCGACTACGGCGCCTTCGTGGAGCTGGAGCCGGGGGTGGAAGGCCTGGTGCACGTCTCCGAGATGAGCTGGACGAAGAAGAACGTCCACCCGGGCAAGATCATTTCCACCAGCCAGGAAGTCGAGGTGATGATCCTCGACGTCGACACGACCAAGCGCCGTATCTCGCTGGGTATGAAGCAGTGCCAGGACAATCCCTGGGCGCACTTCGCCGAGGCCCATCCGGTCGGCAGCGAGATTGAGGGCGAGGTCCGCAACATCACCGAGTTCGGCGTGTTCGTAGCCCTGTCCGACGATATCGAGGGCATGGTCCACATCTCCGAGTTGGATTGGGACACGCCGGGCGAAGAGGCCATCAAGCGCTACAAGAAGGGCGACATGGTCAAGGCGCGCGTCCTCGAGGTCGACCCTGAGAAGGAGCGCGTGGGCCTGGGCATCAAGCAGCTTACCGAAGACCGCTTCGAGGCTGCCTCCAAGGATGTGAAGAAGGGCGACATCGTCACCGCGACCGTCCTCGCCGTGCGCGACAACGGCCTGGACGTCCAGTTGACCGACGGCACGACGGGCTTCATCCGCCGGGCCGATCTCTCGCGCGACCGCAGCGAGCAGCGCCCCGATCGTTTCGCCGTCGGCGAAAAGGTGGACGCGCTGATCACCACGGTTGACAAGAAGGAGCGCAAGATCTTCCTGTCGATCAAGCAGCGCGAGCTGGAAGAGGACAAGCAGGCCATGGCCCAGTTCGGCTCGTCCGATTCGGGCGCCTCGCTCGGCGATATCCTGGGCGCGGCCATGGAGAAGAAGTCCAAGAAGAGCAAGGACGAATAAGGCGCCCCAAAGGACCCTTTCATGTCCTTCGAAGCCGACATGCTGGTGGACAGGCGGCGCTTGAAGCGCCTCCTGTCGCTCTGGCGCGCGGCCGCCGTCTTGGCCCTGGTCGCGCTGATCATCCTCCTGGCCGGCGGTCCGCGGGTGCTTTCCGGCCGCGACCATATCGCGCGCTTCAATGTCGAAGGCGTGATCCTGGAAGACGACAAACGCGACGAACTTCTGGACAAGTTGGCGATGGACGATTCGGTCAAGGCGCTGATCGTCCGCATCGACAGCCCCGGCGGCACCGTCGTCGGCGGCGAAACCTTTTATCTGAGCCTGCGCGACGTCGCGGCCCACAAGCCGGTCGTGGTCGTCATGGGCACGACAGCGACCTCCGCAGGCTACATGGTGGCGCTGGGCGGCGACATGATTCTGGCGCACGAAGGCACGGTTACGGGCTCGATCGGCGTCATTCTGCAATCGGCCGACGTGACGGGCCTGCTCAAGAAGCTGGGCGTCGACATGGAGGCCATCAAAAGCGCGCCCCTGAAAGCCACCCCCTCGCCCTTCGAGCCCCTGACCCAGGAAGCGCGCGAGGCGGCCAAGGTGGTGATCATGGACATGTTCGACATGTTCGTGACGCTCGTAGCCGAGCGCCGGAAACTGCCCAAGGACCAGGTCTTGCCCTTGGCCGACGGCCGCATCTTCACGGGCCGCCAGGCCCGCGACGTCAAGCTGGTCGACGCCATCGGTGGCGAAAGCGAGGCTTTGGTTTGGTTGGAGACCGAACGGGGGTTGGCCCGGGGCCTGCCGGTGCGCGAGATCAAGGTCCGCGAGGACGACGAGCTTTTGTCCGGTGCCATGGCCGCTTTGACCGGAAAAACAAAGCTTATTGAACGACTTACCCTTGACGGCCTAGTATCCCTCTGGCACTTTGACGCCGGTCGGCCCTGAGGTCACGCGGTGACTGACTTGGTCGGCCCCGACGACAGCGAGAACGGGACGCCGCGCATGACGAGGTCGGAGCTGATCCAGCGCTTGTCGGAGATGAATCCGCACCTCTATCAGCGGGACGTCGAGCGCATCATCGCCACTGTTTTCGACGAAGTATCCGCCGCCCTGTCGCGCGGGGACCGGGTTGAGCTGCGCGGATTTGGCGCCTTTTCCGTGAAGCGCCGCGGCCCCCGGGTGGGGCGCAACCCGCGCACTGGAAGCTCCGTCCAGGTGTCGGAAAAGCACGTTCCGTTTTTCAAGGCGGGCAAGGAGCTGCGCGAGCGGCTCAACACCGAAGACTGACGCCCGTCCACCGGCGGCCGACCCCGCCGCCTGAAGCAGCCATCGAGGCCGGCCGTTGCGTATCCTGCGCCTGATCCTGGTCGTGCTGATCGCCGCCCCCGTCATCGCGTTCGCGGTCGGCAATCGCCAAGTCGCGACCTTTCAGCTCTGGCCTTACGAGATCGACCTTCCCATCTTCATGGTCGTCTTCGGCGCGTTGCTGGCCGGTTTGGTGCTCGGCGCGCTGGTGACCTGGATGGCCTCGATCGGACCGCGCCGCCGCGCCCGCGCCGAGGCCAAGAAGCTGCGGGCGGAAATGGCCGCCCTCAAGGCCGCACCGAAATCCGACGCGGCCAATACGCCGGAGACCTATCTGCCGTGAGCGGCCCCGTTTACGTGGCACTCGACATGACCAACGCCGCCGAGGCCGCCACGTTGGCCAAGCGTCTGCGCAGCCATGTGGGCGGGGTGAAGCTCGGCCTCGAGTTCTTCGTTGCCAACGGGCCCGGCGGCATCCGCGCCGTGTCGGATGCCGGGCTGCCGGTTTTCCTCGACCTTAAGCTGCACGACATTCCCAACACGGTTGCCGGCGCGATGGCCTCGGCCGCGGCCTTGAACCCCGCCATCGTCACCATCCATGCGGGCGGGGGCGCCGCCATGATGCGCGCCGCGTCCGAAGAGGCGCGCAAGGCCAAGAACCCGCCCTTGGTCATTGCCGTTACCGTCCTAACCAGCCTGGACGATCACGATCTGGACGCGGTCGGCCAGCGACCACCGGCGCTGGAGCAGGCCGTGCGCCTCGCGCTGCTGGCCAAGGAGTCGGGCCTCGGCGGCGTGGTCTGCTCACCGCACGAGGTGGCCGCCATCCGCGCGCGATGCGGTGGGGATTTCAAGCTGGTTGTACCCGGCATCCGTCCCGCCTCCACGGCGCTCGGCGATCAGAAGCGCGTGATGACGCCGGCCCAGGCCGTCGCCGCGGGCGCCGACCACCTAGTCGTCGGCCGCCCGATCACCCAGGCCAAGGACCCGGTCGCGGCGGCGCAGGCGATCGCGGCCGAACTGCGCGCGGGCTGAGATTCCATGACGGTCGCGGCCAAGATTTGCGGCGTGAATTCGCGCGAGGCGCTGGACGCGGCCATTGCGGGCGGCGCCGCATTCGTCGGCTTCGTCTTCTACGCGCGCTCGCCGCGCTATTTGACCGTGCCGCAGGCGGCCGCCCTGGCCGCCGCCACGCCCAAGACGGTCAACCGCACCGGCTTGTTCGTCGATGTCGATGACGCAACGATCGAGGCCGTGCTGAAGGATGCGCAGTTGGAGCTGCTGCAGTTCCATGGCGCCGAGACGCCCGCGCGTTGCCGTGCCGTCAAAGCGCGCTTCGGCGTGCCCGTGATGAAGGCGGTCAAGATCGGCGGGCCGGACGATCTGGCCCAGGCCACGCCGTTCTTCGACGCCGCGGACTGGCTTTTGTTCGACGCCAAGACGCCGCCCTCGATGAAAAACGCATTGCCGGGCGGCAATGCCGTTTCGTTCGACTGGACCGTCCTGGCCGGCGCCAAACTGCCGTTGCCCTGGATGCTGTCGGGCGGTCTCACGCCGGAGAACGTGGCCGAGGCCGTGCGTGCATCGGGTGCGCGCGCGGTCGACGTCTCCTCGGGCGTCGAGAGCGCGCCCGGGCGCAAGGACCCCGCGCGGATCGCGGCCTTCCTGGCCGCCGT
The DNA here is from genome assembly GCA_050180485.1 of Alphaproteobacteria bacterium. Lineage (GTDB taxonomy): Bacteria > Pseudomonadota > Alphaproteobacteria > CADEGL01 > CADEGL01 > CADEGL01. The sequence continues at coordinate 67,699 of JBFXED010000001.1, read as the reverse complement.
CCGGAGCCTCTGAGGCGGGGCGTTTTCGCTGGCCGGGCGGGGCCTCTATGCTTACTTTCGCCCCTTCCGAAGGGACTTGCGGCCTTAAGACATGAACAAGATCAACACCTATCGTGGCGGACCGGACGAGCACGGCCATTTCGGCCTGCACGGCGGGCGCTATGTCGCCGAGACGCTGATGCCGCTGATCCTGGGGGTCGAGCGCGCTTACAACGACTGCAAGGCCGATCCCGCGTTCAAGGCGGAGTTCGAGCGCCAGTTGACCCACTATGTCGGCCGGCCGAGCCCGCTCTACTTCGCCGAACGCCTGACCGCGCATTTCGGTGGCGCCAAGATTTACTTCAAGCGCGACGAGCTGAACCACACGGGCAGCCACAAGATCAACAATTGCCTGGGCCAAATCCTGGTTGCACGGCGCATGGGCAAGACGCGCATCATCGCCGAGACAGGCGCCGGTCAGCATGGCGTCGCCACCGCCACCGTCTGTGCGCTCTTCAACCTGCCCTGTGTCGTCTACATGGGCGCCAAGGACATCGAGCGCCAGGCGCCCAACGTGTTCCGGATGAAGCTCTTGGGCGCCGAGGTCCGCCCCGTCACCAGTGGCTCGCAGTCGCTGAAGGACGCGCTGAACGAAGCGCTGCGCGACTGGGTCGCGAACGTGGACGACACGTTCTACATCATCGGCACCGTGGCCGGACCGCACCCCTACCCCGCGATGGTGCGTGACTTCCAATCCATCATCGGCCGCGAGGCGCGCGAGCAGATCCAGGCCCAGGAAGGCCGGCTGCCCGACCAACTGGTGGCCTGCGTCGGCGGCGGCTCCAACGCCATGGGCTTGTTCCATCCGTTCCTCGACGATCCCGGCGTGGCCATGGACGCGGTCGAGGCCGCGGGGCTCGGGCTCGATACCCACAAGCACGCGGCGTCCATCACCGGCGGACGGCCGGGCATCCTTCATGGCAACCGCACCTATCTTCTGCAGGACGACGACGGGCAGATCCTGGAGGCGCACTCGATCTCGGCCGGTCTCGATTACCCCGGCGTGGGACCTGAGCATTCCTGGCTGCACGACATGAAGCGCGTGAACTATGTCTCGGCCACCGATACCGAGGCGCTGGACGCGTTCCAGCTTTGCTCCAGGCTCGAAGGCATCATCCCGGCGCTGGAGCCCGCGCACGCGCTGGCGCATGTGGCGAAGATCGCGGGCAAGATGGCGCGCGACAAGATCATCGTCATGAACATGTGCGGCCGCGGCGATAAGGACGTGTTCACGGTCGCCGAGAAGCTGGGCGTCAAGCTGTGAGCGGCGAACGGCGCATCGCGCGGCGCTTCGCGGCGCTGAAGTCTCAAGGTCGCGGCGGCCTGGTCACCTTCGTGACCGCGGGCGATCCCGACTACGAGACGTCCGAAAAGATCCTGGCCGGCCTGCCCGGGGCGGGCGCCGACCTGATCGAGATCGGCATGCCCTTCTCCGATCCCATGGCCGACGGACCCGCGATCCAGGCCGCCAATCTGCGCGCGCTGGCATCGGGCATCACGCTCAAGCGCACGCTCGACCTCGTGCGCGGCTTCCGCAAGCGCGACGCGGAGACGCCCCTCATCCTCATGGGCTACTACAATCCGATCTATTCCATGGGCGCGGAGACGTTCTCGCAGGCCGCACGCGATGCGGGCGCCGACGGCGTCATCGTCGTCGACCTGCCGCCCGAGGAAGAGGCCGAGCTCAAGGGACCGATCGACAAGGTGGGGCTCGACTTCGTCCGGCTGACCACGCCGACCAGCGACGACCACCGGCTAGATCGCATCCTGCCCGGCGCGTCGGGCTTCATCTATTACGTCTCGGTCGCCGGCATCACCGGCACCAAGTCGGCGGCGCAAACCAGCATCGCCGACGCGGTCGCGCGGCTGCGCCGCAAGACCAAGCTGCCGGTCGCCGTCGGCTTCGGCATCCGCACGCCCGAGCAGGCGGCGGAGACGGCGCGGACGGCGGACGCCGCCGTGGTCGGCTCGGCGCTGGTGGGCGAGATCGCGGCCGCCGAAGCAGCCGGCAAGCCGCGCGCGGAAGCCGCCGCCGCGGTCCTTGGGCTGACCCGCCGCCTCTCCACGGCCGTGCGCGCGGGCAAGTCATGAACTGGATCACCAACTACGTCCGGCCCAAGCTGCAGCAGCTCGTCCGCAAGACGGACGTGCCCGACAATCTTTGGACCAAGTGCCCGAAATGCGAGCAGATGCTCTATCACCGGGAACTCGAGTCCAACCTGTATGTCTGCCCGAAATGCGACCACCATCTGCGCTTGCGCGCGGCCAAGCGGCTGGAGCTTCTGTTCGACGAAGGCGCGTATGAAACGGTCGAAGCGCCCGCCGAGGTGCTGCTCGATCCGCTGCGCTTCCGCGACCGCAAGCGCTATGCCGACCGGCTGAAGGAAACCCAGGCCGTGGCCAACGTGAAGGACGCCATCCTGGTCGGCGAAGGGCGCATCGGCGGCTTGTCGGCCGTGGCGGCCGTGTTCGATTTCGAGTTCATGGGCGGCTCCATGGGCATGGCCGTGGGCGATGCGTTCATCGCGGGCGCCCGGCGCGCGGTCGAGACGCAAGCCAGCTTTCTGGCCATCTCCTCGTCCGGCGGGGCGCGCATGCAGGAAGGCATCCTGTCGCTGATGCAGCTGCCGCGCACCGTCATCGGCGTGCAGGAGGTCAAGGAAGCCGGCCTGCCCTACATCGCCGTACTGGCCGATCCGACCACGGGCGGCGTCTCGGCCTCCTTCGCCATGCTGGGCGACATCCAGATCGCCGAGCCTGGTGCCGTCATCGGCTTCGCCGGCGCGCGCGTGATCGAGGAGACCATCCGCCAGACCTTGCCCGACGGGTTTCAGCGCGCCGAGTATCTGCGCGACAAGGGCATGCTGGACCTGGTCGTCCACCGTCGCGATTTGCGCAACACGCTGATCCGTCTTTTGCGTCTGATCCGTAGCCCGTTGCCCTCGGGCCAGGTGGTCAATATCGGCGACGGCGGCGCCTGGAGCGCTAAGCGCGGCCGGCCGGAGACGTGAGCGCGGGCAGCGACGTTCTGCTCGAACGTCTCTCGCATCTGCATCCCAAGATCATCGATCTCTCGCTCGAGCGCATCGAGCGGCTACTGGCGCGCCTCGACCATCCCGAGCGCAACCTGCCGCCCGTGATCCACGTGGCGGGTACCAACGGCAAGGGTTCGACCGTGGCCTATCTGCGCGCCATCGCGGAGGCCGCCGGTTTGCGCGCCCATGCCTATACCTCGCCGCACCTGGTGCGGTTCCACGAGCGCATCCGCCTGGCCGGCACGCTGATCGGCGAGGACGCATTGTCCGCTTTGCTCGACGAATGCGAGCGCGCCAACAGCGATGCGCCGATCACCTTCTTCGAGGTGACCACGGCCGCCGCCTTTCTGGCGTTTTCGCGCACGGCGGCGGATGTTCTGTTGCTGGAGGTCGGCCTGGGTGGACGACTGGACGCGACCAACGTGATCGCGGCGCCTGCCTTGTCCATCATCACGCCCATCTCCATCGACCACGTCCAGTTCCTGGGCGAGACCCTGACCGAGATCGCGGGCGAGAAGGCCGGCATCTTGAAGCCGGGCGTTGCGTGCGTGGTCGGGCCACAACCGCCCGAGGCCGCCGCCGCGATCGAAAGACGCGCGCGTGACGTCGGTGCGCCGCTTCTGCGCCACGGCGCGGAATGGCGTGTCGAGGGGACGGAAAACGGCTTTGTCTATCGCGGACAGGCGCGGCGCATCGCGTTACCCCGCCCCATATTGCCTGGTGCGCACCAGGTCGCGAACGCGGGCATGGCCGTGGCCGCCGTGGAGGCCTTGGCCGCGCGCTTTGCCATCGGCGATGGCGCGATCCGCATGGGCCTGCAAACCGCCGAATGGCCCGCCCGGTTGCAATGCCTCTCGCGTGGATCGCTGATCAAGCTCTTACCCGCGGGCTGGGAGCTATGGCTTGATGGCGGGCATAATCCCGCCGCCGGTGAAGCCCTGGCCGAAACGGCGTGCGAATGGCGCGAGCGGCCGTTGCACCTCGTTATCGGGATGATCAACACCAAGGACGTGGCGGGCTTCCTGCGCCCGCTGACGCCCCATGCCGCATCGCTGACGGCGCTCACCATTCCCGGTAACTCGGCCGCCGTGGCGCCAGAGGAGATCGCCGCAGCGGGTCAGGCGCTTGGCATTGCTGTCGGCACGGCACCCGATGTCACGACCGCGTTGAAGCAGGTCACGGCAGCAGGCGCGCCCGCGCGCATCCTGATCTGCGGTTCGCTCTATCTGGCGGGTACCGTACTGGCCGAAAACGGCTAGCACGCAAAGAAAAAGCCCGGCGCTTGCGCGCCGGGCTTCTCTGTCCGCGATGCGGACTCGTCTTGCTTAGACGACCTTCAGGTTCGCGGCCTTCGTCTTGCCGCGATCGCTGACGACGTCGTAGCTGACCTGCTGGCCCTCGTTCAGACCGCGCAGACCCGCCGCCTCAACCGCGCTGATGTGCACGAACACATCCGCACCGCCCTCGCTGGGCTGGATGAAGCCGTAACCCTTCTGCGAGTTGAACCACTTAACCGTACCGTTCGCCACCATAGTCTCCATTCAAAAAAGCGCCTGGGCGCATATCAAGCCCCCGCGACCATCACGGAGACCTGCTCCACGTTCGGCATTGCTTTTGTGAGGAGCCCAAGGGGCCTGCACGGGCGAGCCGAAAGTTTCGACCGTATTTATATACGATGCTTTTGCGGGAACGGAAACAGGGGTCCCCAAAAAAGGGAATGAATCCCCATCCCTTGAAAACACGAAAACCGGAAAGCCCCGCATCAGCGGGACTTTGGGGGCCGTGTCAGAGAACCGACTGGACCCACTCCACCAGCTTGCTCTTGGGCAGGCTACCGACCTTCTGGGCGACCACTTGGCCGTCCTTGAAGATGAGGAGCATGGGAATGCCGCGCACGTTGTAGCGCATCGGCGTCTTCTGGTTCTCGTCCACGTTCATCTTGGCGACCGTTAGCTTGCCGGTCAGGTCCTTGGCCAGATCTTCCAGCGCAGGCGCGATCTGTTTGCAGGGACCACACCATTCGGCCCAGAAATCCACCAGCACCGGGCCGCTGGCCTTGAGCACCTGGTTCTCGAACGAATCGTCGGTGACGGCGGTGGTGGCGCTCATGGGTGTTCCCTTCTGTCCTGGATCAACGGTTCCACCGGATGGCGGCTCGTGGGCGAATGCCGACAATATTTAGGGTCGGCGCGAAACCGGGTCAAGGTGCGTGGACATCCATCAAGCCATTGGGAATCATCATGAAATCCGGACCATCTGTCCACACTAGGGCGCATTCGACCAGTCGGCCCGGATAGATTTGCTGCAACAGCGCCCGGTAACAGGCCATCTGGCGCAGATAGAGGGGCGAGACATCCTCCACCCGTTTGGGTGGAGGGCGGTTCGTCTTGTAGTCGGCGACCAGGATGCCGGCAGCATCCACAATCAGCCGGTCGACCTGGCCGACAACGACCGTCTCGTTCAGCCGCCCGATGAGCGGCACCTCGGCGCGCGAGCCGGATCCGAACAGGCGCGCGAAGCCGGGCGCATCGAGTAGGCGCAGTGCCTCCTGCGCCAGAGAAGCACGTGCCGCTTCATCGAGGCCGAGCCCGCCTTGGGCCAGATAGCGCCGGGCGGCTGCGGCGCGCGCGGCGGGTTCCAGGTCCGGCAGGGTCTGCAGCAGACGATGGACGATCAGACCGCGGCGAAAACGCGCGCCGTCGTCGCCCGCAAGCGGCGATTGCACCGCGGGTTCGTCCGCGGAAGGGCGCGACGGCGCCAGAGGACGCGAGGGGATCGGCTCCGGCGGCGGCGGTCGGCCAATCCAGTCGGGCACGGGTTCGACCGCTCTCGTCACGAATGCGGCGCGCGCGGCACCTTCCGGCTTCGCGCTTTGCGCGTTGGACAGACGCAATCCTTCGCCGTCCGGAAACGCCACTTTCTCGGCCACAGGTTCGAGACCGGCACGGACCAGTTCGTACCAATTCCCGGACGGCGGCGCCTTTCCACCGCGCCAGCCAGCGACATAGAGGCGGTCCTCGGCGCGCGTCATGGCGACGTAGAGAAGACGCCGATACTCGCGGTCTCGTTCCACGCGCGAAGCCGCGCGCATAGCAGCGCTGAACGGATCTTCCAGCGCCTTCCGCGGCGGCCACAGCAGAAGTCCGTCCGGCCACAAAAGCGCCTCGTCCTGCGTCGGCGGCTGCAGCGTGTCGGGCAAGAATACGATGGGCGCCTGCAAACCCTTGGCGCCGTGCACGGTCATCACGCGGACCGCGCCCTCCGCGCGATCCAGCTCGCGCTTAACCTCTGCGGCACCCGCGCGCACCCAATGGAGGAAACCTTGCAATGAAGGCGGGCAAACCCGCTCGTAGCTCAAGGCGAGCGACAGGAACTCCTCGATCGGATCGGCAGCCTCGGTGCCTAGCCGCGCCAACAGTTTTTGCCGGCCGCCGCGGTTGAGCAAATCTGCATAAAGCTCGTAGGGCCTTACGAAATCGACGCGGGCGCGCAATTCCGCGAGAAACGCAAAGGCCGCACCGAACAATCCGCGCTCGCCGGCACGCGCTTGCAAGGCGTCCCACAGTTTTCCGTCTCGGCCGTGGGCCAAGTCGAACAGATCCTCCTCGCTCAAACCGATCAATGGCCCCTTGAGCACGGTGGCCAGGGTCAAATCGTCGTCGGGCAGGAGCAACGTCTCGCCCAGCGCGATCAGATCCATGACCGCGAGTTGCTCAGCCAGCACCATGCGGTCGACGCCCGCCACCGGCACGTCGAGCGCCTTCAACTCGCGCACCAGTTCCTCGACGAAGTCGCCGCGCCGCCGCACCAGGACCAGGATGTCGCCGGCCCGGACGCGGCGTGCTTTCGAATCCAGCCAAGCTTCGTCGCCTTGCTTGGCATCCGCCGTGATCCAATCCCGGACTCGCCGTGCGATCGCGCGCGCGACGCGCAAGCGCGGCGCAGGCGGTGCCGGGCGGCTGACCGGCAAGGCCCAGGGCACCGTCGTCGCGCCGTCCACGGGTTCGGCGATAGGCCAAACCTCCACGAGACCAGCTTGGCCTTTGCGATGCGCCTCGTGATGAACCGATTCGTCGGTGCCCACGACACCGTCCTTGGCCGCATCGCGCGCGAAGACCGCATCGACGGCGCGCAGCACGGATTCGGTGGAACGGAAGGAAAGCTCGAGCGCGACCGATTCCCAGCCCAGATCGGCCGCATGCGCCGCCGACTCCAGCGCCTCGCGCGTGGCCGCGAAGCGCGCGGGGTCGGCGCGCTGGAAGCTGAAAATCGACTGCTTGGGATCGCCGACCGCGAAGACGGTGCGTGCCACTTCGCGTGCGCCCGCGCCCGCGAAGAACTCGGCGGCCAGCGCCGTCACAACGGACCACTGTTCGGGATTCGTGTCCTGTGCTTCGTCCACCAGGATATGGTCGAGGCCACCATCCAGCTTGTAGAGCACCCAGGGCGCCGATCCCGGACGTTCCAGCAGTTCGACCGCGGCCAGGATCAGATCGTCGTAGTCGAGCGCGCCGATGGCGCGCTTGCGCCGCTCGTAACGATCGAAGATAGCCTCGGCCAGGATCAGAACGGCCTCGGTCGCTCGCAAGGTGGCGGCCGCGTTATGACGTTCTAGAACGCGCGCTAGCCGTCCCGCTTCCGTCCGCAAAACCTCTTCTACTTCAGCCCAAACAACCACGGCTTGCTTGGTCGCGAATGTCTTAAAGGGCGGTCCTTTTTGAGTGAAATACGCCTTTAAGCACTCCTTAAAGTTTTGGCCGCGCATGTTGGGATCACATGACAGCCAAGCCGAAATGATTTCCGACCGGCTCACATCGGTCTTGCTGCCGCGTGAAAGTGCATCCGCGGCGCGCTTGAGCTTGACCGCGTCGAACGCACCATCGGCGACCGCCTCGGTCACGACCGACTCCGCCGTCGCGTCCGCGTCCACGCCCAGACGTGCGGCCAACGCCTTCACGATTCCCATCACGCCGTGCTTCGCGGACAACAGACGCTGCAACCGTCCGCGTTCGCGGATCAGCGCAGCCATCAACTCGCCGAAGCGCCCTTCGTCCACCAGTGTGGTGACGCGCGCCAGGGCCTCGCGCAGGCGCGCGGGCCCGCCGCCGTCCCAGCGCGCCGCCTGTAAGACCTCCTCGCGCGCTTCGTGCAGCAATTCGTCCGCCATGCGTTCCTCGGCCAACTTGAAGTGCGGTGGAATGCCGGCTTCGAGCGGGAAGCGCGCGACGAGCGACTGGCAGAAGGCATGAATGGTCATGATCTTGAGGCCGCCCGGCGCGTCCAGCACGGCGGCGAACAAGCGGCGTGCCCGGTCGATCTGGTCATCGCGCGCCGCTGCGCCCATCAGCTCGCCCAACGCGACGGCCAGCTTCTCCTGCGGCATCACCGCCCATTCGGCGAGACGTTCGTGCAGGCGGTTCGACATCTCCGCCGCCGCCGCGCGGGTGAAGGTCAGGCACAGGATGCGCGCCGGCGGCGTACCGGCCAGCATGGCGCGCAAGACGCGGTCGGTCAGCACCTTGGTCTTGCCGGTCCCGGCCGAAGCCGACACCCAGGCCGATTGGCGCGGATCGGCCGCGCGCAATTGCGCCGCAGTCATTCGCCCTCCTCCACCGCCCATTCCTTGACGCGCGCCAGATGGGCGTAGTCGTCATAGGGAACAGGTCGGTCGGGGTCAGGATGGGCGGCATAAGGCTGCGCCGGATCGTCGAAGGCCGCCACCAGCGCACTCAACCCCGCCAGTGCCTCAGCGGCGGCGATCATCGGATCGCTATCGAGCCGCCTGACCTCGCCCGCCGGATCGCGCCCCGTGACGCGCCAATACGCCAACTCCGCGACCGTGCCTTTGGACACGCCCTCGAAACCGCCCGCGCTGGCAATCAAAGCTTCGAGCGGAAGCTGCGGTTCGAGTCCTGCCTCGACGTCCGCCGCGCGCGGCACGCCACCCGTCTTGTAGTCGATGATCGAGAGGCCGCCGTCGGGCAGACGGTCGATGCGGTCGGCGCGAGCACGCAGCGCGAACGTTCCGGCCGGCGCAGCGATCTCAATTCGCCCGCTTACCTCCGTCCCCAAGGTGTGCACGCCAGGCTGCGCCGCGGATTCGATGAACCAGCGCGCGACGCGCTCAAAGCGCGGCCACCAAAAAGCGGCGACACCCGGCCGCTCCAATGCCGGGCCAAAGGCGGTGCGGCCGGCGTCGAGAAGCTTCTCCAGCGCGTTCTCCGGCATGCCGTCCGGGTGGGCCTTGAGGAACTCGTGCAGTGCCTTGTGAAGGATCGTGCCGCGCTCGGCCGCGCCCGGATCGGCGTCGATCGGGTCGAGCGGTTTAAGCGCGAGGATATGGCGCGCATAAATCGCATACGGATTGCGCATCCAGGTGCCGATCTCGGTCAGACGCAATTCGCGCGGACGCGCGGCGACGGGCGGACACGGCTCCGGCCGCGTGGCGCGTATGCTTGCTTCGACGACTCCATCGAGTACACGTTGCCAAGCGCTCCACGGCGAATCGCCCCAAGCGCCGCACGCCACCATTCCGTCGAGCAAGCCAGCGCCTTTCAGCACCGTGCCGAGGCGCAGGAGCCAGCGCGAGGGAACCGTGGGCGCGCCCTCGGCGCGCGCCGCGCGGGTCAACACCACCTCGCCACCCGAGGCGGCCTGGACGAAATCATGCGCCGACTGGCCAATGCGCCGCTCCGGCTCCGGCAGACCGAAATCGGACTGCATGGGCCGGCTCATCCATGGATCGGATGCGGCCAGGCGTGGCCAGGTGCCTTCGTTCAGCCCGCCAAGCACCATGAGGTCGGCCGACTGCAGCCGCGCTTCGATCGGGCCCCAGATATGAAGACGCGGATGGCGGCCATAGCGCGGCCGCACGACCGCGCCGTCCAACAGCGCGCCCAGTACGGCGGCATAGGTTTCGCCGGCCTCGTCCGACAGCAAGGGCGCCGAGGCGTGTAGTTCGGCCACGAAGCGCGCCGCGGCTTCGCCATCGTCACCCGCCCACAATCGCTCGGCGCCGTTCTTCTCGTGCGAGGCGGCCAGCGCTTCGGCGGCCCGCACATGGGCGGTCAGCGCGGCGTCGAATGCGACGCCCGGGCGCGACAAAATCTCCACGAACGGCGTCACATGGCGCACGATCCGGTCGACGAAGCTTTCAAGACGCTTGCGCTCCGCCGCCCTCACGGGCGCATCAGCCAGGGAGGCGCGTACGCCGGTCAAACCCGGCGCCGGGCGCGGACCGCGCAGGACGGCGGTTTCGAGCGCGCGCGCATGGGCGCGGAACGCGCCGGGATCGAGACCGCCCGCGGCCAGGGGATGTTTCAACAATGCCAACAGCGGCACGGGCGCAAAGCGTTCCGCCGCGGCCGCTGCGAGCAGACGCAGGAACGCGCCGGGCGGTGTCGCCCCCAACGGCATGCCAGCCGAATCGTCGACCTCGACCTCCCATCGGCGCAGCTCAGCGGCAACCCGGCGCGCCAGATCGCGGTCGGGTGTGACCAGGGCCGCCGTCTTGCCCGGCGTCTCGAGCGCATGGCGCAAGCGCAGCGCGATGACGCCGGCCTCCTCCATCGGCCCGGGGCAATCGATGCACTCCAGTCCGTCGAGCGCGTTCGTAGAGATCGTGCCCTCGGCTTGGCGCCATGCCTCGCTCGTGGCCGCAGGCCGCATGGTTTCCGTCAGCAGCCGACCGCGCGCGGGCGTTTCCAGATCGTGCCAGAGCCGCACGCGGTCGCGCGGCACGTCGAGCCGTTCGAGGAGGAACCGAAGCGCGAACTGCGGATGGCTCGGCTCCAACCTCTCCCAGCTTTCGCCGTCCATCGCCGTGTCGAGGCCGGGCAGGACGACGCGGCCTTGAGGCTGGCGCGCGATCACCGACAGAAGTTCCGCCGTCGCGGGGATGGAGCCGGTCGAGCCGGCGGCGATCACGGGCTCATCCGGCGGCGCCTTGCGCCAGCGCGCGGCTTGGGCTTCCAGAAGCCGGTTCCGGCGCTGCGCCGGATCGAGGGCGTTTTCCTCCTCCAGCACCGCGGGCCAACGTTCGGTGACAATGCTCAGAAACTTGAGCGTATCGCGCCAATGGGCCGCGAACTTGTCTGGCACCAGGCTGGCCAGCCGATCGAAGCCGAGCCGCTCCGTCTCGACCCGGTCGATCAGGCGCGTGAGTTCCGCGGCCAGGCGCACCGCATGATCGGCGCCACGCTTCCGCCCCGTTGTTTGCCGCTCAAACGTCTCGATCAGGCGCGCCAGCAGGAGGCGCCGTCGCATCTCGGGCAGGGCGGGCGGCAACTCGGGGTCCTCAAACCCATCATCTTCGCCGGCGGTCAGCAGGAGATCGTCGGCATCCACGTCGCCCAGCGGCGTCAGACGCGGTAGCAGCAGGGCCGCACCCTCGCTTTGGCGCAGGAACGCTTCGGACAAAGTGCGCACCGAGCGGCGGGTCGGCAGGAAGATGCGGACTTGCGACAATTCTTCGGGCTTGCCCGCGAACTCCGCCAAGAGGCCCTTGGCAAGCGCGTCGAGAAACGGCACGCCGGCCGGAATGGAAAAGACGTGTGGCGCGCGCGTCATCCGATCTTGCCGGCCAGGGCGCGCTCCGCCGCCGCCAGCCCATCCATGGTGCCGACATGGAGCCAGCCGCCGTCATGCGCCAAGCCGAACAGGCGCCCCGCCTGACGCGCGCGGTCATAGAGCAGGTTGAGCGAGAACGCGCCCGCCGGCGCGCCGGCGAAAAGGCGTGGATGCAGGATTTGGACGCCCGCGAACACGAAGGGCGCCGACGATGCACTGCCCCGGCGCTCGAGCCGTCCACCGTCAGCCAGCGCAAAATCCCCCGCGCCGTCATAGCCGATGGCGCGCCCGACCGGCTGGAGCAGCAGAAGCGCATCCATGCAACCGTCGTCCCATGCTTCGGCCAGGCGCGCGAGCGCGGGCGTCCGGCCATCCAGCCAGACGATATCGGCGTTGCCGACGAAGAATGGCTCGGCACCGAAATGGGAAATCGCCTTGGCGATGCCGCCGCCCGTTTCCAGCAATTCCTCCTCACGCGAAATGCGGATTGAGGGTTTCTCGCGTGTGGCCAGACGCGCTTCGATCTGCGCGGCCAGGTGATGGACGTTCACCACCGCCAGCGACACGCCGGCGCGCGCCAGCGCATCGAGCGCCCGGTCCAGCATGGCGATGCCCCCGACGGGAACCAGCGGCTTCGGCAGATGGTCGGTCAAAGGACCCAAACGCACACCGCGGCCCGCGGCCAAGACCATGGCGCGTTCGATCCGCGCCGCCATCAGGTCGACGCCGCGGGCACGATGCGGCGCCCCGGCGGCAGATGCCGGTCGAACCACGCACGCACGGGCGCGAGTGCCGGATGCGCCAAATCGCCTTCCAGCAGGCGCCAGACGCGCGGGATATGGGCCAAGTAACGCGGCTTGCCGTCGCGCCGGCACAGACGGGTGAAGATGCCAATGATCTTGGCATTCCGTTGCGCGCCCAGAATCCCGTAGGATGCGCGGAACGCATCATGGTCGAGCTTCGGGAATGCAGCGAAATAACGCGCAAGCATTTCATCGGCCAAGCCAGGGGCTAGATCGCGGCGCGCATCCTCCAGCAGCGAAACCAGGTCGTAGGAGGCCGGCCCGATCACGGCGTCCTGGAAGTCGAGCAAGCCGCAGGCCGCAAGCCCGGCACGGCCGGCGACGACCATCAGATTGTCGACGTGGTAATCGCGCAAGACCAGCGTGTCCGGAATACGACGCGCGAGCGGCAACACCGCGTGCCAAGCGACCAAATACGATTCGCGCATATCGTCGGACACGGGCGTGCCCGTGACGGCAGGCATGTACCAATCGATCAGAAGCGTGACTTCCTCCAGGAGCCGGGCATCGTCATAGGGCGGAATGCCGCGCGCCACGGCATCCGTGCGGCGATGGAGGTCGATCAGAAGATCAACCGCCATAGTGTAAAGCGCGCGTTCGTCGGCGCCACGCGCCAGTTCGCGCGTGTAGGTTGCGTTACCCAGGTCTTCCAGAAGCAGAAAACCCGCGTCTTCATCCTCGGCCAGAAGCCGCGGCGCGCTGTAGCCCATGGATGCCAAGTGGCGCGCGACGCGTGCGAAGGGGCGCACGTCCTCGTGCGCAGGCGGCGCGTCCATCAGCATGGCGCTGCCTTCCGGCAGATAGAGCCGCACATAACGCCGGAACGACGCATCGCCCGGCAGCTTCTCCCGTCGCGCGGTGTCCCAGCCCGCACTCGTCAGGAACGCGTCGATCGCGGCCTCACGCATGGGATATGCGCGGAAGAAGATCCGCCCAGCGCCCGAATCCCGACAACGTCACCCGCCGTTCTTCCGGCGCGTCGCCGTATGCGAGCGCGATCTCCAAACGATCTGCGGGCATAGCACCGCCTAGCCGGTCCGGCCATTCCACCAGACTGATCCCATCGGCGAAGGCTTCGTCGAGGCCCAGTTCGGCCGCGTCCTGCGGCCGTTCCAGGCGATAAAGATCGAAATGCCAGACAGCGCCGCCCGGAAGCTCGTAGGTCTGGACCAGGGTGAAGGTCGGGCTGGGCACGTCGAGTGCGTGGCCCGCGCGTGCCGCGATGAAGCCGCGCGCGAAGCGCGTCTTCCCCGTGCCGAGATCGCCCTTGAGCAGGATGACATCGCCCGGACGCGCCAACGCGGCCACGGCGGCCGCCAACCGGTCGGTCGCGGCGCTATCGGCCAAGCAGAGTTCGTATCTTCGCGGCGCGTGACCGCTGGTCGCCATGGGCGCTCCCCGCGTCGCGGGCGCCGACGGGGTGGTCGAATCGAGGCGGTCGGTCATGCGGCGCACGGTGCGGCGTTCATCTTCCGCCCCCGACGAATCGTGTCAAGGGCGGCCGGTCGCGCAGTCCGTCAGTAGCGATAGTGCTCCGGCTTGAACGGCCCCTTGGTCGAAACGCCGAGATAGTCGGCCTGCTCCTTGGACAGGGTGGTCAGGCTGATGCCCAGCTTCTTCAAGTGCAGTGCGGCCACTTTCTCGTCCAGCGCCTTGGGCAGGACGTAGACCTTGCGCTCGTACTTGGACCCGTTGGTCCATAGCTCGATCTGGGCCAGCACCTGATTGGTGAAGGACGCGCTCATCACGAAGCTGGGGTGACCGGTGGCGCAGCCCAGATTCACAAGACGACCCTGGGCCAACAGAATGATGCGCTTGCCGTCGGGGAACTTGATCTCGTCAACTTGCGGCTTTATCTCGCGCCATTCCAGGTTTCGCAACGCGGCGACCTGGATCTCGGTATCGAAGTGGCCGATGTTGCAGAGGATGGCGCGGTCTTTCATCTTCCGCATGTGCTCGATCGTGATGATGTCCGAGCAACCGGTGGCGGTGACGAAGATGTCCGCCTGATCGGCGACTTCCTCGACCGTACGGACCTCGAAGCCTTCCATCGCGGCCTGCAGCGCGCAGATCGGATCGATCTCGGTCACGATCACGCGCGCGCCCAGGGCCTTCAGCGCTTCGGCGCTGCCTTTGCCTACGTCGCCATAACCGCACACGACCGCGACCTTGCCCGCGATCATCACATCGGTCGCACGCTTGATGCCGTCAAGCAGGCTTTCGCGGCAGCCGTAGAGATTGTCGAACTTCGACTTGGTGACCGAATCGTTGACGTTGATGGCGGGCACCTGAAGCTCGCCTTTCTTGGCCATCTCGTAAAGACGGTGCACGCCCGTGGTCGTCTCCTCCGAGACGCCGCGCACGCCCTTCATCAGGTCGGAATATTTCTGATGCATGAGAACGGTAAGGTCGCCACCGTCGTCCAACAGCAGGTTGGGCGTCCAGCCGTTCGGCCCCTTGATGGTCTGCTCGACGCACCACCAATATTCCTCTTCCGTCTCGCCCTTCCAGGCGAACACGGGCACGCCCTTGGCCGCGACGGCCGCCGCGGCCTGGTCTTGGGTCGAGAAGATGTTGCACGAACTCCAGCGCACCTCGGCGCCCAGCGCCGTCAGCGTCTCGATCAGGACCGCCGTCTCGATCGTCATGTGCAGGCAGCCGGTGACGCGGGCGCCCTTGAGCGGCTTCGACTTGCCATACTCTTCCCGCAGCGCCATCAGGCCGGGCATCTCGGTTTCGGCCAGTTCGATCTGGCGGCGGCCTAGATCGGCCAGTCCGATGTCCGCGACCTTGTAATCCTTCGTGGCTGCCATGTTTCAGCTCCAGCGGGTCAATTCTGCGTGGGGGTCGCGACGGGGCGGCAAACGGGCCGCGCGGGACCGCGGGGCCGTATACCAGCCCCATCTTCCGGGGGCAACCCAAGAAGGCGCCGGAACGGGTTCAGGCCAGGGCGTTGAAGTCGTCCAAAAGGGCCGTGATACGGCCTGAATCCCACTGATCCATGATCAGGCGCGCGCGCTGGGTCGCGGCCAAGATGTCCACGCTGCGCACACGCTGCTTCACGCGCAAGAGACTGCCGGCGTTCATCGAAAGATCACGGATGCCAAGCCCGAGTAGAAGCGAGGCATAGCGCGGATCGCCGGCCATTTCGCCGCAGACGCTGACCGGGATGCGCGCGCGCAAGGCGGCTTCGGTCGCGAATTGGATCAGGCGCAGCACGGCTGGATGCAGCGGGTTGTAAAGATGCGCCACGCTGTCGTCCGCCCGATCGATGGCCAGCGTGTACATGGTCAGGTCATTGGTGCCGATGGCGAAAAAATCGCAGGCGCGCGCGAGCGCGTCCGCAGTCAGCGCGGCGCCCGGCAGCTCGATCATAACGCCGAGCGGGGGCAGAGGATCGGCGATGGCGACGTGCTTGCGCACCAGCCGGCGCGCGGCCTTCATCATGGTCTCGCGCACCTGGCGTACTTCCGACACGGTCGAGACCATGGGCAGCAGGATGCGCACGGGTCCGTGCGCGCCCGCCCGCAGGATGGCGGCGAGTTGGGTCTCCAGAAGCTTCGGCGCCTTGAGCGTCAGGCGGATCGCGCGCAGGCCGAGCGCCGGATTGTTGCCTTGGGACACGGGAATGTCGGGCGAGCTGGCCAGCTTCTCGCCACCGAGGTCCAAGGTGCGGATGGTGGCGGGCTTACCCGCCATGCCAGCGATGATGGAGAGAAGACCGCGATACTGCTCTTCCTCATCCGGCAGCTCCTCGCGGTTCATGAAGAGGAACTCGGTGCGCAGCAGGCCGATGCCGCTGGCACCCGCCTCGAGCGCGGCGTCCAACTCGCGCGGCAGCTCCAGATTGGCCTGCAGGCGAACCTCGGTGCCATCGCGCGTGACGGCGGGGAGATTCTTGAGGCGCGCGAGCTGGCGCCGCTCCTGGGTCAGTTCTTCGCGCCGGCGCTCGTAGGCGGCGAGTGTCGCGGGCGTCGGATTGGCGACGACGCGGCCCGCGGCCCCGTCTATCACGACCGTGTCGCCTGTGCGGATGGACGCCACGAGCCCGTGCACGCCAAGGACGGCGGGCAAGCCCAGCGACCGCGCCATGATGGCCGTGTGCCCGTCGGTACCACCGAGCGCGGTCGCGAAGCCGCCGATCCGGCGCGGATCGAGCAGCGCCGTGTCGGCTGGCGTCAGATCCTCCGCGATCACGATGCTGCCCTCAGGCAGGACGGAGAAGGCATGGTAGGGCGTCTTGGTCAGGTTGCGGATCAACCGGTCGCCCACATCGCGGATGTCGCGCGCGCGGCCGGCCAGATAGACGTCGTCGACGGAATCGAAGCCGCGCGTAATGTCATGGATAGCGGCCTGCACCGCGGCTTCGGCGTTGACGCGGTCGGTGGCGATCTTTTCGTCCACACCGCGCACCAGGCGCGAATCAGCCAGCATCTGCAGGTGGGCGTCGAGCAGATAGCCCAGCTCCTCCACCGCCGCAGGCGGCAGGGTCGAGATCTTGCCCTTGATCTTGGTGATCTGGTGCGAGGCCCTGGCGACCGCAGCCGCGAACCGCGCGCGCTCGGCCTCCACCTCGCCGGCCGGCACCTGATACTCGCGCACCTCGGCGCGGCCGCCAGCGCTGACATGGGCCGGCCCGATCGCGATGCCCGGCGAAACGCCCAGCCCATCCAGCGCGACGGGACCCTCGCGCCGCTTGACGGCGCGCCGCGGCCGCTTGGCCGGAGGCCTAGTCTTCATTGAACTTGGCCGCGAACAGAGCGGCCACGGCGTCAAGGGCGGCGGACGCATCACGCCCCTTCGCGCGTACATCCAGCGTCACGCCCGGGGAGGCGCCGAGCGTCATCAAACCCATGATGGACAGGGCCGACACGACGTTGCCGTCGCGCGAGACGGTGATCGCGGCCTCGAACTTGCGTGCGCACTCGACCAGCTTTGCTGCCGCGCGCGCATGCAGGCCGCGGCGATTGACGATGGTCACACGCCGTGCGATCTCGACAGCCGCCTCGGCATTCATTGCTTGGCCCCGCACAAAAGGCGTGACGGCACGTTGATGTAGCGGCGGCCGGCTTCCTGCGCCTCGATGATGGCGGCGGTCAGATCTGACTTCTCGCGCACGCTGGCCAGTTTCACCAGCATGGGCAGGTTCATGCCGGCGATGACCTCGACCTTGCGGCCGTTCATGATCGAGATGGCCAGGTTGGACGGTGTGCCCCCGAACATGTCGGTCAGCAGCGCGACGCCGTCACCCGACTCGGTCTTCTCGACGGCGTCGATGATGTCCTGGCGCCGGCGTTCCATGTCGTCTTCGGGGCCGATGCAGACGGCGGCCACCTGCTTCTGCGGCCCGACGATGTGGCTGAGGACCGCGAGAAAGTCGTCCGCGATCTGGCCATGGGAAACCAAAACGATACCGATCAAGAAATACCCCGCTTCACCACAAGGATCAGGATTGGGCGACGGCGCGTTCGACATCGCGATGGTGGACGCCGACCCGCTGGCCCTTCGCGTCGAGCCAAGCCGCCAGTTTTTCGGCCACGAAGACCGAACGGTGCCGCCCGCCGGTACAGCCGACGGCAATGGTCAGGTAGCTTTTGCCCTCCAGATCGAAGCGGGGCAAGAGGGGCTCGATCAAGCGGCATAAGTCGCTGAAAAACTGGGAAAAACCGGCATCCTTTTCGATGAAGGCGGCGACCGCCGGGTCCTTGCCGGAGAGCGCCGACAGCGCCGGCTCGTAATGCGGGTTGGTCAGGAAGCGGACGTCGAAGACCAGGTCGGCCTCGCGCGGCAGGCCCAGGCCATAGGAAAAGGAGGTCACCACGACGCTGAGCGACGATTCGGCGTCGAGGGCGAAATGATCGCTGAGCACCGCCCGCAAGGCCCCGAGCGTCAAGCTAGAGGTATCCACCGTCACGTCGGCAAAGCCGCGCAAGGGCGAGATCAGCGCACGCTCCCGTTCGATGCCGTGGGTCACAGGACGGTCGAGCACCATCGGGTGGCGTCGCCGCGTCGCGGTGAAACGGCGGCGCAGGATTTCGTCGTCGCAATCGACGAACAGAAGCTTCACCTCGATCAGCGGATTGGCGCGCAAGGAGCCCAGCCATGCGACGAAACTGTCGACACCGAAGTCGCGCGTGCGGATGTCGACGCCGATCGCGAGTGGACGCGGCAATTCGCCTTCCGTCTGCACCAACCCACCGAGAAGCGCGAGCGGCAGATTGTCGACTGCCTCGTAACCGATATCCTCAAGCGCTTTGAGGGCGGAGGACTTGCCCGCGCCCGACATTCCGGTGACCAGCACGACGCGGCTTTTCGTCGCCGCGGACCGGCCGGTGCCAGCCGCGTTCGGATCGGTCGCGGGTAGGGCTTTCATCGTGCGGAGACTACACCTTTGCCCCCGGAGCGCACAGCCAGCACGACCTTGGCCGCAGCCGAGGCTTCGAAGGGCGCTAGCCGCAGCAAAGGCAATGTGACGGTTGCGAGACGGCAGCGCCGCGCGGCCGGCAAACGCTCCACCGCGCGCGGCATCACCAGATCGACCACTAGGGAAACCGGCGCCTTCGCCCGGTGGGGCATGGCGATGACGCCAAGGCCCCTCACCTCGAGCAGGCCGCGGATCGCGGGCGGCGCCGAGACGAACAGCCGGCCATGCACCACGGAAAGATCGCAGCGGTCATCCGCCACCAAGACCGCGCCGGTCTGGATCAGCCGTAGCGCCAGATCGGACTTGCCGCTGCCGGACGGGCCGCGCAGCAGCACGGCCATCCCGCCGATCGCCACCGAAGTGGCGTGGATCTGGCGCGATTCAGCGCGGCGTGCCATCGGGAGCCAGCGGCAGACGGACGACGAAGCGCGCGCCCAGAATGCCGCCATCCGGCCCGGTGCGGTTCTCCGCGCGGATCGCGCCGCCATGGGCTTCGACGATTTGCTTCGAGATCGAGAGTCCCAAACCCGAATGGGTGCCGAACTTCTCGCCGGAGGGGCGTTCGCTGTAGAAGCGCTTGAAGATGGCCTCGAACTTTCCGGCGGGAATGCCGGGCCCGTCATCCTCGACGGTGATCTCCACGTCCTTGCCGCGCACCGCTGTGGCGAGTCGGATGGTGCCGCTGGCCGGCGTGAACGACACCGCATTCGTGATCAGGTTGCGCACCACTTGACCCAAACGGTCTTCCAGCCCCAGCACGATGGGCTTCGATCCGGCACGATCGTAAATCATGCGCGGTCCGTCGGGATGGGTCTGCAAGTGAACCTCGGCCATGGTCGAGAGCAGCCGGTCGATATCGACCGGCCCGGTCTCCTCGCGCGACAGCTCCGCGTCCAGCCGCGAGGCGCTGGAGATGTCGGTGATCAGCCGGTCGAGCCGGGCCACGTCCTCCAGCACGATCATCATCAGCTTGCGCTGCTGCTCGGGGTCCTTCACCCGCGCGGCGGTCTCGACCGCGCTGCGCAGGGAAGAGAGCGGATTCTTGATCTCGTGCGAGACGTCGGCGGCGAAGCGTTCGATCGCATCCATGCGCTGCCACAAGGCGTCGGTCATGTCGCGCAACGTCATGGCCAGTTCGCCGATCTCATCATGCCGGACGACGGAGAATTCGGGTCGCGGCTGGCGCCCACCCGTCGTGCCGGAACGGATGCGCTCTGCCGCGGAGGCCAGGCGCCGGATCGGCCGTGCGATGGTGCGCGCCAGATAGAATGAGAGGAGGATGGTGATCGTGAGTGAGACGGCGAAGACCTTGAGGATATCCTCGCGCACAGAGCGCAAGCCGCGCTCGACCGAGCGTCCGTCGCTCGACAGAAGCAAGGCGCCCGCGATCTTGCGGTAATGCTGGACCGGAACGGCCGCGGTCAAAACCATGCCGCCGCGCAGATCGCCCCGCACGCCGCCCGCCGAGAGGCCGCCCAGGGCATGCATCACCTCGGGATAATCGTCGGCCACTTGGTCCGCGGCTTCGCGATAGGGCTCGAGGTTTTCCCGTCGCGGCACCCAGTTCACCACCCAGTCGAAGGCGCGCAACAGTCGTTCGACCAGGGGATATTCCGTGCGCGGCGGCGGCAGTTCCTCCAGGCGCACGACGGAGCCGGGACCGAGCGTCTGGCTGTCGACCAGAAGCTCGCCCGTCGGCGCGAACAGCCGGGCGCGGGTGCGCGTCTCGGCGACCGCGCGACGCAGGATGGTGCGCACGATGGGCGGATCGAAGCGGACATATTCGACGCTGGAGCCGCCTTCATCGTCGTCGGTGGCGAGGGGAACCGAGGTCATGCCCTCGGCCAGCGCGATGGCGATGATGTCGCCCTGCCGGCGCAACGCCTGCAGCTCGGCGTCGACCAAGCGGGATTCGTAGTCATTGAGATAGAAGACGCCGCCGAACAGGGTGGCCAGCGCGAAGACATTGACCGCCAGGATGCGGCGCGTGATCGGCGAGCCTAGCGCGCGTTTCCGCGCGCGCGGCTTGGCCTCCCCCCCGCCGGCCATTTACGTCTCGCGGTAGCGGTAGCCGATGCCGTAAAGCGTCTCGACCTGGTCGAAGTCGGTGTCGACCACCTTGAACTTCTTCCGCAGGCGTTTGATGTGGCTGTCGATCGTGCGGTCGTCGACGTAGATGCTTTCGCCATAAGCCGCGTCGATCAACTGGTCGCGGTTCTTCACGATGCCCGGCCGCTGGGCCAAGGCCTTGAGGATGAGGAACTCGGTGACCGTTAGATCGACCTGCTGGCCGCGCCACGTACATAGATGGCGCGTGGGATCGAGCAGAAGATCGCCGCGCATGATGGCGCTCTTTTTGTCGTTGGCATCGGGCGTCAGATCCAGCCGCCGCAGCACGGCGCGGATGCGCTCGACCAGAAGCCGCTGGGAGAACGGCTTGGTGATGTAGTCGTCGGCGCCCATCTTGAGGCCGAGCGCCTCGTCGATCTCGTCGTCCTTCGAGGTCAGGAAGATGACCGGCGTCGGCGTCTGACGGCGCAGGCGCGTCATCAGCTCAAGCCCGTCCAGCCGCGGCATCTTGATGTCGAGCACGGCCAGATCCACTGGACGCGCCAGCAATTCGCGCAGCGCCTCCTCCGAATCGGCGTAGGGCCGGACGGTAAAGCCTTCGGCCTCCAAGGACATGGCGACAGAGGCCAGGATGTTCTTATCGTCGTCGACGAGCGCAATCGTGCGGCGCACCGCGGTCTCCCCCTGATTTTCCACGGGCTGAGCCAATGGAGTTTCGATTGTAGGCTGTTGGAGCGCAATTGCCATGGTCCGGATCTTGGCCGCCCAATATGGCGCCAATGGGGCGTCCCCAGGGCCGCGCGAAGGCGCGATTCCTTATAAACTGGCTTTTTTCCTCCGGCCGGAGCGCGATCATGGGCGAAGCGGGCAAGCAGGTGCGCGATCTGATCCGCGCGGCGGAGCGCGCCACGTTGGCGACCGCTCTCGCAGGTTCAGCATCGCACCCCTACGCGTCGCTGGTGTTGGTCGCCTCGGCCATGGATGGCAGCCCGTTGCTTCTCGTCTCCGAATTGGCCGAACACACGAAGAATCTTTTACGCGACGCGCGCCTGTCGCTCCTGGTCGACGGCACGGCGGGCCTGGACGATCCGCTGACGGGGCCGCGCGTCAGCGTGCTGGGCCGGGCGGCCCTGTCCAACGATGCCCATGAGCGGACGCGGTTCCTGGCGCGCCATCCATCCGCCGAGGCCTATGCGCGCTTCTCCGATTTTCGCCTATATCGCATCGTCGTGGAGCGAGCGCATCTGGTGGCGGGGTTCGGCCGCATCCGCTGGGTCGATAGCGGGGAGATCCGACTGGTCGGCACCGGCGCCCTGGCCGAAGCCGAAGTCGGCATTCTGGAACACATGAACCGGGACCACAGCGACACGATCCGACACTATGCCACCGGCCTTTTGAGCCAAGCTGACGGCGTCTGGCGGATGGTCGGAATCGATCCGGAAGGTTGCGATTTACGGGCCGAAGGCCGCCTGACGCGCCTGCCGTTCGGCGCCCCGGTGCTTTCCGCCGAGACCGCGCGGCATGAATTGGTGCGCCTGGCTCAGACCGCGCGAAGGGCACTTTAAGCCATTGTTGCAATGCAATAAACGCAACACACCCCGACCCGAGCGTTGGTTGCATGCAACTTGGCCTCCCGGCTATGTTCGGATTGCCCACGACGGCGACCGGCCTGAAAGCGACGGCGCGTAGACCCAGGGGCGGCGTTCCGGCGCCCTGGCCGGGGCTTTTTTTTCCCCAAGACGGAGATTCAACGTGCAGAAGTTCGGCCATTCGAGCCAGCACGGCCTCGACAACCACGGCATCCGCAACGTCAATGCCGCCTATTGGAACTTGAGCCCGGCGGCTTTGTATGAAGAGGCGATCCGCCGCGGCGAGGGGCAGGTCTCCGCGGGCGGCGCCTATGTGGCGCACACCGGTCAGCACACCGGCCGTTCCCCCAACGACAAGTTCATCGTCGACGACGCGACCACCCACGACACCGTGTCCTGGGGCAAGGTGAACGTCGCCATGACGCCCGCCAATTTCGGCCGCCTGCGCGAGCGCGCGCAGGCCTATCTGCAGGGCCGCGACGTCTTCGTCCAGGATCTCTATGCCGGCGCCGATCCGGCCTACCGCCTGTCGGTCCGCATCATCACCGAGCAGGCCTGGCACAGCCTGTTCGCGCGCAACATGTTCATCCGTCCACGGACCGAGGAGCTGGCCAACTTCAAGCCCGATTTCACCATCATCCAGACGCCGCGCCTTCTCGGCGGCGGCAAGGCGGACGGGCTCAACTCCGAAGCCTTCGTGCTGGCCGATTTCACCGAGCGTCTGGTGCTGATTGGCGGCACGTCCTATGCCGGCGAAATCAAGAAATCGGTCTTCTCGATCCTCAACTATCTTCTGCCCGCGCGCGGCGTGTTGCCCATGCACTGCTCGGCCAATATCGGGCCCAAGGGCGACAGCGCCATCTTCTTCGGCCTGTCGGGCACGGGCAAAACGACGCTGTCGGCCGATTCGACGCGAACGTTGATCGGCGACGACGAGCACGGCTGGAGCGACAACGGCGTGTTCAACTTCGAGGGCGGCTGCTACGCCAAGGTCATCCGCCTGTCGCCCACGGCCGAACCCGAGATCTACGCCACGACCAAACGCTTCGGCACCATCCTCGAAAACGTCGTCATCAATCCCGACACGCGGGAGTTGGATTTGGACGACGCGAAATACACCGAGAATACCCGTGCTTCCTACCCCATCGATTTCATCCCGAACGCCAGCGAGACCGGATCGGGCGGCCACCCGGAAAACGTCATCATGCTGACCGCCGACGCCTTTGGCGTCCTGCCTCCGATCAGCCGCCTGACACCCGAGCAGGCCATGTATCATTTCCTCTCCGGCTATACCGCGCGCGTGGCGGGCACAGAGAAGGGTTTGGGCAACGAGCCGCAGGCCACCTTCTCCACCTGCTTCGGCGCGCCCTTCATGCCACGCCACCCCACCGTCTACGCGAAGCTTTTGGGCGAGAAGATCGCACGCCACGGCGCCAAGTGCTGGCTTGTCAACACTGGCTGGACCGGCGGCGCCTATGGCGTCGGCAAGCGCATGCAGATCGCCTATACCCGCGCCATGGTCCGCGCGGCGCTGGACGGCCGCCTGGCCCAGGTCGCGACCAAGACGGACGCGGCCTTCGGCCTGCACATCCCCGAGGCCTGCCCGGACGTGCCCGCCGAGGTGCTGAACCCCAAGAGCACCTGGAGCGACAAGGGCGCCTATGACCGCGCGGCCCAGGACGTGGCCAAGCGTTTCGAGGCCAACTTCAAACAGTTCGAGAGCCACGTCGACGACAAGGTGAAGTCGGCCGCGGTGCGCGCCGCCGCCTAAGCCTGTCGGTTTCGTTTTTCGAGAGACGGCGCCGGAGCGATCCGGCGCCGTTTGCGCATGTCATTCCGGCGGCGAAGTTCCGCCACCAGCACGACAATCAGACACGCAACGTCGATGAGTAAGAGAGTCGTAGGCAGCCCTTGGGGGCCGAACCGTTCCATGGCCGCGCCGGAAATGGCCGGCCCGGAAACGCTGCCAAGTTGATAGGCCGCGACGAAGGCCGCGTTTGCCCCCGCCAGGGCCGCCATGGGCAGCCGCGAGGCCAGCGTCGTCAGTGCAACGGTATAAAGACCGAAGGACAGTCCACCCCAGAGCGCGAACAGAGGCCAAATCACGGCCGTGCCGTGGAGCATGGGCAGCAGCAGAGCGCCCGTAGCGCAGGCACCAAGGAAAAGCCAGAGAAGAACCGTTCGGCTCGAACGGTCGGCGAGCCAGCCGATGGGAAATTGCAGCGCCACTGCGCCGACGGTATAGGCGGTGACAAGAAGGGCCGAAGCCCCTTCGGCGTACCCCGCGTGCAGCCCGTACAAAGGCGCAAGCGCGATCATGGCCATATCGTTGATGCCGCCCACGAAAGCCACCAGCATGGGAAGCGGGTTCGAACGCAGGCTGGCGAAAATGCCCGTGCGTTCAGCCACCGGCAATGCGGGCAGCAGTCGCCATCCGACCGAAAGAACGCAAGCCGCCACGCCCGCAAGCGCGGCCGCCGCGAGGAAAGGCACTGCTCCGGCGGTGCCGATCATCCCTGCTAGGATTGGCCCGGCCGCGAAGCTTGCCGTGGTGGTCGCGACGTAAACCGCCATGATGCGGCCGCGCCGGTCCGGCCGCGCCAGACGGATCAACCAAGTTTCCGCTGTGACCCATTGTGCTCCCGCCCCCAAGCCCATGAGCAGGCGGAGCGCGAACCACACGGCGAGGTTCTGCGTCAGCCCATAAATCAACGTAGCGATGACGATGGCCACGAGCGCAGCGCGCAAAATGGCAACCGTCCCGAAGCGGGCGAGTGCGCGCGGCGCCAAGCTCGCGCCCGCCATAACGGCGAGGGACCCCGTAGCAGCGAAGATGCCAACGGTCGCCGAATCGTGGCCGCGACCATCCAGTTGGATGGCGAACACGGGGGCGAGAAGGCCGGCAGCCATGGCGACCAGAGCCGTGCTGGCAACGGCCACAGCGATTGAGAGGCGCTGTGCGAGGGGCGAGAGGTCCGTCACGGTGCTGCTAGCGTTGGCTCGCAGCACGCAGGTTCAGTGCGCCTCGGCCCAGTTGTCGGCGGAGCCCGCCTCGACAACCAGCGGCACGGACAGGTGCGCGGCCGCCTCCATCACGCGGCTGACGGATTTGGTCGTCTTCTCGACCTCGCCCGCCGGCACCTCGAATAGAAGCTCGTCGTGGACTTGGAGCAGCATGCGGCCCGTGAGGCCTGCCATGGCGCCGGGCACGCGGATCATGGCGCGCTTGATGATGTCGGCCGCGGCGCCCTGAAGCGGCGCGTTGATGGCCTGGCGCTCAGCGAAGCTTCGACGCGCGGGATTTTTGTCCACGATACCGGGGAGATGGATGCGGCGGCCGAACACGGTTTCCACGTAGCCGTGCTTCCGGCAGAAGCTCTTCATGCTTTCCATATAGTCGCGAATGCCGGGATAGCGCTCGAAATAGGCGGCGATATAAGTGCGCGCCTCGGCTTGCGGGATACCCAACTGGCGCGCCAGCCCAAATGGGCTGATGCCGTAGATGATGCCGAAATTGATGGCCTTGGCCTTGCGGCGCGTCTCGGCGCTCATCCCCTTCACGGGCTCGTTGAACACCTGGCTGGCCGTCAGCGCGTGGATGTCGATGCCGTCCCGGAACGCCTGCTTCAGCGCCGCGATGTCGGCCACATGCGCGAGCAGGCGCAACTCGATCTGGGAGTAGTCGAGCGAGAGAAGCTTCATGCCCTTGTCCGCCACGAAGGCGCGGCGGATCTTGCGTCCCTCTTCGGTCCGGATCGGGATGTTCTGCAAGTTCGGATCGGTCGAGGACAGGCGGCCCGTATTGGCGATCGCCATGGCATATGACGTGTGAACCCGGCCCGTATCCGGATTGATCTGGCCGACGAGCGCATCGGCGTAAGTGCTCTTGAGCTTCGCCAGTTGACGCCAGTCGAGCACGCGCGCCGGCAGATCGTTGCCAGCGTCGGCCAACTCCTCCAGCACGTCGGCGCCGGTCGCGTAGGCGCCGGTCTTGGAGCTTTTCTTGCCGCCCGGCAGGCCCAGTTCGTCGAACAGCACCTCGCCCAACTGCTTGGGCGAGCCGATGTTGAACTCGTGGCCGGCCAGCTTGTAGATGCCCTTCTCCAGCTCGATCAGGCGCGCGCCGAAATCGTCGGACAAGCGCTTCAGCTCGCCGGGATCGACGCGGATACCCGTGCGCTCCATCTCGACCAGGATCGGGATGAGGGGCCGCTCGATGGTTTCATAGACCGTCGTCATCCTCTCCGCGAGCAGGCGCGGCTTGAGCGCCTGGGCCAGGCGCAGGGTGACGTCGGCGTCCTCGGCGGAATAGTCGCGCGCGGCTTCCAGCGGCACCTGGTCGAAGGTGACCTGCGCCTTGCCGCTGCCGGCCACGTCCTCGTACTTGATCGTCTCGACGCCCAGATGCAGGCGCGCCAGATCGTCCATGTTGTGGGCGTTCTTGCCGGCATCCACCACGTAGGAGAAGAGCATACTGTCGTCGACCGGCGCGATCGGCGCCTCGTAGGGCGGCCGAGCCAGGACCAGCATGTCATATTTGATATTGTGGCCGACCTTCAGCACGCCGGGATCCGCGAGCAGCGGCCGCAGCAGAGCCAGTGCGCGCTCCAAGGGAATCTGTTTGGGCGCTTCCGTCGGCTTGGCCTGATCGAGATCGAGACTCGCCTGTCCCGCGGGAGAGCCATGGCCGACCGGCACATAGCAGGCCTGGCCGGGCTCGACCGACATCGAGAACCCGACCAGCCGCGCGCGCATGGCATCCAGCGAAGTTGTCTCCGTGTCAAAGGCCACCACGCCCGCGGTCCGGGCGCGATCAATCCACACCTTCAACGCGGCTTCGGTCTGCACCAGTTCGTAGACTGTCTTGTCTTGCGCCTCCTTCGGCACGGCCGCGGTGGCAGCCGGCGAAGGACGCTCGAACTTGCCGCCCAGGCGGCCGATGAGCGATTTGAACCCTTGCTTCTCGAGGAACGTCACCAACGGCTCGCGGTCTGCGGGTTTTAGCAGCATGGATTCGAGCGTCGCCTTGACGTCGATATCGTCCTTGAGCGTCACGAGTTTGCGCGAAACGCGCGCTTTCTCGGCATTCGCGATCAGATTCTCGCGCCGCTTGGGCTGCTTGATCTCGGACGCGCGCGCCAACAACGCTTCCAGGTCGCCATATTGGTTGATCAGCTCGGCCGCGGTCTTGATGCCAATACCCGGCACGCCCGGCACGTTGTCGGTCGAATCGCCGGCCAGCGCTTGCACCTCGACCACCTTGTCGGGGCCGACGCCGAACTTCTCGCGTACCTCGTCGGGCCCGATCTTTCGCGCCTTGACCGGATCGAACATGGCGATCGGACCGCCGACGAGCTGCATCAAATCCTTGTCCGAGGAGACGATGGTGACCTCGGCACCTTGCTTCGCGCCAAGCCGCGCATAGGTCGCGATCAAGTCGTCGGCCTCGAAACCGTTCTGCTCGATCGAAGGCAGGCCAAGCGCGGTGGTGGCCTCGCGGATGAGCGCGAATTGGGGCACCAGCTCTTCGGGCGGATCGGGCCGATGGGCCTTGTAGTCGGCGTAAATCTCGTTGCGGAAACTAGTGCGCGCGGAATCGAAGACCACGATGATGCAATCGGCGTCGGTCTCCTCGCGCAGCTTGAGCAGCATGCTGGTGAAGCCATAGACGGCGTTCACCGGCGTGCCGTCCGGCCGCGTCATGGGCGGCAGCGCATGGAAGGCGCGGAAGATATAGCCGGACCCATCCACCAGATAGACGTGGCGGGGGCCGTTCTTCGCTTCAGGGGTTTCGATTGTCTTCGCCATGGCGACCAGGGGTCACCATGCAACAACGTCCGACGGGAGTCGAGACTAGTGGCCGCCGCCGTGGCGCGCGCCGGGCTTCAGCTTGAACAGCCGGTCGCAATAGGGACATTCGACCCAGCCCTTAACGCCCATGGTCAGGTAAACGCGTGGATGGCCGAGCGCGCCGTTGCCGCCGTCGCAGGCGACCGTGGCGCTGTCGGTCTCGATCGTTTCCGGCGCATTGGGGGCGGGCTGGTTCATGGGGTCTCCCTGCGGTCGGTTGACCGCCGTCGCGGGCGGATGATACGCATTGGCGCGGCGCCCGCAACCGTCTCCGCCCATTGCGCCGGCCCCAAGGAATGCCCGCTTCCGCCGCAACCGCCTCCGCCGACGCGCCCGCCTTTGCCATCGAAGCTAAAGGCTTGCGTAAGCTCTATGGCGGTAGGGGCGACATGAAGCGCGAGGCGCTGGCGGGCATCGACCTGCAAATTCCGCGCGGTGCGATCTTCGGTCTTCTGGGACCCAACGGCGCTGGCAAATCGACCTTCATCAACATCCTGGCTGGACTGGTGCTCAAGTCCGCCGGCTCGGTCCATGTCTGGGGCATCGATATCGACCGCGCCCCCCGCGCCGCGCGCGCCGCCATCGGCGTCGTACCACAGGAGTTGAATATCGACCCGTTCTTCACGCCCTATGAGTTGCTGGAGCTGCACGCCGGTCTTTACGGCGTACCCAAGGAAGAGCGGCGCACGATGGAAATCCTCGAGGCCCTGGCACTCGGCGACAAAGCGCACGCCTATTCGCGTTCGCTGTCGGGCGGCATGCGGCGGCGGCTTTTGGTCGCCAAAGCCATGGTGCACGACCCGCCGGTCCTGGTGCTGGACGAGCCGACGGCGGGTGTGGACGTCGAACTGCGCCGACACCTTTGGGCCTATGTGCGCCAGCTCAACGCGCGCGGCACGACCATCATGCTGACGACACATTACCTGGAGGAGGCCGAGCAGCTTTGCGACCACATCGCCATCATCGACCGCGGCATGCTGGTCGCTCACGACAGCACGGAAGCGCTGCTGAAGCGGCTCGACCATAAGGAGATGTCGATCACCGTCGCCGAGGAGATCCGCACGGCACCCGAGGCGCCGCCTGGTGTCGAGATGACCATCGATCCGCCCCGGCGCCTGGTCTTCCTCTACCAACCCAGCCGCACACGCATCCGCGCCATCCTCGATTCGGTGCGTAACGCGGGCTATACGATCGTCGACCTGACCACGGTCGAAAGTAAATTGGAGGACATCTTCCTGCAGTTCACGGGCAGGAAACCCGACAAGGGCGAGACTTGATGCGATTCGCCGCGCGCACCGCCGCGGCGTTGCTGTTCGTCGCCTTGGCCGCCTGCGCGCCCACGATCAAGGCGCCGGGACCCACCATGGAAGCGCCGCGCATCGCACCCGATGCCTTTACCGCCACCGACGGTACCCGCCTGCCCCTGCGGCGCTGGCTGCCGGACGGCGCACCCAAGGCCGTCATCCTAGCGCTGCATGGCTTCAACGATTATTCGAACGCCTTCGAGGATTCGGGCCTCTACCTGCGCGATAGGGGCGTGGCGACCTATGCCTACGACCAGCGCGGCTTCGGCGCCGCGCCCAACACCGGCTATTGGGCGGGTACCGAGGCTTATGTCGAAGATTTGCGCGCGGCGACCGCCGCCTTGCGCGTGGCCTATCCCGACACGCCGCTGTTCGTCATGGGCGAAAGCATGGGCGGCGCGGTCGCCATGGCCGCCTTCGGCGGATCCAACCCGCCGCGCGCTGACGGCACGATCCTAATCGCGCCCGCCGTGTGGGGCCGTGAGACCATGGACATCACCAAGACCGTCGCGCTGTGGGTTTCCGTGCGCACGGTGCCTTGGATGCGCGTGACCGGCGAAGGGCTCGATATCGTGCCATCGGACAACAAGGAGATGCTGCGTAAGCTGTTCCGCGATCCGCTGGTGATCAAGAGGACGCGAGTCGACACGATTTGGGGCATGGTCAACCTGATGGACGAGGCGCTGGACCGCGCACGCACCTTCGGGCCGCCCAGTCTCATCCTCTATGGCGAGAAGGATGAGATCATTCCGAAGGGACCCACGAAGGAAATGCTGGAACGGTTGCCGCCCGTACCGCCCGGCACGCGCCGCGTCGCCATCTATCCCAACGGCTACCACATGCTGTCCCGCGACCTGGAAGCCCGGGTCGTGCTGGACGACATCGCGGTCTGGGTCAGCGCGCACTCGCGCGGCGCCGACCTGCCGCTGCCGTCGGGTGCGGACAAACGCGGCTGGGACGTGCTGAATAAGGGCGACTGATCCTTACGACGCCTTGGCGATCGGGCCGCCGTATTTCTTCTCGAAACGGCCCCAGGCCGAATTCGACGCCTTCGCGGCCGCGGCAATCACGGCGTTGCGGTCGACGCTCTTGACCTCACCGCCATCGACCAGGATGCGCCCGTCCACCATTACCAGCTCCACGTCCCGCGCATGGGCGTGATAGGCCAGGTTTTGGATCGGATCGAGCATCGGCACAAGGCCGAGTGCGTTGTAGTCCATCATCATCAAATCGGCGCGCTTGCCTTTCTCCAGCGAGCCGATCTCCGTTTCCATGCCCATCGCGCGTGCGCCACCCATGGTGGCCATCTCCAGGGCGTCGGTCGCCATCAGCGCGGTCGGATGCGCCATCTTGATGCGCGCGCAGGTGACCGCCGAACGGATCACGTCGAAGAAGTCGGCGAACATGTTGTCGATACCCAGCGCCACGTTGATGCCGCGCTTGCGGAACTCGTTGGCCGGCGCGATCAGGCCGCGGAACGCATTCATCAACGGGCAATGGGCGACGTGCGAGCCCGTCTTGGCCAGAAGATCGATATCGGACTCGTCGACCACATAGCAGTGGGTGGCCACGACATCCTTGCCGAGGAAGCCATGGTCGCGCGCGAACTCGAACGAGCCTGTGCCGTGGATCTTCTTGGCTGTCTTCTTCTCGAAGTCGCTCCAACCCAAATGTATGGTCAGACGCAAACCATGCTTGTCCGCCGCCGCGCGCGCTTGGCGCAACTGCTCGCGTGAGGAACTGATCGTCATGTTGGGCGCAATGATCGCGGAAATGCGACCGTCGGCCTTGCCGTGCCAACGCTCGGCGAAACCCGTCGCGCGCTTCATCTGCTCGGCGTTGGCTTTTTCGTCGAACTTGAATTCGCCTTTCACCATGGCGTCCGGGTCGGCGTCGCTGAGCAATTCGCCCATGGCGCTACGCACGCCCAGCGTCTCGACGAAGGGGGCCAGGACCTCGACGTCTTCTTCCAGTTCCATCGTTGTGGTGACGCCGCTGCGCAACAACTCGACATAGTTGAGCGCGCCAATGGAAGCGCGGTCCTCGCGCGTCATCACGGTGGCCATGGGGAAGTAGAGGCCGGTGGGCGCGTTGAAGCCCGCGTCCTCGGAACGGCCGCGGAAGATCGTGAAGCCGACATGGCTGTGGGCATTCACCAGGCCTGGCGCCACCACCTTGCCACGTCCGTCGATCACACGCTGGGCGTTCGCGTGGCGGGCGGCGACTGCGTCGCTCGGCCCCACATCCACGATGCGGCCCTTTTCCACATAGACGGCGCCCGGATTGTAGATCGTGCCTTTGGCATCGACCGTCAGGACTGTTGCGTTCTTGATCAGCAGGCTCATTCCATCCCCCATCGCTAGAGGCTGGAATGATAGCGGGCGGGGCGTGCGTCCGACAGGCGCGGAAACCAGGGATTTTTATCGAAAATTGCCGACTTCCAGCCGCTTCCAGGGGGTTTGCGATGCGGGGCGCTTGCGTTAAGGTCCGGCCTCCGCGCGCCCGTAGCTCAGTTGGATAGAGCGCTAGCCTCCGGAGCTAGAGGTCGTGAGTTCGAGTCTCGCCGGGCGCGCCAATATCTAACGTGCTGATCCGATAGAATTCCGCGGCGCCCGATGCGCTATGCGATCTACTTCATTCCCGAATCCGACACAGCATTGGCGCATTTCGGTGCTTCCTGGCTGGGGCGGGATGTCGAATCCAACCGCGCGGTCGCGCAAGCGCCGGTTCCCGGATTCGACTCGGGCGCGCTGAGCGCCCTGACGGCCGAGCCGCGCCGCTATGGGTTCCATGCCACCCTCAAGCCGCCGTTCGCCCTGGCGCAAGGACGCACGGAGGCGCAGCTGCTGGATGCTGTGGCGCATCTGGCGAGTACGGATATGACCTTCGCGTTGCCGCCATTGCGCTTGGCCGCGATCGGCCGTTTCCTCGCGCTTGCCCCGGCAATGCCGCACCCTCGCATCAACGCGCTGGCCGATTCATGCGTCGCCGCGCTGGATGAATTCCGCGCGCCGCCGAGCGAAAGCGAGCTGACGCGCCGACGCGCCGCGCGCCTGACGGCGGCACAGGACGCGCTGCTGGTTCGTTGGGGCTACCCTTATGTTTTCGACGAATACCGCTTTCACATGACGCTGACGGGCAGCCTGGACGCAACAACGCGCGAGCGGCTGATGCCCGTTTTGAACGCCCTGGCCGAACAGGTCGCGAATCGTCCGGTGCCGGTCGCGTCCTTGTCCGTCGTCGTCGAGCCGTCGCAGGGAGACGATTTCGTCCTGCTCAAACGGGTTCCGTTGCGCATGCCGCGATGACCGCGGCCAGACGGTCTCCGGCTTTGGCCGGCGTGCCGGTGTTTTCGATCCGCACCAGGCGCGGATGCTCCGTCTCGATCGTGTTCGAGCGCCAAAGCCGCAATGCTGCGACCTGGCCGTCTTCCCGGCCACGCGCCGCGAGACGAGCGGCCAGGATGGCGGCGGGGGCTGTGACGAGCACGGGCAGCACGTCCGGCCGACCCGTGAGATCGCGGACGAAATGCTCGCGGCTGCCACTGATGACGACCGTACGCCCTCTTTCGCGCCAGCGCTCGACCTCGATGCCGATGCCATAGCGATTTCCGTGGGCGGCCCAATGGAAGGCGAACAAATCCAGGCGCGCCTCGAACTCCCGTTCGCTCAACGAAATGAAATTCTCGTCGCCCGCGATGGGCGTGCGCGTGATGTAGCGGTGCGCGAACAGAATAGGCGAGCCCGCCAGCCGCGCACGGGCATGTTTCAGGAGCGTATCCTTGCCCGCCCCCGATGGGCCCATGACATAGACGAGGCGGCCGGCCAACGGTTCAGACCACGCGGGCGCCGCCGCGCCATACGCCGCGCACCACCGGCTCGCCGTCCAAGACTCGCACGCGCACCAGATCCGCGCGCTGGCCGGGTTCCAAGGCGCCGCGATCGCCCAACCCGACCGAGCGCGCGGGATTGAGGGAGACCGTCCGCATCGCAGCCGGAAGATCGAGGCCGATGGGCGTGTCGACCAGCTTGAACGCGGCCTGCATCAGGCTGTTGGGCACATAATCGGACGACACGATATCGACGCAGCCGGCGCAGGCCAGTTCGCGCGCGGCGATGTTGCCGGAATGGGACGCGCCCAGCACGAGGTTCGGGCCGCCCACCATGACGGCCAGGCCGTTGTCGTGGGAGGCGCGCGCGGCCGTCAGCGTGGTCGGAAACTCCGCCACCGTCATGCCGTCGCGCACGGCCTCGGCGACGTGGTCGGGCGTGGCGTCGTCGTGACTGGCCAAGGCGCGGCCGCGCATGCGCGTCAGCCCCACGATCTCCGTCCGGTGGCGCGCGGCGTAACGCGCGCTGGCCTCGACGCGATGGGCCGAGAACGTATCGAACTCGGCGTCGGTCATGCTGTATTTCTTCGTGTAGTAGAAGCGCAACTTCTCCGAGTCGACGAACTGCCGCTGTCCCGGCGTGTGGTCCATCACCGAGACCAGGCGAAGACTGGGCGTGTCGACGAGTTGGTGGAACAGCTCCAGCGTCTCGGCGCAGCCGATCTCGCAGCGCAGGTGAAGGAAGTGGGCGGCGCGGGTGGCGCCGGCGGCCTCGGCACGGACGATGGCTTCGAGCGGCCTCGTCACGGATTCCAGCTCGGCGCAGCCCTCGAACGCGTCGCCCAAGCGCAAGGCGTCCAGCACCGTGGTGATACCGGCCGCCGCCATCTGGGCGTCGTGGGCTAGCACGGCGCCGATCGTCGGCCAATGAACGCCCGGACGCGGCGACATGTGACGTTCCAGATTGTCCGTATGCAGCTCGACCAACCCGGGCAACAGATAGTCGCCCTCCAGGTCGACCGCGCTGGCAAGCGCGCTGACGCCGGTTTCGACTGAGACGATTCGATCCGCCTGGACGGCCAACGTACCGTTAGCGATGACCTCGGCCGGGGTCACCAGATGCCCGTTCGTGAAAACGCATTCCATCGTTATGCTGCGTCCGGGATCATGGGAAAGAAGCGCGTGCCGACCCGGCGGCCGAGCTCCATGTTGTGAAAGACGCCGAGGATGGCCGCGCCCCGGCCGCGCGCTTCGTCGATCAGGTCGGCCACGCGCTCGCTGTTCTCGCTGTCGAGCGAGGCCGTCGGCTCATCGAGCAGCAGGATCGGGTATTCGACCGCGAAGGCGCGGGCCAGATTGACCCGCTGCTGCTCGCCACCGGAGAAGGTCTGTGGCGCCAGCGACCACATGCGTGACGGCACGGCCAGGCGTTCGAGCAACGCACCTGCCCGCGCCCGCGCGGCGTCTTGCGCCATGCCCACGCGCAACAGCGGCTCGGCCACGACGTCGAGGGTGGTGACGCGCGGAATCGCGCGCAGGAACTGGCTGACATAGCCGATGGTTCGGCGGCGCATGGTCAGGATCGCGCGGTGGGCGGCCGTGGTCACATCGACCATTTCACCTTCGTGGCGCACCTGGATGCGCCCGGCGCTGGCCAGATAGTTGCCATAGACGCAGCGCAGGAGCGTGGATTTGCCCGCACCCGAGGGGCCGCTCAGCACCACGCATTCCCCCGCCGCTGCGGCCAGGTCGATGCCTGTCAGCACGCGCAGCTCCGCGCCGCCCTGGTTGTGCAGGCGGAATGTTTTGCCGAGACCCGAGATGTGAAGGATGTCGGCCACGATCACACCGGGAGCACGGAGGAAACGAGAAGCTGGGTGTAGGGCTCTTGCGGATCGTCCAAGACCTGGTCGATCAGGCCGGATTCGACGACATAGCCGCCGCGCATGACGATCAGCCGGTCGGCCAGAAGCCGCGCCACCGCCAGGTCGTGGGTCACCAGGATGACCGAAAGGCCGAGATCGCGGACAAGCCCGCGCAGAAGATCGAGCAGCCGCGCCTGCACTGAAACGTCGAGGCCGCCGGTCGGCTCGTCCATGAAGACGAGGCGCGGGCGGGTCACAAGCGTGCGCGCGATCTGCAGCCGCTGCTGCATGCCGCCGGAAAACGTATGCGGCAGGTCGTCCATGCGGCCCGCATCCATCTCCAGGCGTTCGAGCCATGCGGCGGCTTCTTCGCGGATGTCGCCGTAGTGACGCGCGCCGGCTTCCATCAGCCGCTCGCCGACGTTGGCGCCGGCGCTGACGCCGAAGCGCAAGCCGTCGCGCGGATTCTGGTGAACGATGCCCAGATCCATGCGCGCCAGGCGGCGGCGTTCGGAATCCGCCATGCGGAAAAGATCGGCCGCATCGCCGTCGCGACGCGCGAAGAGGGCGGCGCCCGTATCCGGCGCCGTCTGGCCCGACAGGCATTTGAGGACGGTCGTTTTGCCGGCGCCCGATTCGCCGACGATCGCTAGCACCTCGCCCGGCCACAAATCAAATCCGACATCGGCGCACGCGGCGCGGCCGCCATAGAGCTTGGAGAGGCCGGTCACGGACAGGATCGGCGCATCGGTCACGGCGGGAACGGGCGCGGGACGTTCGGCCAGCATCACGTTCATGGCCGTTCTCCCGCGCTGGCCGGTTCGGCATGCGCGTGTTCCGTCTCGCCGCGGCGGTGACCGCAGTAATCCGTATCCGAGCACACGAACATCCGGCCGCCCTGGTCGTCGACGATGATCTCGTCGAGGAAACTGTCCGACGCGCCGCAGAGGGCGCAGTTCTCGTCCCAGCTTTCGATGCGGAACGGATGGTCCTTGAACTCCAGACTCTTGACCGAGGTGTAAGGCGGCACCGCGTAGATGCGCTTCTCGCGCCCGGCGCCGAACAGAAGCAGGGCAGGGCAGCGGTCGAGCTTCGGATTGTCGAATTTGGGGATCGGCGATGGGCGCATCAGGTAACGGCCGTCGACCACGACCGGATAGTCGTACGACGTCTCGGTGTGCCCGAGGCGCGCGATGTCTTCGTAAAGCTTCACGTACATGACCGAGTAGTCGGCGTGCGCGTGCATGCGCCGCGTCTCCGCCTCGCGCGGTTCGAGCCAACGCAAGGGTTCGGGGATCGGCACTTGGAAGACCATGATCTGCCCGGCCCTCAGCGGGGTCTCGGGCATCCGGTGCCTAGTCTGGATCACGGTCGCGTCCGTGGTGCGCATGGTGGTCTCGACCGCGGCGGTGCGGGCGAAGAAGCGGCGGATCGAAACGGCGTTGGTGGTGTCGTCTGCGCCCTGGTCGATCACCTTCAGCACGTCATCGCGGCCGATGATGCTGGCCGTGATCTGAATGCCGCCCGTGCCCCATCCGAAGGGCAGGGGCATCTCGCGGCTGGCGAAGGGCGCCTGGTAACCGGGGATCGCCACGGCCTTCAGGATGGCGCGGCGGATCATCCGCTTGGTCTGCTCGTCCAGGTATGCGAAGTTGTAACCGGATTCCATTTCACCGATCCTCGGGCATGTCGGGCGCATCGGCGCTGGCCGTGCCGGCGCGGATGCGCCGCACGATGTTCAGCTCCGATTGGAAATCGACGTAGTGCGGCAGCTTCAGGTGCTGGACGAAGCCGGACGCTTCGACGTTGTCGGCGTGGTAGAGGACGAATTCCTGGTCCTGCGCCGGAGCGGTGACGCTCTCGCCTAATTCCGTCGCGCGCAGCGCCCGGTCGACCAGCGCCATGGCCATCGCCTTGCGCTCGTTCTCGCCGAAGACCAAGCCATAGCCGCGCGTGAACTGGGCGGGCTGGGTGGCCGAGCCCTTGAACTGATTCACCGTCTCGCACTCGGTCACGGTGATCGCGCCGATCGCGATCGGGAACCCCAGATCCTCCGGCTCGATCTCGACATCCACCTCACCGATTCGGATTTCGCCAGCGAAGGGATGGTTACGCGCATAGCCGCGCTGGGTGGAATAGCCAAGACCAAGCAGGAACCCCTCGTCGCCGCGCGCGAGGCCTTGCAGCCGCACGGCGCGGGGCGCCGGGAAGGTGAGAGGGTCGCGCGTGAGATCCGGCGTCGGCGCGCCGTCGGCCTCGGGCGCGCGTTCGATCAGACCCTCGGCTTCCAGGAACGCCAGCGCGCGGGGCTGGGGATTGGCGTCCGCGCCGTCCGCATCGGCTTCGTGCGCGGGACCGTTGTTGATCTTCGCGGGTTCGGCCAGTGCGAAATCGAGCAGACGGTGGGTGTAGTCGAACGTCGCGCCCAGCATCTGGCCGCCGGGCAAATCCTTGAACGTCGCCGAAACGCGCCGGCGCGCGGCCATCGATGTGGTGTCGACGGGCACGGACGCCGCGAAGCGCGGCAGCGTGGTGCGGTAGGCGCGCAGAAGGAAGATCGCTTCCAGAAGATCGCCGCGCGCCTGCTTGATCGCGAGCGCAGCCAGCGCCGGGTCGTAAACCGAGCCTTCGGCCATCACGCGGGTGACGGCGAGCGACATCTGCTGTTCGATTTGCGCGACCGTCAGCTCCGGCACGGCGGGATCGCCGCGGCGCGCGCGGGCGAGCAATTCGTGCGCGGCATCGATGGCGCGTTCGCCGCCTTTGACTGCGACATACATCTCAAGACTCCACGCGTGTCGTACGGGGCAGCGCGGCCATGCGCGCGCCGCAAGTGAGGATCAGGTCCAGGCCGCGCGGGAACAGCGGCGCAAGCGCGGCGCGCCGTGCCCAGAACGCCGGCACGAGGCCCGCGGCCTCGAGACGGTGCGTATCCGCAATGCCCGGCCCCGACAGGCGCAGCCCTTTGCCTGTCTGCAGATCCGGAAGCTCGATGATCAGCGTCGCCGAGCGGTCGGGAAATTCATCCGTGCCCAGGTCGAAAGATTCGAGATCGGGCAACGTCTCGCCCGCATCCGCAAGGGCGAAGCGCGCGCGGCCCGGTTCGTCCACGATCGGTGTGCCGCAATGAAAGCGCAGCCAAGGCGCGGCCGGTTTGCTTTTCTGTCCGAGCCAGACCGGCGTTTCGAAATCCGCGAGGGACAGGGCCGCAGCGGCGGCGGCGGCGCTCAGGCCGGGGACGGTAGCGGGCGTGCGGGACAATGTTTGCACCGTTCCCGGTTCGGCCATGCAGCCCAAGATCAGCCGGAACGCGGCCTGTGCATCGCCCACCGGATCGGCGAAGGCGGCGGGAATGGAGAGGTCCATGGTCTTCTTCATGGCGTCACTCCCGCACCATGGTGAAGAAATCGACCTTGGTGGCCGCGACGTCGGCCTGCGCGCGCTGGCGCCGCGCGGTCTGCGCGGCTTCCAGGCGGTCGACGATCGAATCGAGATCGAGGCCATTGCGGCGCTGGAGCAGGGCGTCTAGGAGAGCGACCAGCTCCGCGTGACGGGAATCGCGGCCTGCCACATAGCCGATGCCCGGTGCACCGCCGCCGTCGAGTTGCACAGCACAGCGCGTGACGGTCATCTCGCCCAGGTTGAACGGGCCACCCGTGCCGCCGATGCGCCCGCGCACCATGACGAGGCCCGCTTCCGGACGGCGCAGGAAGTGATAGGCGGGAACGGCCGGCAGGTTGGCAACGCCTTCCTCCACCTCGCCGCGCGTGGCCTTGGCGAGGACCGACAGCCAACGTCTGCGCGCGGCTGCCGGATCTTGGGTATGGGGTTGTGCAGGCAGCATTTAGACAAACTTTCAAATTTGTATAGACATCTAGATTTATAATTTAGTAAAGTGAGCATGGTGAGTACAGCACGCCTTTGTTTAGGTTTTTTGACGATGGCGGATGGGGTTCGATTGGAGCGCGGCGCGGGCCGCGCCTTGTGGCGGCAGATCGAGGACACGCTGGCGTCCGAAATCGCGCGCGGCCTGCCCAAGTCCGGCATGCGCTTTCCAACCGAGCAAGAACTCAGTCGCCGTTTCGGCGTCAATCGTCACACCATTCGCCGCGCGATGGCGGAATTGGCCGCGCGCGGTCTCGTGCATGTGCAGCGCGGACGCGGCGCGATCGTGGCCGAGCACGCCATCGATTACGCCGTCGGCCCGCGCACCCGCTTCAGCGAGAACCTGACGCGCCAGGGCAAGCGGCCGGGCTATGTCTTCCTGCGCGTCTTCGAGGTACCGGCCGATGCCGAGATCGCCAAGGCGCTGCGCGTCCGGCTGGGCGCGCCGATCGCCGTGCTGGAGACGCTGGGACGCGCGGACGACCGGCCGTTGGTCCTGGCGACGCATCATTATCCCGTCGAACGCATGTCCGGCATCGTCGCGGCTCTCGAAACCAGCCGAACCATTTCCCGAGCCCTGTCGCGCGCCGGTGTGAGGGACTACCGGCGCCTGTGGACGCGGGTGACGGCGCGCCCATCCACCGCGGAGGAGGCCGAGCACCTGCATATGGCGCCCAACCGACCCGTGCTGATCTCGGAAAGCGTCAACGTGGACACGCGCGGCTTACCGGTCGAATACGGTCTATCCCGGTTCGCGGCCGACCGGGTGCAATTCATGGTGGAGACGCCGGCCTAGACAAGCACCAGACCTTGTCTAGTGGGCTTTTCCCGACACAAGTCACGAGACTGTCATGGACTGGCGCTAGCGTGACCCCGTCGCAGCCTTGAGCCGCGGCCGACACACGTTAGGCGACCAGTTCATGCGAGCTATCGACGTTCTCCAGCTTTCGAAGACTTTCGGCTCCGGCAAACGGGCGCTGAAGAATGTTTCGCTGTCGGTCGCGCCAGGAGAGATGGTCGCGCTGATCGGCGCGTCGGGTTCCGGCAAGTCCACGCTTCTTCGCCACGTCGCCGGATTGACGACCGGAGACCGGGACGAATCGCTCGTCGCCGTCAACGGCAGGTCGGTCCAGGAATGCGGTCGCTTGGCGCGCGATGTCCGCGCCTTGCGTAGCCAAGTCGGCTTCGTTTTCCAGCAGTTCAACCTGGTGCCGCGCCTTACCGTCATCACCAACGTGCTAGCG
Organism: Alphaproteobacteria bacterium; assembly: GCA_050180485.1. GTDB lineage: Bacteria > Pseudomonadota > Alphaproteobacteria > CADEGL01 > CADEGL01 > CADEGL01. The sequence continues at coordinate 27,194 of JBFXED010000001.1, read as the reverse complement.
GGCGCGCTTCACCGCACGCCGCTGTGGCGCACCCTGTTCGGGCTGTTCGCCGCCGCCGACCGCACGGGTGCGCTGCGCGCCCTTGCGCGTGTCGGTATTGCGGATTGTGCGCATCAGCGCGCTTCCACGCTGTCTGGCGGTCAGCAGCAGCGCGCGGCCATCGCCCGTACCTTGCTGCAGAACGCGAAAATCATCTTGGCCGACGAGCCGATCGCCTCGCTCGATCCCGAATCCGCCCGGCGCGTGATGGAGCTTCTGGCCGAGATTAATCGCACCGACCGGATCACGGTTGTCGTTTCATTGCATCAGGTCGGCTTCGCGCTGCGCTATTGCCGCCGCGTCGTCGCCATGAAGGACGGGGCCATCGTCTACGACGGGCCCGCCGCGCAACTCGATCCCGCTTCGCTGAAAGCCATTTACGGGTCCGATACCGATCTGGATTTCGACGCCGTGGACCCCGTGACGCCGCCCGTCTCGCTGCCGCCGTCCGTGCCCGTCTGGGCCAACGGCGTGACGGTTCATGCCACGGCCTGATCGTCGCCACTCGCCGGCCCCCAACAGCCTTGCCGCCAACATGAAGGAGCATGCCATGACCACACGACGCGGGTTCCTCGCGCTCACCGCCGCGGCCGCCATCACGCTGGCCGCGGGCGGCGCGCACGCCGCCGACCTCAAGGAGATCAATTTCGGCATCATCTCGACCGAATCGAGCGCCAACCTAAAACCCTTGTGGACACCCTTCTTGGCCGACATGGAGAAGTCGACGGGCATGAAGGTGAATGCCTTCTTCGCCACCGACTATGCCGGCATCATCGAGGCTATGCGCTTCAACAAAGTGCAGGTGGCCTGGTACGGCAACGCCGCCGCGATCCAGGCCGTCGACCGCGCCAGCGGCGAGGTCTTCGTGCAGTCGGCCTACAAGACGGGTGGCGACGGCTATTACTCGATCCTCATCGTCAACAAGGACAGCCCCATCCAGTCGCTCCAGGACATCATCAAGAATCCAGGCAAGTATTCGCTGGGCAACGGCGATCCCAACTCGACCTCGGGCTTCCTGATCCCGAGCTACTACGCCTGGGCACAGAACGACATCGACATCCGCAAGCAGTTCACGCGGATCGTGACCGGTGGCCATGAAGCCAACTTGATGGCGGTGGCCAACAAGCAGGTCGACGTCGCCACCAACAACACCGAGAACATGGAGCGGTTCGAGAAGACCGCCCCTGACAAAGCCAAGCTAATTCGCGAGATCTGGCGGTCGCCGCTGATTCCCTCCGACCCCATCGTCTGGCGCACCGACCTGTCCGACGGCGACAAGAAGAAGATCAAGGCCTTCTTCCTGACCTATGGCACGCCGCAGTCCGGCAAGAGCGACGCCGAGGTGAAGCGCGAACTGGCCGTTCTGGGCGAGCTGCAATGGGGCGTGTTCAAGCCTTCGAGCAATAAGCAACTCATCCCAATCCGCGAGGTCGCCTATTTCCGCGACAAGCTGAAGGTCGAGGAGGACGCGAAGCTCTCTGTCGATGAGAAGAAGGCCAAGATCTCCGAGATCGACGCCAAGTTGGCCGAGCTGAAGAAACAGTCGGGCACCTGAAAGCGAAGCGTCCGCGGGGCCTGGGTCCCGCGGACGCGTCCTTCCCCGCGCGACGCTCCGCATGTCCCTTTCCCCAACTGCCACAGCCTCCACCACGCCGCCACTGGCGGCGCGCAAGGCCTCGCTGGCCCGCCTGATCGCGCAAGGCGTGATCCTGGTTCTCTTGGTCTGGTCGTGGCAGGGTGCCGAGATGCGCCCTCTCGCCCTCATCGCGGACGCGGGCAATATGTGGCGCTTCGCCACGGACTTCTTCCCGCCGGATTTCCATGAGTGGGAATACTACCTGAAGGAGATCGTCGTCACGTTCCAGATCGCGGTCTGGGGCACGGCGCTGGCAGTGGTGTTCGCGGTGCCCTTCGGCCTTCTGTGCGCATCCAATATCGCGCCCTGGTGGATTCACCAGCCCTGCCGCCGTCTCATGGACGCGCTGCGCTCGACCAACGAGATGGTTTTCGCGATGCTGTTCGTGGTGGCCGTTGGGCTTGGCCCCTTCGCGGGCGCCCTCGCGCTCTTTGTCCATACCACCGGCACTCTGGCCAAGCTGTTTTCGGAGGCCGTCGAGGCCATCGACCGGCAGCCCGTGGAAGGCATCCGCGCGACGGGCGCCAGCGTGCTGGAGGAAATCCTCTACGGCGTCATCCCGCAGGTCATGCCGCTCTGGATCTCCTATACGCTCTACCGCTTCGAGGCCAATGTCCGCTCGGCGACAGTCGTGGGCATGGTGGGGGCCGGCGGGATCGGCGTCGTGCTGTGGGAGGTGATCCGCGCGTTCAAGTTCGATCAGACTTGCGCGGTCATCCTGATGATCATCGTGGTCGTCTCGCTGGTCGACCTGGCGTCGTCCCAACTGCGGAAGCTTTTCATCTGAGCTCGGAAGGTCAGGCGACCAGCTTGGCCGCCTCGCGCGCGACGAAGATAGGGCGGCCCGCCACGAACGTGGCCACCACGCGCGGGAAGTCCGGCGCCCGGTCGTCAACCACCACGATGTCCGCGCGCTGACCGGTGGCCAGGGCGCCCCGGTCGGCAAGGCCGGCCGCCGCCGCCGCATTGGTCGAGATCAGCCGCCAAGCCGCATCGAACGCGGCCGTCCCCTCCCGCGCCAAGCGGAATGCCGCAGCCACAAGCGCCGGGTAGTAATAGTCCGACGACAGCACGGTGCAGAGGCCTTCGCGCACGAGCACCGAGGCCGAGACGGCCGACAGATGGCTGCCGCCGCGCATCACGTTGGGCGCGCCCATCACGACATGTTCGCCATGGTCCCGCGCGGCGCGGGCGGTCTCGATCGTCTTCGGGAATTCGGAGATGGCGCTTCCCATCTGGCGGAAATAAAACCGCGTGGACGGCGTGTCGTCGTCATGGCTGGCCAGCGGGACATGATGTTCGCGCGCCACCCGAGCCAGCTTCTCGACCGCCGCCGGAACGGCATCCCGCCGCTCCCAGACGCGCTGGGCCAGGGACCGGAAGTCGTCGACCGGCAGGGCGGTGCGCTCGACAAAGCGCAGTAGCTTGGCCGGCGTCTCGCAACGCACGATTTCGGGCGTATGGTTGTTGAAAGCGAACAGGCCGACGCGGCCTTCCGCCAGCCAGGCCGCGATCTCGGGCACGTCGAGCAAGTTGAAGGTCTCCCAGCGCAGGTGGAGTTTGGTATCCACCGCCAGGGACTCGCGCACGCGCTCGAGCGCCGCAACGAAAGTATGGGCCATCTCCCGACCGCGCAGGCCGGGCTCCCATGACCAGGTCATGGCGTGGAACGCCGTAGTGATGCCGTTGGCCGCCAATTGGCGGTCGGTGTCCAAGAGAGCCACCTCGGGGGCCACGCGCACGCCGGGACGGGGCATGAGCTGCCGCTCGAAGGCGTCGCCATGCAGGTCGATGATGCCGGGCAGGACGAGCAACCCGCTGGCGTCCCAAGCGCGGCCGCCCATCGCCGAGGGCGCGATCCGTTCGCCATCGATGGCCAGGGAAACGCCGTCTTCCAGCCCGCGAGGGGTCAGGACACGCCCGCCAGCGATGGTCAGAGTATGGGGTTCATGCCGCACCACGCGGCCTGATTACAGCCCGACCGTGAACTTTCCGTGATAGCGGCCGCCTTCAGCAGCGGCGGCCTCACCTTACTTTTGCGTCCATTGCCCCGATTCGGAGAGGAACCATGTTCCTTTCGGCGCGGATTTTATGATCTCCGCCGCGTAAATCTTGCCGATGGCCTCGACGGGCACCCCGTCGGCGGCGGCACGCTGGGTGTATAGCGCGCGGCGGTCGGCATTGACTTGGTCGACGAGCGAAGAAATTCCGGGCGTTGGGGTGCCGCGGACGACCGCATAGCCGTCATAACGCTCGCCCACGGTTCCCGCGGCACGCGGCGCATCGAGGAGGCGCGCCTGCGACTGCGCGCCGGCTGCGGGCAGCAGCGCAAACATCCATAGACTCGCCGCGATCAGCCCGACGAACCATCGTCGCGTGCCGCCGACCGAAGGCGTCGAGCGAAACTGTTCAAAAGATCGGTTTGCTGCTGACATCTTCTTTCGCCTTTTCCTCGACCTTCAGCCGCACATCGGCATCCAGCTTGATATTGAGGTTTATGGTGATGGGTTCCTTCGGCGCTTCGACCTGAACAGTGGGCGTGCATGCGGCCATGACCCCAGCCGACCCGATCATGAGCACGTATCGCCGGGCGGGTGAACACGCCTGCCAGAAACACACAGCCATCGTTTTCATAAGCTCCAAAGTGACCCGCCTTTCAACGCACCATCTGCGTGGTCTTGCGCAACAAATCCTGCGCGGCTGTCATGCTTCCTATGACAAGGTCCGTCAGTCGGTCGAAATCGCTTTCGAATCTGATATTGAAGTTAAAGGGCCGCCCGTCAAGAACCGCCGGATTGTGACCCTCTAGTTTGATCAAAATCGTGCCGTTACCACTCTCGATTTGATTGAGCTCCAAGACCAATGTTTCGTAGCGGAAGTCGCTGAGCGCATCGAGCGCGAGCTTCGCGGACTCTCCAGCCTGCCCGATCGCTTCCGGTATCTTGCCGCCACTGCGGAGACGAAGCACGCCCGGCCCGCTGGCGGCCAAAGTGCCGTTGCTGATGCGGATCCGTTTGCCGACGACACGCAAAGGGATATTTCCATCCAACCGCCCTGTGCCGCCGATTCCATCGACATTGATCAGCTTAAAAAGTTCGGCCAAGTCGACCTGATCGACCCGCAACACGCTGCCGATCTCGGGCTTCTTCGAATCGACCGCAAAGGGTGCCGCCGAAATTCTCCCGCCGGCGAAATCGACAGTTGCGGCCTCTACCATCATCACGGAAGTTGGCAAAAGTTGAAAATCGAACGCGAACTTGCTCGGCGGAAGCCCGCCGGCCTCGACGATACCTTTCAATGTCTGTTTGGGCGGCGTCGCCGGCGGCCATAAACCGACCAGATGGATTTCGCCGTTGATTTGACTGAGCTGCGCTCCCGGTGTGGCGACCGACAGATCGCCAAGCGTCACAGCGATGTCGGGCAACAGCACGAAATCCTGCCACCGTGCCGATCCCGAAACCGACACCGAGCCGGCGACATCGGGCAGCGTGCCTTCAAGCACGGGGGCGAAGTGTGCAGGTTGAACCGCACTCGAACGAAATGTCACGGGCGGCACGGAAATACTGGCGGATCCGCTATTTGTCGCGATGTCGTGATGACCTGCAACCACGACCTCGCCTTTGCTGCCGGCCGTTTCCATGTGGGCGCGCAGAGCGAAGTCGACCTTTTTCCCGGTCAGCGCCGCTTCGCCCGTGAGGCGAAGCGGTTGGACTAGAGCGGGCGTCTGCAGATTGCTAAGCCTATTCACGGTAAACTTCGCGGTCGTTTTATCGCCACGCCAGACGACTTCTCCGCCGATCTCCTCCGCGATCCACGGTAGATCCCTTGGCGCGACTGTCGCGCCGGAGAAATTTAGCCGCAATGCGCCGTCGTTGTGAGCCAACAGACGGAAAGTCGGCGCGGTGACGCGCACGGCAAGATCAGGACCCTCCATCGGCATCACGAAATCCAGGGAGAACGCGACATTGCGCAGATCGGTGCCGTTCAAGGCGAGCGTGGTCGAGAATTTGGCTTCGAGCCGGCCATCCGGACGGTCGAGCGCAATCCGCGCGTCGTCGAGTTTCAACGCGTCGATTTGAACCCAGGGCGGAGCGGATGCCGGACCTGCTTCAGCAGCGGGAAGCAACGGCCGGTTGCCGAGCATAATATTGTCGCCCTCGATCGAAAGCTTCACCCGCAAACTGGTGAGGCTCGCCAATGTCAGGCGCTTCGAGACTAGGTCGAGCGGGCTATAGCCCAGGGTCAGGCCGGCCGCCTCCACGGCGCCGCCATATAGCTTGATATCACGCGCATGAAGCCCGCTCAGGTCCACCCGATCGATCACTAGTTGCGCGGGACCGAGCCCCTGGCGTTCGATCACGCGCAGAGCCGCCACGGTCACAAGATCGATCCGATAAATCCAGAGGCCCGCGCAGACGATAGCAATGCATATCGCGATGACGAGCCCGGCGATCCGCCACACCTGAGCACCTCGTGGCCCGACCTGCGAGCCGTTCTTTATGATACGGCGTTCCCCGCCCTTCCCGTCGCATCAATCCGATGCGCCCGCGCCGACGCGTGGGCAACCATGGAACCGGCGCAGAATCCGTCGGTTACCGATCCGGGAAAGGACCGCTGGTTGGGCATTGCCCGCTGCGGCATGGCGCCTCGGATGGCGTGCGATCGAGAGCTTCGTCCATCAGTTCGTCGCTGAACTCAAGAAGATTTTCGGGCTCCTGGGCGATCGGGTCGTTCATCGGCGTCTCCGCCTATCGAGCGAGCGGCGTCAGATTAAAGCGAGTCCGCCTCTATTGGCGAGCCGCGTGCCGTTCGAACCGACAACGCGGTGGCGCGCCCACGAGCCGATGCTAAAATCACACGCATGCTGCGCCTGAGTGAATTGAAGTTGCCGCTGGACCACGGTGACGACGCCATTGCGAATGCCATCGACCGCCGCTTGGGCCTCGGCGCGGGCGAAGTGCTGAGCTACAGCGTGGCGCGGCGCGGCTATGACGCGCGCAAGAAATCCGCCATCTCCTTGATCTACACCGTGGATGTCCATGTGGCCGACGAAGCGGCGGTGCTGCGCCATCATTCCGGCGAGCGAACGATCAGTCGCGCACCCGATACCGCCTATCGTCCCGTCGCGCGGGCGCCGGAAGGGCTGGCGCCGCGACCGATCGTGATCGGTGCGGGCCCAAGCGGACTGTTCGCCGGCCTGATCCTGGCGCAGATGGGCTTCCGCCCCCTCATCCTCGATCGCGGCAAGGTGGTGCGCGAGCGCACCAAGGACACCTGGGGTTTCTGGCGCCGCTCGATACTCAACCCCGAATCGAACGTGCAGTTCGGCGAGGGCGGCGCCGGCACGTTTTCAGACGGCAAGCTTCACAGCCAGATCAAGGATCCTCGCCACCTGGGGCGCAAAGTGCTGGAGGAGTTCGTCGCCGCCGGCGCGCCCGAGGAAATCCTGACCGTCAGCAAACCGCATATCGGTACCTTTCGTCTGGTCTCCATAGTCGAAAGCATACGCGCGGCCATCGAGGCGCTGGGCGGCACCTACCGGTTCCAGAGCAAGGTGGTGGACATCCTCGTCGACGCGGGCGCGGACGAGTCGCGCCGCGTGCGCGGCGTGGAGCTGGAGAACGGCGAGACCATTGCCGCAGACCATGTCGTGTTGGCCATCGGCCACAGCGCGCGCGATACCTTCGCCATGCTGCATGCGCGTGGCGTCGCGATGGAAGCCAAGCCTTTCTCGATCGGCATCCGTATCGAGCATCCGCAATCGCTGATCGACCGTTGTCGCTTCGGCGCCTTCGCGGGCCATCCGTTGTTGGGCGCGGCCGACTACAAGCTGTCGCACCATTGCGTTTCGCCCGGTGTTGCGGGGCGCGGGGTCTACAGCTTCTGCATGTGCCCTGGCGGCACGGTCGTCGCCGCCGCGTCCGAGCCGGGCGGCGTCGTGACTAATGGCATGAGCCAGTATTCTCGCAACGAACGCAACGCCAATGCTGGCATTGTCGTCGGCATCACGCCGGAAGACTATCCGGACGGCCCCTTGGCCGGCATCGCATTCCAGCGACATTGGGAACGGCGCGCCTTCGCCACCGGCGGCGGCACCTATGCGGCACCCGCCCAGCGCGTCGGTGATTTCATGGCCGGCCGTCCCTCCACAACGTTGGGCGCGGTCGTTCCCTCCTACCGTCCGGGCGTGACGCCAACGGATCTGTCCGCCTGCCTGCCCGATTTCGCGGTCGCGGCCATTCGCGAGGCACTACCCGCCTTCGCCAGACAGATTAGCGGATTCACTATGGACGATGCGGTGATGACGGGCGTGGAGACACGCACCTCGTCTCCAGTCCGGATTCCGCGCGACGAAACAGGCCAAAGCGTCAACACGCAAGGGCTCTATCCGACGGGCGAGGGCGCCGGCTATGCCGGCGGCATCCTCTCGGCCGGGGTGGACGGCATCAAGGCCGCGGAAAAGGTGGCTCTCAACGCACTAGAACTGGGTACCCTGGAACCGGCCCTGGCCGGCCGCTAGAATTTCCACTGGTCCGCGAGGGACACGCGAACCGCGACGGGGAGCAAGCATCATGCTTAATGGCAGCGAAGGGCTGGGCAGCGATTACGGCGTGTTGGAACCCGACGATCCGCTGAACCCGCGGCACTTCACGGGCGTGCGGCGGCGCGGGGCGAGCCACGACGGCTTGCCGCTCTGGTGCTATACCTCCAAGCGCTTCTTCGATGCCGAGATGGAGCATGTGTTCCGGCCCAATTGGAACCTGCTGGAACGCGCCGAGCTGGTGCCCAATCCCGGCGACTATCACACGCTCAGCTTCATGAACGTGCCGCTGATCATGGTGCGTGGGAGCGACCGCAAGGTGCGCGTGTTCGCCAACACCTGCCCACATCGCGGCGCGCTGGTGGCGACCGGCAAGGGCAACTGCAAATCCTTCCGCTGCCCGTATCATTCCTGGGTCTTCGCGCTGGATGGCAAGCTGTTGGGCGCGCCGGCGTTCGACGACGCGAACGACAAGCCGCTGATCGACGATTCCAACCGGCACGAATATTCGCTGTTCGAGTTGCCCTGTGACGTCTGGGGCGGCTTCGTCTTCATCAAGTTCCGCAAAACGCCGGTGACGCTGGCCGAGTATCTGGGCGACGTACCGGAGCGCCTGGCCTCGCACCGACTCGAGGACATGATCTGCGTCCGGCGCAAGGTCTACGATATGCAGGCCAACTGGAAGGCCTTCGCCGAGAACTACATGGACGCGCTGCATATTCCGAACGTGCACCGCGATTCGCTGGCCCGTTGGCACGGCACGCGTGTGGCGGAGCCGGAAGCCGGAGAGAACGTCACCGCCTCCTTCGTCGGCCATGACAAGGGCAGCATGCTGCTGCTCCCCTTCCCTGGCTATGACGGCTTCCCGGCCATGGAGCACATCCGCGAGGAGCGGAAGAAGGGCACGTACTTCATGACGGCACGGCCGGGTATGATGATGACGCTCGGCAACGACGGGGCGCTCGTCTTCAATTCCGAGCCGCTGACGCCCACCACGTCGCGCCTGACGGTCAGTTCCCTGTTTCCCAAATCCACCGTCGCGCGCGACGATTTCCGGCAGATCGCCGAGAACTACTACCGCCGCAACGAGATCGTGGTGGGCGAAGACGTGGAAATCTCGCTGCGTCAGGCAGCCGGTCTCAACTCGCCCTACGCGCGCATGCCGCGCCTGTGCAAGGGCGAGGTCCGGCTGAATGAGATTCACAACTGGATTCTCGACCGCGTGATCGGCCCCATCGCCGCATGACGGCTTGATGACGGCGGGCGGTGTTCCCGCCGCCTTACACATTGGGTATGATCCCATCTCAAGGTCGGTTCGCGCCACGGGTGGGTGGTCGGATCGGTGCGATGAAGGCCGCGCGCCGCGCGATCGCCTTTAATCCAGATAACAAGGGGTCATGGATTATGCGAACATATGTGATTGGGAAATTCGCCGCGCTGGCGGCGACCGCGCTTCTCGCCGCGGCTGGCTTTGCGTCCGAGGCATCGGCGGCAGGCGCGCTCGATCGCATCAAGAAAGAACAGACCGTCCGCATCGCATTTCGCGAGGATGCGCCGCCGTTTTCCATGAAAGGCCCCGGTGCCGAACCCGTTGGTCTGATCGTGAACCTTTGCCAGGCCGTGACGGCCGATCTGGCCAAGCAGCTCAACCTGCCCGGCTTGAAGGTCGCCTACGTTCCCGTCACCTCGACCAACCGTTTCGAAGCCATCCAGAAGAACAAGGCGGACATGCTGTGCGAAGCGACCAGCGCGACGCTGGCGCGGCGCAAGATCGTCGACTTCTCCCTCTCGACATTCGTGGACGGCGCGAGCCTGATGATCCGCCCCGACGGCCCCAAGAGCGTCAAGGAATTGGCCGGCCGGAAGATCGGCGTGCTCGGTGGCACGACGACCGAGCAGGCCCTGCGCAACACGCTGACCAAGCTGAACATCACGTCCGACATCGTCCTGCTCAAGAACCATGACGAGGGCGTGAAGATGTTGGTGGATAACGGCATCTCCGCCTACTTCGCCGACCGGGCGATCCTGCAATACCTGTTCATGAAGAGCCCGGCGGCGGCCAACCTGCTGCTGTCCGACGATTACCTGACGATCGAGCCTTACGCGCTGGCCTTGCCCCGGGGCGACGACGATTTCCGCCTCGCAGTCGACACGGCGCTGAGCCATATCTACCGCTCGGGAGAAATCGTCCGCATCTTCACCGCCAATTTCGGCGCCCAGGCCGTTCCGAGCCCGATGCTGCAGTCTCTTTATACGATCACGGGCCTGCCGGATTGACCGCGTCCTAAGCCTCAGGTCTCAGGACGCACAAACAGCGTCCTGGGAACCGTGGTCAGCGAACGGCCCGCGTCCCGGTCGATGCGCACGGTTTCGCTGAAGACATAGCCATCGTTCGGCTCCCAGATACCCACGATCAGGTGGAGCATCATGTTGGGCTCGATCACCATCGTATCGCCCTTCTGCAAGGTCGCGCCGCCATCGGCCCAGTCGATGCCGATGGAATAGCCGATGCGCGACTCCTTTCGGATACCGTGCGGGTCGAAGGCCTTGTGAAATGCATCGGCCACCGCGCCGCAGGTGTTGCCCGGGCGGATCATGGCGAGCGCGGCCTCGAAACCGTCCATCACCGCCGCGTGGGTGCGCGTGAGTTTTTCCGGCGGCTTGCCCAGATAGACGGTGCGCGAAAGCCCGCAGCAATAGCGGTGGCGGAATCCGCCCATCTCGAAATTCGTCTGCATTCCGTTCAGGTAGGGGCCGTCGGTCCACTTGAGGTGCGGCGCGTTGGCGAGCGGCGCCGCCGGCGCCATGGTGGGCGGGCGCCCCGGACTGCCGGGGATTTCCGGCGTGCCGGCGCACAGCGCTTCCATCACCGTGGCCGCCACATCCGCTTGGCGCACGCCGACGGCGATCTTTTCCACGCCGCGCATCATGGCGCGGTCGACCACCTTGGCAGCCTCGCCGATATATTTCAGCTCTTGTTCGGACTTGATGCGCTTCATCTTGGACACCAGCCCGTCGGCGTCGAGGAAGGACTCGATCTTGAGGTGGCGAAGCAGCGTGGCGTGTTCCTTGACGCCGAATCCCTTGGCCGAGAACTCGACACCCAAACGGCGCGATTTGGTCTTGGAGGCGATGAAATCCGCGATCGGCTCCCAGGGCGTACGGTCGCGCGCGCCGATGAACTTCTCGGCATAAGGCACGGTGTGCCCCTCCGGCAGCCAGCAGGTGGGTGTCGCACAGGCCACGTCCATTTCGCGCAAGATCAACCAGGGCGCATCGTCGTTCGCCGTGATCAGCGCCAGTTGGGGCACATAGTCCGAGAATCCCTCATAGCCGGTCAGATAGAAGATGTTGGGCTCGGACAGGACGAGCAGCGCGTCCATGCCGGCTTCCGCCATCAGGCGCTTTGTCCCAGCCACGCGCCGGCGGAATTCGTCCGTCGTGAAAGCCTGCATCGTTGCCCCCGCTCCCGGTCTTTTCGAGGTACAGTCAACCGGATCGTCCGCGGGTCGCGCAAGAGCGGCGCGAAGATGGCGGGCAGCGCGGATGGGGAGCGCGTCCTGACGGTGGAGAGACGCCCCGTCATCGGCGATAATCGGCGCCAATTCACGTAAGGAGACGAAAAATGACCTTTGTGCCCGTGCGGACCTGGATCTTCGGCGCGACGGCTGTCGTGGCGCTGGCCAACCCGTCGGCGGCACAGCAACAACGGGTGCTCAATTCGCCACAGGAGATCGCGCGTTGTCTGTGTCAAGAACAGGCCATCAACACGCTGCGTCAACAGATGGATGCCGGCAAGGCGGCGGTCGACCGCGAGAAGGCCGAGGTCGATGCCATGGACCGCGACATCGCGCAGCAAAAAGGCCGGGTCGATATCAACAACGCGACTTCCGTCGAGGTCTTCAAGACGCTGCTCGACCAGCGTGACGCCAAATGGGACAACCTCAAGATGGTGACCGAAATGTCCTATCTGGAGGCCAACGACCGCTACAACACGGCCGTGCTGGGATTCCAGGCCAGTTGCGGCGGAACCATGTACGAGATGAACGCGTTGGCAATCGCCAAGAGTAACCTGGTCTGTCCGAAGAACTGATCCAGCCCCAGGGTTGTAGCTTCAAACCCGGCGGATTGTTGCCCATGGCGCCTTCCGGCCGAAGGTCCCGTTTCCCGACAGGGGTCTAGATCGGCATCGGGCATCCGGTGGCCAACTCGCCGCGATGTCATCCAAAGCTTCCACATTTTTGCTTTAGAGCGGCGACCTATCCCGTTATGATTGATGTTTCAAACATATAGTTTGAAGCTTGAAGTGTAACTTAGACTATGTCACCCATGAGCCAACCGAAAACCAGCGCACCTCGATGATCACCGCGACGCAACTGAAAGCCGCCCGCGCCCTTCTCGAAATAGACCAGCGCGAACTGGCCGAGCTTTCGAGACTGTCGGTTCCAACGATCCAGCGCATGGAAGCGAGCAGCGGGGTCATCCGCGGCAATGTCGATTCGCTGATGAAACTTGTCCATGCGCTCGAGCGGGCGGGCATCGAGCTGATCAACCAGGGCACTGTGAGTTCCGCTGGCGGGCGCGGTGTCCGGCTGCGCGAACTGGCCTCGAAGCCGACCAGGCATCGCGGCAAGCCACCCAAGCTCGCGACCGCTCGAACACTCTGAAGAACCGCGATGTCCTTGATCACAGCCCTAGGATGTATTGGCGCCCTGCTGCTGCTGGCGCCGATAGCCGTGGCGCTGAGGAAATCGGTGCACGCCGATAAGGCCGTCTATGGTCTGAGTCTCGTTATCTCGGCGGTCGCGACGATTGCCGGCCTCGCCGCGCTTATCTCCAGCGACGGTGGCCAGGAGACGCAGGTTTTGCCGCTCGGCCTGCCTTGGCTGGGAGCGCACTTCCGATTGGATGCCGTGTCGGCCTTCTTCCTCATCGTCGTCAATTTCGGTGCGGTGGCGGCAAGTCTTTTCGCGATCGGCTACGGTCGGGGCGACCAGGCACGCGGACGCATCCTGCCGTTCTATCCCGTGTTTCTTGCGGCCATGAACCTCGTCGTCTTGGCCGACGACGCCTTTGCCTTCTTGGTCTCCTGGGAATTTATGTCCCTGACCTCCTGGGCGCTGGTGATCTCCGATCATGAAAAGCCGGAGAACCTTCAGGCTGGGTATGTCTATCTGGTCATGGCCAGCTTCGGAACCCTGTGTTTGCTCCTGGCTTTCGCGCTTCTGGCCGGGACCGATGGCGGCTACGACTTTTCGACGATCGAAGCCCATCACCATTCCGATGTGCTTAGCGGCCTGGTGATCGTGCTCGCGCTCATCGGCACCGGCTCGAAGGCGGGCCTCGTTCCCTTGCACGTATGGCTCCCGCTCGCACACCCCGCCGCGCCGAGCCACGTATCGGCGCTGATGAGCGGCGTCATGACCAAGGTCGCGATCTACGCGTTCGTGCGGATCGTCTTCGATTTGGTCGGCGATCCGGCATGGTGGCTGGCGATGATCGTTCTCGTACTCGGCGGCGCTACCGCCGTCATCGGGGTGTTGCATGCGATGGTCGAGAGAGACCTGAAAAAGCTCCTGGCATACAGCACGGTGGAAAACATCGGTATCGTCTTCGTCGGGCTGGGACTCGCCATCGCATTCCGCGCCAATCACATGAACGCCGCCGCAGCCCTTGCCCTCACGGCATCGCTTCTGCACGTCTTGAACCACTCCCTGTTCAAGAGCCTGTTGTTTTTCGGCGCGGGTGCGGTCCTTCATGCGACTGGCCTGCGCGATCTCGAACGTCTGGGCGGCCTCATTCACCGGATGCCTGCAACGAGCGCGGCCTTCCTGGTGGGTGCAATGGCGATTTCCGCGCTGCCGCCCCTGAACGGTTTCGTCTCGGAATGGCTGACATTCCAAGCCGTCCTTCTCAGCCCGTCCATTCCACAATGGGGACTCAAGTTGATCGTGCCGGCGGTAGGCGCCTTACTTGCGCTGTCGGCGGCTCTCGCCGGAGCCTGTTTCGTGCGCGCGTTTGGCATGACGTTCCTTGGTCGCCCGAGAGATGCTCGGATAGCGGAAACTCACGAAGTCGATCGGTTCTCGATCGCGGCCATGGCCATGTTGGCCATGCTTTGCCTCCTCGTGGGCATCTTGCCGGGAGTCTTCATCGACGCCATTGGGCCTGTTGTGTCGTCAGTCGTTCAAGGGCAGATGCCGCGCCAAAGCATGCTTTCCTGGCTCACCATCGTGCCGATCGGGGAAAGCCGTAGTTCGTACAATGGGCTGCTCGTATTCCTGTTCATCGGCCTTTCCGCTTGGTTGGCCACCGCCGTCTTCCACCGCGTCTCTTCCCGCGCTCTGCGCCGGTCGGATCCATGGGACTGCGGATTCCCCGACCCCGCACCCGCCACCCAGTATACCGCGAGCAGTTTCGCCCAGCCGCTTCGGCGGGTATTTGCCAACGTGGGCATCAGCACACGGGAAACGGTGGATATGGCGCCCCCCGGCTCTCAGCGTCCCTCCGTCTTCTCGATCGAACTGCGAGACGCTGTGTGGGACCTCGTCTATGCACCGCTCGCGCGCGCCGTTGGCATCGTCTCGCGTCTATTGAACCATCTCCAGTTCCTGACAATTCGGCGTTATCTCTCCCTCGTGTTTGCTTCGCTCGTGACCCTCCTGCTTATTCTGGTCGTGTCGGCATGATCGCCGAACTCGTCATACAGTTCGCGCAGATGATGCTCGTCGTCTTGCTCGCGCCGCTTCTCACCGGCATCACCCGCAAGGTGAAAGCCCGGCTGACCAAACGGCGCGGACCCTCGATCCTACAACCCTATCGGGACCTCCGGCGCCTCGCGCGGAAGGAAGTGGTGCTCGCGCAGAACGCATCGTGGTTGTTCCGCGCGGTGCCCTACTTCGTGCTGGCCACGACATGGGTCGCCGCAGCGCTCGTGCCCACATTCGCAACCGGCCTGCTCTTCAGCTGGTCGGCTGACTTGATTGCTATTGCGGCGCTTCTGGGAAGCGCGCGGTTCTTTATGGCGCTTGCCGGTTTGGACGTCGGCACAAGCTTCGGTGGCATCGGATCCAGCAGGGAGGTCATGATCGCCTCGCTCGCGGAGCCCGCGATGCTGATGATCGTTTTCACGGTCGCCCTGGTGGTCGGCTCCACCCAACTGTCGACCATCGCCGTCTACATGGCTTCTTCGGAGGTTGGGTTGCGGGTCTCGCTCGGGCTGGGGCTCGTCGCGCTTATCATCGTCGGCATCGCCGAGAACGCCCGCGTTCCCGTCGATAATCCGGCAACGCATCTCGAGCTGACGATGGTGCACGAGGCGATGATCCTCGAATATTCCGGCCGCCACCTGGCGGTGATCGAGCTCGCTGCGTCGTTGAAGCTGCTGCTCTATATGTCGCTGATCATCTGCCTGTTCGCGCCCTGGGGCCTCGCTTCGGGCGACCGCGGCATGACGGCTTACGCGATCGGTGCCGCCGCATATCTTGCCAAGCTTGGGGTCGGCGCTTTCGCGCTGGCTTTCTTCGAAACGTCGCTTGCCAAGATGCGCGTGTTTCGGGTGCCCCAGTTTTTGGGAGGAGCGCTCATGCTGGGGCTGCTCGGGACGCTCCTCCTCTTCGTGTCACGAGGCCTCTGACATGCACGGCTTCGCTTTCGACGTCGCACATCTTCTAGCCGGGGGCTTGGTGCTCCTGAGCATCACTCTTCTGTATCAAGACCGATTGTACGCGCTTCTCAACGTGTTCGCGCTGCACGCCGTCGTGCTGACGTTATCCGTCGCTTGGCAGGCGTACATTCAAAATGCCCCGCACCTATATGTCACGGCGGCGATCGCGCTGACTTTCAAAGGCATCGTGATCCCGGTCGCGCTGCACAGAATGATCATACGCCTCGGGATCCACCGGGAGATCGAAGTTGTCGTCGGCATCGGCCCGACCATGCTGGCCGGGATGGGTTTAATCGCGCTCTCCCTGGTGGTCGTTCTGCGCGTCATTCCCGAAGCCGATCCGCTCGCGCGCGAGGACCTGGCGTTTGCGCTTTCGGTGATCTTGCTGGGCCTCCTGATGATGGTCACGCGGCGCAACGCGGTCAGTCAGGTGGTCGGCTTCATGTCGCTCGAGAATGGCCTGATCCTGGCGGCAACCGGCGCCAAGGGCATGCCATTGGTGGTTGAGATCAGCGTCGCCTTCTCCATTTTGATCGCGTTCATCGTGATCGGCATCTTCCTGTTCCGTATTCGGGAGCGCTTCGACACCGTCGACGTGCAGGCCCTCGACCAGTTCCGGGGCGAGCGCAGATGACCTTGTTCGGCGCCTATGCCCTCGATGGGGTACTGATCGCTCCAATAGCAGCAGCGGGCGTACTGGCCATCCTGCCCGGATACGTTCTTTCATCGCGCCTGAACGTGCTGGCCAGCCTAGTCACCCTGTTGTCGGCGGTGATCCTGCTCTTCGAGCGGCCGGAGCCAAGCCCCTATCTGCAAATCGACGACCTCAACATCGTCTTTATCGTTCTGAACACGTTCGTCGGCTTCACCACGAGCGTGTTCAGTGCAAGTTATATCGCCCACGAACTGGAAACCGGTCGGCTGACCCCAAGATATCTCCGTTTTTACCATGCCATGTATCAGGTGATGATGTTCGGCATGAACCTCGCGCTGGTCGCGAACAGCATTGGATTGATGTGGGTCGCCGTCGAGCTTGCCACGCTGACGACCGTGCTCATGGTGGGAATCTACCGGACGTCCGAGGCGCTCGAGGCCGCTTGGAAATACTTTATCCTGGGCAGCGTCGGCATCGCGCTGGCGCTGTTCGGCACCATCCTCGTCTATATGACCGCCCGTCCAGTTGTCGGAGAGGGTGTTGATGCGATGACATGGACGATTCTTCTCGCGAACGCCCACAAATTCGATCCGGCCCTGCTCGACCTGGCCTTCGTATTCCTGCTGCTTGGATACGGCACGAAGGTGGGATTGGCGCCGCTGCATGCCTGGTTGCCGGATGCGCACGCGGAAGGTCCGACGCCGATTTCGGCCGTCCTGTCCGGCCTCTTGCTCAACGTCGCCCTATACGCGTTGCTCCGATTCAAGATTCTGCTGACGGCAACACCCGGGGCGCTGGCTCCAGGGCCCCTGCTGATCAGCCTTGGCCTCACTTCGCTGATTTTCGCCGCGTTCATGCTCTACCGGCGGCGCGACATCAAAAGGATGTTTGCCTATTCGTCCATCGAACACATGGGGATCATCGCGTTCGCTTTCGGCATGGGCGGCCCGCTCGCGAACTTCGCCGGGCTGCTGCACATGACGATGCACAGCCTCACCAAATCCGCGATCTTCTTTGCGGTGGGACACATCGCGCAGGTGAAAGGAACGCAAAAGATCGCCGAGATTCGAGGCCTTACCGCCACGCATCCAGTGCTGGGATGGGGGCTCGTGCTGGGTGTGGTCGCAATCGCGGGTCTGCCGCCCATGGGCATCTTCATGAGCGAGTTCTTGGTGGTCACGTCAACCTTCGCCCGCCAGCCGCTGCTCGCCATCCCTCTCGTTTTTGGCTTGCTCGTCGCGTTGGGCGCCTTGCTTTGGAGGCTGAACGGGATCGCTTTCGGTACCCCCACGGGCAGCACGGCCCCGGTGAAGGCGTCCTACGTCCCGATGTTCGTCCAACTGGCCATGGTGTTCGCCGCGGGTATCTATTTGCCTCCGCCCGTGGTGACTTGGTTTCAACACGTTGCAGGGCTTCTTGGATAATGGCTCCGACGTTCGAAACGGGTGGCTCCGGATCAACCGCGCAAGCAGTCAGTGCACGGCTTCGGGTCGACGTCGACATCGACACATGGCAAGAGGCGGCCGAGCACCTTGCTTCGGGAACTTGGACTCTCTTCGGTCTATGGGGGGACACGGACGCGGTTCACTTGGCGGTTCTCCGCCAAGATCACGATCTGAGGATCTTGACCCTGAAATGCATCGATGGGCAATTCCCATCCATAGCGGCAAGGCATCCGCCAGCGGCGCGCCTGGAACGCGCGATCCATGATCTCTTCGGGCACGAACCGGTGGGCGCCTTGGACACGCGCGGTTGGCTCGACCACGGCCGTTGGGGCGTCAGATATCCATTAAGTCCCGCCGCGACCCCGACCGACGCCACGGGTACCAGCTATCCATTCCTTCCGGCTAAGGGGCCGGGACTCCATCAGATTCCCGTCGGTCCGGTTCACGCGGGAATCATCGAGCCAGGTCACTTCCGGTTTACCGCCAACGGCGAAACCGTGGTGCGGTTGGAAGAGCGCCTCGGTTATGTTCACAAGGGCATCGAAGGTCTCCTGATCGGAAGCGATCTCGATCGGGGCGCCCGGCTTTCGGGGCGCACTTCTGGAGACTCGACGGTTGCCTACTCGTTGGCCTTTGCGCGGGCCGCCGAAAGCGCGTGCGGCGTGGAACCGCCGATCCGGGCGGTTTGGCTGCGCGCGCTCATGGCAGAGCTGGAGCGCTTGGCCAATCACTTCGGCGATATCGGCGCAATATGCAACGACGCCTCTTTCGCGCTCATGCACGCCCATTGCGGCATGCTGCGTGAACGCGTGTTGCGCGCGGCCGACGCGTGCTTCGGCCACCGGCTCATGCGGGACCTCGTTGTCCCCGGCGGTATCGCCGTCGACCTGACGGATGGTGGAGCAGAGACCTTACGAAGCCTGATACACCACATCAAAACGACATTTCCTGAGCTCGTGGAGCTCTACGACAACACCGCCTCGTTGCAGGACCGTACGGTCGGCACCGGCGTGCTGACGTCCAGGCTCGCCCGCCAGTACGGCTGCGGCGGTTATATAGGCCGCGCTTCGGGCCGAGAGTTCGATGCGCGCCGAGCACTTTCTTATGAGCCTTACGCGCAATTGCGGTTCGAAGTCGCCGTTCGGACCGAGGGAGATGTGGATGCACGCGTCCGGGTCCGCATGAAGGAAGTGGATCAAAGCGTATCCCTCGTGGAGCAAATTCTCGACCGATTGCCGGCCTCCATTCTGCGCGCGGAGATACCGGTGCGCGCGGATGGCCCTCGGGAAGGGCTAGCCGTCGTGGAGGGATTCCGTGGCGATGTCCTGGTCTGGTTACGCCTCGACCCGGCGGGCAAGATTTTGCGTTGCCACCTGCGCGACCCGTCCTGGTTTCAATGGCCCGTTCTGGAAGCCGCGATCGAAGGCAACATCGTCGCCGACTTTCCGCTGTGCAACAAATCCTTCAATTGCTCGTACTCCGGCCACGATCTGTAACACCGCGCGATGCGAAAACTGCTTTTTGAAAACCTGTTCGGCAAGCCCGCGACCGAAGCGTCACCCGGCCCCGATGATGCCGCGCTTCAGGAGATCGGGCGCGCGCTCGAGCGCGAGACGAGAAACCTGCTCGGCCGAAGCCTTTCGATCCGAGCGGTCGATGCGGGTTCCTGCAACGCTTGCGAACTCGAGTTACACGCACTCAACAACGCGTACTATGACGTCGAGCGCTTCGGAATCCGATTTGTCGCGTCTCCAAGACACGCCGACGTGCTGCTCGTCACGGGCCCCGTGACGAAGAATATGCGCGAGGCCTTGGAGCGCACCTTTCGGGCGACTCCCAATCCCAAGTGGGTGGTTGCCGTCGGCGACTGCGCCTGCTCCGGCGGGCTGTTCCGGGGCAGCTATGCCTGCGTAGGTCCCGTTGATGAGGTATTAAAGGTCGATCTGCACATCCTCGGATGTCCGCCGCGCCCCATTGAACTTCTCAAGGGCTTGCTCGCACTTTTGCGGAAGAACAGCGCGGTTTGAACGCCCGTCCCGGCTGCTCGACCAGCGCGATGCCAAGTGGAACAACCTAAAGACGCGACGGAAGTGTACTATCGGAAAGCCAACGACCGCCAAAACACGGTCGTGCTGGGATTCCAGGCCAGTTGCGGTGGAACTTTGTACAACGCCGAGGCGTTGGCCATCGCTAAGTGCAATTGGGTTTGCCCGGAGATGTGACTCGCCCGGGCAGTGATTGCCGACTCGACCGGGAGCGCAACACACCGTGACCTTCGACCAGATCGCCGCCTTTTCCATCCTGGGCGGCATGATCGTGCTGTTCGTCTGGAACCGTCTCCGCTACGACGTGGTGGCGATGCTGGGGCTTTTGATCGCGGTGGCCGCCGGGGTCGTGCCAGTCGAAAAGGCGTTTACCGGCTTTAGCGACCAGATCGTCATCATCGTGGGCTCGGCGCTGGTGCTCAGCGCCGCGATCAGCCAGTCCGGCATCATCGAGGCCGCATTGCGTCCGGTCGCGCCCTATACGAAATCGACCGCCGGCCAGATCGCCGTGCTGGGCACGACCGTCGCGATCCTGTCCGCGTTCGTGAAGAACATCGGCGCCTTGGCGGCGTTCCTACCGGTGGCGATCCAGATGGCGCGCCGTTCGGGCCGATCCCCCTCGCGCCTATTGATGCCCATGGCCTTCGCCGCTCTGCTCGGCGGATTGTCCACCCTGATCGGTACTTCGCCCAATATCATCGTCTCGCGCATGCGCGCCGAGATCGTGGGCGAACCCTTTCGCATGTTTGATTTCGCGCCCGTGGGTGCGGGGCTGACCTTATGCGGCCTCCTGTTCCTCATCGTCGGTTGGCGTCTGTTGCCGGCCAGGGACAAGGCGCCGGCAGACGATGTATTCGAGATCGGCGAATACACAACGGAGGTGCGCATTCCCGCCGGCTCGCCCTATGCGGGAAAAAGCGTCGCCGATTTGCAGCAAGCATCCGAAGGTTCCATCACCGTCTCGGGTATCTTGCGCGAAGGATCGCATCGCTATGTGCCGTCCGAACATTGGCGTTTATACGCCGATGACGTATTGACCCTGGTTGGCGACACCCACTCGCTCAAAAGCATCGTCGATCATGCCAAGCTAGAGTTAGTCGGGCAGAAGCCGCCCGCCGAGGGTGCACCGAAGCGGGCCGATGTGACGGTCGTCGAGGCCGTGGTCACCGACCGTTCGCGCCTTGTCGGCGCCTCGTTGGAGCGCCTGCGCGTTCGCGACCAATACGGCGTGAATGTTCTGGCCGTGAACCGTGGCGGGCAACGCATCGTGCTGCCTTTGCGCCGGTTGCGCTTCCAGTCTGGTGACGTCGTCGTGCTTGAAGGTCACGTGGACGCGGTGCCGCGCGCGGTAAGCGAGCTTCAGCTTCTGCCGCTGGCCGAGCGCAAGGTTCGCCTGGGCAAAACCAACAGCGCTTTCATTCCCGCAGTACTCCTGATCTGCGCCATGATGCTGGTGGCGTTCCAGATCTTCCCTGTCACGATTGCATTTTTCGGCGCAGCCGTCGGCGTCGTCGCTCTGGGTTCGCTTTCCCTGAAGGATGCGTACGAGGCCATTGACTGGCCGATTCTTGTGCTGCTAGGCGCCCTGATCCCGGTCAGCGATTCGCTGCGCGAGACCGGCGGTACGGACGTGATTGCGGGGCTTCTCTCGCACATCGCCCAAGGCGCCCCTGCCTATGCGACCCTGGCGTTGGTCTTGGTCACGGCGATGCTGGTGACGCCGTTTCTGAACAACGCCGCGACCGTGCTGGTGATGGCGCCCGTGGCTGCGGGCTTCGCGAGCAACCTTGGGCTCAGCCCCGACGCATTCCTAATGGCGGTTGCCGTCGGCGCGGCCTGTGACTTCCTGACCCCGATCGGTCACCAATGCAACACGTTGGTGATGGGGCCGGGCCGCTACAGCTTCGGCGATTACTGGAAGCTTGGCCTGCCGCTCTCGATCCTGGTCGTCGTGGTGGGCACGCCGCTGATCATGACCTTCTGGCCGATCTAAGACGCATCCTCATCCAAGAGGTGCGCGAAGGTCAGTTCGTGTTTGTTGTGGTGCAGATGAAACACGCGCCCGCCGGGAATATCGGCGAAGCGCTCAATCGCCGCGAAATCCGTCGGTCCCTGGAATTTGATCGTGCACACCATGTTCCGGCATAGGCCCGAATTCAGCCATTCCTCGACCAGGCGGAAGAGGCGCGCGGGATAGCAGACGATATCCGAGAACAGCCACGACACGGGCCCCACATCGGAGGGCTTGAGGGCGAAAGCACTGTCCCGCCGCGCCTCGACGCCGGGCAGGCACGCGACGCGGGGATCGAGCGGCGCCTTGTCCACGGCGATCACGCGCGCGCCGAGCGACTGCAGCACCCAGGTCCAGCCACCTGGGCTTGCGCCCAAATCGACGCATACCTCGCCCGGCGCGGGGTAGCGGCGTAGCAGGGTCAGCGCCTCCCACAGTTTCAGATAGGCGCGGTTGGGCGGGCCTTCCCGATCCTCGACAAAACGAACCTCGCCGTTCGGAAACGGGCTGGTGCAGCGCGCGGCGGCGATGATGGTTTCCGCGTCGGCCAGTGTCCACGATCCCAGCGGCGCGACCGGCGCGGGCGCCGGGAAGACCAGCGGCTTGGCGCTGACTTTGGGCAGTTTCTCGCCGATCAATGCGGCGCGACGGTGAGATGCGCCAGGGAAGGAAGCCCAGTTGCGCTGGATCGCGCGCAGCTTATTGGCGCCATCGCCGATCGAACGGATCGGGATACGGACAGGATCGAACCAGAGATTCGCGGCCCATGCGGCGCGGCGCGGCGGCCCGGGCGTGAACATGAGCCGGCCGATGCGCCAGGCGACATCGCCCAGTCCCGTTTCCAGCTCGGTCTCAAAACCCTCCGCCGCCAGGTAACCGGTTTGGCCGAGCGGTTCAAAATCGTCCGGCACGGTCAGCGCAATTCTTCGCGACGACGCAGCTCGGCACGCGCGATCTTGCCCGTGCTGGTCAGCGGGAACTCGTCCACGAAGGTGACGATGCGCGGCTGTTTGTAGGCCGCGAGGCGTGTCTTCACATGAGATTGCAGCTCGCGCACGAGCGCATCGGAGCCTTCATGCCCCGCGCGCAGACGCACCAAGGCCTTTACGATCTGTCCGCGCGCGTCGTCGGGCACACCGATCACGGCAACCTCGGCCACCGCGGGATGCTGCTGTATCACCTCTTCGATTTCCGCCGGGCCGATACGGTAACCGCCGCTCTTAATAAGATCGTCGTTGCGCCCGCGATACCAGTAGTAACCGTCGGCATCGCGCACAGCCAAATCGCGAGTGCGAATCCATGGGCCGAGACGCATCGTTTCGTCCAGATCAGGCCGGCCCCAATAACCAAGGAATAGGGTTGCCGCCTTGTCGGTGGTCACGACTTCGCCCACCTCGCCGTCTGCGACGGGAGCACCCGTCTCGTCCACCAGCGCGGCGACATGGCCGGGCAGTTCCCACCCCATGGATCCCGGCTTGATCGGGCGCAGCTTCTGGCAGTTGCCGATCATGTGGTTGACCTCGGACATGCCATAGCCCTCGTTGCACACGATCTTCAGCTCGTTCGACAGCCAGTGGAGCGTCTCGCCCGGCAAGGCCTCGCCGCCGGTGAAGATGGTGCGTAAGCGCAGGTCCGGCCATCGTTTTCGCGGCGCGTCGACCAGCGCCAGCCGCTTCAGCCCCGTGGGCGTCACCAGCGAATGGGTGACGCCGTGCTTCGCCATGAAACCCAGCACCCATTCAGCGTCGAAGCGATGCTGGGACGCGACGACCGGATGCCCCTGCATCCAAGCGGGATAGACCACATCGACCAACCCACCGATCCAGGCCCAATCGGCCGGCGTCCAAAAGACAAGCCCCTCCTCCCACAACTCCAGGTTGAAGAAGAGACCGAGGCTGGTCTTGTAGGCATGAAAGATGGAATGGCCATGCGTCACGCCTTTGGGCAGGCCGGTCGAACCCGAAGTGTAGACGAGTAGCGCCGGGTCCTTCGCGCGCGTGCGCGCATAGGATGCCGCGCCGGGCGATGCGGCCAGCGCGTCGTCAAAGCGGATTTCGCCTCCGTTCGCATCGCCCACGACCACCACATGGACTAGCGCGGGGCACGCCGTGCGGATGCCACGCAGCACGCTCCACACATTGTCTTGGGTGACCAGGAGTTTCGCACTCGAATCGGTCAGCACGTGCCGTACCGCGTCGGCGCCGTAGAGCTGCGAGATCGTGGCGGCCACGGCACCGATGCGGTGAGACGCCAGATGCGCCACGGCCGTCTCAATGCGCTGGCCCGTGTGGATTGCGACCACATCGCCCGCGCGTATACCCTGATCGCGCAGCCAGCCGGCAAAGCGCGCCGCGCTTGCGTCGAGCGCGCGATAGCTGGCCGTCTCGATGCGCCCATCCAGGTCTTCGAAGATCACGGCCGGCGAATCGGCCTTGGGACCGGTCGCGAAACGTCCGACGGAATCAGCGGCGATGTTGGCGAATTCAGGGATCACGATTTCATACCGGCCCGCCGCCGGCGCCGGGCGGAGATTGAGCCGGGTGGCGAGCTCGGGATCGAGCGCGATCACGTGGCGGAGCTGCCTTCCGTGGGCCTTTGGGCGGAGCGCAGCGGGATTTCCTTCAGGAACAGAACGACCAGGAAAGTGATCGCGCAGACTAGGGCGCAGGCCTGGAACATCGGATGGAACGCCCGGGCCGCCGCCGCCGCTGCTTGACCGCGCGCCGGCTCGGGCAGCGCGTCGAGCGCGGCGCGGCCGTCGCGCAGGATCTGCGCGCCCAATTGGTCGGCACCGGGAATGGCGGCCGCATTCATGTGATGGCCCAGCGCGCCCACGATGACCGCGCCCAGCACGGCCACCCCGAACGAACCGCCCATGGAGCGAAAGAACGTGACCGCCGAGGTGGCCGTGCCCAGATCGCGTTTCTCCACCGCGTTCTGAACCGCGACCAGCATGGGCGGGATCACGAGCCCGAGTCCGATGCCGAGGATCGCGAAGCACGTGATCATCAGGCCGCGCGATAAGCCCGCTTCGGCCTGACCGAGATAGAGGAAGATCACCACCGAGACCACGAGGCCCGACAAAGGCATGGCTTTGTAACGGCCGGTCTTGACCATGAAGCGGCCGCTGCTGGTGGCGCCCACCACCACGCCCATCGTCAACGGCATCAGAAGCATGCCGGATTCGCTGGCGCTGGCGCCAACCACGAGTTGGAAGAACAGCGGCATGAACACCACGCCGCCGATGAAAGCCATGGACCAGACAAACGACGCCGTATTGGCCACGCGCACTACGGGGTTGCGGAACAAGCGCGGCGGCAGGATCGGCTCCGGAGCGCGCAACTCCCAAGCCACGAACAGCGCGAGAAGGACCATGCCCGCGGCGCCGAGGCCGATGATGTAGGGCGACGTCCACGGCAATGCAGCACCACCGGAACTGAAGACGATCAGGAGCGACGTGACGCCCACGACCAGGAGCAGCGCGCCCACATAGTCGATCCTGTGCTTCACCGGGTGGACGGGAAGCTTGCGCAAGGCGATGCGTGCGGCGACCAGAGCGGCCAAGCCAATGGGCAAATTGATCCAGAACACCCAGCGCCAGGACAAATAGTCGACGAAGAAGCCGCCGAGCAGCGGCCCGCCCACGCTGGCCGACGCCCACACGGTGGCGATATAGCCCTGGTAACGGCCGCGATCACGCGGCGCAATGACGTCGGCAATGGTGGCCTGGGTCAGCGAGATCAGGGCGCCGCCGCCAATTCCCTGCAACGCGCGCGCGGCGATCAACTGCGTCATGCTTTGCGCCATCGCGCACAGCGCCGATGCCGCGACGAAGGTGGCGATGGCCACCGTCAGCAGCGCGCGGCGGCCATAGAGATCGCTCAGCTTGCCATAAATAGGCGTCGAGGCCGTCGAGGTGAGCAGATAGACCGAAACCACCCACGAGAGATGTTCGACCGAATGATACTCGGCCGCGATGGTCGGCAGCGCAGTCGCGACAATTGTCTGGTCGAGTGCTGCCAGCAGAAGGCTGACCAGCACGCTGCACAGGATGATGAGGACTTCGCGGTGGGAGAGCGGAGCGGCGTCCGTCATGAAACCGGGAGGATGACTGCAAGCGATGGGCGCTTATCCCATGGCGGGGGCGTGTCGTCCACCGGCCCCACGCCATCGCGCCCGGACGGCTTTAGACCAAGGTATAGCCGCGCTATGACCATCGAATAAATCCAAGAGAATCCGATACTTCTAGTCAATTTCTCACTTCTCCGGAACGGATAGCCTTGGCATTGGGGGAACGTCCAGAGCAATGCCATGAATGCCGTTCGGCTCCCCCACCTCGTTTCGACGTTGCTCTTCGCCACGCTCGGACTTCTTGTGACCATCGGTCCCGCAGATGCGGAAGAGCCGCGTACGCTGCACCCCGATTTCTTGTGGTTCGTGTCCGGCCATGGCGTCAATGTGAGCCAGGTCGCCGATGGCGGCGACTCGCCATACGCCGCCACGAAGTTTGCCTCCGTCGAGGAGGTGCCGCCCGCCGCGGCCGCGCGCACGAGAATCAGAGAAATCCGCGGTGCCGTGGCGCGCCTGCAAACGCCGGGCGAGCATGTTCTGCCCGC
Source organism: Alphaproteobacteria bacterium (assembly GCA_050180485.1). Lineage (GTDB taxonomy): Bacteria > Pseudomonadota > Alphaproteobacteria > CADEGL01 > CADEGL01 > CADEGL01. Next base: position 540 of record JBFXED010000001.1, on the reverse strand, counting down.
AAGCCATGGCCCGGGCGGCGCGAACGCGGATCTCACGGCTGCGCGCCTTCTGTCCAAACTCGGCGGCGATGTGGACGCCAGCGAGATCGATCTGGTGGTCGGGATCGACCTTAAGACCGGCGTCGAGCACATGTTGGTGCGCGCCACTCGCAGCGGGAGCCTGTTGGATCCCGTGACCCTCGACGCCACCGCCGCCGGCTTCCTGCCGCTCTACTCCATCGGGCCAGATCGGGTGCGCATTCACTTCAAGTCGGATAGCCAGCACCGTCCGCCCATCGACCGGACGGCATTGGCCTCTTTCGGCTTCCAGAAGGGGGGCGTGTTCGGGCCGCACGATGGTATGGAGACTATGCCGGTTGCCTTGCTGATTCGTGCTATTCCAACCCCTTAGGTCCATTTCGCAAAATGCGGCTCTTTGTCGAATCGAGATATAAAATGGCAGTAGGATTCATACTTAGGCAGTTTAATTCTAGGTATTTTTCGCATGTCTTTCATGGAGTTATTAGGTACTTATTTTGACCGAACATCGAGATATAGTAC